>JARGOB010000016.1 GCA_029212925.1 Coxiellaceae bacterium | reverse complement strand
AATGTGAAGGAATTTAGCTTTAAATACTTGACTATCAAGACGGTAGATCCCGGATAATCGACTTCGCCGATTATCCGGGATGACATATCTCCATTTAACGTTCAGTAGTGAGGCAAGGTTGGACACTTAGATTACGAAAAATCATCCTGCAGCATGAAATTTACTTGAGCTTAGAAGTGCGACAAGGTTGACTGAAATTAACAGTTAAAAATGAGGGTTTTATTGAACATAACTGACGATTTTTTAACTGTTAATTTCAGTCAAGATTGTCCGCTAATAAGCTCAAGTGCTACAACCTCCAGTCGGCTTGCATTACATTGCCTGACTGGAGAGTCATGCGATTCAACGAACCCGGCGTCGTATAGTAAAAGATATTACTCCAATCATACGCAAACGTTTCGAGGGTGTTGTTGGCAAACACGCTGGCATCTGAATGTTCGCGGGTTGCGATCATCAGATTGTTGGTACGCAGGTATTGACCGGCGTATTGTTGTTTATTGTAGAGTCGCACGCGCATATCGTGGGCCACGCCGGCGAGACGAATCATTCCTGAACCGGTGCCAAGCATTTGCATGTGGTGACTTTGTATCCAGCCGATATCGATATTGCCACTGCCGCGTGAATTGAGCCAATTGACGGTCATTTTCCCATCGAGGTGTATATTGCGGGTGCTATCAGCATCGATGGCCATGCCGTTACTTATTATATGATCACCTACCACCAAGATATTCCCGGTGACGAACAAGCCATTGAGGTCTTTGACATTGACATCGATGTGCATGGTTTCACCTTTATTCATCCACTTTTCGTTGTCTATATATAAAACACCATTATCAACCCAGAGCACTGGCACTTTTTGTTTGGTTTGTTTACCGCGGTTTACGTAGTCGTGGTAATTTTCGAGGGTGACACTTTGGTAGGATTTGCTGCCATGGATAAATAAATCGATATTACCATTGGCGACGATGGCATAAAATGGGCTGAGCTGAAACGTTTGATCGCGACTGGCTGGCATACGCTCATGATCTTTGGATAATTGTCGACCAAGCTTGCCGTGTTCTATTTTACCTGCTGATACGGTTAATGCAGCTACTAGTAATAATCCTGTCAGTAGTGCTGTGCAAATTCTTCTTGCGTTGCGCATAAGGTTCCACCTTTGGTTTAACTGTGATCAGCGTTGTATCATTATAACAGCCGCTTCACCCAGCGGGAATAGCTAACCGCGCAGTTGTCACTTAATGTTACGGCCGCATAACCGGTAACGCTACTTCAGAAGCAGATACTGATGCAGCGCCAGAGCCAACTGATAAACCACTTGATCGACGACGCCATATGTTTGCCACAACTGCCGCTTGATGCCTTTTAATCTCGTTCAGCGACTCCCCTTTACTGGGAATCTTAGCCAAGCAGTCATGCCAAATGGCTTGCTGGCTATCAAGGCGTAGGCTGCCATCGGCTAATAACGGATGAGTTGCCTGAGCAAAATTATGCGCAGCCACTTTTTCTCCTAGAAGAGCAACAAATTTTATAACTCTCGGCCAATCATCGCGCGCCACCACCTTACCTGCAGCGTCTTTTACCTTGTGTGACTCATCAATAAAAAAGTGTAATCCTAAAGCCTCGATACAAAAAGTTGGCACATCATCTGCCTTTACCTCATCAATAAATCTTTCAAGCTGCTTGATACCAGGCTCTATATGATGATTCGTCAGTGCTTTTAGGTGCGGCAATATAGCACTAAGACGCGCTTTATAATCAGCTAATAATAATTCTTTGTGCTGCTGTAATAAAAAATTAATCTGTTTGGCTGCAATCGTACTGACATCTGCACATGGATGAACCGCAAAAGGTGAAGCACCTTGCTGCAAAGCGATCTGCACCTCAGCCGGCGCCAATCTTTTTATTGCGGCTTTTAACGCTGTATTTTTTTCTGCAATCCAATTATTCACTGAACCTGTATATACTGTCCTACCACTATCCGCTGATACCATTGCGATCGACCTTGATAAATCAAAATCACTTGCACCAAGCAAGCACTGCGCAAGTTCAACTTGTGCCCCTACCAACACCTGTGTAGCAGCAATTTTTTCGTGGCCTTCCGATGAAAACAGTAAATCTGAATACGCCTCTTTTAACTTAGCTTTAGCCACCTCTATTTCGGTCTGCCTCATAATCCCCACACCCTACATTGTTAAGCAACACAGGATTATAACAACATTATTTAGAAAGAGGGGGACAAAAGCTTGATAAAACATTAAGGTGTGCTTAAAGCTAAGTCAATTCGTCACTTAACCATTGCTGATACTGAGGCTGCAATTGTTGCCATCGCTGCCACGCTTGACGTTTTTGTTTTGCACCAAAATGATTGACCACTGATTGCATATGATTGTCAGTAACAGTAAATATTTTTATATTAGGGTAGTGTTGCTGGAAATAGCTATAAACATCTTGATCATTGTGGTTGGTGTCATCTACAAATACAATCGCTTTAGGGTATTGACCTAATCGCACAAATAAACAATCGAGCATCTCACCTTTATTCTGACCAGAGACATAATACACAGCGCGATCCAAGCTGGCATCGCGGCCTGACGCACTGACCTGACACAAACGATCACTGGGTTTAAACACTGGAAAAACGGTCTTTGCATGATAAGTAAAATGCAAATGCGCTTGCTGCAAACTGCTCTGTGTTGCCTGCGCCATTTCCGGACCACGCGCGGTTTCAACCAATACCGGTATATTTTGTTTTTCAAACCGATCAATCATGTGCACCAACTGATGCTCTGTCGGCTGCATGGGGATAACGCCAAATAAAAAGCGCTGTTCAGTTAATAACTCTGACACACTGTGCGCCATCAATTGCTTTGAATTCGGATGATTTTTTAATAAATCACTTTGCCAGCTATACCAAGTAGCACTACCCAAATAGCCATAATGTTTTTTATCAGTAGTCTCGAGAGTATTGTCATCATCAAACACTAACAACATGTCTTTGCCGTATTGTTGATGCACCTGATCGACCAAATGCTTAAAATCCGCCGAGACTACATTATGCATTTGGTATTTGCCGGGCAACACTGGATTGGCAGACAGAACGCTAAAGGTTAACGACAGTAAAACGGTTAATAGTATTTTCATAGTGCTTCATCACCCGCGAACGGGTCATCCTTTAAGTCTAATAATTTTAATAAATTCTTACCAGCATTAGTACGCTTTAATTGACTATAGCTTTGTATATAATTTGAAATCACGTAGTCATACTCAGTATCTTTTAACAACTTTATAATTCTTTTGGCACGCTGAATATCTTTTTGATATTTCGCACCACAACGTTGAAATAGCACCGCAGCCATTTGTGCTGCCTTGGACGCTTTACGTGCTGGACTGGCTTGATGGAAATCTTGCATACAAAACTGCAAGGCGCGATCTTTGTCCCACTCTTCCCATTGACGATAAAATTTAATCGCAGGATGATCACGCGCAATAATAGGCGGCATCTTTTCGTTCATGTTCTGTGTCAGATAAAACAACGACAAAGGAATCGCTGCTTCAACATTAGCCCACGAACAGTTACCACTGATTTGGCGCTTTAACATTAAGCGTGTCACCGGTTGCAAGTCTAGCAAAGCAGGTAATTGGGTTTCGATAAAATGTGCGCTGCTTTTTTCATATAAGCACTTTTTTATCAAGTCATAATTAAATAAATTTGGCCGACCCATGCGGCCAATCGCTAAATGGTCGGCAAAGGCATTCACACGGCGACGATTGCATATCGCTAAATAGTTACCGTATTTAACCAAGGTAATCGCATGACCTTGATAACCCACGGGGATAATAACTAAATCATGATTAATCAGGCGTTTGATTTGAATCGCGTGATTCGCCGCTTGGGTTTGATAATGTTGATAGCGAATCAATTCACGTGCACGAGACAACGCATCAATCACTATACTGACGCGATCAAAATGCTCACGTAAATGTTTGGCAGCAAAATTACGCTGATGATCTTGCAGCGATTGACGAATAATATCCAAGCTGGATTCCAAAAAGAAACCTTCGAAATCGACTTCAGTAAATTTCTCATCGGCATCAACGATATCCACTTGCCCAACTAAATCATAACGATGGCCTAATAGTTTAGCATTCACAAAGTCTTGCGCGAATTGCAAACTAGCACCGCGTTCACGCAGTAGCATCATCACTTCACGCTGTTCACGCAAATACGGTTTCACCAGTACCGGCTCACTGGCCGTAGTATATGCATTAGGGTTGGCACCGTTGGTTAATAACAGTTCGCACATTTTAATATTGGCATTTTCTGCCGCCCAATGCAGTGCCGTGCCACCCGTCAAATCTTGTTGATTAACATTCGGGTGATAGCCGATTAAAAACTCGGCCATGTTCACATCATCGGCGATGGTCGCCTCAATGATCGGGGGATAACCGTATTCATCGAGCTCATTCAGTGGCGCACCGGCTTGTAGATAACGTGCGGCAAGCTGTGTGTCTCCGGATATAATCGCATTGGCTAAACTCATGGTTACATTCCACCCGGTCTAAATTGTGGCGATGAATTCGGTCCTGGTTGCGGCTGAGCACCGGGGCGTAATTCGGGGTCTTTTTGTGCTTCAGCGGCATGTACATTATTATCCGTCACCGGATTCATCTTGGCATCGGTACCATCAAATTGTGGGCTATTGCCAATTAACGGGTGTGATTGAATCCCCGATTGCGCCGCCACTTCAGCCGCTTGTTCAAAGCCAGCTTCCTCACCTAAGATATTTGGCTGACGAATCTCGGCAGCCATATCGCCGTACTTTTCTTCGTTTTGTCGATCAGCTAAACGCCTGTCGTATTCTCGATTAGGGTCAAACTCATCATCATCATTAAGGTGAAAATTCTCTTCTGAATCATCAATATCGACCTCACCTAAATAAATCACTTCATCGGTCAATGTGCCGGCCAATAATCGGATATTACTAACAGTTTTATCACCTAGCTCATCGTGCTCAAGCGTTAAGCGATACACCCCCGGCGGCACAACAAATAACGGTTGTGCATCACGTGAAGTAAAACTTTCAGGTAACGGTGTTGCTTTAGTTTTTTTATCTTCAGCAACATAGGTCGCCTCTACTCGCCAAAACAATCCTTCATTTAATACGGTATAAGACCCTTTAGCTAAGCTCACAGCAGTTAATTGCATACGTGCCGAATGGGGCATTGCTGTTACGTTACTCGCCATCGCTTACTTCCAGGCTATAAATCATATCGATATGCGGGATACCGTCTTCATCGAACGGGTCACTGCTGGTCTCAAAACCAAAAGATTGGTAGAAGTTTTCTAAATAATGCTGCGCCATTAAATAAATTTTCTGGGGAAAGCGATCATTATGCAATTGGATATAATCCATCGCCTGCTGCATCATTTCTTTACCCAAGCCGGTACCACGACGACAGTCAGCCGTTACAATCCTTCCTATAACCGATTGATTATTATTAATAAAAACGCGAAGATAACCGACTAACTGCTCGCCATCATAACCCAACAAATGCCAGCTTTGCTGATCAACTCCATCAACATCTTGATAAACACACTGCTGCTCTACCACAAATACTGCCGAACGCAGCTGCAACAATTGATAAAGCTGTTGATTTGTCAGAGATTCAAATGTCTGCCATTGCCATTTCATATTCATTGCTACCAAATGGGGCCTAAGCCCACTTATTTCAATATCCTCACTTGCAGCGATGGTAACATAATCAGCAGCAGCTCCCAACAACCTAAACGATCAAAATAAGCACTATGGCTATTGGCGCTATAAAACGTAACAAGAATCGCCATAACTGATACAACGGCCCCTTTAATTGCCAACCCAGCTCCTGTTGTAAGATCTTCATATCTAATAACCAACCGGTAAAGAAGGCAATCAAAATACCGCCAACCGGTAACATAATATCCGCCGTAACATAATCCACCATTGAATAATACGTCGCGCCGATAAAGCTAAAGCTACCCTCATGTGAGAACGAGACAATCGTCAACAAGCTTAACCACCAACACACAACACCCGCTAAACATGCGGCTTTGAAACGGCTAAAATTAAATTGGTCTCCCAGCCACGCTACCACCGTCTCCATCAAAGCGATCACTGAAGTAAACGCGGCGAACAGCAACATAATGAAAAACAAAGCGGCAATTAAATTACCAAAAGGAATTCTAGCAAAGGCAATCGGTAATGTTTTAAAGATTAATCCTGGCCCGGATGCAATTTGTAAATGATTAGCAAACACCACCGGAAAGATGATTAGCCCAGCCAATAAAGCAACCGCCGTATCGGCAATTGCAACAATCACAGCACTACTGGCTAGCGGAATATGTTTCGGCAAATAAGCGCTAAACATCATGGTAACACCCATCGCCACATTCAAACTAAAAAAGGCCTGACCTAACGCCAGCAAAGTCGACTTTGTCGTCATTTGATCAAAGTGTGGGACAAACAAATAGTTTACCGCTTGGCCAAAATCGGCATACGATATCGAATATACCAATAGCACCAGCATTATCACCACCATCGCCGGGAACATAAATAACACAGCGCGCTCCAATCCAGACTTAACACCCATCGCAATAGTAACCACCATACCCACCGCAATTACGGTCGTCGTTACCAGCATTTTCCAAGGTGCATTTGTCATGTGCTCAAAATTAGCACGGCTAATGGCTTCATTGACTTCATGAAATTGACCGGTAATGGCACGAAAGAAATAGTCCAATACCCAACCAGCAATCACTATATAATAAGTAAGAATCAAAAAGCCGGCTAACATAGTGAGCCCACCGACCAAGCCCCAATGCTTACTGCGACCCGAGCGCTCGGCCACATGACGCATCGCCGCCACTGGGTTGTTGCGACCCACGCGACCAATCACCATTTCCGATAAGACCAATGGGATGCCAAGCACTGCGACAAAGATCAAATATGTGATAACAAAAGCACCACCACCATTTTGGCCAACGAGATAAGGAAATCGCCAAATATTACCTAAACCAATGGCCGCGGCAGCTGCAGCAAAAATAAACGCGGTTCGCGACCCCCAACGGGTAGCTGAGCTATCCATTCAATTGTTCTCCATGCATAAGAATTTTAACTAGTATACCGGGGGATGGGGTATGACTGCAAAACCTCAGTGTTTGTAAAATTCTGTAGCTCAACGTAAGGCTGGCCCCAGCATTGTCATCCCGGCCACCGAGCCGGGATCCAGGATCAAGTCCGAGATGACAATAGTCGATGCGGAATAACCGAGCGCGTTACGTAGTAACACTGCTCCATTGCGAAATCTTGCCATGATCAAAAATAAAATTAGCCATCACTTGCTGTGTTTTCCAGTGACCAGCTACTTGTTGACGAATATAGTAATGAGCCACCACATTCTCACCAGCAACAATCACCTCATCAGCACGCATACTGAAATACGTTCTCTTAACCGGGGACAACATTTTGCCAAGGTACTTACCCAGCTGCTTATAACCGGCGGCTTTTTGCTCGCCATTGACGCTAACCGTTACGGCAGGGCTATAGAAAGACTTTAATTGCTTTTGTGACAACGGCTTACGATTCGCGTGATTAAATGCACCAATCAATTTCTTCACTACCGCCTGTTGTTGTTGCTCTTGCTCAAGCGTACCGACCCTACCCACTGACGGCAGCGGCTCAGCCATTACACTACTGTAAGATACTGTTATTAATCCCATTAAAATGGCAGCTATTAACCCGCGCTTCATTATTAACTCCTATTATTACAGCTTGATCACAATTAGGGCACAGTCTAACACGGTTAACACAGCATTTCCTTACCGATTTTGCTAATTCCTGCGATCGCTGATAATGACGAAAGATTGCCGCGCCAGTGCGTGGCTCGCAATGACAAGCAACCAAGACCATCACTGGCCTGCGACGAAGCAATCCATACCTTATTCAAGTGTCCTTGCATAAAACGAAATCAAACTTAAACACTGCATACGGATTGCAGGCTTAATATGCGGCTTATGCAGCGCTTCCAAATCAATATATTGCAAAATCGGTTGCAGTTTTCTTAGGTCGTATCGCTTTAAATATTCCGCAGCGCTCACACCATGCGTACGTGGAATACTACTAATAATATTTGGTCCAGATTTAGCACTGCGATAAGTCGCTGGCAGCGAAGTAAAACGCGCTATCGCTTGGCGCGCCAAATAACGCTTCATGCCACGGTGCTTGCGCATACGATTAGGGATATTCAAACAAAAACGCACTAAACGCTGATCCAACAAAGGAAATGCGTAAGTAAGATCATAATGCTTAGCTGATAAAGCACTGCACTCCAAGCGACTGCGCAAATAACCACAGGCACTGCCAAATAAATTCTCAACCAACATCTCTCTCTGATTGGTGCAAGCAAGTGGTGAAAAGGTGCGCGTGTACCTGGGAATTTTTCTAGCTTTTATCGTCGATTGATTGAGTACTGATCTATTGCGATCGATCAAAAAACCTCGCGGCTTTATACGACGCTTTAGCTTATATATCGGCTGGCCGTAAACATAACCAGCTGATCGCATTAGACGTTTAGCAAATTTTAGCGCTTTTATAATATCCATTGGCCCAGGCGCCACTTCCATTTGATACAGCTCTTTAAACTGCCAATGCTTCATTAATTCAAACGGCGATACCGATGCATGCGATGTTGCGCATTCATCACCACCAAAACCGGACAACATCACATTCACTTGCTGCTGCTGAGCTTTTGCCATTAAATTGTCACTAAAAGAGGTATAGTAATCTCTGCTCGGCATACCATGCGAAGCTACCGCATTGAAAGCAGCTTCAAAAGAATCGGGGTCACCAATGATGGCATGGTTATCAGTAAGGCTCAGGCATTGTTGTACTTGTTGAACGTAGTTGGATTCATCCTGTCGATTAAATTTCTGTTGCTGCTCAGTGGACATCACATGTGAAAAAGTTTTAATACGCTGCCCATTTGTTAAATTATTTTTTGCAGCAGCAGTAACCAAAGTAGAATCAATACCGGCACTTAGTTCACAACCAATAACAGTCGAACCACGCAATGTGTCTCGCGTAATTTGCTCCATCAAATCACAATAATGATCGATATAGTCATTATCGTTTTTATACTCGATCGGTTGATGCGCTTCAATATCGGTGTATTTAACTTTTTTAACTACTTGGTTATTTTGAATAACGATATAATAACCCGGCTCTACTCGTTTGATGGCCTTATAAATCGTATCTTCAGTAAAAGTATCTGCCCCTCTTAAGTAATCAATCGCCCATTGATCGTTTAGCTTTTGCTTGAGCTCTGGGTGATCGGCCACCATAGCCGCAGGATGATCACCCACCACGGTTTTTTTACCCGTTGCATAAAATAGCGGCTGAACACCCAAAGGATCACGCGCTAATATTAATTGTTGTTGTTTTTGGTCCCAGATCGTAATCGCAAATGAACCAATAATGCGATTGAATAAATATCCGGGATTAGATTGTTGCTTATATCGTGCCAGTAGAAGCTCATTTGAGGTTAACCGAAATAAGCACTGAGGAAAAAAATAAATATCATTTAATTTTGAAAAATCTCCGAAACGGCCACTAAAATAAACTGGATATTTACAATTGGTATGTGCATACATAGTTGATCAATATATTCGTGGAATAGCTATGGCCACAATCACCCCGAAAAAAAACCACCCTTAGCTGTACACCCCCCAGTGGTTGTGGAATTTTCCATTAGAATCTCCGCGTCAGTCCCAGATGTAATTTTATTGATATTAGACAACATGATGCATTGTGGCGGAACCCACGCCTTCATTTCAATGAAATTTTTCATACACCCCCCCTAGCAGCCATCATTTACGCAATTTTGTGTGGCCGTAGTAATGACATGACCACTAGTATAAAAATTTGAACTAGATGTTGCCAATGTATAGTCACCATTTGATTGTATATTAGTAAGCAGCAAGTCTTTAAAGGTACCATCACCATCATTTACAGTAAGCTTCAGGCATCTAGCACCCACACCATAACTAGCTTGCATATACGCCTCACTTGCACTAGCAGAAAATACACCACCAGGCGCCTCTGCTGGGTCAATAGTTGTTTGCGCAAAAGTCCCCGTGGGGCCTGCACCAACCGTACAATCCGTTGACCCATAGGCAATAATCGTTACTGCTGGAACGTTCGTACAAACACATGCAACAGTACCGCCAGCCAAGGCGCCCGTAGTTAAGGTAAAAGTCATGACAGGCCGGGAATGTGATGGCGGGTCAAAAAAATCGTGGAACGTAACAGCCTTCGCTAGAGTAGGAGCCAAAACCAACGCCACAACACGCATTAAAATCCTTTTCATTATTTCCTTCTTAATATAAATTTCGCCTAAGACTTGGCATCTATTTGCGACAATAACACACCAAACAAACCAAGCCAATTAAGCCTACCATATTATGTGTTCGAGGAAAAATAAAGCTCCGCCTCGAGTGAGAAATGATCAGACAAATCCAATTCAGCAAATGGTTTTTTACTGGCATCCAATGCATGGCCACCGGCATACATTTGCGCCACTTCCGGTGCGCGTATTACACGTATGCGGCTGTGTTTTGTAAATGCCTGTGTTGCCATGAATGGCTGCCCCAGCATTAAAATATAATCAACCATTGCTGGTGTGCTATCAGTGTTCATTAAATTGATGGCAGGGTTGCTGCCGTATGGCATCCCGGCCATGTTGTCCCATGCTTGGTTTCTGCTGGTCAGTTGAGCGATGGTTGCTTGGTATTCCTGCGCGCTGTTTTGACTGGATCCCGGATCGAGTCCGGGATGACAAGACACAAGTCCGGGATGACAAGTGCTGTCATTGCGGGCTACTGCTGGTGCTTCGTCATTGCGAGCCACGCAGTGGCGCGGCAATCCAGATTGCTTCGGCGCAAGCTCCTCGCAATGACGCGGATTAGACAGGCTCTTCGCAATGACGGGGTTAGACAAGCTCTTCGCAGTTACACCCGCATAATCTACATTTAAATCACCGGCAACAATTACCGGTTGACCAGCATGAATATGCTGCGCTTTTATAAAACCAAATAAATCCAAAAACTGTCGGTCGCGTGCCGCAACATCTTTACTGTGGTTATCAGCAGGTTCATCCGCCTGTGTATGCGTCGCAAATAAATGATAAATTTTGCCACGCTTATTCACTTGTGCGTATAACACACCCTTATTTGACATGCTATCAACGCCGTGTGTATCTTTCGATGGATACTTCAACTGTTGAAAATGACTTAGCGGCCAATGACTAAAGATCATTACTCCACTCGATAGACCAAGACTTCTTGGGATCGGGCCATAGCTGTAGGAATAACCTTGCTGCTTCATCGCTGCAACAAATTTCTTTCTGCGCCCTTGCAAACCATCTTCCGACATCAACTCTTCCGCCACCACAACATCATAATTAGCAATCTTGGTGGGAATTAATGTGGCGCGTCGTGATGCTTGATTTAAACGCATACCACCCAAGTCAGAAAAGTCATCCCACAGCTGCACGTTATACGTTAATATATCCAACTGATTGGCATCATTATCATTGCGCTGATAGCGCTGCAAGGTTTGATGCAATGTAATATCCACTTCACGCGTTGGCGAAAAAATATTGTTGTATTTCATATCCGCCTGATAGAGATGATAGCTTTTATTATCAAAGTCAAAATTTTCACTACTATTAACCTGTACCTCGTCAACAGCAGCTACTAAGCTCGACGGTTTAAAACTATCGCTGTGTTTTAATGCTAGAGTTTGCTGACCTGTAGCAGATAATAACTGCAAACTCATCTGGTCATTATATTTTTTATTTAATTGCAAAGATAATTGCAACGGTGCTTGTTGCAAATTATCTGGCTGATGACTGAGTGCTAGTTGATAGGTGCCACTGTTGCTTTTATCGCTCGCTAATAACCGCTTCTGCCATGGCGCCACAGTAACCACCTTGCCATCACTGCCCCAACGCGCATAGAGGTTCTGTTGTGAATCATTAATAAAATAATAATGCGTTGTTTGCGCACTGGCTGTCACCATCATAGCCAACAAACCAAACGTACAAATAAGTTGCTGCATCCGCTTCATAACACTCCCACACCATCAGTTAAACCAGCAGCATATCATAACACCCTATACAGTGCTCTGGCCCCATTGTGGTGCCGTAGGTTGAACAACGTGCGCAGAAGTCTGCACAACGGCTCCAGCGATATTTTGCAGAAACACTCTGAACAAGCGATTTATGGCATCAGAGTCAATCGAAGCTGAGCCCGCTAATAAATAGCATCTGGCACCCGTTTTCTTAGCGGTAGCGTGCATCTTCTGCTGATAAAAACCACGCGCTTTTTTAATACCGAATATTAGCTTACCTAAACATTCGATCTGTTCGAATGCCGATGCACTGGCCCCCAACGTACCAATCGTTGCCAGTGATTTAAAGGGCCTACACAATGACACTAAACGGTTAATTTCAATCACTTTTGAATTATTACAATAGCCATTTGCAAAGTACGCTTGCCTATTCTGTTTATAGCGATTTTGGAGTTTTAACCCGCTAACAATCATCGCCGCGACATCCACCACTGCGCCAATAATACACAAAAACAAAAATGTCGTTTTTGATTTGCCATGTTGCTCATTAAAAAACTCATACGGCATGTCACCTATCAGTTTTAACAGGTAACCAATAAAAGCAGCCATCACCACACCACCAACTAACCCAGCACCCCAACCAGTCGTGGTGACATCACACGTGTAGCCAGCGGAGTTATGCTGTTTTAATTGCCGTTGTAATCGCTGTGCTTGTGCCTCTACATATCCCAAACATTCAATGCCGTTTGTTACAATACCAAAACTAGAAAACTCCGACTCTGTGAACACTTGTAATTTAGCAGACCTATAAGTAGGGTCATCCGCTAATCGACCAATATTAATTTGAAATTTCTCGAGTACCTTATCTCTCATAACCGCGCCTCCCTTTGCTACAGCCTCCACTCCCTTATGCGTCCAACGTACAACGGCACAACTAAAAGCGCAACACTATGAATAAAACTGGTATCTAGTTAACGATTTTAGATATACTTCGCACATGAATAAAACATTACAAAAAAATATTAGCGACTTATACGGCGAACAAGGTGAGCAATGGCTTACACAATTAGCCGAACAGTTACAACAACTGCAACAACAACTGAATATTGAATTGCATCCACCGTTTGCAGATTTAAGTTTTAATTATGTCGCACCGGGTGTTGATCAAAGCGGTAATGCCGTCGCATTAAAAATTGGCGTGCCCAACCCAGAGATCAGCCAAGAAGTTCAAACACTGCAACACTATAACGGCGAAGGTGCTGTGCAATTAATTGACAGCGACGCTGGACAAGGCTGGTTATTGCTTGAACGATGCCAACCGGGTGACACGCTAAAAAATTTATTTATCCAAGGCGATGATGACCAAGCCTGTAAAGCCGCCGCTGATGTAATGCAACGACTATAGCGATCAGCCGAAGACAATCACAGCTTCCCCCATATTAAAGAGTGGCTTGATCAACTCAAACCTCACCCTTCAATTGATAAAAAATTAACCGCTAAAGCGATAGGTGTCAGCCATGAATTACTGCAAGATCAACACAACGAAGTGGTTTTGCATGGTGACTTACACCATGACAATATCTTGCGATGCGAACGGCAACAATGGTTAGCAATCGACCCCAAAGGCGTGATCGGTGAACCCGCCTATGAGGTCGGTGCATTTTTGCGCAACCCCATGCCGCAAATTTTTAAACACCCTAAACCACATCAACTGATTCAACGACGCATTGCGTTACTCAGTGAACTCACCGGTTTAGATGCTCAACGCATTAAGCTATGGCACTTTGTACAAGTTTTATTATCAGTTTATTGGAGTATTGACGGTGGCTACGGTGACTGGCAATCATTACTTACACTAGCGAGCAAGACTTGATCTCAAAGGTTTGATATAATTCGCGCAGTGTAACGCATCAATGCACTGACACACTCTGTATTAATCATAAAGGCAGTCCGCAATGTCCCAAGCAAAAATTTACGTTGGCAACCTCTCTTACCAAACCTCTTCAGAAGAACTGCAAGATATCTTTGGCGAATTTGGCAGCATCTCCGAACTAAAATTGATCATTGATCATGAAACCAATCGTTCAAAAGGATTTGGGTTTATTACTTATGAGGACAGCGGCGCAGCCAATCAAGCCTGTGAAAAAATGAACGGCACTGACCTTGGTGGTCGTCAACTCAAAGTGAGCCCAGCCAAAGAAGGCGGTAGTGGCAGCGGTGGGCGCCGCGGTGGCAATGGTGGTCGCGGCGGAAATAACGGACGTGACAGCCAAGGTGGGCGCGGCGGACGTAGTGGTCACGGCGGTGGCGGTGACAGATTCAACCGTTAAAGGAACACAAAATGAGCACAGCAAATATCAATGGCATTTCTATGTACTATGAAGTACATGGCGAAGGTGAACCTTTAGTGTTAGTCTCCGGCTTTAGTGCTGACCACTTGTCTTGGCGTGAAGTGGTGGAGCCACTTTCACAACACTATCAAGTGGTGGTATTTGATAATCGAGGTGCTGGACAAACGGATGTGCCAGATGGCGAATACACTATTGAACAACTGAGTGATGATGTTATCGCTTTGTGCCAACACCTCAACATTGACCAAGCCCATTTTATTGGCAACTCGATGGGCGGCATGATCACCCAAATGCTCGGCTATCGACACCCTGATCATGTCAAATCATTGATTATTTCTAACTCCACCGTCAACCGTCAAAATGGATTTAAATATTACCTCGATGCACAACTGGAGTTATTGAAAGCAGAAGCGCCAATTAGCTCAGTGGTTAAAGCCATATGCAGCTGGGTGTATTCCTACCCTTACCTTAGCCAAGGAACCAATGCGGATGATTTAGTTGAACTGGCAACAAGCAACCCTTACCCATTCACATTGCCGGGCTATATCGGGCAACTCGCTGCGTTAAATCAATTTAATTCCAGCGACTGGCTACAGCACATCAAAGCGCCAACACTGGTTGTCGGCGGTGATTTGGATATCATCTTTATTCCCGCAATGGTTAAAGCCATTGCGGATAGCATACCCAATGCTAAATATGTAGAGTTTGAATCATGCGGCCATCTACCCGCGATTGAGCACCCACAACAATTTGTTGATACGGTAAAAGCATTTATATCCTCAGTTTAAATTGCAGCGAGAACACGGATGACAGAACCCAAAACACTGACAATCGGACAGCTGGCCAAGCTTTCAAATATCAATGTCTCAACACTGCGTCACTACGAACGACAGGGATTATTGGCACCTAAAACACGTACAGCCGCCGGGTACCGCTTATACTCATCAAGCCAAGTTGCCACCTTAAGATTTATCATGAATGCTAAATCCGTAGGATTAACACTAAAAGTGATTAAAGATTTAATTGAGTTTGCACACGACAAAGAGCATATCCATGTCGTCGACAGAATGGGCGAACACTTAAAAGAAGTACAACAAAAAATAGCCAAATTAAAAAAAATAGAGTCCGCTATTAAAGACCTAACTAAAAACTGTGAACGACATAAATCATTCGATGACTGTCCAAGCATAAAAAAGCTATTCGGCTTTGATGATAAATGTGACATATAAAAACCCCAAGGAACTAACATGACACAACTAACCGGAAAATGCTTTTGTGGTGAGAATACTTTTGAAGTAAACGCCGAACCGGAATTTCAATTTACTTGTTACTGCAACAGCTGCCGCCAGCTAAACGGTGGTGGTCATCTGTGCGGTATGCTATTTGACGCAGCACATTTAACTAAAGCCACAAACACTAAGACCTTTGAATATCCCGGCGGTAGTGGCGAACCCATTATAATGCACTTTTGCCCTACTTGCTCGACACAGCTATATGCATTTCCGACTAAATCTGCAGACAAGGTTGTGATACGTGCAAACGCCATAAAAGACTCCGGCTTCAAGCCTCAACACATATTATTTGCAGAAGAAAAATTTGATTGGGATCAATAATCAATCGACGATTTCAAACAAACCCGCAGCACCCTGACCGCCGCCAATACACATAGTGACGACACCGTAACGCGCACCACGACGACGGCCTTCTATCAGCAGATGACCAACCATTCTGGCTCCTGACATACCATAAGGGTGACCAACGGCAATGGCACCACCATTAACGTTCATTTTTTCAATTGGTATATGCAACTCACGCGCGCAATAAAGTGTTTGCGAGGCAAACGCTTCGTTCAACTCCCATAAATCAATATCATTTACTGTTAAACCTGCACGCTCCAATAACCGCGGTACAGCATATAAAGGCCCAACACCCATTTCATCTGCCTTACAGCCTGCGGCCGCAAAACCATGAAAGACGCCCAACGGCTTTAAGCCACGCCTATCCGCTTCTTCACGCGTCATCAATACACAAGCCGACACGCCGTCGGACATTTGGCAAGCATTACCCGCCGTTACTGATGCATTGTCGATATCCATTAGCGGCTTTAATTGCGCAAGGCCTTCGGCTGTTGTTGCTCTATTACATTCATCTTTTTCCAATGTGACTTCTTGCTCAGAGACTTGCTTTGTTTGTTTATCGGTTACTTGCTTGATAGTGGTAACAGGTATAATTTCATCATCAAATAATCCAGCTTGTTGCGCTGCTGCTGTGCGTTGCTGGCTCAATAAACTGTATTCGTCTTGTTGCTGCCTCGAAATACCATAACGCTGCGCAACATTTTCAGCGGTTTCTATATTCGACATATAACTACCGACAATATTTTCCTCAAGCCAAGGATCTTTACCAAAAAATTCATTGGTATGATCATTTTGTACTAATGAAATATTTTCACCACCCGCCGCTATAATTATTGTTGCACCATCAACCAAAATACGATGCGCGGCACTCACTATGGCCTGCAGGCCAGAAGCACAACGTCGGCTTACGGTAAAAGCTGCCACTGAATACGGCAATCCAGATCGCGCAACAATATGCCGCGCTACATTTTTACTTTGCGTTCCTTCAGGTCGCGCACAGCCCATCACCAATTCTTCAATTTCTGCGCCATCGACATCAGCACGTTGCAGTGCTGCCTTAACAGCATAGGATGCCAACGTCGGTACCGGTGTTATGTTGAATGCTCCACGGTAGGCCTTGCCCATCGGCGTACGCGCTGTTGATACAATGACTACGTCAGTCATAACTAGTTACTCTCATTCTTTTTGTTGACTTTACGCTGCATCGCTTCAATTAACTCAGCGAAGGCAGGCTGTTGTAAGGACCACATCTGAACATCATACTCATAATCAACCGCCTCCTGATGCTCATTCATAACCGATGTATCGACTAGACTTTGTTTGGTTTTGATCAGTAAGTCTCGAGGGTAGCGCGCTGCACGACTCGCTAACTTATGCGCTTCTACCAATAATTCATCATCCTCGACACAACAGAGCGCTAATCCTGCTTGAACCGCGGCTTCTCCATCGAGTTTTTTGCCAAACAATAATGACGCAACGGATTGCTGCCAACCGAATGCGCGTTGCAACATCCAAGTGCAGCCACCGCCAGGATGCAAACCAAGCTGTAAAAAACGCGTGTCAAACTTAGCTGATTTAGCCGCGACTCTAACATCACACGCGGTGGCTAAGTTCATACCAGCACCCACGGCTGGACCATTAACAGCTGCAATGGTAGGCAATTTACATTTAGCAATTGTCATAAATCCTTGATAGATTTTTTTAATTCCCTCACCATTGCCATCGCGCGCATCAGACAAATCTTGCAAATCTGCACCAGCACAAAAAGCCTTACCGTTGCCAGTAACAATAATGGCATGCACACTGCCATTGTTTTCAAGCTCACCAACGGCCGCAATGATTTCATCCACTAATTCGACAGATAAAATATTACGTCGCTTATCATCATTTAGTGTCAATGTAGCAACACCTTCATTAATTTTAGTTTGCAAGTAACCCATCAATTACTCCCTTCTTGTTGTAGCTTATCGGTAATCATCTGCACTAAATCCTTTTTAGATACTTTGCCAAAATTTGACAATGGAAATTCGTCAATAATTTCCAAACGTTCTGGCAATTTAAATTTAGCCATTTCGTGTGATAACAAATAATCACTGAGCTCGCCAAAGCTTAAATGTTTATCAGGCTGTAAGATAACATACGCACACATTTTTTCACCTGTTACTGGATCTGGCATGGCGACACAAGCCACATTCTTAACTGCGCCGTGAGATAAGATTAAATTTTCCACCTCTTCAGCGGATATTTTTTCACCGGCGCGATTAATCAAATCTTTTTTACGGCCTTCAACAATGTAATTACCAGAAGCATGCTGGCGCATTAAGTCACCACTGTGAAAGAAGCCGTCTTCACTAAAACTGCGTGCATTATGCTCAGCAGCACGAAAATAACCACGCAATGTATAAGGTCCACGGCACCACATTTCACCGACTTCGCCACATGCTACTTCGTTACCGTCATCGTCAACTAATTTAACCTCATCATCTTCACATACTGGACGACCCACTGTCTCCAAACGTACTTCACGCGGATCATCCAAGTGAACAAACATTAGCAATCCCTCAGCCATACCAAAGTTTTCTTGTACGGTGCAATTGGGTAACATTTTTTCAGTTAACATGCGTGTTTCCGGTTGTAAGCTTTGACCACCTGATTGAATCACCTCAACACTGCTGAGATCATAATCGTTGATATGCTCATCATGCATCCACTTAATCAGTAAGGCTGGCACAACGTGTATATGCGTGACCTTATGCTTTTGCACTAGTGCAAACACCTCTTCAGACCGGATGCTGGTATGTAACACTATTTTAGCGCCTTTACGGATAAAACCTTGCAACCCTGGGCAGGCCAACGGCAAGTTATGCGCCATCTGTAATACAATGAGCATCACCGAATGGTCATCGATGCCCGTATAATCTGTCGCTAATTTAGAGTTACAGATAAAATCATTATGAGTCCGAGGAATCAGCTTAGGTATGCCGGTTGTACCCCCCGACAATAAAAACAAGGCAGGCTCACAGGGATCAATTATGTGCTGGATTTCTTCTATTTCAGAGATATCTCTCGTACTGTTTGCGTGCATTAATTCATTGATAGAATGAAAACCTTTTGTAGGCGCACCAAATACAAACTTATTTTTTAATGTTTTTGTTTCTGATTGAATGCGATTTACCGTTTCAATAAAATCACAATCTTTAGCCTTATCATGAGTAAAAATAGCAACAGCGCCTGATAGCTCAACAAATTGCCGTAACTCACGGTAGCGGTGATTTTGTAACGCCAAAATAGGTCGTACACCTATCATTTGAAATGCAAAATACAAATAAACAAACTCAAGTACGTTGCCTAATTGCAAAACGACAATATCGCCAGGCTGCAAACCCGCATCAAGCAAATTTAAGCCTATTTGTTCAGCGCGCTTATGCAGTTGTGTATAGGTCACTTCTGTATTCGCATCACAAACAGCAATCTTGTCACCATGTTGTTGACAAGCTTCGGCAAATCGTGTGGCAATCGTTTGATCTTCCCAGTAACCGCTATCGCGGTATTTTTTCACGTACTCTTCAGGGTATGGTACAAAACCTTCTAACATGACTACGCCCCTTCTCTAAGTTGTTTTTGCAAAACCACCATCAATAACAATGGTTTCACCGGTTACAAAATGCATGTGCTCAACCAAAGTCAACACTACTTCTGCAACATCCTCTGCGGTCACACAACGTTTTAATGGGGTTTGTTTTGCACGTCGTCCCATTAATTTATCGTAGTTATCTTGCAGCATCCACTCCATCCATTTGCCTTCCATCCAACCGGGGGCAATCGCATTCACCCGAACGTTCGGGCCCATTGCGTTACACAGGGTTTGCGTCATGCTAATCACTGCCGCTTTTGATGCTGAATAAGGCATTGGTTGCGCACCCGGGCGCATACCTACGATTGACGCCGTATTTACCATAGCGGCATTATCTGATGCTTCCAACATCTTGCGTGTATGCTTTGCAATTAAAAACAAACCACGAACGTTGACTGAAAATACACGGTCCCAATCTTCTACAGTCACCTCATCAAAGTTCTTCGGCGGTGTATCGATAGACGTGCCGGCATTACTACAAACAACATCTAAGCGATTATATTTTTTCTTGATCGCTTCCACCATGCTGGTCACGCTATCTTCATTAGACACATCACATTGAACTAGCAACGTATCCGAACCTGCTTTATTACACGCTTCTACTGTTTTAGCGGCGGAGTCAGGACTGCTGCTGTAATTCACCACCACGTTATAACCTGCATTGGCTAAAGCCGTTGCGACCGCAGCACCAATGCCTGAAGAGGAACCGGTGACTAATGCTACTCGTTTATCTGTCATTTTTCTTACTCCCAATTTTTATTTATTTACTTTCCCTGCCATTTTGGATCACGTTTTTCTGTAAATGCACGCGGACCTTCTAAGCTATCCTCACTATGCTTTCTTTTTTCTTCCCAGTCATATGTTTGCTGCATTGCTTGTTCTAATGGATAATTCATGCCTTGCATTACACACTGCTTCGTTGAGCGCAGTGATAATGGTGCACATAACAACATATCATCTACCCAACGCTGCACCGCTTGATCTAATTCTGCTGCTGGCACCACTTCATTGACCAAACCTAATTCATAACCACGTTGCGCCGTCATAGGACGACCCGTTAATAAATAACCCATCGCTGCTTTAAGACCCACCTGTCTTGGTAAGCGGTGCACGCCACCGGCCATCGCTATTAAACCACGGCGTGGTTCGGGCAAACCCATGTTGACATGATCGGCGGCCACAATAATGTCGCAAGCCAGTGCTAATTCAAAACCACCACCAAAAGCCAAACCATTTAATTTAGCTATCAAAGGCTTTGAATAATAGAATCGATCAGTCAGACGTGTAGTGTTTTGCCATAATTCTGCTTCTGCTTTTTTTTCTTCATTCGTGCCTTTAGCTATTGCAGCCATTTGCTTTAAGTCGCGTCCGGCTGAAAAAGCGCGTTCACCGGCGCCAGTTAATACACCTAACCAAAGCTCTTCGTTTGCTTCTAGTTCATCTAACACCAGACTGAGCTCATGATAAACCGTTGGACTTAATGCATTAAGCACTTCCGGGCGATTAATCGTTATATAAAGTGTATGACCAATTTTCTGGGTATCAATAAATTGCATGACTATAACCCCAGCACACGTTCAGCATTACCGTGATAAAAACCTTCAAGGATTTCATCCTTCCAACCCATGTCCGCCCATTCACGATGTAGCTTTTCATAAGGAATACTAGGGTAGTCACTGCCAAACATCATTTTATCTTTGAGACGTGTGCGCATATCGCGCTTAATAGATTCTGGCAAATATTTTGGACCCCAACCTGACATTTCCCAATAAACATTGGCTTTATGCAAAGCAACAACCGTTGTTTCATCAATCCATGGATAGCCGGGGTGAGCCATGATAATAGTTAAATTTGGGAAATCTACGGCAAGGTTATCAATCGCTTCGGGATGCGCATGACGTGTTCGCGCACCCATGCCGCCAGGTGTACCTGCACCCATACCGGTCATGCCGACATCAATCATTACCGGTACATTCATAGCACTTATTTCTTCAAACAGCGGATAGTAACGCGGATCATCGACACGAAAATGTTGCATGATGGGATGAAAATGAAAACCAAGCATATGTAAATCATGAATGGCGTGTTTTGCTTCATCAATAGCGGCCTGACCCATGCTAGGTTCTACAGCACCCCATGCTTGAATAATGCAATCATGGCGATCGCGCATGCCGGCTACATAATCGTTGTCGCAAGGTGGTGTGTTAATCGTGATTGATAAATCCAATGCAACCAATACAGCCTCAACACCACCCTGTTCAAAATCTTTGACAACATCTTGTTCGCTTTTTGCTGCCCATTCACGCTTCCAGTATGTCGCTAAAGCTTCCACATAAGGGCCTTGGCAATCAATCCACTTTTGGGTATTTGGATAACAATGTAAGTCAATTTTACGCATGGTCTTATACCTTCTCTTCTTATACTTTCTATATAGTGTGTTTTCAGAATAAGTATGAGTATAGCGAACTATAGGCATACTGCTTTAAGAAAAAGTTTATTAAGAATCATAAAGATACATTGATACCTAGATGGTCTGAAATAAGCTTTGTTCATTACAATAATAATAACATATAACTATTATATTATTATTAATACTTAATGAACGATCAGCAATAAACGCGACCAATAGCTATTACAACGCCGTATCGGAGAGATACGGCATAAACTGATTAAATATATGGGTAAAATAGCCAGCAGCAAACAGTCTGTTATCATCTACCAACAAACTGTAAACAATGCCATCTGTCTGCGGATTAAAACTAACATCCTGAACACCCGTCACTTTATCCAAACGCACCAATGCATTGTCTAGCCCCACATAGATTGAGTCGCCATGTTTTGCTAATGAAAAACCTCTGCCCGTTAACGCTGGTTTAAACTTAGGGCGTGGCGCACCTGTTCGTGGATTCAATCGAACCACTACTCCAGGAAAATAGCCCGCGGCATAGACATGATCAACATCAAATAATACATTTTTAACGGTACCGCTAATGGCTGGATTAAAGCTATTAATTTTGATTCCTGTGTCTAAAGAATACTTTCTCAAGCGATCGGTAAACTGACCGCCAACAAACATGTATTTACCGGCAAATGCAACATCCCACACCACATTGTTTTGACCAAAATCAAAAGTTCTTTCTTGTGCCAGCGTATCTAATTTGAATCGTGTTAAGCAGTAAGCTACACGACCTCCTACATGCCGAAAACGGCCGCCCATATAGAGATAACCACGATGCGTTTTTAATACATAGACAGTACCATCAGCATGCGGCTTAAATGTTTCATCAACAACGCCAGCCGTCGACAACATGGCAATACGTTGAGCTGGCTGATTATCAATAGCAGAAAATTCACCACCAATAAACACATGCTCACCATTAATGGCTACCGCATTTACATTGCCATTTATTTTTGGAGCAAATGTTGGGTCAGGTAAACCAGTCGTCAAATCTATCTTAGCTAAATAAGGCACACCCTCATTACCCACACCAAAAAAATAGCCACCGGTAAAAATCTTATCGCCACCAGTGGCAATAGTAGTCAACCGACCTCTAAACAGTGGATGGTAACTGGTATCCAGCTGCCAGGTCACCTTATCCAGCCTTGCATTGCGCTTTACTGCAGAGCTACCATTAATGAGAGTAAAGGCACCAGACATATACATATAGTGATCATCAAAATGGATCACTTGCGGGTATGTATTTAAACGAACCGAAAAAGTACGATCCAATCTGCCGCTAATAATATTGTAACGACGTAAATAAGGTACATTAGCATGGGAAGCATATAACCAATTGCCATCAATTGCTGCATCTAGCGACAAAGCGCGAACCTTGCCAATATTGAAATTATTATTAACACTACCCGATACTTCATGCAATTTTAAAATCATGTTATCAGTATTACGTAGAACTAAAAAAAGCTCATCATTTGGTCTAGATAAAATCTGATAAACAATTTCTGGCGATCGATAATAACCCGTATCTACCACACCGGTATTACGACTCGCTTTTGCAAAAAATGGAATATTTAATCCATTAACGTGTTTAAAAAGGCCGCCAATGTATACACCAAAATTAGTGACATGCATCGCAAATATATCAGCATCTGTATTAAGCACGAAAGCTGAATTAATGTCACCTGACAATAAATCAATCTCATAAACCTTTCTATAAGTGGCAACATACAACCGCGTATTTAATATTGCAACATGTCTTACGGTATCATTGATTAAGGGCTTAAAATGATTATCAACCGAGCCATCACTATTAATATGCGCTATGCGCTTAATGCCGGTTGCATCAACATTACTAAAGTTACCACCCACATAGAAGCCACCATGACCATCAGCCACTGATGCAAAAACGTTGCCGTCGAATACCGCATGTTGCTGCTCAAGTTTGCCATGGTGATCAAGCGTTGCACCGCCACCTGTTTTTGCAGCGAACCCAGCAAACCGACCAGCTACGTATAAAGCATGATGCACTTTATCTTGCGCCATACTTAACACCACACCATTGGGCACAACTGTACCGGAGATAAGACCCGTAGGATTAGCTGCAACACCCACCGCAGCAAAACTGCATAAAATAAAACCAACAAGACAAGTGATCGGCAACATCCATATTCTTTTCATCATGATATCCATAAGCTAGCGAAAAAAGTAATAGTGATTTTAGACACAGTTATAAACAAGGGTCAATCACCAGGCATAACTAGAATATATGACTAATCACATATTAAAACCATAGATAATAGACTGGAAAACAATACTAAACTATGTTGCAATACAGGCGTGGGAAAACTCAAGGAAAACAACCGTGCGATCTTTAGCATCTTACGTATTTAACCTTACAACTTTTGGTCAATTCTCTAAAGACAAGCAACCAAAGGGCACACTCTACAAATCAACACTTGCCACTTATCTTTTACTATCACATGCAACATTATTACTCAAAAAAGAACTCGATCGTCACCGCATGGAAAGCGCCTATAAAGATAAATCTTATGATGAAAAAGCAGCCCAAGTGCAACGTGACTTTATGGCCATGCGTGAAGACTTAAAAGCAGGTGCATCTGTTAGCTCGTCTAAAAACACCACCCATCAATTTGCGCAGACTGTAGTCAAACCAACGCATCGATTAGATTCGCGCTTCCTTAATAAAGCTCGCCTGGATGCGCAAGGCTGTTTTGTCGACGTTGAAGCTAATATGTCGTTTGGTGACTTAATGAAATCCCTGCATCAAGCGGGCTATCGGGTACCACTGGTGCCCGAGTTTCTCGATATAACTGTTGGCGGTGCGTTTGTAGGTGTTGCAATTGAATCATCTGGCCATAAGTTTGGCTTATTCCACGAACATGTATTGCAAGCCGAAGTGTTGATGCCAGATGGTGAACTAAAAACTGTCTCCTTAAAACAATATGCAGACGAATTTCATATTTTACCCAACAGTAATGGTACCTTAGGACGTATCATGCGACTGCGTTTACCACTGATACCATTAAAGTCAGCTCATCCAGACCAACAGTGCCACCCTTTCCTTGATGAGGAACGCAAAGATGACTACCTGGCATCAGAGGAACCTGCCTGGTTAGAGCACAACAAGCCTATGCCCGCATCAAAAAACACTGAACATGTGCACCTGCAATATCTGCGATTCGATAATACTGAGGCAGCGCTAAAACAACTTAAAATAATTTCTGAAGCTAAAGAATGCGATTTTATCGAATCTGTTGTGCTATCACCTAATAATGCTGTGATTATTGTTGGTAACATTGTTGAAAATATTGATGGCATTGCGAGTGATTTATGTCATAACTACCAAACGCGCGATGTTTTTTACCAACACGTTATTGATAAACAGCGCAGCGAAAATTATGTGCCGCTGTTAGATTACTACGCACGCTGGCATCAAACCGTGTTTTGGAATACACAAACTCACGGCCCGCTAACAAAACTGCTCAATCATCCAACCTTTAGAAAAATCTTCAGGCGCTTTATGGGGCCTGGGTTTTTAGCCATGCTTGGTAATGCACGTGATTTATGGAATGAACACATACCACCCGCATCTCCACAAGCACCTGAAGAACACATGGTGCAAGATATTGGTATACCACAAGAGCGAGCCGCTGAATTTGCACGTTGGTATGAAAAAGAAATTGCTTTATACCCCGTATGGTTGTGCCCAGTAAAAGCAACCGATGATAACTTCCCTAGCTTTACTATGAAACATAAAGGATCATATGTTGACTGGGGTATGTTCACCGGTGAAGGCAAACCCGAGCACCCCGACGACCCGAAACATTATACCCACATGATTGAGGAGAAAATAATCACAGTCGAGGGCAATAAAGCGCTATATTCTGACAATGCAGTTTCACCCGAACAGTTCAACACACTGTATAATACCGATGCTTATAACACGATGAAAGCACGCATGGACCCTGACAACATCTACCCACATGTCTACGACAAAATGGTTAAAGCCCAATTAAACAAATCCAAAAACTGTGCCCCATTGCGCACTCAACTACCCTTTTCTTTTGATGCTTTTGCACTGCTAACCTTATGCGCCGGCGTTTCTATCGGCGGCAGTCTATTAGCATCTGTCTGGTCTTCTCAGTCCCTGCTTGGTATGAGCACTTTAGGCTTAGCTGTAGGTGCAACCGCCTTTCAGGTGTCGCGCCTTTTTTCACGCGCTGTCACAAAAGAACCGGTAACATTCTCGCGCGGTATTAGTGGCTGGGTTAGTGTAACGATATTGGCATCATCGCTTGCCGTGATGAATCAAACCGGATGGAACAGTGTGGCGATGGCCGCGGCCTTACTCACTATTCCAACCGTCAGTTCGGTGGTGCAATCACAACTGAATAAGGCAGCAATACGTCCCTCCATTTAAACGAGCCACTATTGCTATACCCACCCCACATTTTGGGGTAAAATTGCGATCAAATTAATTATTTACTGGGCGAAATGGTATGGAATGGTTCACTTACATTAAAAACAACGGCTTAAATGTAGCTTATGCATTACTGATTTTATCGCTGGGTCTCATTGCCGCCAATGTGATTAAACAATGGCTAAGAAAGAAAATTCGGCTGAAATCCAAAGACCCAACGGTTAAGTTGTTTGTTATTAATGTCATTTACTCCTTCGTAATAATTGTCATCGCCATCAGCAGTTTAACCCGGCTAGGGGTGCCAACGGCATCGCTATTAACCGTTCTCGGTGCTGCCAGCTTGGCCATTGGCTTGTCATTAAAAGACTCGTTATCCCACGTCGCTAGCGGGCTGATTATCATCAGCATCAAACCATTTCATATCGGTGATGTGGTGGAAATTAATGGTGTGCTAGGCACTGTCGATCAAATCAATTTATTTAACATTCGCATTAAAACCGCCAATAACGATTCGATTGTTATTCCGAACTCAAAAGTGCTAAACGACAAAATATGCACCAAAGGCATTAAGGGCACCCGTCGAATCGACCTCACCATTGGCATTAGCTATGATGCGGATATCGCCACAGCTAAGGCTTTGGTAATTGACGCAATGACAAACCATGCGCTTATACTCAAATCACCAGCACCTTTCGTGGCAGTCAAAGAGTTATCTGATAGCGCTGTGTTACTGGCCATTCGCCCTTGGGTTAACAAAGGTGACTACACTACTGTTTTATACGAGCTAACCGAAACGATAAAAAATACCTTTGATCGTAACAATATTGTGATACCGTATCCTCAGGTCGATACACACATTACTTATCGCACACCAGCAACAACAACGCAGACCAATCAAGTGGAACAAGCGGTTAAATAACAACAAAGGCTGTCATGAAAAAAATTTCGTCAAAACTGGTCATTATGGCCGCCTTGCTAGGGAATTTCTTAATCGCTATTTGTAAATTTACAGCGGCTGTATTCACCTCAAGCTCTGCCATGTTTAGTGAAGGCATTCACTCGGTTGTTGACGTAGGAAACCAAGCCTTATTATTAATGGGGTTAAAGCTATCAAAACAAGAACCTGATCGTGAACATCCCTTTGGCTATGGCAAAGAACTCTATTTTTGGAGCTTAATTGTTGCCGTATTACTGTTCGCCGTAGGTGGAGGCTTATCGTTTTATAAAGGCATTGTTTCTTGGCAGCACCCAACAGCCATTACCGATATCACCGTCAATTACATTGTCTTAGCCTTAGCCATATGTTTTGAAAGTGCCGCTTGGCTTGTGGCCTATAAAGGCTTACGACAACAGCACAGCAAACTGCATTTTTTTCGGGCCATACAACGCGCCAAAGACCCGGCACTGATTGTGGTGGTGTTAGAAGATAGCGCTGCTCTTATTGGCTTGGTCATTGCAGCCATTGGTATTGGTCTCAGTTACTGGCTACACATGCCAAAGCTTGATGCAGCCGCCTCAATGGCCATTGGTGTTTTATTATTTCTTACCGCGATTTGGTTAGCCGCCGAAAGTAAAAATTTATTGATTGGCGAAGCGGCCGAGCCAAGTGTAGTCAAATCAATTCGCGATATTATTAATAATGATAACCGTATCATGTCGGTACATAATATCCTCACGATGCATATGGGGCCAAATGAGATTTTAGTCAACCTTTACGTTGATTTTATCGACCGCTTAACCAGCAGCGAAGTGGAAGCAGCGATCAGCGATATCGAACAAAAAATTAAGCTAAAAGTGCCGCAAGCAGAATGGATTTTTATTGCTGCTAAATCGTTTAGTAAACGCACGAACGCGTCGTAATGAAAGGACTTATACATTAATATTCACCCAACCAATGTTGAGATCAAATGTCACAATTCCGCTACCTCATAACACCATTAGCAAGCCTGGTCATCCTAACACTGGGCAGCGCGCTACTCACCACTTTCTTATCGCTTAAATTACATGCGCTAGGAGCCAGCACCGCGATTATTGGTGGGCTCAGTACCGCCTATTACGGCGGCATGATTATCGGCGCATTTAAACTCGAAGCGATTATTCTAAGGGTGGGACATATTAGAGCGTACTCTGCTTGCGCCTCTATATTAGCGGTAACTGCAATGATGCACGGCTTTTATATCAATGGTTATTTTTGGTTAGCCTTACGATTTATTGAAGGCATCGCTACCGCTGGATTATATATTGTGATTGAAAGCTGGATACTGTCGGCCAGTGATAGCAGCAACCGTGGCTCATCATTAGCGATCTATATGGTTGCTCTTTATCTCGCCCAATCTATTGGCCAATGGCTACTCAATATCGGGCATCAAGACACATTAATCTTATACGGTGTAAGCTCCGTTTTTGCCTCACTGTCTGTCATTCCCTTATCACTCACCAAAATAAATATCCCTACTTTTTCTGAACCGGACACCTTAAGCATTAAAGCCATGTTTCTTGCCAGTCCATCGGGGGTCACCACGTGCTTTGTTGCCGGCCTTATCTTAGGCGGAATATACGGTTTATTCCCTATCTATATTCAGCACTTAGGCTACCCCCTATCAGAGATATCTACCGTAATGGCATTAACTATTTTTGGTGGCATGCTTTTTCAATACCCGCTGGGTAAATTGTCTGACAACATCAGCCGTCGCTATGTCATTGCCATGCTTGCTTTTGCCACGACTTTAATAAGCCTAGTGATCTTACTACTGCCTCACACCAACCTTGCAGTTGTTACCTTGCTGTCTTTCTTTTTGGGTGGTGCCGTTTTTTGCTTATACCCTATCGGTATCAGCCATGCTTGCGACCGGATTGAAAATAATCAAATTGTTTCTGCCACGCAAACATTGTTACTCTCTTATGGGGTTGGCGCCACTGTAGGCCCATCATTAGCTCCGCTATGCAATTACCTCATGTCTGGCTCTGGAATTTTATTATTTTTAATCATTACCAGCTTACCGCTCGGTGTATTTATGCTATGGCGTAAACGTCAAAATACATCTGTACCTACAGATGAAAAACACGATTTCACGTTATCAGTTGAATTAACACCGGTAGCTACTGAAATGGACCCTCGGGCTGAACCTGAACAAACCGACAAATAGCTTACACTTTTTTTAACAGCGAGTGAATATCAATTACGCTATCTGGTTTAGCGTAATATTCTGACTCTATCCATTGCTTATCAACCGTGATGTCATCGCAGGGAAACGAGTGATCACCATTGCCATTTTCAAAAGCACAGTAGTTCCACACTCTTGCAATAGCCGGCAAATGCGTAATACCCATCTTAGGGCATAAGTAAATTCGATGATTCCCAGTATCAAGACGAACACGACGGCTCCACACACCGACGCCGATAACTATGGGATCAATCAAACCATTTTGCTCGATGTCTTCAATTAACCCTGTATCGTCGTTAGGTGAGAACTCTGGGTTGCGCCATTGCGTTAACATAGTAATGGGCAACAGCTGAATTTCAGTTTGATTGGATGCTTGCATACTCGACTCCCACTAAAACGCCTGCTGCAAATATAGCTAACTTCTAGCGCTTGACCTTAAGCTACACCTTAACCCTTATACTGTGCCTGAGAAATGAGGAGACAATAATGAGAAATTATGCAAAAAGCGCTATCAAACAATCTGTTGGTAGCTTTATGTTTTTACGCGCCGCCACCGAACCCACATGGACAGGCAGCTTTAACGCCCTAGCAATGGACAGCCTGATGCTCGGTGGCAGCTTACTATTGATGAAAGTTAACCCTTTCAATAAAAATATGATGCAAGACAGTGAATTTGATATGTACTGGAAGTCCGCGGTAACGATGATTTTGGGTATGGGTGCAGGTATGTTATCTTACCAAGCAGTAAAAGGCAGTGTTAATTGCTGCAGGAAACCAGAGCCACCTGCTGCTGATGCTTACCATGACATGGGGCATAGTGACACAGCTGACGGACCACTAAATAGCCCAGTGTAATAAACACAAGTGTAACAAATTGATGAATGACACAAAAAAACTAACCATTGGTCAATTAGCTAAATCGGCTAATGTCAGCATTGCAACGATTAGGCATTACGAGTCACTTGGCATGCTCAAAGCCAGTGGTCGCTCGTCTGCCAACTACCGTTTATACACCACTGAGCAAATCACTACATTGAATTTTATTCTCAATGCAAAATCGGTCGGATTAAGTCTTAATAGCATCAAGCAGTTAGTAAAATTCAGCGAACAAAAAAAATCGGAGGCTGCTTTTAGAGATACAATGCAAGATCATTTAACTGAAATTGATGCTAAGATTCATGAGCTCAAAAACATTAAAAAAACGGTAGAAGGCTTACTGAATGCATGTGATGGCAACATGGCATTTGCTGACTGTCCGATTGTTAAAAAACTCTATGGCCATGGCTCATAGTTTGTTTGGCGCATTGGTTGGAGTCATGTGTTTTTGAGACACTTAAACTTAATATTATTCTCCGCGCTACTATGCCCCATACTGGCTTATTCAAAGCCTAATGTGCAACAAGCGTTAGCTGCATTGGAGAAATCCGCCAACGGCAGGCTTGGCGTTTATGCGATAAACACCACGAATGATCAACGAATTGGCTATCATGCCAATCAACGATTCGCGCTTTGCAGCACCGCAAAGCTCATGACTGTTGCCGCCATACTTAAAAAAAGCATGACTGAAAATAATTTGCTTAATCAGCGTATGCACTACACAAAAAGCGATGTTACCTCCTCAGGCTATGCGCCAATAACTGCCACTCATTTTCATGATGGCATGACCATAACGAAACTCTGTGCTGCCGCCATAGCACAAAGCGATAATGCGGCGATGAACTTACTTGTTAAACTGCTAGGCGGACCTAAAAAGATAACGACATTTGCACGCGCAATCGGAGATCGTCAATTTAGATTAGATCGTACTGAACCGCTGCTAAACACCGCTGTCCCTGGAGATAACCGCGACACAAGCACCCCTAAAGCCATGGCAGAAAGTGTAAAAAAACTAACGCTTGGTCATGTGTTAGCACACAAACAACGTGACTTATTTATAACCTGGCTAAAACAAAACACGACTGGCTTTGAAAGAATTCGCGCTGGCGTTGCCAAGGGGTGGGTAGTCGCTGATAAAACGGGTACCGGTGACTATGGCACCACTAATGATGTCGCCATCATTTGGCCGCCCAATGCTGCACCCATTGTGATAGCGATTTACTTCACGCAACCCGACAAACATGCCGCACCTAATCAGGTAGTTATTGCTGAGGTGACAAAAGTGATAGCTAGCGACCTCATTCGAGCCTAGTCTACCTGCCAAAGTTATCTTTATCCGCCTCAAAGGCTGACATGGTTTCACGCGCATTTTTTTCCGTATCAGCAACAATAGCACCACCATGCCCTAATAATTTTTTAAATTCTTTGTTGTGTGGCTTGCCAAGCGCTAACATAAACACAAGTTCAGAATCCATCACATTTGTGATTTCAATTGACGTTGATTCCCTAGTATCAAATGATAATATATTTTGATACGTGGCTTCGATTGCAGTAGAACCAAATTTCCCTTTCCCATTTAATACATAAATAAAACCATTCCAGTCTTTGTGTTCGAGATTAATCGCTTTTGTTGTATTGGCTTTTAATACAACGCGCAGGTATAACACCGGCCAGCCGCTGTCAACGGGAGAGGAACAACCATAAGCCTCGCCAATTAACACCCTAATTGTCATATCGTCATCAGCATACATAGGCATAGCATCTGGCTTGATGAGTTGCGTATGTGCTTGTGCTAACGGGCGATCATATATTCCGGGGTTAAGCCATAATTGCACCCAGTGCGTTGGTTTAGTTGCCACCTCACTATGCACCACACCGCGTCCTGAATTGATGTAATATAAACCACCCGCCTGATTATTCTCTCCACTCTCACCATTCAAATTATCCCAAGCCTTGATTTCCCCAGAGAAAATATGCGATACCGCCGCAAGTCCTGTATGCGGGTGCGGAGAAAAGGTGGTACCTGACTGATTGATGATGGCCTCATCTAAAAATATAAAGGGGTCAATAGCATCAATTTCATGCTGCGTTCCCTGGCCATCAATATCAGTTGTTCCAATCACACGAAATATTTGCCGCTGGTCAGAATTTGACTTGAACGGTATAGAACGCGAAACATGCTTTATTGCTATCATTCTCATTCCCTTGTGAAATTTAATGCTATGAGACCACCATTACCTTACCAGGAAAATTATCAGAGTGGCGAAAAATATCGAAGTAAGGAAAGTGGTTTCGCAATGAGATTTTCTTTGTGGCTAGGCGTAATTAATTTTTTGAGAAGGAGTTTAGATTAGCTAATTGACTGATCAAAAAATTATTTGCAACGCTGCCACAGAGGAAATATCGAAGCGATAATTCGAAGAGGTTTTGCGACAATCAAGGCATCTTTTAAATTTCATGAAGGAGTTTAGACATACTAATTGACTGAATGAAATTTTAAAGATAACGCAGAGTGGCGGAAAATATCAAAATTGATCATTCGAAGAGATTTTGCGCCAATCAAGGCATCTTTTAAATTTCATGAAGGAGTTTAGACATACTAATTGACTGAATGAAATTTTAAAGATAACGCAGAGTAGCGGAAAATATCGAAGAATGATGCCGATGTGCAGAATCGAGCTGCAGACCTACTGATTACGAATCAGTTGCTCTACCAACTGAGCTACATCGGCATGTAGACTTATAATTCCGGCACATCCTTGTGCCTATCGAGGCACCCTCGATTAACGCACCCTGTCTTCATCCATGAAGCCGCTCGGGTGCTGCGAAAGTCCACTGGACTTTCGGTCACTTTCCTCGCCCAACTGAGCTACATCGGCATGTTGTTATTCCCTATCCCCGTGTTTACAACGGTCTATGACAGCCAGTTAACATAGCTTATAACCAATAAAAGCTCAACACTTTCAATGGGGATTCAATATGAAACAACTTACTGGTGCGTTTAGTATGATCGAAGTCATGATTGTAGTGACCATTATTGGCATTTTAGCAGCCGCAGGAATTCCGATGTATCAAAACTACACCAAGCGCGCAAGACTCAGCGAACTGGTTACTGCTACAGCACCTTATAAGCTTGGTGTCACTTTATGCTACCAAATGCTCGGTGATTTATCGGCGTGCGATAGCAGCAAGCACGGCATACCTGCCGCATTAAAAAGCGGCAGTCAAGCGGGGTTGATTGATAAGCTTACTGTGCGTAATGGCGTGATCACAGTGACACCAAAAAAACAACATGGCATTAGCAAGCAAGATACATTTGTACTAAAACCAGTAATAAAAAATCACCAGTTGAGCTGGAAAAAAATGGGCGGTGCTATTAAATCTGGCATGATGAGTTAAGTCCATGCATGATATTTTATTATTTATAATCAGCGAAGCGAACCTCATTGAGCAAGATCAATTAGCCAATTTCGATAAAACCAAACACGGCAGTGCCTGGTCATATTTACTCAATGACTGCAAACTAAATGAAAATGACATAGCACAAACAGTGGCTAATTATTATAGCTTTAGCTTTCTACCCCTAACTTACCAACAATGCCACCACTTGAACTGGCAAAAATTATCACAATTACCACTGGAGCAATGGCAATGCCTGCCTATCATTATTGACCATAAATTTTATATTTTTTTATCTGACCCAAATTACATAAACAACATCGATCAGTTAAAGTATCATTACCAGGAAGCACCTACGATCGCCATTTGCACATCGAGCAAATTCAACAAAACATTCAACCATGTTATGGCACAGATCGCTTATCACCAAACATACCATCACCCTGCCGAAGATCACGCCATTAAGTTAATCGATAATATATTTAACGACGCTATCAGCAAAAAAGCGTCAGACATACACATTGAAGCCAAACACAATCATAGTCTGTTACGTTTCCGGATAGACGGTATGTTATATACTATCGCAACCATACATAAAAATTCTCACCAAGCCGTGCTGTCCCGCTTAAAGGTTTTATGCCAACTTGATATTAGCCAAAAACGTAAGCCACAAGATGGTCGCTTTTGCTTCCAATCGAAAACATCAAAAAAATACGACTGTCGCTTTAATTCATGCCCCAGCATGCATGGTGAAAAAGCTGTAATCCGAATCACAAACGCACAACAACATATTATGTCGCTAAATGAACTAGGCCTGGAACATCAACAACTCACCCAACTCAAACACTGCAAACAATGCCATCAAGGTTTAATATTAGTGACCGGCCCAACCGGCAGCGGTAAAACCAACACATTGTACGCACTACTGGATTATTTAAATGACCCACATAAAAATATCTGCACAATTGAAAACCCAATTGAAATCGAGTTGCCTTATTTAAATCAAATCAACACACAAATACAAATCGGCTTGGATTTTAGTACACTGCTGCGCACATTATTACGCCAAGACCCTGACATCATCATGATTGGCGAAATTCGTGATCATGAAACTGCTAGCACAGCTATAAAAGCAGCACAGACCGGCCACCTAGTCTTAAGCACATTACATACTAATAGCTGCGTAGAAACCTTAATTCGTTTACAGCAAATGGATATTCCCCTGCATCATATTTTAAACACGACGAAACTTATTATTGCGCAACGGCTCATACGTAAACTGTGCCCCGCATGCAGCAATCAACAACTACACTGCCAGCATTGCCACCAAGGTTACACCGGACGACAAGGCATATTTGAAGTGCTACCTATTAACGAATCGTTTTGTAATTACACCATCAATAGCACACTAGACAAACATAACTTACAACTGCATGCGGAGAAGCTGGGCATGCAAACACTGCAACAAACGGCCGAACACTTTATTCATCGCGGCATTACCGACCAGGCAGAAATTTCACGGGTCATTAGCCATGAAATCTAAACTCAATAGCCAACTACTAATTCGACTGATAGACCAATGGCACTATGGACTGCAAAGTGGCTTAGCACTCAATCAAACTTTCACATTATTACTAAGCCAATCTAAAAATAAAAAATTGTATAAAGTCAATCAGCATTGCCTTACCTGCATTAACCAAGGACATCCACTCAGCTATGCTCTACAACAAATAAAAAATTTAAAGCCATCGTGGATGCCTAGCTATATTGCTGCTGGAGAATCCCAAGGTGACTTGGGTAAAGTCCTACAACAGATAAGCCAACAATTGACACAACAACAAACCATTAAAAAAAATATTAAAAAAGCGCTATTTTATCCCTGTATGGTGCTATCCATTGCACTGTTGATTACCATCGCACTATTAATTTTTGTGATTCCTCAATTTAAAAACATCTATCAACAACTGAATGCACCACTGCCCTATATTACACAACTAGCATTAAATACCTCTTATCAAGTCCAACATCATGGTCTAAGGATTTTACTCTGCATTACGCTACCCATAATAATGCTATTTATAGGCATACAAAAATCTAAACGATTTGCCATTCTGATTCATACAGCGCTCATTAAACTACCGTTTGTTTCTGACCTGATACTGATGGTTAATCTATCACGCTGGTACAGCCTAATTAGCCTACTGAGCAACGCTGGTATCAGCATTGACCAAACGCTTTTCACCGCCAACAACAGCCTTAGCAATTTATACTTGAAACAATCCTTATCTCAATTAATTACTGGTATCCAACAAGGTCAATCAATAGCCAGTCAATTACAAACCATTGCTGTTCTATCACCATTTGACAGTCAAATGATCCAACTCGGCGAGTCCACCGGACAACTCAGCCAAATTTGTCAACAACTCGCCAAACACTATCAACAACAAGTGCAACAGTTCAGCACAATAGTTAGTCAGTGGCTTGAACCAATGATTATGTTATTATTAGCAGTAATCGTTGGCGGCTTAGTAATGGCCATGTATATGCCAATTTTTAACCTTGGGAATATCATGTAATGGACAACACTTACAGTTATCTACTGACCTCGCCCTACGTCTATATCTATACCGTATTGATCAGCTTAGCGGTGGGTAGTTTTTTAAATGTCGTCATCTACCGCTACCCAAAAATGCTTGCTAAGCAATGGAAACGTGAAGCGGAGTGTTATTTAAATGAAACGCCCTACACACCCGACACCTCCGATTTTGATTTGTGCAAACCACGTTCACACTGCCCGCAATGCAATCACCCGATTAGCGCTTGGCAAAATATTCCTATCATCAGCTTTCTTATATTGCGTGCGCGCTGCTCACACTGCAAAGCTAAAATCAGTTGGCGCTACCCGCTTATCGAAGCACTTACCGCTATTTTGTCAGCTCTGGTTGTTTGGCAGTTTGGCAGCACTTACCTCGCATTATTCAGTGTTATTCTGACCTGGGGGCTCATCGCACAATCTGCCATTGATATCGACCACCAATTTATTCCTGACAACTTCACCTATGTACTGCTCTGGTTAGGACTAGTTTTTTCCTGCGGCTATGGTAACATCGGGCCAATCGATAGCATCGTTGGTGCCGTTGTTGGCTACCTTATTCTATGGATTATTGCTAAAGCGTTTTATATCATCCGCAAAAAAGAAGGCATGGGGCACGGTGATTTTAAAATGCTGGCAATGTTTGGTGCTTGGGTAGGCCCAACGCAGCTTCCTATTATTTTAGTGCTAGCTAGTGTCGCAAGCTTATTAATTAGCATTATCCTGCTATGCAACAAGCGTATGCAACGCGACACCCCATTACCCTTCGGGCCATTTCTCGCAATTGCAGGTTGGGTTAGCCTGCTCTGGGGAACGGACATCATGCAAATGATTATACAGTTTTATATATAGGGTCTACACATCATGTTAGCAGTAGGATTAACTGGCGGAATCAGCAGCGGTAAAACTGCCGTTTCAAATTTTTTCACCGAACTTGGTATTGAAGTCATTGATGCCGATGTCATTGCGCACCAACTTACCGATAAAGATTCACCGCACCTCGAATGCATAGGCGACTATTTTGGCGCCAAAAGCTTACATGAAGATGGCAGCCTCAACCGTCGTTTTGTGCGCAAAAAAATATTCAGTGACCCTGCGGCAAAAGCGTGGTTAGAAGAATACCTTCACCCACGTATTCGCCAGCGTATTATCAATGCTATTGCTGACGTAAAATCACCCTATTGTATTGTTGTTGTACCATTGCTCGCTGAAGCCAGTGGCATTAATTATGTTGATCGCATATTAGTGGTAGACACCGCACATGAAAATCAACTTAAACGTACCATAAAACGTGACCACGTCAGCAGCAAACAAGCTTTAGAAATCATTAACCAACAAGCCAAAACAGAGCATCGCCTTGCGATTGCAGATGATGTTATACATAACAACGGCACTTTAGAACAGTTAAAGCAAAAAGTGGCCGAGCTTAATAAAAAATACTTAACACTTGTCAATTCCTAGGAATCCACATTTGAAAAATATTGGGGGCAAGTTGCCGCACTAACGGTGGATGACGGTATTTTTTATGGTGCTAATGACAACCGTCGACCAGACGGTTTAGCTTTGGGTTACTAACTCAGCAAAGTCTTCCGCCGATAGTGGACGACTAAAATAATAACCCTGCACAATGTCGCAGTGGTTTTTTTGCAGAAACTCTGTTTGCTCTTCAGTTTCTATGCCTTCAGCAATGACCTTGAGCTGCATATTCGCAGCCATGGCTAAAATTGACTTAACCAAACGCGCATCATTGACATTAGTTGTAACATCCGTAATAAACGAACGATCAATTTTAATGGTATCAACCGGCAATGTACGCAAATAGCTTAATGATGAATAACCGGTACCAAAATCATCAATCGCAAATTGAATACCATAATCAGCCAACATAAATAAATTTTTCTCAATTAATGCCCCCATCATCAACGCACTTTCAGTTAGCTCAAAACTGAACTGCTTTGCTGATACGCTGTACTTCTCCATTAACTGCTTAACAACCACAGCAAAGCCCTCTGCTTCCAGCTGCTTAGCTGACAAATTAATCACTAGCTTACAAGTGCTGCTTGAAAACTCAGCAGATACAATATTTTGAAACACCGCTTCGATTAACCAGTGCCCCATAGCATGGATCATACCGCTCTGTTCTGCTAACGGAATAAATTCTGTTGGGCTCACAATTCCCACATTCGGTCGATCCCATCGCATTAACACTTCAGCGCCCGCCAATTCACGATCCATTAAACGATATTGCGGTTGGTATAACAAAAACAACTCATCATTTTGTATCGCTAATCGCATAGCATTCTCTAAACGCAAATCTGCATAAAATGCTTTATTGACTGACTCCGTATAATACCGCCAGCCATTACCACCTTCTTTTTTAGCACGATACATGGCGATATCCACATGACTCATTAGTTCTGCTAACGAGGTACCGGCTATTGGGTAGCACACCACACCAATACTTACCGTGATACGCACTTCATGGCTGTTGATTTGGAATGGCTTTTCAAATAACGCCGCTAACTCTTCCGCCTTGTGGCCAGCTGCTTGGTTTGATGGCAATTCTTTCATTATAATCACAAACTCATCACCACCAGGTCGAGATAAGAAATCATTTTCACGCATTAAGCTTGCAATGCGCTCGCCTGCTTGCTGGATCAGGTTATCACCAGCAACATGGCCCAAGGTGCCATTGACCTCTTTAAAATCATCTAAGTCAACTAACAGCACCGCAAAAATAGGCTCATCATCCGATTTTTCATAAGCATCTAAAATGCGGCTGAGCTCATATTCAAATGCCGCACGCGAATGCAATTCAGTCAAAAAATCGGTATCGCGTTGATAAGTTAATTGGTGTGTTTGATGCGCGGTATCTGCCATCAACTGAGATGTTTCAATAATATTTTTTATAGTCTGACGCAAATGTAATGCATTATCGGCTGCTCGTGGGAAAAATGCGCTGGGGTGATGGCCGAGCGAGGTGACCGCTTCTGCTTGTTGATCTGTGTCGGTAATCACCACCATCGGCGTAAAACGCTCAGGATACGTGCGATTAAAATTTGTAATCCAATCAATTGCACTTTGCTCAACCAGTGAATAGCTCATCATAATACACGTCGGCTTTATCTCAGCAATAGCTGCCTGCGTCTTAGCATCATCAACGCCCAGCATAATATGCCAATCCCACTCTTTAGGCAGTTCACCTAATAGCAGCCTAATATCCGAACAAGCTTGCTCAGACGATGCAATAATATAAATAACCAGATGACGACCCATGGAATGCTCTTTTCTTAATCGGTGTGTATATTATACCTTAGGTTCACACGGTATGATAACATGACATAAAGGAGCAACCCGAATGACTGAAGTGAACAGCACCATCCGTTTTCAAACTGCCTGCACGACAGACTGCATTGTTTATGAGCAACCATTAAATGAAACCATTCGTTTATGCTTGCGGCTTGAATATTTATTTAACCAGTTCGATGCGGCAGTAGCACACGTGCAATACAGTGAAGATCAAATGGCGATGCAATCACTGATGAAGCTACTCACTGCCATCGATCGGCCGGATTTGAAATCAAAAATTACTCAGGCGCTCAGCCAACAAGTCACCACATTGGCACAACTGGAACAATTTCCTCAGGTGAACAAAGCCCAGCTGTATGACATACTCGGCCAGCTCGATAGCCTGCTCAATCAGTTACACAATACACACTGCAAGATTGGTGAAAACATACGGCGACACCCTTTCTTAAACCAAGTCTATAGCCACATTAATAACCCAGCTGGCTTATGCCCATTTTCAGTACCAGCTTATGCCTTATGGCGCAGCAAACCTGCTGATGTTCGCGTAGCACATTTAAAGCAATGGGTCGGTGAGTTTCGGGTTATCAAACAATCAGTCGAGTTAATATTGCAATTAACTCGTGAAAGCACACCCAGCAAAAAAGTGGTGGTCAGCGACGGCTTTCATCATCAGGCGCTAGACCCTAATCTACCCTGCCAATTGGTCCGCATTAACTTACCCACACCTCTCGATGTCTACCCCGAAATTAGTGTTGGCAAGCATCATTTGTCGGTACGCTTTATGCAAATGGACTATATGGCTGGCACACCCAGTCAACCGTATAAAGCACCGTTTGAATTGAGCTTAACGTGCTGCAAGCTTTAATGCTTCAATGATCTCATGATTCGCCTCTAACACTTGATAGCTATCAATGTCACTCAGCGCCACCCACTGCATCGCTTGGTTTTCCATTGCCTGTAGTTCGCCAGCGTATTGCGTGATTAACCACACATGCAACTCAACTGCATAGTTTTTATATTCATGTTGCAAGTTGATCAGTGGTTCGGCGTGCTCTACATCAATAGCGATTTCTTCTTTGAACTCACGGCATAATGCCTGATACGACGTCTCACCGCTTTCGACTTTTCCACCGGGAAATTCCCAAAAGCCAGCATAATCTTTATCATCAGGGCGCTGTGTCATTAACACTTGCTGCTCACTATTCATAACAACGCCTACGGCTACAGGTATTTGATTCATATATACACCTCAATCTAAAAGAGCTGAAGGGTGACAATAAACAGGCCTAATGTCAACGACTGCCACTTACTCGTTTGAATTTATGTGGGTTTTACTCTCGCATGACTTAATACTGCCTTAATGCGCATAATATATAATCCTCATAACACATAGATATAAATTGTATAATTGCCTAGGTAGAAAGTATGTCACGAGCCGCACCCGAAATTCAGATTGATTTAACACCCTATGCTACGCTTAAAGCCGAGCATGGTGCGGCTATACAAGTCATCAAAGATACCACCAGAGAAGAACTTAAGAAGGACGAAAGATACTTAGCACTTACTACAGCCAAACAACAACAGCAATACTTTGAAGGTGAACTTCATTTGGCTCTAACGTTTTCTGAGATACCCTCCTTGCCGTATTTACAATTGGCCAGACAAGCGCAAGATGCTATCGCAAAAACATTACTAAAAGACGATAGCGCTAACTATGAACAACTAAAATTCAGCGCCGAAAATTTCCCCGCTTCAGCATTACTGGCTTGCCTAGCCATGCCCGAACTGATAAAAAACTGTGTGGATGCTCATGCTACGACAGCAACCATTGTACTTGATAACAATGAAACACTGATTATTGATAACGGTGAAGGCATTACTGATCCAAAAATATTAGCACAATGCGATGACAGCGGATTTTGCGATTACAGCGCCATCCCAACGGATGACGTTGCCCGCATTGCCTCTACAAAAACAGGGGATGCCAGCAAAACGGGTGGCGCTGGTGCCGGCTTAGCGATCAATAATAGGGTATTAACGGATAATAGCCTCATTGTTGCTTTAGCTGGCCGCTTGCTCATCGGCAAAAACATAAGCAACGGAGCTACCATCAAGTTTCAAACATCGCAAGAAACGACTTTTAGTGCTATCCACACAAAATACCAAATAGTCAAAGCCTCAATGGAGGACGCAAAAAAAAGTGACCTCGCGAATCCTACCCCCAGCATGAAAGGTCTACCACAGCGCAAAAAACCAGCGCAGCCACCCATTGGCAGCAGCCCATTGACATCAGGCATGACTCCATCACCACCCACGAGAGCCGGTGGTGCGAAAGGTGTTAGTGCCGCGGCGAAAAGAGGGCAAAAAAGAGATGTGGGTGCAGACCAAGCCAGAAGTGCATCAGCAGCGCCAAAAGTCAGCTGGTCTGTCGCCCATCGCAAACCGCGCAAACCGCGCAAACCGCGCAAACTACGGCCCGTCATCCCAAGTATATTTGCAACTGTGCCTCCAATAGCACCTCCGTCATCAGCTGAATCATCAGCTAAAGAAGCAGTTGATACATCTGGCGATACACAGACCCACAAAAAACAGCGCAGATAATCCCAGAACTTAACTTAAAGCCCCATGGCACTGCTTATACTTCTTACCTGAACCACAGGGGCACGGATCATTACGACCCACTTTAGGTGCGTCACGCACAAACGGTTTGGTTTGTTGCTCACCACCTTCATCATCCACCTCAAAACCACCGATAGCGGCAGGCTCAGGTTGACGTAACGCCATATCATCATGCTGATAGTTTAACGTCATGGTTGGCTGCTCAATCGGTGGCGGCTCATTAGAGAACTGCACACGCGCTAACGTAGCGACCACTTCATATTTAATTTTTGATAACAGCTCACCAAACATATCAAACGATTCACGCTTATATTCTTGCGCTGGATTTTTTTGCGCAAAACCACGCAAGTGAATACCTTTACGTAAGTGATCCATCGCCGCCAAATGATCACGCCAGTGGTTATCAATTACTTGAAGCACTAGTGACTTTTCAATATCACGCAACACGGCCGGATCGTCAAGCTCTGCTTCTTTAGCATAATAAGCTTTATCTACCGCCTCAAACACACGCTGATGTATCACTTCTTCATTACAGTTCTCTTCTTCGTCTAGCCATTTCTGAATGGGCAACTCGAGAGAAAACTCATCCTTTAACTGCTGGGTTAAACCGCCAATATCCCACTCTTCCGCCATGCTTTGTTCCGGCATGCAAGCATTGACCATATCTTCAACCGCCACTTTACGCATATTCGCAATAATGTCTTCAACTGAATCGGCCTCCATTAACTGGCGACGCTGGTTATACACCACTTTACGTTGATCATTAGCGACATCATCGTATTCCAATAATTGTTTACGCATATCAAAGTTCATGCCTTCAACACGGCGCTGTGCATTTTCAATCGCACTGTTTAACCATTTATGTTGAATCATTTCACCTTGCTTAACACCCAGCTTAGTCATAATCGCACGCATACGATCTGCAGCAAAAATTCGTAACAAATTATCATCCAATGACAAATAAAATTGTGATGACCCTGGATCACCTTGTCGCCCCGAACGACCACGCAACTGATTATCAATCCGACGTGATTCATTACGCTCGGTACCACAAACATGCAAACCACCGGCTGCAATCACTTGGGCATGGACCTTTTGCCACTCTTCACGCAATTTATTTTTTTGTTCTTCTGTCGCATCTTCAGGTAATTCAGCAATTTCACTTTCAACACTACCGCCCAATACAATATCAGTACCACGACCCGCCATATTGGTTGCTACTGTAATCGCACCCGGGCGACCCGCTTGCGCAATAATCTTGGCTTCACGCTCGTGATTTTTCGCATTTAACACTTCGTGCTTTAGCTTTGCTTTATTTAATAATTGCGAAACGATTTCAGATGACTCCACCGACGCGGTACCTACCAATACCGGTTGGCCTTTATCACGGCATTGGCTAATTTCTTCAATAATTGCTTTATACTTATCGCCGTTATTTAAAAAGATTTGATCGGTACGATCATCACGCACCATCGGCTTATTGGTTGGCACTACCGCCACTTCCAAACCGTAAATTTTCTGTAACTCAAATGCTTCGGTATCCGCCGTACCAGTCATACCTGATAGCTTATTATATAAGCGGAAATAATTTTGGAACGTAATCGTCGCCAAGGTTTGGTTTTCCATCTGCACTTGCACGCCTTCTTTGGCTTCAACGGCTTGATGCAAACCATCCGACCAACGACGGCCATCCATCAAGCGACCGGTGTGCTCATCGACAATCACTACCTCATTATTTTTAACCACGTAATCGACGTCACGATGAAATAAATTATGTGCACGCATAGAGGCACTGAGATAATGCATTAAAGTAACGTTACTAAAATCATATAAACTCGAGCCTTGCTTCATTAACCCATTGGCTAACATCAATTCTTCAACTTTTTGATGACCTTGCTCGGTTAAATGCGCTTGCTTGGTTTTTTCATCCGCATAAAAATCACCGCGCGCTTCATCTGCGATTTGTTTTTCACCAGTCACATCGTCTTCTTCCATTTGACGCTTTAATGTTGGTACCAGCTTATTAATTTTTTCATATAAATCGGACATTTCATCGACTTGCCCGGAAATAATCAACGGCGTTCTCGCCTCATCAATTAAAATCGAATCAACCTCATCGATTACCGCAAAGTTTAATGGGCGCTGCACTAATTGCTCTTGGCTAAATGCCATGTTGTCGCGCAAATAATCAAAACCAAATTCATTATTGGTGCCGTAAGTCACATCTGCGGCATAGGCTTCTTGCTTAGCGGCATGATCCATACTGGTTAAGTTAATACCCACTGAAATACCAAGGAAGTCATAAATCGGCATCATCCATTCCGCATCACGCTTAGCCAAGTAGTCGTTGACTGTCACCAAATGCACGCCTTTGCCACTTAACGCATTAAGATACACAGGCAATGTGGACATCAAGGTTTTACCTTCACCGGTACGCATCTCAGCTGCTTTGCCGTAGTGCAATACCATGCCACCAATCAGCTGCACATCAAAGTGACGCATGCCCAAAGTACGTTGACTGACTTCACGCACGACAGCAAATGCCTCAGGCAATATATTATCCAAGGTTTCACCGTTAGATAAGCGCTGCTTAAATTCTGCTGTTTTCGCTTTTAGGTCATCATCAGACAATGCCTGCATATCAGCTTCCAACGCATTTATGCGCTGTACTTGTTTACGAAATTGACGTAACAATCGCTCGTTGCGACTACCAAATACTTTCTTTAACATCTTGCTCAGCATATGTCTCTTCAGTTACCATTGGTTAAACACGGTGGAACGGGCATTTTCTCATAGATTCAAGCCAATGCAAAATACTATTAAAGACACAATTAAAGACCCACAGTCGCTCGACGAGATCTTAGATAAACCTAAGACCAGACTGTCGTGGCTGCTGAACAAGGCAAAACGTATACAGCAGCTGGATGCGCTGTTACGTGAAATACTAGAGCCGCCACTCAATCAACACTGCCAAGTGATGAATATCCAAGAACGCACCGCCGTTATTGCCGCCGATAACGCCACCTGGGCGACCAAGATCCGCTACCAACAACGCGACATCATTAATCGTCTGCATTTTCACCAGCAGTGGTACTTTATTCAACAGCTCGAAATTAAAGTGCGCTAGCTTGCCATCCTGAGCTGACTATAACATCTCGGAAATAACATCAAGAAACCAATAAATAATAACATATTGATTTTATTTGAATTTTAGTGATTTAGCTCATTCCCCACCACCAAAACACATGCATATCGATTAAAAGCTAATAATGCTTTAATACCATTATTATAGAATAAAAGTACTATAAATTGAGTTTATGTATGTACTGATGCGTGATGTATTTGAGCTAAGATTTCTTACAACAGCCGCCAAAGTCATTGAGAAAACTTTGGCAGAAACAGCAGGCCGCCGAATTGATGGCGCAGTTGCTGCAACTGATGGTGGCGAAACCAAAGCCAGTGAAGACAGTTTACCTATAGGCGACACCCCAGCAACCGCACAAGACGTATCCGCAGCAAGAATTCAACACGCCTGGCAATTGTCGCGACTGCGTAATGCGCTCACCAAAAACGGCCATACTACCTATACCAGTAATTTTCCCGACAGCCTGCATCACGCCATGGCGGGCCGAACTATTGCCACTACTAGCCCGGGTGATTTCCCTTTACTCCACCCTGAGGCAGCAAATGTCGCTGATTATCATCGCGACAATGTACTCTGGAGTGAACACTATCAAGCAACACTACTGGCTAAACTATTAGCAAGCCAAGGCATTACACCTGCTGAAGGTCAAGCCTATATCCCCATTCGAAAATCAGCACATATCCCACCCGAAAAAGTGCTGGCTAGGTGCAGACTGACCGAATACAGCACTACCGTATATGAAGACGATCGAATAGTCGTTATCAGCTGCCCTAGCGAACGCTATCACCATGACAGCCCCAGCACAGAAGCCTTATTCAGACTGGGCCTACAAGCATCGCAGTGGGACATTGCTACCAGCGCATATGCACCAACGCCTCACGCTGAATGCAAGTCAGGAGACTATAACGCTGTTCGCACAGTACATGACTTTAAACACAGCCCACTGGTGAAGCAACTGCGGCTATTATCACTCGATGAAAGCCTACCAACACATCCTTTACTGCTGGCATTGCACCAACTGATCATCAATTTACCTGACAGATTCCACGATCAACAGCAATCCATCGGCAGATTGGAAGCCGCATTACCCGCACTATTACAAGCTAAAAAGATGAACTATAAATCGATGTCCTACGCAATTTATTTAGTGCTGCATGAATTCGCGTTACAGTCCGCAGAAAATATTGCCTACAAAGCACCCACCACACCCTTCCTGCAAATGGTTACACAAAATATTCTGGTAGCAAAACAGCAGCTTGGCTATGACGATGAAGAATTTAACGCACACGAAAACCTCAAGTGCATAAGCACATTAACCAATAGCGGCGCCACCGCTTTTGCCATTGGTTTTGACTTGGCACATAAAATGCTAGGAACACGCCATAGCCCGCCGAGCTCACAAGCCACTTCACCTTTGTATTTTGAATTTGCACCTTACTATAATAACAATCCGCTCAGGCGAGCATATTATGCATCAGATATTTACCTCGCTAACCTCTCGCCATTAATAGGTGATAACAGCATCTATACGATGCAACCACTGAATGAGGCACTGTCTGATATTTTCGCTGCCCACGGATACCCTAAAGAAACACCCATCTCCATTGTTGTTGACGCCACGGCAAACAAAGGTGGCACCTTAGCATTATGTCCAGAATACAGAAAACTGATCGATGATGGTTTATTGAATCTAATCATTACCCGCAGCCATCAAAAATTTGGCTTATTGCATGCTGACAGCGTACAAGGTGGTGAGGTTACGGTATTTTGTTCTAACACATCATTTCCAGCTGAAACAATCGCAGCATTTAATCACGCATCAGAAACTGATTATAACAGCTCGATCGATCAACAAACACTGGCCTATATACAAACGCATTGTGCCGAATCACTAGAAATGATTACGGAACGCCATTATGACAACGGGCGATCATTGTATGAGGCAATGCAAACTTTTAGACTACAAAGCCACTATGACGTACGAGGCCACACACCGGAAGATAATTTATTTGTAAACACAAACGAAGACTTCAAGCCTGCGCTTTTTAAAGCAGCAGGCGAACTACTGCCTGAACGAGACAGTTATGGCTTTGCCAATACTACTTATTCATATATCTCGTCAAATCGCCGCATATCACCTGGCGCCTCAGACTCTATTGATATGACCATTGATAACATGAAATTATATTTTGCCACAGTATTTACTCGGCCAGGAGATCACGTCCAACCATCCACTCCACCACTCAAAACAGTGCTGTTGCAACTGATAAAACAGCCAGGCGATTGGACACCGGCACAACAAATTGCTGTACTCGCTTTATTGCGTAGCCATACACAGCGACTACTTAAAAAAACGCGTCATTTATCAAAACACGACTGCAGTGATATTTTATTAGTCGCTAAAAAATTACAACAACAAGGTGAATTATTACGTGGTCGCACTGAAATGCAATTATTACTTGCTGACGTATATACAATAAAAGCAGCTATGCGCAGAACCATACCAACCAGAAATTTAGCCGCCTATCTGCAAGCCATAGATACTTGTATCAAAGCAGGTTATGAAACTGAAAAAATTCTGCATCGACCACATACCAGAGCTGCAATCAGCCTCGTCTATGCACACGATGGAACCTTATTGACTAAAGAGACCTATGATAAAATCACTACTGATAAAAACTTTGCCACTCAAACAACAAAACTTTTTGAAATCGCCATTGAATTTGTTCCTGCATTTCTAACCAACGGCCAAATGCAACAAGCGATATCATTACTGCTATCAGCAGAGCTTGATAGTGAGATAGATGCAATAACATTATCGATAGTGTTTGAACCTTTTAATCAGAATATACTGGCGGCACTGCATCGATATGCCAGTCAACCATTATCCGATATTGATAAAACCGCACTCAGAAACTTAACTCGCTCATTAGTTGATACCATGCTCACTGTATCCAATACCACTGATCGCAGAGAAGAAATAAAACAATCAATGACATCATGGGCGCAAGAAAAAAAACCACGTCTTCGTGTTTTTGCTAGCCCATCATCAAAACGAAAAGCATGTCTAGCCGATACTGAAATATCGCTTGTAGATCACAGAACGGAAGAGAAACCCCTGGCTCCCAGCGCAAGACTTGGATGAAAGGTATCTGTCATCACAGCATACGACCTGTCATCTAGAAATAATATTAAGACGTAAACAAGCTAATAGCAAAATCAGCTATCAATGAAAACGTTGTATATATAAATCCACGTCGCACTTTTCCCTTTTTAGCTTTGCGATCATTTTTCTCAATAATGACACTTTGATTTTTTTCAGTATTATCTGGTTTTAGCTGCCCTTCCATCATCACACCTTAATATATGTATATTCGATGCGCATTATATGGTGAGTAATGCGGAATGTCATCCACCCGGGCCTGCCATCCCGGCACACGACCTGCCATCCCGGCACACGACCTGTCATCCCGGCCCCCGAGCCGGGATCCAGTCAAACACGGTATTTACAAACAAACCACATCGATTATTGTTATCTACATGCACACATACTATGTCTACATATTAACGAACAAAAGAAACGGCACTCTTTATACTGGCGTTACCAGCCAATTATTGCAACGAGCCTACCTGCATAAAAGTAAAATCATAAAGGGCTTTACGGAAAAATATGATATTAGTCGCTTAGTCTATTATGAATGCTTTAATGATATCTATCGTGCCATCCACAGAGAAAAACAATTAAAAAAATGGAAACGAGAATGGAAACTGGATTTAATTGAGAGTATTAATCCATTATGGGAGGATTTGTCGGAAGATATTTCTGTAAGACTGGATCCCGGATCAAGTCCGGGATGACAAACCTCCAAGTCCGGGATGACAAACCTCCAAGTCCGGGATGACAAACCCCCAAGTCCGGGATGACAAACCTCCAAGTCCGGGATGACAAACTCAAGTCCTGGAACGACAGGTATCCGTGCAGCATTTACAACTAGGCGCTGTACTTAAGAGCGTTAGATTTGAGTGTAGATTGGACGAAAATCATTTCCTAGAAACCGGAATGTATAACGAATACCTGAGGATTTCGAGGAAATGATTTTCATTCAAGATACACCAAATATGGCATTCTTAAGCAGCGGCTTGAACCAAAGGAGGCGCAAATTGAATCGGAGTCTCCGCCTCTTTATCCTCAAAAGTAATCAACTCATAAGCTGATTCATCAGCCAACACTTGATGCAGCAATTTGCTGTTCAATGCATGGCCTGATTTATGGCCAGAAAATGCACCGATCACACTGTAACCGAGCAAATAAAGATCACCAATCACATCAAGGATCTTATGTTTAACGAATTCATCGTTATAACGCAGACCGTCTTGGTTCAAGATTTTAAATTCATCGAGTGCAATCGCATTATCAAGACTAGCACCTAGCGCTAAATTGTTATTACGCAGGTATTCAAAGTCTGAAAGGAAACCAAACGTACGGGCACGTGACACTTCACGCACATAAGAGGCTGATGAAAAATCTAATTCGGCAAATTGATTGGCTTGATCGAACACTGGATGATCAAAATCAATTTTAAAACCAACTTTAAAGCCATCGTAAGGATCTAATTGCGCTGATTTATCACCATCTTCGACACAAACTGGCTTTTTAATACGCAAAAACTTCTTCAATGCCGTTTGCTCTTCAATACCGGCTGATTGTAATAAGAATACAAACGGTCCTGAGCTGCCATCCATAATCGGAATTTCGGGTGCATTAATTTCTACGATAGCATTATCGATACCAACACCTGCCATAGCAGACAATAAATGCTCAACCGTACCGACGCGCTCGCCGTCTTTGGTTAAACAAGTACATAAACTGGTATCACCAATGTATTCTGCACGTGCTGGGATATCAAGCACAGGGTCTAAATCCACACGACGAAAAACAATGCCGGTATTCGGCGCTGCTGGCAACAACGTCATATGTACCATCTCGCCGGTGTGTACGCCTACGCCGGTGGCCCGGATCTCATTAGCAAGCGTTCTTTGTAAAATCATAAGCGTAATCGCCATTCATTAGTAAAATTTGCGAATTGTAGCACCAGCAGCCAGTATAAGCCAGCCTTTGTTAACAGCTGAAACAAAACTGTTGGTTACTACAGCCCATCCATAGGCTATTAAGCCTATTCTTCTCCTTCTTGCCGACGCAAGAACGCTGGAATATCGAGATACTCAATGTCCTTACTGTCTTCAACTTCAGCCGCTTTACGAGGGGGGGTTTGGTTGCGTTGATAGGTTGGCCTATCAAGCTGTTGGTAATTTAGCGTACCATCGCTTTTCACATGTTTTGCAGCACGCTCATGCACAGCTGCAGTTTCTGTACTCACTGTGCCTGGACGACCTAAACCCGTCACTACCACAGTAACGCGCAATTCGTCTGTCATTTCTGGATCAATAACGGTACCAACAACCACCGTCGCATTTTCAGAAGTGAACGATTTAATCGCATCACCCACCGCTTCAAATTCACCGATCGACATATCCATACCGGCAGTCAAGTTAACCAACACACCACGTGCGCCAGTAAAGTCGACATCTTCCAACAACGGACTACTAATGGCTGCTTCAGCTGCTTCACGAGCACGATTTTCACCGCTGCTAACACCGGTACCCATCATCGCCATACCCATTTCCGACATAACTGTACGCACATCGGCGAAATCGACGTTGATCAAACCTGGGCGTGTAATCAAATCCGCGATACCTTGCACCGCACCTAATAACACATTATTCGCTGCTTTAAAGGCATTTAATAAGGTAATATTTTTACCTAACACACTCAGCAATTTATTATTTGGAATCGTAATTAAAGAATCAACGTGCTCTGTTAATGCTTTAATACCTTTATCTGCCACTTCCATTCTTTTACGGCCTTCAAAAACAAAAGGCTTGGTAACAACGGCAACGGTTAAAATTCCCATTTCTTTTGCAATCTCAGCAACAATTGGCGCAGCACCTGTACCGGTACCACCACCCATGCCAGCCGTAATAAAGATCATATCAGCACCGCTGATAACTTCTTTGATACGCTCACGATTTTCTTCAGCTGATTGACGACCGACTTCCGGATTGGCACCTGCGCCTAACCCTTTAGTCACTTCACTGCCTAATTGAATAACTGTTTCAGCACTGGAACGCTCCAACGCTTGAGCATCAGTATTACAGGCAACAAACTTTACGCCTTCTACGTTTTCCAACATCATGTGTTCGATAGCATTACCACCACCGCCACCGATACCGATGACTATGATCTGTGCTGTATGGCCTGTGTCATCACCTAACTCAAACATGTGATCATTCCTCCAATTTTAAAAATTTCCTTGAAACCAACCTTTCATCCGTGACCATAAGCCTTTTGCGCCTTGGTCAGCATCATAATGATGCCCGGACGATGTATGCTGCATTCCATGCAATAACAAACCCACGCCGGTTGCGTAACTTGGGTTCTCTCTCACATCCACTAAACCGCTAATGTTTTGCGGCACGCCTAATCTCACCGGCATTTTAAATACCGACTCGGCTAATTCAACAGCGTCTTCCACATTAGAAGCGCCACCGGTTAACACTACACCAGCTGTAATAAAATCTTCGAAACCACTGCGACGGATTTCGTTTTCAATCAATGCAAATAATTCTTCATAACGCGCCGCGATCACCTGGCATAATGCTTTACGGTGAATCGTTTTCGGTGGCCGCTTAGATACGCTTGGCACTTGAATGGTTTCACCGGATTCCACATTGTGCGGCACTACAGAACCGTGCTTAATCTTAATGCGCTCGGCATACTTAGATGGCGTACGTAATGCAACAGCAACGTCATTCGTGACGTGATCACCGGCAATCGGAATCACAGCCGTATGACGAATCGAGCCTTCAGTAAAGATCGCAATATCAGTGGTACCACCACCGATATCGATCATGCAGACACCCAATTCTTTTTCATCTTCATTTAATACAGAGTGACTGGACGCTAATTGCTCCAACACCACATCACCGACTTGTAAACCGCAACGACGCACACACTTGGATATATTTTGCGCGGCACTAACCGCACCAGTCACAATATGCACTTTGGCTTCCAGCCGAACGCCGGACATACCCACGGGCTCGCGAACACCTTCTTGCGCATCAATAATAAATTCTTGCGGCAAAATATGGAGTATTTTTTGATCAGCTGGAATGGCAACCGCTTTTGCCGCATCAATCACGCGTTCAACATCGGTTTGATTCACTTCACGATCGCGAATCGCCACAATACCGTGTGAATTAAGGCTTTTAACATGACTACCCGCAATGCCGGTATATGCCATATTAATATCACAGCCAGCCATAAGCTCAGCTTCTTCGACTGCTCGTTGAATGGATTTCACGGTTGATTCAATATTAACCACAACACCACGTTTAAGTCCGTGAGACGGATGAGACCCAAAGCCGATAACCTCAACTTGATTGTCTTCCGTTACTTCCCCAACCAGTGCCGCTATTTTACTTGTTCCAATATCCAATGCGACAATCAGATTCTTGTCTGGTTTCTTTGACATAGCTGTCAAAATCTCCCTGCTAGCACGACGCTGCAACACCCCCCAGGTGCTGCAAGCACTTAGTATAGACGAAACAAATTAAGATCACTATAAAAATTTTTAAAAAAGTAAAAGGAAAAGAACGCACAGACAACTGAATGCGAGAATTTACTTTAAGTTTTTTTGCAGCCACAGAAACTCACTAATCAAAAACAAGGCAGCACCCCGGTGATTGATGTATTAAACCATGATTGCATACTGCGCAGCTCAGCATTCAACCCAACCATTCAACATCACACAAGGACAATAGATGCGCAAAACAATTCCGCTACTCTTATTAATAGCAAGCAACCATGTGTTAGCTACGACGCCACCACACACCACGGACTTTATTCAATCCGCTCATCACAAACAACACACGCAGCGCGTGGCTGGGACTATAACCCCCACCACCACACTGAGCCGAACGGAAGAATGGAACCTTGCTGATACCCCCAACCTCTACACTAAAATAACTGGCGTAACATTTTATAACCACACCAACGCCACAACAGGCAAGTGCGAAGGCATAGGCCGCACACTTGACCTCAGCTATAACCAGTTTATCGATACCGGCATTGCTTTAAACGGACCAGCCGGTGATCTACGCCCAATAGCCATACACACATCCGGCATAACAGCCGCCGCAAACACATTGGGCTTCACCCTGCCCAGCGATGGCCAAGGTTGCGCCAAACTAGATATTGCTTATCAAGCTGGCCCGACAACCACCATACCCAACACCATCTCCACAAACATCAGCCCGCAAACTTTTGAATACGGGCACATCACCAACCTTGGCAACAACAGCATCACCGATGGCACCCCCATCAATAACCATGCGCAGCTATTAAAAACAGCAGCACTGTCACTAACACGCACTGCCCATGCACGATGCTGGGGCTTAAACAATCAAGGCCAATTGGGCGATGGCACACGCAGCAATTCCAACCTTCCCGTTAAGGTAAGCAACGCACTCGGCAATGGCGTAGTAAAGATTTCTTCTGGGCGCCACCATAACTGCGCACTATTACAATCGGGAGCGGTAAAATGCTGGGGGCAAAACACTTATGGCCAATTAGGTGACGACAGCGCTACCAATAGCTTAACGCCCGTACAAGTTCACAACCTAACATCCGGCGTTATTGATATTGCCGCTGGCAGAAACAGCACATGCGCACTACTCAACTCCGGTGGCGTAAAATGCTGGGGGCACAATCAATTGTGGCAACTGGGTGATGGCACACGATCCAATCGCTACATACCCACTAACGTTAGCGGCTTAAGTTCCGGCGTTACACGTATCGCTTCAGGCTATATGCATGTATGCGCGCTACTTAAGTCAGGGCAAATAAAATGCTGGGGCGCCGGTATCAACGGACAACTGGGTAACAACTCAATCGAATCGCAGAAAACCCCTACTTTTGTAGCCAATATTGGTGGCAATCACCCTAAAGCCACTGCCATTGCAGCTGGAGCTCGCACCACGTGCGCCATCATTAGTAAAGGGGGCTTTATACACAATGGCGATTTGGAATGCTGGGGTGCAAACACCTACGGCCAAGTTGGCGATAGCACAACCACTAAGCGCTTAATACCCACACAAGTGCAAGGACTCACAACCGGTGTTTCCGCTATAAGCATGGGTACACAACACACTTGCGCGATCACCAATGGCGATATGAAATGCTGGGGCGATAACACCCACGGTCAATTAGGCATACAAAGCGCATCAAATATAAACCCCACCCCGCAAAATGTTGATACATTATCAACTGGCGTCAAGGCCATTAGCGCGGTAAATTCTCACACCTGCGCAATCAACGCCAACGGGCGCACACAATGCTGGGGCCTTAATGATGCCGGTCAACTGGGTACACGCGCACCAGTGAGTGAAGCACATGCCCCGATAAATACAGATTTGCCAATTGGTAGCACAACAATACTCAGCGATGGCAATGACTCCGCCTTTAGCTGTGCAGCGATCAACGCAGCACAGATCACCACATCACAATTGGACGCTACCTCCAATACTGTCTCATTAACCAATGTGGGTCATAGCGCATCATCATTCAACGTCGCTGATCTATCATCACGCGGCATTACTAGCAACTGCTCTTCAACATTAGACAGCAACGCACTGTGCGATTTCACCTATGACGGTATCAGCAGTCGTGGTGACGGTGCTATTTCAGTGACAGACAACCACAACAAAACCACTATTTTTCCATTCCATATCAAAAAAAGCGGTAAAGCCGTTTGCTGGGGATACAATCGGTTCGGGCAACTGGGTGATGACTCCACCACCGACCGAAACATACCGGTAGACGTTCACGGCATTGACCAAGCAGTGATACAAGTGGTGACCGGACGCTATCACAGCTGCGCTTTATTAAAAAATCACAGCGTGATGTGCTGGGGTGATAACACATACGGCCAACTGGGGAATCGTATCCACCAAGTATTCACCCGCGCCATCCATGTCGACGCATTCAGGTCAGTAGGCGATGTCGCTAGCCTTTCTGCTGGTAATGACCATACCTGCGCCTTACTCTACTCCGGAAAAGTAAAGTGCTGGGGCAAAAACGACTCAGGACAATTGGGCGATGGCTCAATCATTAGTCGCGATGAACCTGTTACCGTTCATGCCTTACCGACAACCGTTACCGCATTAACCAGCGGCAGCAATCACACATGCGCTTTATTAAAAACCGGTCGCATGAAATGCTGGGGCAATAACGACTCGGGGCAATTGGGCGATAGCACCCAAACCAGTCGCAACAAGCCTGTCGACGTCTCAAACCTTAACGATGCAAACACACATGTCGTATCCATGAGCGCCGGCCAAAACAGCAGTTGTGCCTTATTGAGTAACGGCGCGATGAAATGCTGGGGTAAAAGCAGCAGTGGTCAACTGGGCAATGGCAGGCTAAGTATATTTGAAGCCAAGCCACAGCAAGTCATTGGCTTAACATCCGGTGTTGCGGCCATATCTGAGGGCGGCACACATGCGTGCGCCTTACTGCAAAATGGCAGCGCTGAATGCTGGGGATCAAACAACAGCGGTCAACTGGGCATTGGCAGCATCGGTACAAAAATAACCACACCGCAACCGGTGACAGCGTTAGGTACACAGGTGGTCTCGATTAATGCTAAAAAGTTGCATACTTGTGCGCTATTAGCGGATGGTAGCGTGCAGTGCTTCGGTAAAAATGTTGACGGTCAACTGGGTAACGGTAGCTTTATCGCCAGCAACATCCCCGTAACCGTTAGCAATGTAAGCAACGCATCTGAACTGGCCATCAACAGCGGCGTTGGTGCCTACAACTGCGCCATCAAATAAGTTATTAACAGCCCTAGCCATGATAAATGGATGTGTCATGGCTAACTTCCCTCATTAACCCCTGTTATTGATGTATTAAATCGAGCTTACATACTGAGCAAACACACTACGATTTAACTTTAACCAATAACCAGAGAGACAACACGGATGCGATATTTTTTTCTTCCTACCCTAATAGGCGTAGTAGCGAGCCAGCCATTACTAGCAAGCCATCTCACCACTGACTTCTTACAACCGATCAAAAATAAACACAGCTATACGACGTCAACCAATACAGTAAAAATACCACTGATACTGACCCGCACAGAAAGCTGGGACCTTAACAATGCACCGACACTGTATGCCAAAGTCAAAGGCGTAACGTTTTATTATCAAACGAGTCAAATCAATGGTAGATGCTCAGGCATCGGCCAAACCTTTGACTTAAGCGGCGAACAATACGTCAATACTGGCATTGCTTTAAATGGTAGTCGTGGTGACCTGCCCGCACTTAATCTATTTGCCGCTGGCTTTAGCCATGCCGCCAATCAATTAGGCTACACCATTCCGAGCAATGGCATAGCCTGCGCAAAATTATTTATTGCATTTCAAGCTGGCCCTACAGCAAATGCCAATCGTATTAATACTAAATTTAAGCCACTGACATTTGAATACATTAATATAGTCAGCCCAGGCAACAATGTAATCACCAATGGCGCAGCAAGCCACAATCACTACACATTAGAACAAACGCCTTACTTTACGTTACAAAAAGCATCTCTGACACCACACACTGTCGACACCGGTAGAATCAGTAGCGAGCACCCTTCCATTCAACTGACGAATATCGGTCTCGGCGATGCTCCACTCACATTGCCTTTTAACCTGGCTGAACGTGGCATCACTAGTGATTGCACATCACCGCTGGGCGTCAATAGTCATTGTGAGTTCACTTATAATGGTCGAAGTAGTCGCGGCGATGGCGTTATTACAGCAGCCAGCACCACTTATTCCGCCAGGGCCATTTACCCATTTCATATTGCAAAAACCGGTCACGCCAAATGCTGGGGCATTAATGATTTCGGTCAACTCGGTGACGGCACAACCGATAACCGCCATGAGGCAACACCCGTATCAGGGTTAACCAATGTGCTGCAACTCGCCAGCGGTAAACAACATGCCTGCGCCTTAAACAATTCAGGTGATATTTATTGCTGGGGTGATAATACCTTTGGCCAACTGGGCAATGGCTCCACTATCAGCAGTGCTACACCGGTAAAAGTGGCCACTGTTTCTCACGCGGTAAGCATCTCCGCCGGTCGTTACCACACTTGTGCACTACTAAATTCTGGTGAAATGAAATGCTGGGGTGAGAACTCATTTGGACAGCTGGGCAACAACCAAAGAGACCAACAAACTACAGCCGTCACTGTGTCCGGATTAACATCAGGCGTGCATGCTATCGCCGCTGGTAACAATTATTCTTGTGCTCTATTACAAACAGGTAGCGTGAAATGCTGGGGTGACAATAGTCACGGCCAACTCGGCAATGGCAACACTAAAAATCAACTGGTTCCAGCAGCCGTATCTGACTTAGGCAATGACACAACCTATGCGGTATCCATAGCAGCTGGTGACAATCATAGCTGCGCACTACTCAACAACGGCACCATGAAATGTTGGGGTGAAAATGATTACGGTCAATTGGGTATCGGCAATAACGACAGCTTTAAAATCACACCGCAAACGGTAAAAGGCGACCATAACTTTAGCGTTGCAGCACTCGAAGTTGGCGGCAAACATACCTGTGTTATCACACAACCTGGCGGCATGATGTGTTGGGGCAAAAATGATGATGGTCAATTGGGTATCGGTGACTTCGAACCAATGAAAAATACACCGCAACCAGTGACTGGACTACGATACGGTGTCGTTGGCATTAGTGCATCCGCACGCTCGACTTGCGCACTGAAAAGTGGCGGCAAGGTATTGTGCTGGGGCAATAATGAATTCGGCCAACTCGGCGACGGCAGCACCACATTTCGCAACACACCGACAGTTGTGGAGAACTTGAAAAACAATGCTTTTGATCTTGCATCTAATAATGGTGAAGGAAGATTCAGTTGCGCAATTGAATAAATTGTCATCCCGGACTCGATCCGGGATTCAGGTCATAAAAAAAAGGAGTTTTAACCATGCGACATTATGTCATTCCATTACTACTCATCAGCAGCCACACCCTTGTGGCTGCACAACTGTCCACCACTGATTTTATCAGTAAAAAAAACCATACTACTAACGCATTGACCGCACCTGTAGTGGTATCACGCACTGAAGCGTGGAACTTACGCAGCACTCCCAACCTATATGCCAAAATAACCCGTATCACTTTTTATAATGGAACCAATCTATCAACCGGGCGATGCAGCGGTATTGGTCGCACACTCGACCTCAGCAATAACCATTATATCGACACCGGGCTACCATTGAATGGTCCAGCAGGTGCTTTGGCTGATATAAATATATCGGCTGCAGGCTTCACTCACGCCGCCAATCAATTGCATTACACCATACCCAGCAATGGCAATGCCTGCGCACAACTATTTATGGACTTTAAAGCTGGCCCTGAATCCAACATCAACAAAATTAATATATACCCAGACACCAGACCCTTTGAATACACCAATATAGTAAGCCTTCGCGACAACATCATCAGCAGCGGTACAGCCGTTAATAATCATTTCAATCTATTGAAGACTTCCCACTTGGTCTTACAAAAACCAGCACACGCTGTATGCTGGGGTTATGGGTTTTACGGCCAACTCGGCACTGAAAAAGGATTCAGTGAAGGTACACCACAAAAAATATTACTGTCCAACAATGAGCACATCTCAAAAATCGCCTCAGGCTACGAGCATAACTGCGTATTGATCGATAGCGGCAACGTTAAATGTTTTGGTCACAACAATCATGGCCAACTCGGCAATGACACAACTACTGATAGCAAAACACCGGTCGCGCCTACGGGTCTTGGCAATAATATTATTGATATCTCCTCCGGCCGCCACAACACCTGCACATTATCAAAAAGCGGCACTGTAAAGTGCTGGGGTGAAAATTCACATGGCCAATTAGGCGATGGTACAACCATCGAAAGACACGTACCAACTGCCGTTATTGGACTAGGCTCGGACGTCAAAAGCCTAAGCGCCGGCGGCGAACACACCTGCGCACTATTAATCGATGGTCGCATTAAATGCTGGGGTGAAAACAGAGGCGGACAACTCGGCAATAACTCTACTATCCGCAGTTTGACACCCGTATTAGTGCACAACATTGGCGGCCAATACCCCAAAGCCATCGCCATGTCTTCTGGTGGCGGCGATTCTTGCGCACTACTTGCCACCGGCGCGGTCAAATGCTGGGGTCACAATCACTCAGGGCAAATCGGTGACAACACGTTATTTAATAGAAGCATACCCACAGCAGTTATTGGCCTAAGCTCCGGCGTAACAAAAATTGCTTCTGGCATTTTTCACAACTGCGCCATTCAAAATGGTCAAGCCAAATGCTGGGGTGAGAATAGACACGGTGAAATAGGCATTAGTCAAATCAGCGACGCTGTTACCACACCAACCGCAGTGAAATCACTATCGGCAAACATTACCGACATCCAAGCACATGACCGACACACTTGTGCAATTGAATCCGGCGTAACAAAATGCTGGGGTGAGAACATACACGGACAAATAGGCATAGGCGATAACTCTGGAATCGAAACAGTTACAACGCCGCAAACTGTCGTCAAGCTAACAGACTATGACGCCACGTCATTAAACATCGGCAATATATCTGAATTCAATTGTGCCATCGTCAAACAAAAAAATGTTAAATCGGCTATCCTCAATCACCATCAGACGAGCGTCGAACTAGCCAACATCGGTTTTGATAAAGCCCATCTCGTTTTACCACGACACCTTGCTCAACGTGGGATCACTACCAACTGCACATTAACACTGGGTACAAATAAAAGTTGTCGATACACCTTTAAAGCAGGCAGTGCTGCCAGTGATCGTGGACACGGCATCATAACGGTACATGCGACCAACTCAACTAGCGATGCGTTTCCTTTTTATATCCAACGTCACGGCAGTGTTAAATGCTGGGGAGACAATTACTGGGGGCAGCTGGGTGACGGCACCACAGAAGAACGCCATCAAGCCACCGAAAGTCCTTTTACCAGTTACACAACGCAACTGGTTAGCGGGCATGCACACACTTGTCGATTAATGACTGATGGCCGCGTGCAATGCTGGGGCAGAAATACATATGGACAACTGGGTGACGGCACAAGCTTCTTCCGTACTCGTCCCGTTGACGTAGCCAACATCACTGATGCTGTCAGCATTACCGCCGGCAATGATTATACCTGCGCCTTATTAAAAAACGGTGAAGTCAAGTGCTGGGGTGAGAACGACAAAGGACAACTCGGAAATAACAGCTATAAAAATAGCTACGTACCCGTAACCGTGCACTCCTTATCAATCGGTGTCAGTGCCATTGCTGCTGGCAGGAACCACACTTGCGCCTTATTACGCACAGGCCACATGACATGCTGGGGTGATAACGTTCGCGGTCAACTGGGCGATGGCACTTTATCAACACGCACTACACCTGTTGCCGTTTCAAACTTAAGCAGCAATCGTTGGCATGTGGCATCCATTGCAGCCGGCGCTAATAATAGCTGCGCAATATTAAGTAACGGTACCATGAAATGCTGGGGCGCTAATTTTTACGGTCAACTCGGTATAGGCAATACTGATAACCCTAAAACTACACCGCAATTAGTGCAAGGCCTTATTGGCAATAAGGTTGCAGCGGTAGCTATCGGCGCGCTCCACATTTGCGCACAAACCAACGCAGGTGGCATGTATTGCTGGGGTTATAATACCGACGGCCAACTAGGCTTGGGCAATTTTGATAGACAGAAAACCTTACCTCAAAAAGTGCCGGGGCTAACCTATGGCGTTGTAGGCATCAGTGCTACCGATTATGGTACCTGCG
>JARGOB010000030.1 GCA_029212925.1 Coxiellaceae bacterium | reverse complement strand
AAAATAAAATTAAAATGGATATGCTGATATTCATATAGTTAAACCCGGACCGTTTAATCCTCCCCCAGTTTGGTAGACACCTTGTTAAGAGAGTACAATCTCAATTAACGAGGTATAAAAATGAACGAAGAAAACAAAAAACAACAAGTTAGACGCCGCAAATACAGCCCTGAGTTTAAAGACAGAGCTGTTACCCAAGCAGAGAAGGATGGGGTCTCGCAAGCAGCAAAGGATTTAGGACTATCTGAGTCAATGCTTTATTCCTGGCGTGCAAAGCGCCGGTTAACAGGTCAGCCACACGAGATCCAAAAGCAGCAAAAAGCTGAGTTAGCTCGCCTGAAGCGTGAAAACAAGCGCCTTGAACAGGAGAACTCCTTTTTAAAAAAGGCCGCCACGTACTTTGCGAAGGAGCAGGATCCAAATACATGATTATCAAAAAATACAGTGACCAATACCCCATAAAGGTGATGTGTCATATGCTTGGTGTATCTTGTAGTGGTTATTATGCATGGTGTAATAAATCTGTATCTGATCGTAAAGAAAGCAATCAACGGTTAACGGCTGAAATCAAATCGATTTTTAAAGCTGAAAAAGGTCGCTCAGGCTCACCGCGAATCACTAAACTATTACGCAATAAAGGCCTTCTAGTTGGAAAAAATCGAGTTGCACGCCTTATGCGCATCAACAATTTACGCGCAAAAGCCGCTAAAAAATACAAAGCCACAACCAATAGTAATCACAACCTACCAGTTGCTGATAATTTGCTGAAGCAAGATTTCAGTGCCAACAGAGAAAATGAAAAATGGGTGAGTGATATTACGTATATTGCAACTCAGGAAGGCTGGCTTTATCTTGCTGTGGTTTTGGATTTATATTCCAGAAAAGTTGTAGGTTGGTCTTTATCCAACAGAATGACAGCAAGTTTGGTTATTGATGCGCTGCAATCTGCACTATGGCGTCGTGGCATGCCGTCAGGGATTATTGTGCATTCTGATCGCGGCAGCCAATACTGTTCTCGCGCCTATCAGGACTTATTAAAAGAGCATGGCCTGATCTGCAGCATGAGTAAGCGCGGCGATTGCTATGACAATGCAGCCATGGAGAGCTGGAACCACTCACTAAAGGTGGAAGCGATTCATGGCGAGCAGTTTGCTACACGAGAGCAGGCTAAACAACAGGTGTTCGAGTACATTGAAGTGTATTACAATCGCCAGCGCCTTCATTCTTCGTTGGGCTACGTAAGCCCGGATGAGTTTGAGGGTCGCATTGCAGCTTAATGAGGTGTCCACTTTAGTGGGGGAAGATCACTTAACAAGGTGTCTACCAAACTGGGGGAGGATTATCTAAGTGCCGTGTCGCAAAACAGGTTTTAAAAGGGTTGGTCTGACCTGTTAACCATCATCTAAAATCAACTAAAGCAAACTTGTGATTTTCTTTTTTATTATTACTGCAGATTAATATTGAGTATTAAGCTGCTACCCGATTATTAATGTTAAATTCTTCTCCTGTGTTGAGTAATGACCATATGATACGTGCATTTTTATTTGCAAGCGCTACTGCCGCCTTATTAAATTTCATCGTTGCTTTTCTTTTAGTCAGCCAACGCCCATATTCGTTATCAACATTTTTACAAAATGACAGTGCTGCCCTGGCTCCATGAATTAGAAGTGTTCGTAAATACCTATCACCTCTTTTACTGATTCCTAATAAAACTTGCTTATTTCCGCTAGATGATTGCCTTGGCACTAAGCCCAACCAAGCTGACATATGTCTACCATTTTTAAACTCGCCTGGATTGGGAACAGCAAAAGGCAGTGATTGATAAGATTTTAAAGCATTTAAATTTTTTAGAGATACCGGTTGATCTGTTGAAACTGCCTGAGCCACGTGCATCGCCACATACCCTATTTTAAATTGAGTGAGTTAACCAGACAGTTTTGTGTGTTTTGCGTCGCCATAACAGTGGCGGCAGGGTGGTTGTGGGCTCGTATTACGGTGATGGAAGTAATATAACTAAAAATCAGATGATTACTGCTCTTTATTGAGCATACTTTGCGTGGATTCTGAGGTGTGATGACGAATCGACTAGCATTCTATGGGGTGGAGGAGGGCAGAGTGAGGATTCAGACTTTGGATTGCCCCTTTTATTCTACTTATAAGCAGTTTATTTTTTTCATGGGTGTATCCTCATCAATTTTGTTTAATGTTATTAACTATTTTTATATTTTGTGTGGTGTAACTGTAAAATAGGGCTTCTCACTTAATGCATGCATGTAATGCTACGTAAGTACTGGTGAGGTGTCAATAGGGGGGGAATAAAAACTTATTGTTTACGGCCAGTATATTCTTATTGGTTATTAATAAAGCTTTTGATGTATTATTGTAATGATTATGATACTATGATTCTGGTTATAGGGTACCTGTGGGGGTTATTTAACTAGAGAGTAGAATTATGCCAGCACCTATTATCATGATGTCAAAACATGTCGAATGTATGTTGAACAAGCCTGAGTTTATAGCGCGCCATATGGCGACATATAACGAACTTATTGAATCAATTAGACTTTCCGAGGTGAAGTCGGGAGCGCATTTGAAGCCGATTGATCATGTGCTGAGTTTGCGTGTAGGCATAAAAGCACGGTTATTAGCTAAAAAAAAATGGGTTAATGGGCAGCTAGTATGGGTTCTGTTGGAGTTACTACCGAATCACAAGTATGACAAGGCACGCTATTTGAAGCCTGGAATGTTAGGTAGATTTTTTGACGAAAATAATGATCGTATCTTAGCTTTGGCCTTATCTAATAACCGTACCGAGGTATTATCTATAGATGATAATAGCGAAGAGAAGTTGGCAGGTGCGGGTGTTGGTCTGGATGAGTCGATAGATCCTGTCGAAGAAGTGGTGATTTATAAGCGTCAGCTCGTTCACTTGACGGATACGCAGGACGAGTGCTTAGAAAATATCTTGAATGGACTTAACCGTGAGCGATTTGTGGGTTTAGTGGCTGGGGCACCAGGCTCAGGTAAAACATTATTAGCAAAAGAAATTATTGATAGCATGCTTGACGCTCAAGATGATACAACGCGAATCTTTTACATTGCAGAATCGAGGCTATTGCGTGAAGAAATGGAGAAGCAGTGCGGTGTGTTGGCGGCTGGTAAAGTTGAGTGCAGTGGTTATTTACAGATGCTGCATCACGCAGGCGTCGAACTCGATGGTATGGATGCAGTAGATGATGCTGATTTGGTGCAATTTTTTTCCGGCATCAAAGAAACAGCGAGTACACTTTCCTCTATAAAAACAGGAGAAGAGAAATCGATTGAAGAGCAATTAGCCAGCATAAGTTTTGAGCAATTTCGACAAGAGTGCATGGTGATGTCAGGGATTAAAAATACAGATGAAGCAGGCTGTGTGGAATATTGCTCTCTTGGCGGTAGTCATTCATTGTTTCATGAAAATCCTGCTCTGCAGCAGCGATTGTGGGAGATTTTTCAGCAATATATGCAGGGCTTACAAGCGAAGAATAAATATCACCCACAGTTAACACGGTTTGATGTTGATGCAATTGAAGGTAATGTCGTGTTGATTGTGGATGAAGCGTTGGATTTAACCCGCGTTCAGTTGCAGACATTGTTCAAGATGGGGGTGAAAGTGGTGTGTCTAGGGGATCACCATCAAAATTTAAAACTCACTTCACACTCAATGGAATATCTTAACGGATTGATTGCTAAGTTAGCGAGCAGTGCACCGAGTGAAGTGCATACCTATGTTGCAAAATTAGAACAATCCTATCGATGCTCAGAGAAAATAGCAGGCATACTAAGTCAGCTACTTAAAATGAAAAGAAATGTAACCGTACATGGTTCTGATCTAGTGGATACGCACGTGATATCAGCCTTAAAGGACAATGGTAGGCTTGCTGTGTCGGATTGCAAGCCGAAACAGATAGAACACGTTAAGCAGCTATGTAAAAGTGCGGCTACGGCCGTCATTTGTCCAGATATTTCTAAGCAGTCTGTATCAAAACAGCTGGATACTGAATTGGTATTTACGATAGATGAAATTAAAGGCATGGGTTATCACCGAATTGTATGTTGGGATGTGATATCTCGAGAAACGGCTAAACGATTGATCAATTTACTTGAGGGGCCAAAGAAAAAGCGTGATGAAATGAGCGTCGAAGATAAATTGCTTATTACCGATTTAAATAGGATTTTCACAGCGGTAAGTCGTGCTGAAATGGAGCTGGTGTTTATGATTAGTGATACACACCCAAGTATTACAAACTGCATACATGGGCTAATTAAAGAGGTTGGATTCTCCTCGCTAGAGACGCTGGGGTCAGAAGCTGACATGTCTACTGAAGATCAATGGAGAGCTGAAGCGCTGCGTCAATTCGAGGTGGGCAACATTGAGCGTGCGAGTAATATTGCCGAACGATTTGGTTTTAGTTTACCGCCCACGATTGACTTGCCTCCCGCTGAAAAGACATTGCAGGGGGGTGAAGCTTTGCAGGGATCTGGTGAGTCTAAAGCGCCTGATGATGTGGGGCCTGCAGATAGAGATGAAGCAACAAGGACGGTATTGGCAGCACAAGTGCTAAAGGCGAATGTTCAAAAAATAGCAACTAAAAAAAACAGGCAATCGAAAAAGAAAAAGAAGAAGAAAAAAAATCCCAGAACAGTGGATGCAGTTTTACCCCCTCGTAAAAAAGAATGGTTGGGTGAAGAAAAAGCACCTGATACTGATGCGCCATCTGCAATACCAGATGCAGACTTTGCTATAACATTTAAGTTCAAAAGAAAAGCTAAGCATAACAAGGCTGTTGTTAAACGTACGATTGATTTCTCTAGCGCTCTTAGTGTTGAAGATATAGAATTTTTACTAAAGAAGTCTGTGAAAGGTTACGAGAAGTTAAAAGCAAGGCATATAGAAGCGTTATTTATGGCTAAGTTCATGTCTGTCGATGCAGACGTTAAGATCTATATATTATATAAGCTGCTAATTTTACATATTACATTTTATTATCGGCCACCGATACTTGAATTGTTTGACGAGTGGATGTCAGGTAAGCGCGATTTATCTTCGCAGTCGAAATATGCTGACCACGATGAGCTAAAGGATCGTGTTATTTATAAACTGATCTGTCATCCAGAATCTTCTCAAGTCATGTTGATCGCTACTGCGCCTATAGTAATGCAGCTGGCTAGAATTAACACAACGATTGCTAGCAAGTTAAGAGAGGGATTGCCGAAGATTATTCCGGGTACTGAGCGCTCAGTTGTGCGTTTTTATGCAATTGAAGCGCCTGTTAATTACGCTGGCATATTGGAGCTGTGTCACCCTGAATATTATATATGTGACAGTGAAGATGTTGAAAAAAAACAGGCAGACTTAATGAGAAAGGTAGTAGCTGGTACTCTGATGGATGTCGATATGTTAGAGGGTGGGAGAGGCGCCTGTCGGAATTTCAATGGAGATGAAAATAAGGTCAATGCGACTGTTCTAGCATGCTTAATTTTAAATCCTGAGTGCGCGCCGGAATTGTTCAGTTTAGCGAAACGCTCACCCGAAATACGCGCAGTTCTTGTTGCTGAATTAAGTCAAATAAAGCATTTATATTACTTTACAGACGAGCCAGGTTCATTATTGCATCAATTGTTGGTGATCAATCCAGAGTGCTTTTTAATGGTTGTTGAAATGGCGTTTACTCATACGGAATTTCGGGAATTATTGGTGGACACATTGCAAAAAAAAATACTGGGTGATGTTAGACATGCTTGCCTATTAAGTGTCGTAGATGCAAGTGCTGATGTTTATACTAAGTTGTGTGAGCTCGCCAAGTTGTATGAAGATGTGGCTGAACTGTTTGTTCAAGTAATTTTTTATTCTGCCCCAAATATAAAGCAAATATGTTTTTCAGAAAAAGAGTTTCAATCAGGAGTACTATCGCCATTATTAGATGCCTGTAAAGCATCACCTCTGCTTTATGAGAGAATCAGTAAGGATTTTTTTCGAGTGATGACACCACCTGGCCTACTTGTTGGAGATCGTCGAAGCATGCGGTTGTTGGATTACGTTGCTCGTTATGATGATAATGGTGTGTATTACAACTTCATTATGGATTTGGCCTCTGCGGTGCCACAAGTGGCTAAGGCTTATATTGAAGCTATTAAGCTAAATGACCGTCCACGTCGGCAGACTCATTTGCACATCTTAGCTATCCACAATCCGGTGCTATGTGCCAGGGTTATCAATTGGGCAAAAAGACGCGGTGGAGCTTTCAACGAGATCATATCATTGATGCAGGCGAGTGAAGAGGGGGAGGCTTCACCATTAGACTTTTTCTCAAGAAAAATACCATCGCGTATGATGGTAGAGGTAAGCGCATTGATCGAAGCAAGTGATCAGGAAGAAGTAGAAAAGCAAATACAAATATTGGAGGCAGCGATTACTTTGGCTAAGCGTTTTAAGGGTGTTTGTGATGACAGTTCATCCGCCGCTGATACGGTGGGTCTATTTAGGCGAACTGCAAGCGTGGAAGCTGACGGTGTGGAAGAAAGTGCTGCGCAAGCCTCAATGGCTGCGAGGTTGTCGCCTCATTAGAGTGGCAGCACACTTTGTTATGCCATCGTTAAGGTGTTATTGATGGCGGTCTGGCCACTGTTCCAGCGGCCGCATGTGATGTTGTGGCGAACGTGGTGTGTCTCGCTCTTTCTCGTGCGCGTCGTTCGGTTTCTGCTCTAAAACCATGTGTTTCGTTTAATGTACTAAATTTTCGCTCAACTTGATCATGTCCATCAATGGAATATTTGTCTCTGGCAAACACTCTGTATATTTGAGTGAACGTATCGTAATCCCTGCAAATCTTGCTTTCATGAGGGTTACGTCACAACTCGGTACGCACTAATCTAAAACTGCTTAACCACTAACTG
>JARGOB010000015.1 GCA_029212925.1 Coxiellaceae bacterium | reverse complement strand
CTTTAAATACTTGACTATCAAGACGGTAGATCCCGGCTCGGGGGCCGGGATGACAGTTAATCGTTAAGCATTTACACCTTGACCCACTTCATAATCTTCAATCGCCATAGTCTTGAAGAAATCATAAGTCATGTAGTAATCACCCGCATTACCGGCGAAGCTACCCCATGAATTACGTAAGCGTAACAAACCACATTGTTTGTCTTGGCCATTATTGTAAGATGCACAAGCATTATCATCGTAACCGTCGATTACCATTTCATGCCCAGCATTGATGTTTTGCATAGCAGGCGTCAAAGTCCATACATCATTATGACCTTTGAAGTCACCAACCGCACCGGCTTGACCTTGATATTGGTTAAGCACCGTACCAAACACCACTACATGACCTCTGTTCAATGCTGCTTTAACACTAGTCAACACTTTAGCACCTTCAGCTGGATTAATCGGCGCAAAGCTACCATTGTATTTATGCAACACTTTCCAATCAGCCGATGTAAAGTTTTTATTGCTGTTAGACTCGAAAGTTTGTTGATCCATCGGTGAACCAATATTGCTACTGCGTGCTGGATATTCTCTCAACCCACCGCAACCATTAGCTTTTTGGTATTCCATGGTTAAGAAACCATGATCTTGTACCTGACCTAATACCACATAACCAAATGAACCATTCCAACCACCCGATGTTCCTGGAGGGTTATTTAACGATTGACCCAATTCTAAGTTACATAATTGGCTAACACTGCTATCACCTGTTACAGGAAATACAGTATCAACACCTTCAGTCGATGCAAATGTTGCACAACTGCCGTGCATACCTTGATCCAATACTGGCAGACCGTGCATACCTACATAGGTTTTTTCAGGGGCATTTACATCATGCACCTCAGCATAACGTGGGTTATCTAACATAAATTGAACATTTTGTTTTAATTGTGCTGCTGCTTGCTTGCTAGGTGTAATTTTCAACAATTGAACGATTTTAGTTCCATGGTTATTGAGCATGAGTTTAACCGGCACGGTATTAGGCGCTGCTAATGAGCTACTGGCTAAGCCAATACCTGCTACTAAACCGAGGGTTGTGGAGAGAAAAGAAAAGCGCTTGGACATAACGAAACTCCTTTTTCTTGGGTTATTAACTACTTTCCTAGTAGTTAATCTCTAGCTAATCACACAAGGGAATGTTACACAAGTATGACAAAACGCCCACTTCCGCCGGTTCATAAAATCCATATGCATGCAAAAAACACCGTAAAAATAGGTAAAAATGAACAATTAACGATTTGTCATCTGCTCCTCGGCAAAAATATTGTCAACTCCTAATGCATCTTGTAAGCTGTTGCCTCTGTCATATAACCAGGATGCTCTATATGAAACCAATGAAACGTCTCTGTATTCTGCTTTTCACTTGTCTAACTTTTTGGTCAATTACCGCACTAGCAAACGGCACACCCATTAAAGAAATTGTATTTTTTGGTGACAGCCTCAGCGATAATGGCAACCTCTACGCACATGACTTTCACAAGTTCCCACCATCGCCACCTTATTACCATGGCCGCTTCTCAGATGGTCGCACCTGGGCTGAGAATCTTGCCGATCATTATTACGATATTTATTACACACGGGTACAAAATTACGCGACAGGTGGCGCAACCACTTTTTTACACAATCCCTTTGATGGTTTTTTACCGCTGACCGTTGGTGAAGAAATTGACGATTATATTATTCGGGATTTAGGCACAGATAAAGGCCACACCCTATTCGTCATCTGGAGTGGCGGCAATGATTACCTGCCAGGTAGCCAACAAGTCGACAAAGATACCAGCCATGTTGTTCAACAATACATTAGCGATATCGACAAGCTGGTCAGTAATGGCGCTAAAAATATTTTAGTGCTCAACCTGCCCGACTTAGGTGGCACACCGCGAGCAATCAGCAATAATAGCGTTAAAAACTTGCATGATTTAACCGTAATGCATAACCGTAAATTAGCTAAAGCGCTAGCTATCTACACAAAACAACACACTGAGATCGACTTACATACGTTTGATGTCTTCAGCTTGTTTAAACAAATCATCAACAACACTGCTGAATTTAACAAACAACATAACACCCACTTTAGTAACGTCAACACCGCCTGCTGGGAGGGAGGTAATTTGTTACAAGCCACCAATAACATCAACCAAATGACTCAACTATTAGTACCGAATGATAAGCAGCTGGCCCTTACGATCAGTCACTCCCCTGAATTGATGGAAGCTTATCAAGTGGGAGAAAGTGTCAAACAGGGCGCACACCCCTGCAGTGACCCTACTAACTATATTTTCTGGGATCACATTCATCCAACATCCGAAGTGCACCGATCATTAGCTAGCATTGTTGTGCAAATGGTGGATAAAAATTACACCTTTCAGCATAACGCCAGTTAAGGCATAATAAGTCTCTTTTAAGGCGTTAGGGTAAAAGATGACTGACACTATACTTTCTGGCAAACCGGTCGCTACTGAAATAAAACAACAAGTAGCGTCCGGCGTACAACAGCGCATTGGTCGCGGTAAGATTGCACCTGGCTTAGCTGTTGTATTAGTCGGTGATAACCCCGCCTCTGAGGCTTATGTTGGTCATAAGCAACGTGGATGCGAACAAGTCGGCATTGTGTCAACCTGTCACCGCTTACCGGCCGATAGCACAGAACAACAAATTACCGATACACTCGAGGCACTCAACCAAGACCCCACCGTGCATGGTATTTTATTGCAATTACCATTACCCGACGTCGCCATGGCTGATCGCCTACTAGAAAAAATTGACCCTGATAAAGATGTCGATGGGTTTCACCCCTATAACATAGGACGCTTAGTGCAACGCCAACCATTACTGCGCCCCTGCACACCCTGGGGTGTAATGAAATTACTGCAATATTACAATGTCGATTGCGCAGGCAAAAATGCCGTCATCATCGGCGCATCTAATATTGTTGGCAGACCAATGGCTTTGGAATTATTGTTGGCGAAAGCCACCATTACCGTATGTCATCGGTTTACTAAACACTTAGAACAGCAAGTGCGCTCAGCTGAAATCCTAGTTGTTGGCATTGGCAACCCTGGCATTATCAAAACCGAATGGATTAATAAAGATTGCGTCGTGATCGATGTCGGCTTTAATCGCCGTGATGATGGCAGCATCTGTGGCGATATCGATTTCGATAGTGCAAAACATCACGCAAAAGCTATCACCCCCGTCCCCGGTGGCGTCGGCTTAATGACCGTCGCAATGCTACTATCAAACACGCTGGAAGCTGCAAACCGGATGGATCCGGCTTTATAGACCTAATGTAATATGACTAAACCCTATGCCACAACTTTGGCTGGCACCATGATTCTTAAGCAACTTAATCAATTGCCCCCACCCCTTCTCAAGAGCATACGATAAGGCATTCTTGCCCTTAATATCAGTCATCGTAACTATCGCGCCGGCATTAATTAACGCTTTCGCAATACCCATGCGACCCATTTGACACGCCAGCATCAGAGGGGTTAGCCCATTCGAATTGGCGTGGTTAACATCAGCGCCCTTAACGATCAACTCCCTTAATAATACAATGTTATTTTTTAAAACTGCATCAAATAAACCAGAAACTTTTTTTGCAAATAACAATGAAGGAGGATGGCTCTGCTTAACTGGCTTAGTTGTTTTCTCTAATCCACTGCCACCTTTCTCTACAGTACTTGTTTTCTCCTCAGCCATCGCACCCTCAATCTCATGCGATACTGCCTCCCCATCCGCATCAGAAAGGTGACAAGGTGCCTTCTGCTCAATACAGTTTTCAACTATAGCGGAACAATGCCCGTAACATTCATCAACATCACGATTGTATTTAATGAATCTTTCAGCATCAATACTGCTTGCTTTTTTAGTGCCACAATCAAATAATACCTGATCTCCGGTTGCGATCAATAAATCCAAAGCGCAGTATCGTAACCCATCAAAAGATCGCTGTTGCTCAGCATTCCACTCAACAACTGCATTAGCATGAGCAATACCACCATAAATCGCCAGAGATCGATCCCATTGTGCAGCTGTGTAACAGCGAGGTAAATCAAGCCGATGCGCCAAAGAAATAATATGGTTGAGAAACCCTTTTTTTTGCCTAACACTTATGTCACCTGCCACACTTGTAAAAAAATCTGGGTTATCCATATAACGTAGAATGTCGGCATAAAAATTAATTTTTGCTTTAGGCCAATGTAATTGCTCCGTTAAAAAACGGCGCATTTTAGTAACTGATGCATTAAGATAAGCTTGATACCTTACAGGGTTATCGACAAAAGCAATTTCTGACTCACGACCGGTTCTAGAAAACGCTAGCATTATCTTAATCGCTGAAACATCGTCAGTCGTTAATTGTGAGCAAAATTCACGAAACGCTGCTGATTTAGCATGTTCCTTAAAGTAGGCAATTACAGCATCAGCGATACACACCCCTCGCACATGATGCGCTAACGCATGATTCGGACGCTCAATGCCGAGTACTCTTTCTTGTCGATCACGGTAAGGCTTACGCAGATGCCTGTAAGCCTCAGTAAGCGCTAACTCTACCTCGTAGTGATCATAGGCTGCAACTGCAACACCGGTAACAAATCGTTCAGTTTTGACACCATCCTCTCCAACCATAACGCGCACATGCGAGGGTGGGTATAATGTTTCACACTCACGCCCAAACATGGATACTTCTGTAATAGGTTTTTGATGCCCCGGAAAAAAACGCTCATGTGGAGGCATAGCTACCGCTGTCGTACTAATCATGCCATTACGTTTAAAGATTTTTCCAGGCCTCGCATATTCTCGCATGACAACCGGTAAACCGTGTTTTTCTTCATATCGATAATGAAATGGCGCTTTTGCTCCTGCCACAATATTTTTATTACAGGCGCTAATCGCCAGCATCGCCAAAATAAAATAAAATACTACGCCACTATCATCAAAAGTTTTACCACGTAATAATGCATTAATATAAGGAAAATGATCGTTTGTGGTATATTCGTGTATAGCCCTTTCTTCAATATCACTGATGGCTCTACCGGGAATGCCGCTTGATAAACAAATAGCCTTGGATAATCTTGCGCTGCTTTCCTTAGTTAAATAACGCTTACAACGCTGAACAAGATCGCCATCTATAAAAAAATATTCAAAATTGGCATGCTTAAGCGCTAACGATAAATTAATTGTTCGACCACCCCGGATCGCTGCTATAAAGTGATCTGTTTCTCCATCAACATACATGTGTATATTTGTGCCACTGCGACCATCTGCTCGCAACAACTTGCTGAGTATCAGTTCAACATCTGTTAACGCTTTATTTTTTGTTACCGGACCTTGTTCTAATCGTTGCACTCTGCTCATCTAATCCCTCCCACAAAATTAGGCGGCTAGATTAGCACAAATAGAAATGCTTTACAGTTTCACAGCGCCAGGGTTGTTACTTCTTACCCCAACCCATTGAGCGCGCTGAATCGTATGCGCATTAACAAACTTAATCAGCTGTCTTTGATTTAAACCTTTTGGCACAGCAGTCACATCCAGCGCATACAATACAAAATGATAATGATGCAAACGTTGATCATTGCTCGGCGGACAAGGGCCCACATAACTATCAGAAAACCTGACTATATCGTCATAAGATACTGTACTAGCCCACGAGCTTTTTAGCTGCGTAACAGGCTTATCCAAATTGATCGCGGGTAATGAACCCGCACCTGCTTTCAACCGATGAACGCTACGTGGAATATCAGTCACTATCCAGTGAAATACGCGACGCCTGGACGCATTTTTCGCAATCACTTTACCAGGCTGATTGACATGGCGCCTATCTACCGGTACATCTGGGTCAGTCACAATCAAGACAAAGGATTGCGTTTTCTTAGGCGCTTTTCTCCACCTTAAAGCAGGGCTTTGATTTTTACCATACACCACCTGTTTTTGCTTCTTGCTGTATTTACAAGCAACGTGCTTATCCTTCAGGCTCGCACCATTTTTAAATTCGGTTGATTTTAGCTCAAAGGCCACCGCATTCAGGCTTGCCAATAAAAGTATGCCTGCCATTGCCGCACGAAACATATCCGTCATCCGTAACATATTTATTTCCTTTAAAGAATTAATTTTTTTTAACAAACTGCGATTTTAATTTCATCGCACCAATACCTTCTATCTTACAATCAATATCATGGTCACCTTCAACTAAGCGAATATTCTTAACTTTAGTGCCTACCTTCACTACGGACGAACTGCCTTTGACTTTTAGATCTTTAATCACCGTCACACTATCTCCATCGCTTAGCATATTTCCATTAGCATCTTTAACTACCTTTTCAGCTTCAGCCTCTTCTTGTTGTAAACTCCATTCATGAGCACATTCAGGGCATATATATTGGCCACGATCTTCATATGCATAGGCGGAATCACATTCCGGGCAATTAGGTAGGTTACTCATATTACTCACACTTCTATTAATACTGATCGAATAATAACACTTGGTATGACATCATTGAAGAAAATAGAGGATTAGATTAAAAGTGATTAAGGCAGTGGAGTGATTGAACGAACCAAAAGAACCGCACCATCACTCCGATCAGACTAAAACTACGCCGCTGCCGCTGCTCCACCCGAACCGGTGGTAGACTCAGACTCCGTTAAGACAGGTCTGTGTTTACTCATCGCTTCATTAACATTAATACATCGCCCACAATATTCTGCACCATTCATTTCTTTGATAGCTGCCTCTGCGGCATTTGGCATTGTATAAGTCACAAAACCATAACCTTTAGACCGACCATCACGCTCTTTAATGACAACACATTCAAGAATTGAGCCATACTGCCCAAACGTTTCTCTTAATGCATCATCGCCTACGGACCATGGCAAATTGCCAATAAATATTTTGCTTTTCATACGCTCACCCCTTCGTCATGATAGATGATTTAGTACCACCCCCACTTCTAGCTAGATACGAGCCTCAGCACTATTCCCTTGTAAGCATAAGCGATCGCTTACAAAAAAATATATTACTGAACATTTGAGCAAAGAGCAAGCACATGTCAACCAACCGCGGGTTTTTACTAGGTTTTTTGACTGTATAAAAACCAATACCCTGTGAATAACTTGACCTTTCCGCTGCACTTTACTGATTATATCCACCTTATTGTTGCTCCATAGCCGAAAAGGTATCATAGCCTGTACGGCACAACTACCCGTATTGCCGAATCAATATAAGGAAACCGCTGCATGATGCTACTGCTCGCCATGGGCTTGATGATGTTTATGATCAATTTGGATTTCACCATCATCAATGTGGCATTACCCGACATTGCTATTGAATTAAATATGTCACTCGCCACCATGCAATGGACCATCAACGCCTACTTGCTCGGCGGCGCCACACTAATGGTACTGTGTGGACGATTAGCAGACCTCTATGGCAAGCGTCGCATCTTTTTTCTTGGCACAACCGTTTTTGTTCTCGCCTCATTAGCCTCTGGATTAGCAGTGAACGCACCCATGCTCGTCATCAGCCGTTTTTTACAAGGCATTGGCATCGCATTAGACTTACCCGTACTGTATGCCATTCCACTAACCGTATTACCAAAACAAAAACACGGCTTTGCCGCTGGCTTTATCGGCATGACCGTGGCACTCGGCATGTTAGTCGGTCCATCAGTTGGCGGCTTTATTTGCCAATACTTTAGTTGGCGCTGGATCTTTTTTATTAATATACCATTGGCCATCATCGCTTTAGTACTCGCTCGCATAACTTGCCCTAAAGACAACACAGCCCACTTGGATGGCTTTAAAGACTACTATGGCGCCTTATTACTATTCATAGCTGTCACTAGCTTAATTATGCTTAACACAGAAATTCAGCACTGGACACACAACGGCAAACTATTTTATATATTTAGCGTACTGTTTATTTTATCTTTTATACACTTCCTGCGCCTAGAAAAAAAACACAAAGCACCTCTGATCGATCTCAGTTTATTTAAAATAAGACTGTTTAATGTACTGAATGGTGTACGTCTACTATTTCAATTTATTCTCTGCAGCTTTTTATTATTCCCCGCTATTATGCTAAAAAATATGTGGGGATTTTCATCGCTAAAGACAGGTATCACGCTATTAGCGATGACTTGCGCCATGGCAATCGTATCACCCATCACCGGAAAATTACTCGACCACATTGGCGCTAAGATTTTATTATTGATTGCGCTAAGCCTGTCGATCATTAGCTGCGTAATAATGATAACACTCGATGCCCAACCTTCACTGACTACAATAATCATTGCGCTAATATTATTTGGCGCAGCTGCCGGTATCGTCACCAGCGCCTGCCCCAAAACCATGCTTCAAGCAATATCACTCGACAAAAAAACTGTAGCAACAGGAATATTTTTAAGCTTAACCGTGCTTGGCTCAGCACTTGGCGTGAGTATCAGCGGCAGTGTATTGGCACTAATTAGCGATGCCAGTTTATGGCATCAATTACCACAAGCCATGCAGCACCTCACGGCACAACAATCACAACACCTCGAACTTATCGCCAATGGTGCGCGCCCCTTAAGCCAAGCCATACAACATCAATCTCAGCTAGCAAACGCTTATTTCTTTGGTTTTAAAATGATTAGCGTGCTATGGCTCATACTCAGCATCGCTTGTGGACTATTGATTTGGGGCTGTCTACCGCGTCACGTTACTGCGACTGACCAGGATTAGCTGTCACCTGACCCGTTTGAGTTAAGCGATCATCAATAAACATAAAAGCTTTTTTCTGCATATACGGTTGCGGCTGATAAATCAGCACCGTAAATTTATGCGGACGACGCGCTTCTTGCTCACGCTCTTGTTTTTTACGCTCTGCTGGTGATTTCCATTTTCCAGACTGCGGTAGTAAATTCAACGGGTTGTAACGGTCTTCACGCTGTTGGGTTTCACCCACTGCTTGATAGCTGCCTTCGCTATTGGATAGCTGCTTATCATCTGCAGTGGCTACAGGAAAACCGCACTTTGAACGTACCGTCGCCATCGAATCACCCTTCTTTACTTGGCCATTCACACAATCTGTTGAAGCAGCCGATGCACCTGACGCTACAATATTGCTCACTTTACCCTCATAGAAAGAGATAACACTGTTATGCACAACAAAATTATTACCTGTACCATAATAATACCAATGCATGCTTTTTGGTCTGGCATTGGGGTGTGAAGTTTTTTGTATAACTCGCTTTGGTTTACCACAGGTATTAATGACAGTATTTACATCATCACCAATGGTCACAAAACTCATCTTACCAGGACACAATATTTGCTCAGCCACTACCCCTTGAGGACTTACTGCAACCATCGCCAAGGCCGCCACTACCGGCAACACATTCTTCCTGACAAATTTCATGCAGCACTCCTTTCATTCAACAAATAGCTACAGCGATTGTGAACAATATCGCGATTGAAAGCAAGAGAAGCTGACACTGTCATCCCGACCACCGAGCTGGATCCATTGATCGCAAAGCGATCAAGACATCGCATTGCGCTGTATGGATACGCCGCTCGCCTTGAGAACATACCTCGTGTAACGTAAGGCTGGTGGGGATACCTTTCTCATGAACGGATGTCCCTATCCTCGTGTTCCTTTACCTCCGTGTACCACACGTCACTCGAAAGGACCCCCCGGCCAGCCTTACTTATTCCAGCAGTTATGCCGTCAACAATTTACAATTGCAGCAACAACTCATTCAGGCGTTTAACATAATGCGCTGGATCAGGCAGTTGCTCACCCTCTGCGAGTAATGCTTGCGACAACAAGACATCTGACCAATTAGCAAAGCGATCGTCGTCTTGCTCTGAACGAACACGCTGAATCAATGGATGACTTGGATTCACCTCAAAGATTGGCTTTGGACGATCCATGCTTTGCCCCGCTGCTTCCATTAAGCGTTGCATATGACCACTCATTTCATCGTTACCAAATACCACACAAGCCGGCGAATCCGTTAAACGTTGCGTCAAACGCACTTCTTGCACTTGGTCTTTTAATACGTCTTGCATTTGCTTAACAAAACCAGCGAACTCATCTTCTTGTTCTTTTTCTTTGGCTTTAACCGCTTCGTCTTTTTCTTCTTCTGGAAGATCAACTTCACCCTTAGCAATTGACTGCCATTGCTTGCCTTCAAATTCAGTTAAGTGCCCAACCAACCATTCATCTACGCGGTCTGACATTAACAATACTTCAATGCCACGTTTACGGAACACTTCTAATAAAGGACTATTGCTCGCCGCTGCATGAGTATCGCCAACAATGTAATAAATCTTTTCTTGGCCTTCTTTCATGCGTGACACATAGTCTGTCAATGAAACATTTTGTGTTGCATCACCCGTATGTGTCGAAGCAAAACGCATTAACTTAGCCACTTTATCTTTATTAGCAAAATCTTCTGCAGGGCCTTCTTTAATCACTTGACCAAACGCATCCCAGAATTTTTGGTATTTCTCAGCATCGTTCTTAGCCATTTTTTCTAGCTCAGACAATACCTTCTTAACACAACCACTGCGGATCTTGTCAATCACACGATTCGATTGCAGTAATTCACGTGAGATATTGAGCGGCAAATCATTCGTATCAATCACACCTTTAATAAAGCGTAAGTACATCGGCATAAAGTGTTCAGCATCATCCATAATAAATACGCGCTTCACATATAACTTAATGCCTTGTAAATTTTCACGGTTCCATAAATCAAACGGCGCAAATTCTGGAACGTATAATAAACTGGTGTACTCCAGCGTACCTTCCACCTTATTATGAATCCAGCTTAATGCATCACGGAAATCATGCGAGATATGCTTATATAAATCTTGGTATTGCTCATCAGTGATTTCACTCTTCGGTAACGTCCACAGCGCATTCGCTTGGTTAACCGCTTCCCATGTTGGTTCTTTTTTCTCTTCTTTCTTCTTGTCTTTATCTTCTTCAGCCGCAGGCGTCACTTCTTCAAGCATCATAATCGGCAATAAAATATGATCAGAATACTTGCGAATAATCGTACGTAAACGCATGCCATCAGCAAATTCTTTGCACTCTTCTTTTAGGTGCATGATCACTTCAGTACCACGCTCTTTGCGGTCTATATTTTTAACGGTAAATTCGCCTTCACCTTTAGATGCCCACTCAACACCTTCATCCGACTTCATGCCTGCGCGACGCGTACGCACCACCACATCATCAGCCACTACAAATGCAGAATAAAAACCAACACCGAACTGACCGATCATCTGTGAATTATCACCACCGCTTTTGCTTTCCAACATATCTTTAAATGCTTGCGTACCTGATTTAGCAATAGTACCCAAATTCGCAATCACATCATCACGGCTCATACCAATACCGTTATCACGAATAGTGACTGTATTGGACTTTTCGTCAAAACTGACCCAGATCTTTAGGTCACTATCACCTTCATATAGGGCATCATTTGATAAGGTTTCATAACGCAGCTTATCGGCCGCATCAGAAGCGTTCGATACCAATTCGCGCATAAACACTTCCTTATTGCTATATAAGTTATGCGCCACCAATTTGAGTAGTTGTTGTACCTCAGCCTCAAAGCCAAGCGTTTCTTGTTGTGGTTCTAGTGCCATTTTTTTGTCCTCTAAATTATGAGCTGGACTGTATATAGGGATGGCTTATGTGCTTTTCAAGACAAACGACGTTATAATAATGTTATATAGTACGACCAAACAAAGGAAATCATATGCCAAATTACGAATTACTTAATCAAGTCGAAAATAAACCAGAAAACATTAGCTTACATCGCCAGTATTTACCTGAGCTGGTTCACTTAGATGATCCCGGTTTAGCGGTAATGCGTGACTTTAACCAAAATCGCCCCAATACCGTACAGCCCAGCCTTTCCATGGATGAAGCATTAAATGAGATGAAAGTGACCGGCTGTCACTTATTAATGGTGGTCGATGATGAAAATAAACTACTGGGGCTATTGTCATCTGAAGACTTACTCGGCGAGAAGCCTATTCAACTATTAACCGAAAAACGTATAGACCGCCATTTAATTACCGCTAAAATGCTGATGACACCTATCAGCGAAGTGGCTATCTTTGACCTCAACACCATCGAACACGCACGTGTCGGCAATGTGGTAAATACCATGAAAGAATTGCACGCACATTACGCTTTAGTGATTGAAACACGCCCAAATAGCGATGAACCAGCCATTCGTGGTTTATTAAACACCTCGCAAATCAGTAAGCAACTGCATAGCGAAGTGGCCTCGAAGATTGCCAAAGCACAAAGCGTATCGGAGTTACAGGGACGGATTTGATCTTACAGGTCTTCTTTTTCCATCATTTCGCGCAGACGGCGAAGGGCATCGAGCTGAATTTGGCGGACACGCTCACGCGTTAAGCCAACAGCAGCGCCAACTTGCTCTAAAGTGCCTCGCTCATGCTCAAACAAGCCAAAGCGGCGAACCACCACTTCGCGTTGGCGCTCATCCAATTGATTTAACCAATCAACTAAATGCTCACCGTAATCGTCCTCTAATAAAATATCCGCTGGATTAGAGTTCTCATCAGCAATAGTGTCCACTAAGGTTGCCGAATTATTGCGCGATACCGGCACATCAATCGATGTCGCATCTGCCGCCAACCCCATCACCTTACGAATAACTTCCACCGGCTTATCAATCATCTCAGCAATTTCATCACTAGAAGGCTCATGATCCATACCAGTCGATAACTTCTTAGCAGCACGTAAATAAATATTCAGCTCTTTAATCACATGAATTGGTAAACGCACCGTACGGCTTTGATTCATGATCGCACGCTCAATCGTTTGACGAATCCACCAGGTCGCATAAGTAGAAAAACGAAAACCACGCTCAGGATCAAATTTTTCAACCGCCGTCATCAAACCCAAGTTACCTTCTTCAATTAAATCTAAAAAGGCTAACCCTCGGTTACAATAACTGCGTGCAATTTTTACCACTAAACGTAAGTTACTCTCAATCATTTTATGCCGCGCTTTAGGGTCTCCCTTAACGACACGACGCGCCACCTTTAACTCATCTTGCGGTGTTAATAATGGTTTATACCCAATCTCTTTCATATACAGCTGAGTTGGATCAGCAGCTCGGGCATCATCACTGTAACGACGCGGTTTTTTAGGCTCTTTAGGCAGCACAGCCTTAATCGATTTGGCTTTTGATACTTTAGGCTTAATCGCTTTTTTTGTTGCCTTAGTAGCTTTTGCTGGCTTAGCTGTTTTGGTAGCTTTAGCTGTCTTAGCTGTAGCCGCTTTTGCTGGCTTAGCTGTTTTGGTAGCTTTAGCTTTAGCTGTCTTAGCTGTAGTCGTTTTTGCTGGCTTAGCTGCTTTGGTGGTTTTAGCTTTAGCAGTTTTTGCAGGCTTAGCTGATTTAGTAGTTTTCGCTTTGGTAGTTTTCGATGCTTTAGTAACCTTAGCCTTGGCAGCAGACGTAGTTACTTTAGCAGATTTTGTTGCCTTAGCTTTACTAGCCACTTTCTTTGGCTTCTCTTCGTCACTCTGTTTTCGTTTTGCCACTCGCTACATCCTTACCGTAAATAGTTTAGTGGATTAACTGGACGACCATCCTTCCGTATCTCGAAATGGAGCATCGTTTTTCCTCCATTGTCTTTACCCATTGTAGCAATTGTTTGGCCGCGTTGCACTCGCATCCCAACTTTAACTAAATTGCGCATATTGTATGCATACGCGCTCAAGTAACTGCTGTTATGTTTTATGATAATTAAATGCCCATATCCACGCACACCTGTACCACTATAAACAACAACACCCGATGCCGCCGCTTTAATCGACTGACCTAAACGACCCGCAATATCTATACCATTATTTCCACCGGATTTTGGATTATATTTACGCACCAGTCTGCCAGTCGTTGGCCAGCGCCATGCGCCATTAAAGGCAACATGTCGTGGTATACGTTGCTTAGCTTTCGGTTTTACCCTTGGCTTAAGAACCGGCTTGCTGTTCGATGCCGTTGGCATCTGACGCTTTGATTGTCGTGACACACCTGTAGTCATGCGCAAACGCTGGCCAACATCAATAGTGTAAGGTGGCTTTAATCCATTAGCTTGTGCCAACGAACGGTAGTCCAAACCAAACGCCCAAGCTATTGAGTATAAAGTGTCACCTCGCCGAACCAGGTAAGCGCTGTTAGCCGCAGACGGCTGATGCCATGCATTGACCACGGGCGCCATTGTGCTGCCACCGCAGCCAACTAAGACGCATGCAACCAAAGCAAATATAAAAAAACGAATTATTGCCACCGGTTCATCCATTGATTAATTTCAGCACTTGCTTCATGGTGAGTTAAATCGATACGTAACGGCGTTATCGTGACCTTATTCTGCTCAATCGCATAAAAGTCCGTGCCAGGGCCCGCATCCGCTCCTTTACCAGCAGCACCAATCCAATATAGTTCATGTGGGCCTGAATCCGTATCACGAATCAAAGGCTCCGCCACATGGCGACAACCCAAACGAACCAAATCAAACCCCTGCATATCCTCATAACGACAAGCAGGAATATTCACGTTTAATACGGTTCCAGACTCGAGCGGCTCAGCTAATACATGCCGCACAATATCAGCCGCTACTTGTTGCGCATCTTCCATATAACGCACGTCTCGACTGCATAAAGAAAACGCAATCGATGGCAACCCTAAAAATCGCCCTTCAATCGCCGCAGCAACTGTGCCGGAGTACCATACATCATCACCCAAATTCGCACCCAAATTAATGCCACTTAGTACCATGTCCGGCTTTGCTTCCAGCAAACCAGTCAATGCCAAGTGAACACAATCAGTCGGCGTACCAAACACCTTAATGCGCTTTTCAGTGATACGCTCAACCACAATCGGTGACTTTAAGCTTAAGGAGTTACTGGCACCACTGTGATCACGGTCTGGAGCAACAACAGTAATATCACCCAAACCTTCAATCGCTTTTTGCAGGTGAGCTATTCCAGGGGCATCAATGCCATCATCATTAGATATTAAAAAATTCATCGTAACATAAACGTCATGTATTCTAGATTACGGAAGTCGTAATCCAATAAAAAGAAAGCCAGCAGATTACTCATCAACAACGACGCTGCTAAACCATAAGCGTAATAATATACCCCAAGATGGACGGTTATTATAGTGAAAATAAGATTAGTCACAAAAAAGAAGACAGTGATTAGCACTGCCTGGTGTCGCTTGTCCAAATAGAACAAGATGTTCAATAAACCTAACAGAATGACTTGTAAAGCGGCAGCAATCGTCGCTACATTTAAAATATGCGCATAATAAATAGACACACCAAAGATATGTAAGATCGTTTTTCCTGCTAAGAACATCAGCACAATCATAAAGCCTTGCACTTTAGCAATCTCAACCACACCAAAATATGCAGCCGATACCATTTGTTGACGATAATTTAAAATGTTAGTAAGCGAATCACCACTACGAATCGCATTATAATATTGATCGTAGTATTCAACAAAATCTGTTTCCAATCGAAATAAAAATACCGCCATACCCGGTATCATCGTTAAATATGAAAAGAAAATTGGCAAATCATATATCGGGGAAGCAAATAACGGCCCTATAACGTGCATACCAGTGCTAGCAGAAAACCAAAACACAATTTTATCAATCCAAATAGCTAGATTATAAAACAAACCCACCAAGACCAAAGAGATAAATAACTTACCCGGGCGTAAAAATTCAAATGACATCAGCTGTTGACTAAAGTGGCTACGAAATAAAACAAAAATCATACCCGCCAATAACAATACTTGCCCCGTAAAGAATGCCAACATCAAGCCAACAAGACCAAAAGCGTATAACCAATAACCCAACGCTACAATTAACGCATAACCCAAAAAGAATACAATCAATATTGCACGGTAAGCCTTCAAACCCGACAATAAACTGCTCGACAACCAATTGCCACACAACACAATAAAACTAAAAGCCATCAACAATCGGTACAAGGTGGGCGTATTAATAAAGAATATCGCATCAACAATAAATGCAATCACACTCGCCAAGATAGTTGTGCATAATAATGCGCCACAATACGTAGGAATAATGGCATTCTCACGCTTAGCATAAACCAAATCAGAGATAAACCGAGTGAAACTAAATTGCGCCAATCCTGAAAGAATTAAACTGGCCGCAAACAAATACGTAATAGACGTTTGAAACTGCGTAATAGATGTAGCAAAACGCGGATAACGGTATTTGATAAAACTAATTAATACAATACCAAAAACCGCTAATAACCACGGACCAGAACTCAAAACACTCGCATAACCATAAGCACGCATAAAATTAAAAAAACTATCCGTTTTTAAAATTCTCCTTAATTGAAACCCTATTCCAGCCATGTACTTATCACCCTCTCAACCGCAGAGTTACAGCGATTCTGCCTATATTCAGCTCCACGTTGAAACCCTATACCTGACATGCCGTCATCGCTTGCTCATATATATCACGATACCTCGCCAACATAATGCGCTCATCAAAAAACTTTTCAGCCCGAACAATCGCAGCAGCTTGGCAAGCCTTATAATGCTCCTCATCGGATAACATCTTTATAATACCATTCGCCAAATCATTTGGATTCGCAATCGAAACCACTTCACCTGCTGGCGGTATAGCCCTCGTCTCTTCATCAAAGCCTTGAACCAGCTCACGACATGCGCCAACATCAGTGACCACTACCGGCAATCCTGCCGCATACGCTTCCAAAACCGTTAGTGGCATACCCTCACTAATAGAACTTAACACCATGAGATCAATCGTCGACAACACATCCGTCATTTTCATTAAACCCGTAAACTGCACAATCTCAGCCAAACCCATTGTTGTCACTAGCTCTTTACACTCCTCAACATACTCTTCATCTTCATCTTGAGGACCAACTATCCATGCCTGGATATGATCGGTTTTATCCGATACAATTTTCACGGCACGAATATACGTTTTAATATCCTTAATAGGCACAACACGCCCCACCAATGCCATGGTTAACTGCCCAGAAAAATCAACAGGGTGCCTACAATTCTTCAACGTTAGAACATCAACACCGTTAGCAATCACTTCAGTTTTTTTTGGGTCGGCACCGTCTTCAATTTGCTTTGCTTGAGCACCGCCATATAAACTTAAGATATTAGTGGAAGCGCCATAACACACACGCGCAAGACACTCAAAAAATCGGATCCATATATGACGCAAATAACTCGGCTCAATGGGTGATGCAATTAAAGGATCAACATTCTTTACCACAGTACTACTTAACATTTCAATGCGGCGCTCTTTAGCATAAATACCATGCTCTGTAAGGACCAATGGGTAACCATACTGCTTGTTTACCAATGAAGCCAAAAACCCAGCATAACCCGTTGACACCGTATGCAGTGCTTTTACTTTGATAAAATCATTAACAATATCAGCAATACCCCATAACGGTTGATGCACATTGCGAACCGTCCAAAAATAATCAAGAAAGGAAGGCTCTGCCGAATACGCTTTATACATATCAACAATCAACCGCCAAGATTCGCGACTAAATAAAAACTGCTTCTCATCAACTTTTTGCTTTGGGTCGATATAAAAGGATAAATCTGAAAAAATATCTTCCAACTCACCCTCTTCGCCTCCTCCTTTAAAACACACATGCAAATCACGAATCTGCGAGAATGCTTTTGGCTTTCCAGGACATGGCTTAGGCTTATAACGCCTTTCGCCATCAAAAAGATAATGAATTTCAACATGTACTACATTGTCCGGCAATTGATACTTAATCTCAGTGTAGTCTTCTTCCTTTGAACCAATAAAAATTAATGCAAACTGAATATCTGGGTAAGCACTTATAATTTGATGCACCCACGATGACACACCACCCGTTACTAACGGATAGGCACCCTCAACAAATAACGCAATATCTGCAGAACTGGCGGTAGGCAAGTGACTGGTATCAACCATGACGCCTCCAAAACTCCACCACAGGTGCTAGTGTCAACATAAAACGCAACGATTCATCCTGAGTTAAGTGATCTTGAACAGCCATGTAATTCTTCTCTAAAAAATCCATTTCTGCCATAAAAGGTGCCACTTGACGTATAGGCACACCAATAGTTAACGCTTGAAATAATGCCATACGCGCCTTGTTGTGATCATTTTTTTCTAATGCTATCTTCGCTAACAACACCCATAGCGCGCCATCTTCTGGCTCCAACTCAAGTCCTTTATCAGCATAATGCTGTGATTGGTTAAGCATGTACAATTTAATATTATCCTGACTGAGATTTAAATAATACATCTCCCAATACAGACTGGCTAATTGCCTTAACGCATTTAAATGCACGCGATTTTTATTATCTTCATCTAGTAGCTTCGTAAAGTAAGAGATCCAATTATTGATATCATTTTCTTGTTTATCTAATAAGCTAAAAGCATACAACCGTAATTCATCATTATTTTCTTGTACCATCAATCGATTTACATAATTAGCAAATTTACCTTTTTGAATATTTAACGCTGATAATGATTTAATACGATCTTCCGTTGTACCACTGTTATTTTGCAGTCGCATCCATGCACCACCCTCACTAAAAAAAGTATCTGAGTATGCTTTTTCTTGAATAAATTCCATCACATTGACATCATGTATTGATTCTTCAGGGTCAGATTCACGGTACCACTGCAGTAAAATTGCGCCTGTGCATACCAATAAAACACCAAAGATTGGGATTAGACTGGCAATCAACCAACCCAAAATAAATAAACTGCGCTGACGATGGCGGAAAGCTGCCGGAATCACAAACCACACCCATAAAAATAACACCAAGGTGACAATGGCATTTAAAACAAAATACACTAACGTAGAGAATCGTCCAGATGGGTAATGATAATTAATCCATAAAAAACCGACATTAACAAAAATGGCTACCAGACTGACAACAATGGAGATCATGATCAAAAAAGCCAGCGTGGCCTTATGCGGTCTGTTTATGCTCATCCAGCAATCCTTGTAGCTGTTGTAACGGATCACTCTTTTCCAAACTGCAATAATGGATATGCAGTTTAGGGTAACTAAAACTTAAACCTCGCTCTTCTTTTAACCATGTCCGCACACGTCGAACATACCCTTCCACCGCCATCGTCTCTGCCACTGGCATTAAAGTAATTAATACGGAATCCAGCTCACGCTTATGCACCCAGGTTAAATCCAATCCTCGTTGCTGCAATTGCAAAGCAGGTATAATACTTTGATAGGTACTTTCATTTGACACAAACAAAGCTACTAAACAGCTTTCGATGCCTATCTTTGTACGTAAACGGTGCAGTTTTTTCAATTCAACCGCAAAATCGCTTAAGCAGTCCGGGTAAGCCAATAAAATTTCTTTTGCTTGCTCAACAGCATAATAGTCTTCAGAAAAATAGTTTAATAATACACTCAGTGCCTTTAAATTATCTTGGTTAAGCGCCAGAAATGGCATACGCTCAACCACTAGCATTGCAAAGGGTGTATTACGATAAGGCTTCAATGGCGCAGCAACCAAGTATTCACTGACCTCTTTTTCGCTAAGCTGGTTAATCGCTAAATAAGTAAAGTTATCACGCTCTAATGCTGCCGTTATTAACGGGTCTTCAATATTGACCGTATCCATTTTACCGACATTTGAAATCGCCACATTCTCAACCGCACCATCATTCACTAAGAACAAACCTGCTCGCTCAAATGAGCACACTTGGCTTAATAATTGTAAGAATAATTTTGCAACTTCAGGTGTTAACTCTGCACCTTTTTCCACAATCATTGCACGTAAATCACACATCGCACTTCGAATGGTCACAGGCTTACTGATTAAGTTTTGCTCCATGCGATCATGTGAAATACGGGTCATAAAATACACACGTGATAAAAATTCCAATCGTTGTTGTGCATATTGCAATAATTGTGATGATCGGGTCAGCTTTTCATGCCATATCGAACGAAATTGGCCGCATAATAAAGTAATAAAAAAGCCTTCAAGCGCATAATAACTTTGTGGGTAATACCAAGGCGGCGGGGTCAGAACGGCTGCCATCTCTAACACCATCACCAAACAAGATAGGCCACCTAAACCAGCACCATAACGCAAAGCGACCAATATTGGTGCCAACCAAACCCACTCACTGTTATGATAAAAAGCTTCACCACGATAAGAGACAGCATAGAATGTTATAAAGAAAAATAAAGTAGGCAGTACAATTGCCTCAATCCACGCAATATACTTATTAAAGCCTACTACCCACTGCTTGCCTTGAAATGCCAAATAATTACCCTACTTGCCCCATATTAACGCGTGACAATAAATCATTTAACAACAATTGACCCGTATTACTTAAACCTGAACGACTGCCGCCAATTTTACTACCCACTGAAGACCATACCACATGATTATTGCGCAAATTAATGACACGCAAGGTCACGCTCGCGACAGGTTCGCCATCTAACCCCACTTTATAACGCCACTCATTCACCGCTCCAGTGATCGCATATTGCGCACCACGGCGACGCGCCCAGGATAATGCACTAGACATCGAGTAAGTTTTATTCGGATTTTCTAATAATGCTTTAGCTGGAATATTTGGGCGATACACTGACACCTTATATTGTCTCATCGTACGTAAAATACCAGCAAGCATTGATGTGACACGTTTGCCGGCTTGCGGTGTTTCAGTATGATTGACCAAAGGCAACACAGCGATTGCAGCACTTTTGGGGAAATCCTGCCGAGGACTCTTATTCATTTCTGTACAACCAACAATCAAAAAAACGGCTGCTGAAATAAAAATCCATTTTAATTTGTTCATAATTATCCCTTAAAAGTAAACTCGATAGGCTGCGCCGAGTACAAATCGCGTATTAGCATTACCCACAACGCCCGCACTATGGCTGGCAAACAAAGCCAAATGATCTCGACCAAATACACTGCCCGCAATTCCACCATCAAACACTGTACCTAATTTTCTACTGGTATTATTTCGAAATATACTGGCAAATGCAAACGGCTTCCACTCATGCGTATATTCCTCACGAAAACGATCACCCACACCCACGGTAAACCCATATTGAACAAAGGATTCAGGCAGCAATAATTGACCAGATGCTGAAGCTTGTTGCCCTGGAGGTACTAATGTGTCTAATACACCTGTTACATCAGGTACATTATGAAACTTATTCACAGAGCCATACACCCGATAATAATAATCCGGATAGGACAACCACAAGCGATGCGTATACGAGGCACGATACACCTGCCCGTTACTCACCGGCTCCTCGTCTTGACCATAAAAATAATGCTGAGTTGCTTCTAATGCTATTTCATCACGCACAGTGACATTGTCAAAGAATAAAACACCGATGCGATTTTGCATCGCTCCCGCTGTCATGTAATCACTTTCGTTTGCCTCTTGATGAATACCCAAGTTCCACATCATGCTCCACTTATCAGTCAGCTGATAAAACCATTTCCACTCTGAAGTGACAAACGCTTCCATCGCATCGCGCGCACCCAAAGAACCATCTAGATAACCACGCTCAAGAATTTTGTGGACATTCAACCCTGCTTGCGAATCATTATGCGGAACATTAGTAATAAACTCAGGATTACGACCATTTTGATCGTGCATGATAAAGTAGGGTAACAAAGCGATTTCAGGCGTAACAAAATACCGGCCTTCCATTTGATAATCCTGCCACATCAATAACTGCGTAGTGACATGCTCAACATCCCAACCCCAGTAATCAGACCGGGGTAGCATGATTTGCTTAAATAATTCATACGTCTTTTGGTTGTTGGGATACTCTTTTAAGGCCCGATACGCCAACTGTTCCGATAAGGTTCTTTCACCAATACGATCGGCAGCAACGACACGATCACGCGCTGGTAAATTACTTAAGTGATGCTTTAATAAATACGCCATCTTATTTTTATTAAAATGATGCAGCGCTAATGTTAATTGCATCCAAGGTGCCGTTTTAAGATTAGCTAATTTGGCACGATTAAATGCATATTGTGCCGCCGAATAAAAGCGATTGGCTAAAGCCCACGCCATAAACACATCATTAGCCGATTCTTGTTGCGGGAACTGAGACAAGTACCACATGATAACGGTCGTTGCATCTCCTGGCGCCAATCTAGCCGCCACTTTAGCATAATTAATTCTAAAGGTTTCATCTTTCCAATTTTTATGATCTTTAGCTTTGAATTGTATTAGCGCCCAAATATATGCACGCATTTCACGTTCTGCATCAGTAGGGTCACCGTCCGAGCTACGCATTTCCATGAGCTGATCAAGGTAGTTAGTGAGATACACCACATCATTCATGTGTTTGGGCAAACCTTCAAATAACAAAGCAATCGCCATGTGCTTATAACCCAGTAATCGATAGGCAACAGCAAAGGCTAAGCTGAAATCATCATTTTTACGTTTTAGATTTCCCCACTGCAATATGCGCTGACGCAGCTCAGCTTTATTTTGGCGATCAATTAAAAACCACAAATAAGATAATTTAAGATCTTCATTGTCAGGGCTTTTAGCTATGGCTTCTAAATAAGCGCTACGCGCTTGCGTGTAGTTTTTTTTGTTTAATAAGCTTTGTATTTTACTGATATGATAAGCTGGCATGTTTTCTAATAACAACTGAGCCGGTTTGCCAAATTGCCGATAAACATTATCAAACGCATTCCAATCGTTCATTTTTATTGAATACTGCACAAACCAAACAAGGTATATAGGATTTTTAAATTTCTTCCAGCCGCTCACTGATAGTTGCGTTGCTTTAAATGCGTTGGTACGTCCTACTAATGTAACATAACGTCGCATCGTTAAATCAGTTAAAGCTTTGTCTTGTGCCAAAAGATTATACGCATATAACGCATCATCATTTTTCTGCAAATGCCAAGCAATATCGCCATAGAGCTCCCAGTAATCTTTATTATTTTTTTTGGCCGTAAATTTTGCTGACTGTAAGATGGCAAAAGCTTGTGGCAATTTATTCTGCTTAAAATAGGCTTGCGCCTCACGAATAACTGAAGCCGTCGTTTTTACTTCATACTTACCCAGCAACCTTAATACTTCTACCTCTAACTTCATCGCGCCCACACGTGCATATACATCAGCCAACTGCTTAAGGTAAATGATTTTCTTTTCGGATTGCCAGCGCTGTTTTAAATGTGTTACAGCAGTCTCAGGATCACCTAATTCTTCATGTGATTGAGCTAGCTTCACCTTTTCTGCATCGGTTAGCTTGCCGTGTTCAGACTTGAGCACTAATAAATTCTTTACGATTTCCGGATCACCCAGCTTATCTGATAGCTTAATACCTAAATCAATAAACTTAATTTTGTTAGTACGGTCTATCAGATACAGCAGCTGCTCCATGGCCAAATCATCACGTCCAGTCCAACGTGATACTTGATATAAATTTTCACGCCACTTCAAATCTTGCGGTTTTTGCTGAACCGCTGCCGAGGCTACAACAAAAGCATCTTTCAAATCACCACTGCCTGCAAATACTTGATAAGCTGTCGCATAAGTTACTTGATTAAATGGAGATAGCTTGGCAACATGTTGCTCACCTTTTTGCTCAAACTCTACTTGGATGGAATCACTGGCTACAACAGAACCTACAATGCCAATTGTTAAACCAATACCAACACCAAGCAAACTGCGCCGCATTAATCACCCCCACGAGAAGTGACATACTGCAAACCAATCGCTTGTCGCATCCAGTGCGATGCTAACTGAGGCTTCTTGCTGGCTAATGCAGCTTTAGCTAATACCATTAGTACTTGCTGATCATTTTTAAATTGCTTACTCTGCTTAACTATTAATGGAAACTGTTGTGGCAATAAATTTCCTGCCAATAAACTATTAATTGCAGCTATATAAACCTGTTTTTGTACTTTCGATAGTTTCTCAACTTTGAAAGCAGACATGTAAAATTGAGCACTTAACAAAAAGTCACCTGACAAATAACTGCTCTTACCAAGCGCGGCCAATTGCTCTGCTGTTAAATCACCCCGATCTGAAAATAGGCGCATACCGACATCATGTGACACCTTATAAAATTTAAGTGCTACCGCATTACTCATCAATTCAATTTGTTGCTTTTTTGTGAGCGGTGCTTTCGATAATTGCTGCATAGTAGACTTTAATTTTGGCAAGGACACCTTGTGCTTTTTTTGCTTTTTTTGTTTGTGACCTAAAGTTAATTCCATTAAATCTTTTTCTGGCTTAGCGGTCGCCTTTATAAAATCAATTTGGTAGGCATACCACTGAAATTGCCAGCTTAAATCCGTTTGAGGAGTTTTAACTAAGTAGGGTTGAATTAAAACATGAGCATCTTTTAACTTACCCAGCGCTAATTCCTGGTGAATTAATCGCAAGCGTAACTTCAAATTATTCGGACTTTTGTTCACCTCATGACGTAAGTATAAGTTACCAATTTCATCAGGACTTTCATCGAACTCAGCTGCCCCAGTATGCAAATGTGTTTTCGGATATACAAACCATAAAATTACTGCAAATAATATTGCTATAAATGCAACAATAATAACAACAATATGGCGTGGTAGTTGAAATTTTTTTCTAGGAGGCGCATTTTGCGGTAAGCGCATTTACAGCCCTCCGTTTAAATGCGTAACTATAATCAGCATCATGCACGCTAACCGGTTGTATCACTTTTTTGTCTTCTATCAACTGACAAGCACCTACACCGTGCACCACTAATTTTATTGGTTCATTAGCAGCTAATGAAAAATGCATACTGTTCGCGTCATGTGTGAAGTGACCTACATCTCCATTCATTTGTTTGATATATGGCGCCAATGGTGCTTGTTTTGACAGTGCAATACTGACAGCGCTACCTCCATCAACATGAACATAGGTTTGATCATCATACTGGTTATAACCCATGACATTATCACTCAGCTCTGGGTAACCCCACACCTCTGGCAGGCGATATTCTTTTAATGCACCCATATGACGAATCAACCAATCTTTACCCGAATGCGCGTATACCACATGATAAAACGCCATCGCCCGCTTAATATATTCAGAGCTAAACACTTCATTAGTCGGCTGCTTTAATGCCCAATCGTATACTTGTTCTAATGCGCGCAAGGACGCTTTTTTCGAAGCCGAATAAGTATGATAATAAATATCAATTGGCTTATAACGGTGCGGGCTTTCAGTTAATTTAAAAGTTTCTATAACATTTCGAAACCCATAAAACGGCCCTGTCCAATCATTGGTATAAACATTTTCATTTTGATTAGGCGCATATATCTGGATGTATTTTCCTTTAATAATACCAATCGGTGCAATTGCAGTTAACGTCTTATTATTTTCTGTAATTAACGTATCGCCGCCATTCATATTTAACAAACCATCTTGATACGCCACTGCCAACGCTGCTTCATCTGGATTAGTATCGCCCGGCCATAAAACCACCTTGCACCTTTTATCTTTGGGTGCTAACACGCGATTAATATAATCCATCGAGCCAGTGATCTCTCTCTCAGGGCTGTACTTATAGCCAGGTATCTGTAAGTTGTAACCTTTACCCACCTTATCACGCGCTAATTCGCGCCACTTAAACGGATGCGTATAGGTATGCGTCGCAATCTCGATCCATGGTAACTTAAAAATATCACGTGCCACTTGAATCGATTGCTTAGCAAATTGGGGATAAACACCTTTCTCACTAACTTCACCCTCAATAATCGATGCTGTGGTTGGAATTTGATATTTCATTAATATTTTATCTAACAATGATTGTGCAGCTATTGGTCCTTTAAACCACTCTGACTTTGTTGCCCAACCATCACCATCGATGTGCACCATCAGCATACGTAAACCATTTTTTGTGGTTAAATCAGCCACTGGTATTTGTTTTAATTGTAAAGCCTTTGTTAAAAATGCAAACGGATTTAATACCCAGTAGGTTTGCTTTTCGCCAACAGTCTGTATAACGAAAGGATACAGTGCATACCCCCCCCACGCAGTAATACCAACCACTTCACTTTTTTTTCCTGATTTATCCTGTACGATTAACTGTGGCTTACCTCGCTTTAGCACAACATCCAATGTACTTTCTGTTAAACTTGCTTTTGTTTCATAATCCATCATTTTAGTTTTACTATAAACTTTATAAGGTGAGCTAAATTCAATATCACGAAAATGTAAACCAAATTCTTTTTCAACATTTGAAGCAACTTTTAAGTAATCCATGCTACCCAGCAAAGCAATAGGTATATGTGATGCTTTTTGCCTAATCATCCAAGACACTAAAGGTTTTGCTTGCTTATCAAGTTGAGCATTAATCCAAACCAACACAGCTGCCACACGGCCTTTTAATTCATAGTTTGGAAGTGGACTTCTTACATCAACTAAGCGTGGAATATATCCTTTTTGCTCCAGAGGAAACGCTGCAAAACGCATAGCGCTACTCTCCATAATATCAGGAAACTGCTGACTATCATAAATCATCAATACCGTACGTGGCACAACAGTTACACTACCAATGCCTAAATTAGTTAATGTGCCATTACCCACCCATGGAATAAAACCATCAGCTTTAATTTTATCAGCAACGGTTTGCGCTTTTTCACGGTCAACAGGTTTTGCATAATCAATCACAATGGGCCATAAGCCAATTTTCTTTACCACCTGCATTTGCGCCATTAACCATTCGCGACTTTTTTTAGACACGGTGACATATTGTTTCTTGTCGTGATTCCAACCGGCATACAACGACTCTGCTGCGATACCCGCAATATCTTTTTTTACTTTAGGCAATAATTCAAAACCTCGATTAAGTATGATATGAATATTGGGATACTGTTTTTTTACTGATTTAATTAAAGCCACTAAACCGGCTTCTTGTTTTGCTCTGTCTGCAGATGTTTTGGCAAATAGATGATACGAATCCATGGTGTCAAAAAATAAGCCTTTATAGCCTTGCTGTACCAATGGCGCAATAAGTGTATTCAATGCATATTCGCGCCAAGCAGGGTTAGTCTGATCCAACACATGACTATTCCAAGTACGATTACTAGCCACAATCCATTTCTTATTGGGGGTTTTTTTATCACCATGCCATTCCCCGACGCTAACATACGCATAGGCCTGACTATTGCCATCATTGAACTTTTTAGGGTCTAACCCGGTTTGTGGATCAACTACAACGATATCAAAGGCATGTAACTCATCAATCGGTGGATTAGAACCATAGTAAAAAGCGACACTGGGCAAATTTGCGGCACAAACATGACACGTTGCACCGAATAAAAATAGAGTGAGCACGATTGCAAAAAACTTAAATAGCCTCATCCTGGAGCAGTCCATCCATTAACAAACTTCCGAGTATACTATATTATGCCGCCTTATAGGCAGAGCATTTTTCGCTAAGCACCGCCACAGATTTCTGTTTAAATGTATAAAAATAATCACCCTTATTTACCGCAACAGGCTTAATGAGTTTTATCCCTTCACGCAACTGACACGAACCCTCACCATGGATTAATAGCTTTATTGGCTCATTGGCATGCAGCACAAAATGCATGCTGGTTGAATCATGTGAAAAATTCGATACATTACCGTTCATTGTTTTAATATACGGAGCTGTTGGTGGGTTTTTAGAAAACATAATATCCGCCGTACTACCACCATTCATGTGCACATAAGCTTGATGATCATAGTTGTTATAACCCATCACATGACTGCTTAACACGGGATAACCCCAATCATTAGGCACACGATATTCTTTCAGTGCCCCCATATTACGTACCAACCAATTATTGCCCGATGTAGCATATACCACATGATAAAAAGCCATGGCTCGCTGTATGTATTCTGAACTGTAAATTTTATTGGTAGGCTGCTTTAATGCCCAATTATAAACCTGGTACAACGCACGTAATGAACCTTTTTTAGATGCCGAATACGTATGATAGTAAATATCTATCGGCTTATAGCGATGAGGTGACTCCGTTAATTTATAGGTTTCAATCACCTTACGAAACCCATAAAAGGGGCCGGTCCAGTCATTGGTATACACATTTTCATTTTGATTAGGCGCATAAATTTGTATGAACTCGCCTTTAATCACACCAATCGGGGCAATCGATGTTAAGGTTTTTCTGTGCTCTGTGATCAACGTATCACCACCATTCATATTCAACAAATGATCTTTATACGCTACGGCTAACGCCTTCGTATCTGGATTAGTGTCACCGGACCATAAAGCCACCTTACAAGGCTTGCCTTTCGGCGCCAACCGGCGGTTAATAAAATCAACAGAACCGGTAATTTCACGTTTTGCACTGTATACATAGCCTGGGATAGGTAGATTATAATCTTTACCCACCTTGTGTTGCGCCAACAATTGCCACTTATACGGGTGTGAATAGGTATGCGTAGCAATCTCTACCCACGGCAATTTAAAAATATCACGCGCCGCCTGCATCGACTGCTTGGCAAACTGCGGGTAAACACCTTGCGGACTCACTTCCGCCTCGACAACCGACACCGTGGTTGGCACCTTATATTTCTGTAATACCTTATCCAGCATGGACTGCGCAGCGATTGGCCCTTTATACCATTCTGACTTCGAAGCCCAACCATCACCATCGATGTGCACCATTAATAAACGCAAGCCATTTTTAGTCGTGACGTCTGCAACAGGGATGTGCTTTAAACGCAAAGATTGACGCAAAAAAGCGAACGGCTGAAGAATCCAATATGTTTGGTTTTCACTGATTTGCTGCACAATAAAAGGATTTTGTGCATAACCTCCCCACGGCGTGTACGCAACAGCCACCCCTTTTTCATTGAGGTGATCGGCGATAGTGAGCTGTGGCTCACCGCGTTGCAAGTGAATTTCTACATCACTTTCAGGTAAGTAGGGATTTGACTCATACCCAATCAGTGATGTCTGCTGTATCACCTTAATCGGCAAGGTCGGCTCATAGCTCATGAACCGCATACCCATTTTTTGCGCAAGGCGTTTGTCATGCTGCAAATACATAAAGTTGCCCAGTAACGTCATGGGAATATGCACAGCAAGCTGCTTATCAATCCAACGATCTAATCGCTTTTCAACCTTAGCATTTTTGCCATTCAACCAAACAACAATGCCCGCCACTCTGCCTTTCAACGGCTCAGATGGCAATGGCTTATTCACATCCAATAATTTTGGTATATAACCCATTTGCTCCAACGGAAAAGCAATAAAACGCATCGGATCACTCACGACAATATCGGGAAATTGCTTGCTGTCATACACAATATCAATGGTACGAGGCACCACAGTCACACTACCAACACCCAAATTAGTTAGCGCACCATTTGCTACCCACGGAATAAATTTATCTGCTTTAATTTTATTGGCCACTAACTGCGATTTTTTGCTATTCGCCGGATTTACATAATCAATAACGATAGGCCATAAGCCGTATTTTTTTACTATCCGCATTTGCGCTTTAATCCATGTGCGATCCTTTCTTGATACATCAACATAGCTTTGCTTAGCTTGATTCCAACCTTTATATAAAGACTCAACAGCAACGCCATCAATGTCTTTATGTATCTTAGGCAGTATTTCAAAGCCACGATTAACAATAATATGAATGTTAGGATATCTTTTTTTAACAGACTTTATTAAGGCCACTAAACCCGCTTCCTGCTTGACCCTCGCTTGTGATGTTTTAGCAAATAAATGATATGAATCCATGGTATCAAAAAATAAACCTTTGTAACCTTGCTTCACTAAGGGCGCGATTATTTTTGTAAGCGCATACGCTCGCCAGGCTGGATTAGACTGATCCAGTGCATAACTGTTCCATGTATGATTACTGGCCATGATCCATTTTTTATTCGGGATTTTTTGATCAGCATGCCACTCTCCAATACTGACATAGGCATAAGCTTGACTGTTTTTGTCATTAAACTTTTTTGGGTTCAGCCCAGTATTTGGATCAACCACCACCACATCAAACGCATGCAATTCATCTGTCGGCGGAGTGTCCCCATAATAAAATGCCACACTGGGCAGATTTGCCGCAAAGATAGGTGAAGTCGCACTTAAAGCAATCATAATGAGCGCGGCTGACAAGTGTTTGAACAATTTCATTAAAGGCCTTCCAATCAATACTATAGGTATCAATATACTATAATAGGCGCACTCAAAGGAGAAGCCACAATGCCAACACGCAGCTATGCTACCCACGCCATCAATCAACCACTCGCCTTATTCGAATACCAAGCCAAACCTTTAGGTCCATTAGATGTAGCGGTTAAAATCAGCCACTGCGGCGTGTGTTATAGCGACATTCGTGTGATGGAAACAGATCAAGGTGATCATTATCCCATCGTGCCTGGCCATGAAGTAGTTGGTACAGTTATAGATAAAGGCGATGCTGTTAATCATTTAGACATTGGCCAGCGTGTTGGTATCGGCTGGCAAAGCGGTGCTTGCATGCATTGCCAGCGTTGCCTGCAAGGCGACGAAGTACATTGCAAACAATTCAAACGCACCTGCCTCGATGGTTACGGCGGCTTTGCTGAAGCCATTCAAGTCGATAGCAATTTTGCTTTTGCCATACCCGATAAATTGAAATCCGAATATGTTGGCCCTTTAATGTGTGGCGGCGCCACTGTCTTTCGACCACTTTTTTATCATATTAATAAACCACTGACTAAAGTAGGCGTAATCGGTATTGGTGGCTTAGGCCATATGGCGTTGCAGTTTGCTGCCGCATTTGGCTGTGAGGTCACTGCCATTTCCACTTCATCCAATAAAGAAGCCGAAGCACGTGGCTTTGGTGCGCATCACTTTATCAACAGCAATGATGAACGAGACATGCAACAAGCCATGCATTCACAAGACCTTATTATTAATACAGCCATTGCTGACTTGGACTGGGAGCCCTATCTCAATCTACTACACGCCCATGGAAAAATTTGTGTCGTCGGCATTCCAAATAAACCATTAAGTATTCCAGTTCGCCCACTGATCGACATGGAAGCTTCAATCGTCGGCAGTCATATTGGTAGCGTACCTGATATTCATCGCATGCTCGCTTACGCTGCTGATAATCATATCAAACCACAAATCGAACAATTCGCCATGAGTGATGTTAATGTCGCACTCGATAAATTACGTGCCGGTAAAATGCGTTATCGCGGTGTGCTAGTCAGTGATTGGTAAAAACTGTAACAACCTCTTCGCAAGGCTAGCAGGCCATCAATCATGTAACCTGCTGCTTGCCACCCATACCACCCGGGGTATCCACCACATAGGTCGGCACACACAGCCCTGAAAATTGCTGGCGCAGCGCTTGCATTAATTCAATGCCTCGTTGCGTATCGACACGAAAATGGCCGGTACCGCGCGCTTTATCTAGCTGGTGAATATAGTACGGCTTAATTCTCAACATAACTAAAAAACGCATTAAATCCGACAAAGCTGGCAAGTTATCATTAATATTTTTTAATAAAACCGATTGGCTTAACATCGGAATACCCGCATTAACTAAATCATTGCATGCGCGTTTTGCCTCATCATGAAACTCGTCAACATGATTGGTATGCAACACGACGTATGTCGGTTGATGTTGTTGCAGTGCTTGTATCATTTCAGCATTAATACGATGTGAATCAACCACCGGTATACGCGTGTGCACCCGAATGATTTTTACATGCTCAATAGCACTTAAACGCTTTATGATTTGACTTAGCTGTTTAGGCTTTAATAACAGTGGATCACCCCCCGTTAAAATCACCTCCCAGATTTCTGCATGATCTTCAATATAGGCATAGGCATTTTCTAATTGCCCTGGCGTCATCGCTGCTTGGCCAGGGCCAATTTTCTCACGCCGAAAACAAAACCGACAGTACACCGCACAGACATTAATCGGCATCAATAGACAACGATCACGATGACGGTGCACTAGCCCTTTCACCGGTGAATGAGCAATATCGCCAATAGGATCAGTCAGCTCATCGTCAGCAATATCCAGCTCTTTTGCGCTCGGTACAAACTGCTGTGCGACAGCACTAGCGGCCGGATTCTCCGCCAGGATTTGTGTCATTTCCTTGGAAATAGCAATCGAAAATTGCTCAGACACTTGATTTATATTGCTTTTTTCTTTATCTGAAATTAACCCTGCCGCTTGCAACTGCTGTGTATTTTTTATCGAATTTGTCATGCGCCGCATTGTACCGCGAAACGGGGGTTAAGTCTTGCTCCTCACTCTCAATTCAGTTTCCAAGGGTTAATCACCTCAAGCGTTTTGAACTGAAAGTCCGATTCATTACGCGTCACCACTGTCATATCAAAGTGCAAAGCAGTTGCTGCAATTAAGCTATCAATAGCAGGTAGTGGCCGCTTTTCTTCTGCCAACAGCCTCCCCCAGCGATCGGCAACATCTGCATCTATATGAATAACATGATTTGCAAACCATGCCGTAAGTTCACGCTCTAACCATAACCGAAGTTTTTGTTTTCGCTTAGGATCCTTAGCACTTTCAATACCTTTACGAATCTCTCCCAATGTTAATACACTGATATATAAGCTATCGTCCGATGTTTTTTGCAACCATGACAGAACTAACTTATTCGGTTTTGCCTTGACTGTTTCTGACAAAATATTGGTATCTAATAAATATTTCATAAATCGGTATCTCGCGTTATTGATTTATCACGCGCCACATCCAGGTCAATACCAACAAGTGGTGATTGACGCATCAATTGCAGAAAAGTTTTCTTATTTTTAGTTAACTTTTCATATTCATCAATGGATATTACCACAGCTTTGGATTCACCTCTTACCGTAATATTTTGTGGCCCCTGCGTTAATGCCTTATTAATAAGATCACTGAGCTTAGCCTTTGCTTCTTGAAGCTGCCATTGTTGCATGCTGTACTCCTGACTAGTCTGACTAGTTATATTATAGCCCTTGACCCACTGAAAATCCATGGCAAAATGAACATAACAAAAATTAAGGATGAACCACATGATTAATTGGAAAAAATTCATACTAGCCGCCTTGTGTATTACCACTACTAACGCATGGGCCAGCCTATTACCTATCGAACAAGACACCATTCATGTATTTAAAAAAGTCTCACCCTACGTAGTTAACGTACATCCGTATAAACAGTCCAACAATCTGCATTGGCAACCGCAAAAAATATTGGCGGGTACCGGCTCTGGTATCATCTGGAATGGCAACGGCTATGTCGTCACCAACTATCACATCATTGGTCAGCATAAATATTTCGAGGTGACACTAAAAAATGGCAAAACAGTAAAGGCCAGCTTTATCGGCGGTGACCCACGCAAAGACGTTGCCTTATTAAAAATCAGAAACAGCAAAGCCGTAGCTAAATTTATTCCATCACAAGCCATTGAAGTCAGCAACAGTAAACAACTGCAAGTCGGACAAATTGCCATTGCTATTGGCAACCCATTCGGGCTCGATGAAACACTTACCGAAGGTGTTGTGTCCGCATTAGACCGCGAAATTTTTGGTTATGGCGGCGTTGAAATTAACGGCATGATTCAAACCGACGCATCCATTAACCCAGGCAATTCCGGTGGACCATTGATTGATAGTCGTGGACGCTTAATCGGCATGAACACCATGATTTATTCACAAAGCGGTGGCTTTTCAGGCATTGGCTTTGCTATCCCAAGCAACACGATTGTAAAAGTCGTTAACCAACTTATTAAACACGGTAAAATTATTGCCGCTGGCATCGGCATTATCCCAGTACCCGACCACGTTGCCGCTCAAGCAGGAGTCGATGGCGTTATTATTGCAAAGGTGGTGCGTGGCATGCCCGCCAGTAAAGCTGGTCTTCGAGGCATGACACAAACACGTAATGGTCAATACCGCGTCGGCGATATTATTGTAGGTATTAATGGTCATAAGATTAAAGATTATAATGACCTTTACCAAATACTCGACAAAACAAAAGTGGGACAAAAGGTAACGTTAACGATACAGCATGGCAATAAACGTAAAAGCGTGAAAGTAACTACGGTGAGCTTACAATAGCGCGCCTACTTTGATTTATTTTTTTTATGCTTGTTAATATATTGCTGCAAGATTTTTTTGCTCGACTCACGCCCTTCACGCTCAGCATCGTCTATTGGGGTACCGCCCCAACGATCCTTAGGACTTGGATCGATTTTTTTATCAAGCAGATAACGCAACACATCATCACAACCGTTTGATGCCGCTAAATGCAAAGCGGTTCGGCCATCATAATCACACTCACCCACATCAACACCAGAAGCTGCAATACGAATGACTTCATGCAAATCATCTTCACTAGCAGCTGACAATAAAGCAAAAATCGTATTTCTTTTAATGCCGTCTTTACGGTAGCGTGGGTCGGTTTTATTGCGCTCGGTGAGCAAACTGTCATAATTATGAAAATTATAAGTGTTAATAAACTCCTTATAAAACTCAATGCCTCGCGACGAATTACCCAACTCATCCAATGGTGGCGACCATACGCAGATACCCAACACACCGGGCACAACAGCCATGATACCCCCCGACACACCACTCTTAGCTGGAATCCCCATAGTAAACGCCCACTCACCCGAATAGTCATACATACCGCAGCTATACATCAGTGATAGACAATTTTTAACGGTATTCGGCTGCAGAACATTCACATTGGTGATAGGGCAATTGCCACCATTGGCTAATGTCGCTGCTAAAATAGCATTATCTGAGGTCGTTAATTTAATAGAACAACACTGAAAATAAAACTCTAAGGTTTTCACCAAGTCTGAGCCTTTAGGAAAAGCATCATGCTCTTTCATAAAATAACCCAAAGCAAAATTCCTATCGGCATGCTCACGCTCTGACAAATACACTGCATTGTCGAAGCCTACATGATTATTGCCTGCCAACATCTTCACTTGCTTCATAACGTATTCAAATCTTTCAGCCGTTTCTTTTTTAGGCTTAATCAGCGCACAATCCATAATAGCACCGGCATTAATCATTGGATTATGCGGCAAACCTTTTTTATTGACCTTAATTTCACTAAATCCTTCACCACTAGGCTCGCGACCAATATGTTTATGAACACACTCTTCACCATTTTCTTCCAATGCTAGGCAATATAAAATAGGCTTACACATTGATTGCAGGCAATAATATTTGCTAGCATCACCAAAGGAACACTGCTGACCATCTACGGTACAAATAGACACAGCAAATTTACTGGGGTCCAATTTAGCTAATTGCGGGATATAATCAGCTACCTTGCCAGATGTAACCGTTCCTACCCGCTGAAATATTGCCTCAATCGTGTCAGACATAATATCGAAGTCACGGATAATAAAACTACCATCCAAGGCTTTTTTTACTATCGCCAAATTACAGCCTACAACATCAATAAATTCATCATACGAAATTGGCTGGCTATTTTCGTATGCAGATAAAGCAGAAAACACTTTAGAAACACGAGTATCATTGGGTTGCAGGCCGCTACTGTGCAGCCGATCCAAAAGGTCATGCTTTACAATTGCGCCATCATTATCGACATCGATAGCATCAAACAATCTTCTGACTTCGGGGTTTTTCTTCAATTTATCATGTGGTTTCATTCAATCTTTCACCATCTACATCTATATTTAGTACCTATAAAATAGCACACTTAACCCACCGTGTTTAGCTAATGATTCAAAACAGCATATCATCTATTGATAAGCTTGCCGTGGCAATCAACTCAATTTCAAATGCTACATGCTCAAAGCTAACATAATAATTGCCATGCGCTTGCTGGATTGAGACATCACTGCCATCTACACCGAGTGCAGAAAAATCGAGTGTATCTTTGCCGCTTTCAAAGCCTTCGATAATATCACGGACTGTTGCAGTCGAATCTTGAAAGGTATGATAAGCGAATCTATCATTGCCACTGCCGCCGACCATAAAGTCTTTGCCTAACCCACCATATAAAACATCATCGTCTTCATTACCATAAAGCCAATCGCCACCAGCACCACCCATTAAAATATCATTGCCACTATTACCGTGTAAGAAATCATTACCAGCATCACCAGATAGGCTGTCATCGCCATCGTTACCATGAACATGATCATTTCCCGCAGCCGCTAAAATCACATCATCACCGCCATTACCATGCACATGATCATCACCAGCAAATGCATACATTTGATCACTCACCATTGAACCGTGCAGGTGATTCGCTTGATCATCTCCTTGAATCAGATTATCGGTTACCATATCTGGTTCTGGTTCTGGTTCTGGTTCTGGCTCAGAGCCTACTGGTGTCATCTCTCCATTAGCAGCAAAAATAAAATCACTTTCACTTAATTGGTAGGGCGTGACAACTTCAAATGAAAAATCATTGCTCGCCGCTTGTATTACCGTGAATCCATTTATAATATCTGCACTCAAATCACTGTATTGCAGATTCAATGCGGAAAGGTCAAATCTGTCCATACCACTTTCAAAAGTTTCAATGCGATCTTGACTTGCTGCCGTGGAATCACTGACTGACTGGTACACGTAGGTATCTGCTCCAGCGCCGCCTACCAAGAAATCTGCGCCTAACCCACCAACTAAAATATCATCACCCACATTACCATATAAATGATCATTGCCAGCACCGGCATACAATGCATCATCACCCACATTGCCATGCAGCTGATCATCACCTGCTTTTGCATCTAACACATCATTCGCAGACGTACCATGCAACAATTCATTATTATCTGTGCCTTGTTGAGTGGCCGTGACTGGTACTTCAGGGGTTACCTCAGGAGCCTCTGGAACCACATCAGGAACACCTTCCTCCACGGGAGGTGCGATATACTCTACTGCGCCATCAATAGAAGACCAATGCACACTGGCGTTGTTAGCGATAAATTCACCGGCCAGTAATTCAATTTGTGTGCCATCTGAATATGTCACCGTTGTGTTTTGATCTGCAGGGTTATAAGCAGCATAGGTGAGCAAATCACTGTTATTAAATACAGCATAAAAGGGTGTGTCAGCCGTAATAGTGGCATCAACTTGTCCGAGCTGGTGCAGATTATTCAGCCAATGAAAGGTATGCGCATAAGACTCACCGCCTTCTGCTTGATAGTTTGGTGTTGCATTAAATGCGACTAATGCTGCATCCGGGTCTGACAACGCTTGATACTGCCAGATAATATCTACCCACTGATTGGCTGCACCGCCGTTATCAGAAATAATTTCTTGGTAATTTTGATTAGCATACTCAGCATCACGCCCTAAATACAATGAAGCACCGGTTAGTGGTAAAAAATTAATACCATGTATCATTTCCGGTTCAGCAGAGAACCATGTTGCATAAGCCGCGCCATCGCCCCACACCATACCAACGCTGTCGTGTGAAAACGTTTGCGGGAATACCGCATCATCAATATCAAACCAATACTGTTCAATAGCGGCTAATTCTGTTGCGTATAAATAAGCACCTAACTCCACTAACTGATCATTACCGGTTGCGGCTCCCCATAACATCGTGGCACTGGAAAAATTCATCGATTCTGATGATGATTCATGATTATTACCCGAAGCAAATGCGCCATGACCAGAAGCCCAAGAATGCCCTGCGTATGGGTCAAAATTACGTAATAGCGGATAATCTGTATTGCTGCGATCAACATTCGCTACATCACTAATCAACAAATCAACCGCACCACCCCAATCTGCTGCCCATTGCGGATCAAATTGCGCCACCACCGCTGCTGATTTTATAAAATAGCCATAGTGAAAGTGGTGGTCATTAATCTGTGTTTCTGAATCAAAACTAGCCGGATAACCTTGCAACGTTCCCCACTCACTGTTGTAATAAAATTGTTTATCGCCATCGAGTGAACTGTCTGCAACAAACCAATCTTGCAGCTCTGCTTTCACGGTATTCACAAAGTAATCTCGCGCCGTGGTGTGGCCGACTTGGTCTGCAATTTCTGCTAACTCAGCATATTTTGCCATGTCCTTACCCGCCCAATAAGTATCTTCTGCCGTAATAGCAACAGGCTTATTAAGCAACGTGTTATAGGCATCATCAATATGTTGATATAATACTTGCGTTTCATCTTGCACATTAGGCAGCGCCGGCAAAATGCCACTGTAGTCATGTGTCGTACTAAAACTATTGGCTTCAATTAATTTCATCTCACCACGCGGTGACTGATAACTGTGCTCTGTTAATTCAGCATCCGTATTGGTCCATTGGTGACGGTACAAATTCACTAATGCTGTATCTGAGAATCCTTCTTCTTTTAAGTCAGTCGCGATAGTGAAATCCGTCACCACCTGGCTATTGTATTGGTCGTATTCATAATTTATTTCTGTATTATCTATAAACGCATAGGCATGTTGTGAAAAATAATCCAGTGTCTCGATTGCATTATCAGGCAATACAGCAATAGAAAAATAATCCTTACCCGCCAAATCACTCGACAGATTATATTCATCAGTAATATTCCACTGGCTATCGGTTGGTGAAAACAAACCATAATGGCTATTGTTTATTGTCACACCCAAGATATTATCTGACTGATGCCATACCGTATCACTTTGCCCACCTAAAATAATATCACCAGCGCTTTCGTCAACAATATTAATCGCTGCAGCCACACTGCTACCATTTTGATTGTGCAAATCATCAAAGGGCAATATCAGCTGACTGGCATCACCCGTTGACAATTCAATGTCACCATCACCAAATGCTTGCCACACTTCAAAGGTAATCATTGCATTATTTAGGTTTTGTAATTCACCTATTTGCTCAGCACCACTGCCTCGTTCTTCAGAAGCATTGTATGTTTCTGCTTGAGACTGGTCGCCATCTAAAGGGATAAAGTTATACGTTTGAATAAAATCATACTGACCATCACCACTACTATCAACCGACACACGCGCTTGCACCGCATTACCAATATGATTATTGTCTGCACCCACCGCATTCACTTGCAGATTAAAATCAAAATCACCCCCATTGTAGTGACCATTCACTCCCGTTAACTCTAGTGTTTCAACGCTGGCATTAGGCTGACCAATGGCCGTGCTGTTGTTTTCATGTAAACTGATCTGCACATCGGCATTGCCTTCACGCTCAAAATACACAAACGGCATACCATGACCAAATGTCGCTTGCAGTTGATCAACCCCATTATCGCTACCCCATTGTGCCGTCACTGCCCAATCAGAATAATCAGCAACGTTTGTTACATTGCTTTGCAATTGCCGCAAGCCAACACTTACATCCGAATGATAGGTATATTCATATTTAACATGTGATATATCATCACTATTAATTAAGCGCAACTGTGTATTGTAACCAAAATCTAAACCGTCCGTTTGTGCCTTTAACGTTAAAGGGTGTGCATACATCGGTGCTGAATTCAGGTCATCAAAATGTGGCATTACCAATGAAGACCACCAATCATTCGTCGGTATCGCTTGGCTGATGTCATTGGTGACCAACGGTGAAATTGGCACGCCTTGCCAATTGGTCACTGCCGATTCATTCTCAGGGAGGTTATATGAAATATTCCACGCATTAACAGGGTCATTACTCATCGCTACTCACCACACGTTAGTTTAGCGGCTTATAAAACCGCCAAAATTATTGTTTAAGTATTCCTGCTAATCTATTAATTATAGTATATTTTTTTAATATTTATTGGCTATTTTCCCGCTATTTTGAATGACGCTAATACTCAACATATTACACAGTTAATACCTCAATTTAGGTCGCTGCAACCCGCTGATATTAATGTCCTAAGCCACCCTTAACACATAGCTTGCTCAATCATATTCAAGCCTCTCAACATGGTTTTTTTATCAGTATTGGCGAAGCCAACAATCAACCCATAGCTTTTTTTGCGGGCTATATAATAAGGGGACAATGCTTTACAAGCAAACCCCTGGCCTTCAACTTTTTTAGCTAAGGCAATATCATTTATTTTTTTACGACTCATTAATACCATATGCATACCAGCACCGGTAGCAATGATATCAAATTGCCGCTGACATTTTTTTTCAAACGCATGAACAGTATCGTGCATCCGCTCGGCATATAACAATCGCATACGTTTTAAGTGACGGCCAAAATGTCCTTGGTTTATAAAGTCTGCTACCACTTGCTGCTTAATAGGTTCACTCAGCCCTGTTGATACTCGCTTTACTTTAGTAAAAACTTCCACTAAATTTTCAGGCACAATTAAATAACCTAAGCGTAATGTCGGCAATAACACCTTACTAAACGATCCGACATAAATAACGCGCCGATGTTGATCCATGCCCTGTAAGGAAGGCAGTGGCTTGCAGGCAAAATGGAACTCACCATCATAATCGTCTTCAATGATGTAACTATTACTCTGTTGTGCAAATGCAAGCAACTGCAATCGCCGTGAAATCGGCAAAATGGCACCTAACGGATATTGATGTGCTGGTGTGGTATAAATAAAACGAGGCTTTTTACTAGCAAATGACGGCAATAAATCCACCTGCATTCCATCACTGTCTACAGGACATGACAATATGCTCGCCTCATAGGCTAATAATAAATTGCGCATACCCATATAAGCAGGGTCTTCTATTACGACAGCATCACGCCTATTAAGCAAAACACGGCAGACTAAATCCAATGCTTGCTGCGCACCACTGGTAATAATTACCTGTTCCGGCTGACAGTTTACAGCTCGTGAATAACACACATATTTACTAATCGCTTGGCGTAATGACGACAACCCCGCGTCGCTATTTTCATCCATATATTTACCAATAGAATGACGCAGTGCACGATGCCATAGCTTTAACCACAGCTGTTGCGGAAACAAAGTTAAATCAGACATGCCAGGCGTGAATGGTAGGTCTGTCATCACACCCAAATTACTAAGGCAAGCGACAGATTGTGCAAAGCTCGATAACTGAATTGATTGCTTTGCTTGCTTTTGCTTTGACTTCAGCGTTGGTTTATTTACTTGAAAATATTCATCAGGGATTTCAGCCGAAATAAAAACGCCACTGCCCTGTTGTGCCTCTATATAACCTTCAGTAAGTAATTGATCAATAGCACGCTGCACCGTATTGCGCGAAACCTGTAGTGCTTTAGCCAACTCACGTGATGCCGGTATCCGCATACCGGCTAATAAACGTTTAGCTAAAATTTGTTGCCGAATGGCTGCATACAATTGTTGATATAAAGGTCTATCAGATTCGTGATCTAACTCAACATCATACAGCTCGGGTGCAGCTAATTTTTCCGCCATAATTGGCCCCTATAAGTATATTAAATTGGCTCTTTTTATATGATCCAATATTACTTAGAATAGCTTATTGTATATGTTATTACCAGACAGGAATAAAGATGTTATTAGACAAAACTGCTCGCACTGCTGTTACTCGTAACCCAGAGCGTGCGTCATATGACAAAGCGCAATTACTCGCAATTATCGAGGAGGCCAGGTTCGGTCATTTAGCTTTTACACTAGCCAACCAGACACACTCAATACCACTGTTGTTTTGGCATCATAATGACCACCTATACTGCCACGCTGCCATTAATGGTCGATTAGCCACATTAGCAGAACGCAAAACTGAGGTATGCATTAGCTTTGTTATCTTGGATGGCATTGTTTTAGCAAAATCAGCCTTACATCACAGCATGAACTACCGCTCAGCTGTCATATATGGTCAATTTGAATTAACCAATGAACAAAAAGAAATGACGAAAGCGTTTAAACAGTTAATGGATAATATAGATCCTCAACGCTGGCAAACGGTGCGGCCGCCTAATACAAAAGAACTAAACGCCACTGCCATGTTAAAAATTCCACTAAAAGAAGCCGTGATCAAACAGCGTACTGGTTTTGCAGCAGACAAAAAATCGGATTTAACAATCAATGCTTGGACTGGTGTTATTCCGATCACTCACCCACAGGGCCAACCACTACCGGATCCATTTTGCAGTGGTAATTAAGGTTCCGTCATATCCCGATACGCTCTCGACTAAAATTGCCAAACACTAGCAACCTAATGCGCGGCAAATAGCAAACCTTTCAAATTCTCGAAATTTAGACGCAATAAGACTTTGTTGATTAGCAAATAAAAACAGAATGGGTGGGCGGATTAAAACGGGATCAATAGGCGAATAAAAATGGAATCACATGGCGAGATGTAACGGGATATGCAACAATAAAGCTAGGACTTTTCAATAATCCATTTTAACTCATGTGTAACACCTGGAGATACATTATGGTCAACAAAGTAAACCTTAAAGAAAAATTCACACTATTTGATGAACTGTGGGCGCCAAGAATTACAGGAGAGCTTAATGGGCAGTACGTTAAACTTGCCAAAATGAAAGGTGAGTTTATGTGGCATAGTCACAAGGATGAAGATGAGCTATTTCTGGTTGTTAGCGGTTGCCTTAGAATAGAGTTAAGGGATCAAACAATAGAACTGAATCCCGGCGAATTCTATATTGTTCCAAAGGGTATTGAGCATAAACCGACAGCCAATGAAGAGGCACATGTTTTATTGCTTGAACCTAAATCAACCAAGCAAACGGGTGGCACTGATAGTGAACTACTGGTTGAAACACAGCCTTGGGTGTGAAGATCAGGCAGGATCTAATCCCAGCTGCGACAAAGCGGTTCCTGCATGGTGTGACGTTAATACACCACGACCATGTGTCAGTCCAGGTAATATTGTTTGCAGTTCATGAGGGTGTTTCGTGAAAACCCCACCTTTGATTCGACATAGCTCTCCCACAGCAGTACCGTTTAGAGTTTTTGCAGCGTAATCAGAAAGCATGATCTGCATCTTGCTCATTAAATCTAAATGTGGTGGAACCCCTTGAGGGTGGCTTGTTTGTATTTTCCTGTTCTGACTAATTTTTGCAATTGAACTTCGTGCTTATCTGCATGATACCAACAAGCCTTAGCATTGTCAGGAGCAAAAGCAGGTAAATAATGAAATCCAAGCACTGTAGGTGCTTCAGGGAAAAGCTTAGTATATTTTCTGCAGATAGTTTTTTCATTAAAATTATCAAAAACTGCTGTGGTAAGAGCATCATGCGCATGCATAGCGACATGTGCTACATAACTTTGGTGACCGATATCAGATAAACTGACTGCAGGATCTGCTGCCATCATGACAGACCAATGTGCAAACCTACTTAAGTCATCATATAACGTATCCACATTGATGCAGCTTACCGCTGTACCCAGTTCGCCAAGCGGCATGGTTTTTAGCGTGTCTAGCCCAAGACAATCTAATGGTGAGCTAACAACGACATGACAGCCATTCATTAGCTTAAATGCATTGAGCAGCATTTTATGCGCATAACCTTTTTCAACAACAGCGGTTATGTAACTCTGCAATGCTACTAAGGTCATTTTACCACTATGATATAGCTCTATTCCAAATAGAATATACTCAGGTACTGGCAAGTGAAATTGCAGCGTAACATCATCAGACGAGATGACCTTCAATATCGGCCACATCAAATCTAATTGCAGGTGTGTCATTAGCTCATACGCATGATGCTTAGCTTTTACAGCAACAGATTCGATAACCACACCTTCAGGTAGGTCCATTTCTGTATTGGTCATTACAATCGATTCTCCAGTATTGGCTGTGCCAACTAAGTGATCGCCAAACAAACAACTACCAGAAACAATCGTATCCAATTTAATTGCTGATTTCTCTTCAAGTTGAGCCTTTGCCAATGCATTACTACCAGACCACAGTTGTGGTGTGCAATAAACTTGATATTCTGAATCATCTAAAGATAATGGTACAAACACATCTTGTCCAAAACCTATAGCCGCTAATATATGGTCACCGACAACTAACATCGGTAATTTATATTCAACCAGCTCGGTGATTTTTTTGATAGACTTTTTATGAGACTTAGAAGGTTTAGATGAGATACTTTTACCACTGATAGGTAAAGTTGAGTCGACCTTATCGAAGGCAGCTCCAGCTTGATTTCTCACTATTAAACAAAGTGGCACTACAGGCAAAAAAATTGAATTTCATGGTTTTTCTCCCAAGTTGTTTACTGCATATACTTTCAGCATAACAGGGGCATCTTAAAGTTATATTAAATTTGACCAGGCTTTGTTTCCTAACGTTTTGCCAACCTGTACATCTTAAAATTCAGGCACAACGATAACCTTCAGGCATTCCTAGCTCAGTCATTTTATTCAAGACTCCACTGGAGAATCTCGTATGAAGTGCGACAACCTACTTGATAAGTTATTGGTTGATCGTCGTTGCCTGAAACAATCTTTGTATAACTTAGTGTTTAAAACTCAGCAGTAATCTTATCGCACCTCGATAAAAATCAATATACTTAACGCAATTAAATTGTAGGGAAACCACCACCAGCCATAATCACCTCACCATTTATATAGTTCGATCGAATTGTTGCAACAACTAATTCTGCAATATCCTCTGGCGACCCGACTCGTTTCAATGGGATCTTCCTACTTAACTCTTTAACGATATCAGGAAATAAGCATGCTCTTTCTTTCATGACTAAACCTGGGGCAATTGCGTTAGCCCTTACTTCGGGGTCACAGTGTTTTGCTATAAATTTAGTTAACTGATTTATTGCTGCTTTAGCAACAGCGTATTGGATACCACTTATAGCCTGCGCTGGATCAACTCCAGTAACATATTAAAGCGCAAAGCGCTGACAAGGCAAGGTGTGAATCAATACCAATGCCGACATTGCGTCCAATATTTCAATGAGCGTAGCTCAACACTCTACAATCATACTCAATACCCAACCGATATCATTACTATGGTTATGTTCTTTTACTATCGCTATAAGTTAAGCTTGATTGATATCACCGAAATCATGGCGCTGAGGAATGTGTGTTTAAGCTATGAAACTGTGCGTCGCTGGGTACAGAAGTTTGGTACAGATCTTGCATTAAAATGTCGCACCAATCGCAACAGAGTAGGCACGAAGTGGCATATGGATATTACGTATTGTACGATAAAAGGGAATTGGTATTACTTGTATCGTGCCATTGATAAAGCTGGTAATTTAGTTGATGTATATCTCAGTGAAACACGTGACAAAAAGGCCGCTCTGAGATTCTTCAAGCAATGTCACCAAATAACTAGTGTCACGCCTGAGCAAATTACCACTAATAAAGAGTCAGGATTTTCTGACGCCATCCAAACAGTATTCGGTCAGTCAACCATTCATCGTGATGTGAAATATTTAAATAATCGAATGGAGCAAAATCATCGCGGGATTAAATCATGGTACAGGCCAATGAAAGGTTTTAAATCACCCTGGCCAGCTATGATTTTGTGCCATGCATTCGAAGAAATTCGACAATTCTTTCGCAGCCAACACCCCTTATCGAAACATCGTAGCTTAATTGCGTCTAAATTCCGTGAATTCAGAAGGCTCGCTATTTGCCAAGCATGATACGGTCGTGATTTAACACTTTTAGCCGGGAGCGTACTGAGACGTGACGGAACCGTAATTAAGGCAGCAAATCGCGTTTAGCGCAATCTTTACTTCAGCAAGCTTAGATGGGGCTAAATGATGAGTTGCAAGGCAAAAGTGAACGAATAGCCGGAATTTACTTAACGTAACTGAGGATTATGAGTGAACTTTTAACGCAGCAAATCGCATTTAGCGCAATCTTTACTTCAGCAAGCTTAGATGGTGCTAAACGATGAGTTGCAAGGCAAAAGTGAACGAATAACCGGAATTTACTTAACGTAACTGAGGATTATGAGTGAACTTTTAACGCAGCAAATCGCGTTTAGCGCAATCTAAGCTCAAAAATAAGTGTGGTGTTTTAATATTTCCCTAAGCAACGATTAAGTATTTGTTAATACTACCCTGCTAGACTCACTTACATAGAAACGATACCTAAAGAATAAAAAAAGATATTAACCGAGATTAGTTAGAAGCCCGCGACCGAACCCAAGTAGCCGAATATTAGTATATAAGAAGCCCAAGACAGCTAGCCTATGTGCTCAAACACACTACGCTGGCTGTCTTTTTTATGCGATAATCCCCACACGCAAGGCAAAAGTATTTCACCGATAACAGCGCACCCAACAAGGAATCATTATGATCGAGTGGCACAGTTTCGAATCAACAGCAATTAAAGATTTCCCCATGGGTGACCCACACCAACGTCAACTGCCTGTTTATTTACCACCCGACTATGATGCTAAGCGCTCTGAGCCTTATCCGGTGATATTTCTTTTAGCTGGCTACGGCAGTTACAGTTCGCAGTATGTATGGCAGTCGTCGGTATTTGAAAAACCGTTGCCGCTAAAATTAGACGAAGCCATTACCAATGGCGATATGCCTGCTGCTATTATTGCATTCCCCGATGGCAGTTCAAAACTCGGCTGCAGCCAATACATTAACTCACCGGTGCTAGGCAACTACATGGATTATATTTGCGATGAGCTCATCGGCTTTATTGATCAAAATTATCACACCCATGCCAACGCAAAACAACGCGGCATTATGGGCCACTCGAGTGGTGGCTTTGGCGCCTTGGTGACTGGCATGTTACGCCCGGATGCTTTTGGTAATATTTGCAGCTCTGCTGGTGACTCATGTTATGAGGCCTTATTCCCACCACTCATTACGCCAACGATAAATGCCATCGAAAAAAATGGCGGTATTTCTGAATTTGTTGAATGGTTTTTAAGCCTGCCTAATCCTGGCAGTAGTGGCTGCTTTGAAGCCATGATGGCACTAGCCATGTGTGGGTGCTATGCGCCTAATCCTGATGTACCTACCATCATGGGTGACTTATTTTTTGATATAAAAACCGGTGCCATTATTGATGACATATGGCAAAAATTCTTAGCATGGGATCCTGTGCATATGGCCGATAAATACATGGATGCCTTAGCACAACTCAACTCGATACAACTGGATTGCGGCTTACAGGATCAATACGGCATGATGATTGGTCAGCGCCAAATTTCGGCAAAATTAGCCAAAAATGCCATTGATTGTAAATTAAATGAATACCCAGGAAAGCATGGTGGACACAGTTGGCGCAATGTTGAACGGATCGGTAGCATGCTAAACGCGATGGCTAAATAACACTAATCACCCAGCACTGCTTTAATTTTTGACAACAACTCTACTGCATCATAAGGCTTTTCAATATAACCGGCTGCACCAAGCGCCATGGCCTTTTCCTTTAAGCCCGGCTCACGGCTGGCGGTAACAAATATAATGGGTATGCCTGCCGGCAAATCATTAATACGTTCAGCTAATGCTATGCCACCCCCAGCTGGGATCATTATATCCAGTAAGATAACATCAGGCTGTTGTTTTACTGCACTGGTTATCCCCATCAACGCATCATAGGCCACGTACACCTCATAACCCGCAGCTTTTAATCGCACTGTTAAAGCCGTTGCTATGTCTTTTTCATCTTCTACTACCAGTACCTTAGCCATCGTTATCCCCCGCTATCGGAAAAGTAAAACTAAAAGTGGTGCCTCTGCCCAATTGGCTTTCGGCCGAAATAGTACCACCATGTAACTTTACGATTTGTTGACAAATATGTAAACCCAAACCTAAGCCACGCTCACTGTGAACCCCTGCGCCTTCAATTTGATATAAGCGATCGAAAATCCGCTCAACATGTCTCTCGCTAATACCTGCACCTGTATCTGTTACGAACACTTCTACAAAGCTCTTATCTTTTTTGCACAGCTTTGCCTTAACAGTAATACTGCCCCGTTCTGGTGTGAATTTCATTGCATTGCTTAGCAGATTATTCAGCACCTCGGTGATACGCACATCGTCACCCAAGACTTTTGGCAGCTTTGGAATTTTTGCAGTCAATAACAGCTTTTTCTTTTCAGCTAATGGCTCAATCGACTTCACGATACGTTCTAGCAATTCTGACAAATCCAATGGCTTAGTGTGTAGAATAAACTTAGCCGTTTCCATGCTAGCAATCGTCAGCAAATCATTGACACACGTTGTAATTTGAGTGCAATTTTTTTGAATGATTTCTAGGTATTCTTTTTGCTGCAGATTTAACGGCCCTGATATTTCATCCGCCATTATAGAAACAAATGATACCACTGAGGTTAACGGTGTTTTTAACTCATGTGAGATGGTTTGGTAAAACTGCATGATTTCTTGGTTGCGATGCTTTAACTCTTGATTCACTAGCTGCACCTCTGATAACAAGTGCACATTTTCTTTTAACACTTCAGATTCTTTCATCATGCGATGACGCTCAAGCGATCTTCGTAAAGCGCGCATCAAACCCACGGCAGTAATTTTAGATAACGGCAAAAAATCTTGGGCGCCAACATCTAATAACTCATCTTCTTTCTCAGCACTGTATTCATCACTAAACTCAATCACAGGCACTTCAGGGAATTTGGCTATTAACGTCATCAACCCACGATTGTCACCGGCGTCAGGCAAGTGATTATCCAACAGAATAAGACTGAAATCTCCAGCTGACAACACATTTATAGCCTCGTCTAACTGGTTCTCTACATGTGTATTTACGCTTAATTGCTCAAGCTGTTGAAGCAAGTTTTGCAACAGCTTAACACGTTCATCAGATTGACTAATGACTAATAATTCAATGGTAGATTCTAAGTTCATGAGGGTAACTATAGCATAGTGGCACCCCTCCAATCCCCGCTAAAAAAAAATATAGATTATTGATTTTAAATAAGTATTGAGGCTCCCGACAGCAAGTTTTAAGCTGACGCGAGTTTTAAGGTAAAAGTATGGCGCCCCTTAGTCAATAACACCTGATCATCTTTAATTGCCAACACCTTCGCACCGGCAATTTTATCGCCTTCATGGTACGTTTGACTGTTTATTAAAGCGATACGTTGACCATCGGAAGCCATGATACCGCTCAGGGTTAAAGCTTTAGTGGGGTCTGTAACAACAGATAGTAACGGCTTACTTGCCTTCTCTACTCGCTGTTTTGCATTCTGCTTATTATGCGGCTGAAAAGTTTGCCACACCAACAAACACAGTAGCAATGTCGTTAGGATCAAAAAACTGAAGTGACTTTTACGCGGCTTCGATTTTTTTTCATTTTGTTGCAATATTTCGCTAATATTGTCGGTCGCTTGCTTTTCGGTCGTAGTGCTTTGCACTTGCCGTCCTTGCAAATCTTGTTGCGTTTTTTTCAGTGCTTTATCAATAATACTCATATCGCAAATACTTCCTCTGCAGACAGGCGCACCATATCAGCATCGATCGTCCGCTTTTCGTCAACGAACCCAGCCAATAGTGCACGATCACATAAAATATTAATTAACCGTGGTGTGCCCATTGTTATTTCATAGACAACATCTATGGCTTGTTCAGTAAATGTTGGCATCATATTAAAGTTATTAGCGACTAGGCGCAAACGGTGTTTAATGTAGGCTTCTACATCGGTTTGTTCTAATGGTTTAATGCGGTATCTAACTGCAATACGTTGATTTAGCTGTCTCAGACTGGGGAGCTTTAATTTTTTCTCGAGCTCCGGCTGTCCGAGCAAAATGATTTGCAGTAATTTTTGCTTCTCTGTCTCTAAATTGGACAGCATGCGCACTTGCTCGAGTTGCTTAACACCTAAGTTTTGCGCTTCATCGATAATCAAGACCAAGTTATTACCTTGACTTGATTCGCGTAATAAAAAAGCGTTGAGCGCATTAATCAAATCAAATTTATTGCTACAGTCTTCTTGTGCAACGCCAAAGTCTTTTAATATCACGCGCAACAGCTGAATATCTGAAAAGCTTGGGTTAAGGATTAACGCGGTTTTAGTGTGTTGGTTCACTTCTTTTAATAAACGACGACACAGCGTGGATTTGCCGGTGCCGATCTCGCCGATCACCGCCATAATGCCCATGCGTTGCTCGATACCAAATTGCAGATGTGAAAAAGCTTCGCTGTGTTGCGAGCTTGAGAAGAAAAAACTGGGGTCTGCCGTTACATTGAACGGATTTTCCTTAAAATGGTAGAATTCCTTATACATTTTTCGAGTATAACATCAGGTGGTAGCTATCCAAAGCACCAGGGCTAATTTGATAACTAAAAAGAATTATCTGGCCATGTCCAAGTGTACATGTTATGGCTGTTATGTTTTATATCACAGAAAGCTTGACCCACAGGGTCACATCACATAGAATCGCTCTTTCTCAACGGGGGCTGCTCTCTGCCAAGTGCTGATAGTGGACCAAGTTGGGCAAGTCATACCCCCGCCAAGTGCTGATAGTGGACTACGTTGGGGATGACTATAAAAAAGCTGGTGTAGCTCAGTTGGTAGAGCAGCTGATTTGTAATCAGCCGGTCGGCGGTTCGAATCCGTTCACCAGCTCCAATTTTACAATTCACTTATTTGGCTTGGCCCAATTTTTTAAGTTTATTTTGCGAAAAAAACCGCTTTAACGTTGAGCCTTGAATCAAGATTGAGAATGCCACTACGGCATAGACTAATGGCAGCAACCGATCCTTTAATCCGCCATCCGGCAAAGACAACACTAACGCTACCGCCAGAGCGCCGCGCAGCCCTGCCCAAGTAAATAAACTGATTAAACCGAAGCGTAATGTAAATTTGAGCCTGTGTTCAAGCCGCAACAGAAGCATTGAGATTGAAATACTAAAGAATCGTCCGAGTAGCACACATACGATGGCGATGACACTGCCTATGATCGCTATTTTTGATGGCACACCGATCATAAATGCTAGCAAACCAATTAATACAAATAGAATTGCATTGAGTATTTGGTTAATCATTTGCCAAAAAACATTGATAATATCCTTTGCTTTTTCATCTGATAATTTACTCAAACTTAGGTTTCCGACGATGATACCTAACACAACACTAGCGATAGGTCCTGACACATCGATCCATAGTGCGAGCGCATAGCTGGCGCTGACTGCTGCTAGCGTAATTAGTAGTTGGGTAATAACATGACTGGCTCGTGTAATAAAATAGTGCACGATAGCTGCCACAAGCAACCCTAAGACAATACCGCCACCCACCTCTCGCAAAAAAAGTGTTGAGATGTGTAATACATTGGGTGCGGAGTGTTCAAAAGCGATTCCGGTTAATGTTACAAAGATCACGACACCGATACCGTCATTAAATTGTGATTCACCATCAATCACCAGCTCGATATTGGCTGGCAAACCGATACTTTTAAGTATCGACAAGGCGGCAACGGGGTCTGTTGGTGAAATGATGGCGCCAAATATTAGCGCATGAATAAACGGGATGGCATATCCTAATGCGTTAAATAACCAATAAATGAGACCGCCAATAATAAACGTCGCTAGCAATGTGGCAAGAATAGCTAAGGTAACCACATCCCAGCGATACTGCTTTAAGCTTGTTAAAGAAATATTTTTTGCACCGGCAAACAACAGAAAACATAACACGCCTTGCAGTACGACCTGACTAAAATCTATTTTTGCCAGTACACCACTAAATTGCACATGAAAAAAATCGACGCCGAAGTAGCTGAGCAAGGTAAACAGTACAGCGAATATAAGCGATAGCAGCATGAGACCTATTGTCATTTGCAAATGCAGGTGACGCTCATTAATAAAGCTAAAAATAGCGGCGAGTGATAATAAAATGGCAATAATGTCTAGCATGGGTCTTCCTTAACACACAACCCAGTATATCGTATAATATCAAGCCATGAAAACTTTACCTAAAGATCGCTCATCACGCTTAAAGGCTCTCGCTATTGTGGTTGTTATAGCGATGAGCGGCTTGATGGGCATTGACATTCACTTAGCTTCGTTACCTTTTATTATGCGTTACATGCATGTTGATATAACCCAAATCCAACAATCGATCACGCTTTATATTCTTGGCATGGGTGTTAGTGTATTAATTGCCGGCCCGTTATCTGATAAGTTTGGCCGACGACCTGTGGTGATTACCGGCTTAATCATTGCAGCAGTAGGCAGCTTCTCTTCGGTTTTTACACAACATATCACGCCCTTCTTAATAAGCCGGTTTGTACAAGGTTTTGGCGCCGGTGCGTGCGCAGGACTTGGCCGTGCGATGTCGGTTGATGTATTTTATGATGCCCCACGCGAACCGGCACAGGCTTATTTTTCTACAGTGATTGGTTTATCACCCTTATTAGCACCGATGATTGGTGGTTATTTACAGCATTGGTTTGCTTGGCAAGCGAACTTTGTATTTCTGGGTTGTTTCTTTTTAATACTGCTTATCGTCTATGGCTGCTTCTGCCCTGAAACTAATCTGCACATCAATCATAAATTACGGCTTGGCAAAATACTGTTCAAACAATACAGCGAGCTTTTGCGCCACCTTGGCTTTATTTTAGCTACTATTGCTTGTGGTGTAGCGATGACCACCAACATTGCTTTTGCTACATTGAGTCCTTTTATCTTCCAATTGCACTATCACTTATCTCCGGTTGTCTATGGCTGGTTAACCACTTCCGCGTCGATTGGCATTATCCTCGGTCGCTTTTTTAATGGTCGGCTGATCAAGCGTTACGGCAACTTACATACTATGCGCATGGGCTTATTTCTATTATTAGCGGCAGGCATTTGGTTAACGGCCTTTGTACTAGCCGGGCTAGTAAATATTCCGCTCATTTTAATCGCTGTATTTTTCACTTTGTTTGGCCAAGCGTTAATTAGCGGTAATGCCATGGTCCTGGCCCTCACCGAGCATCACAGCCGTCGCGGGATTGCCGGTTCACTTTTCGGTAGTTTTCAAACATTAATCACTTTTACTACTGTATTGATTATTAGTATTTTTTCATACGAAGGCACGGGCTTATTGGCTGGCACCTATCTTGTCATGGGCTTGCTTGGGCTTGGGGTATATCTCATGCTAACCAAGCAATTTACACCTAAATAGCTTGTGCATTTATAACAGCGATACCTGAACTACCACCCATCTCCTTTACCAATAAAGACTTAATACGCCATTAATCTAGATCCTTTAAAATAAGCGCCATAGTGAATAAATATTTCGGGTTTAATAGTATGAGTAAACGAGGTTGTATATTAGCCTGTGCTTTAAGCATAGCGGCCATAGCAGCAGGCACCCTGTATGCTGACAATAAACCCGTATTTGAAACGGGTGTGCAGGCCAGTTATTTTGCCATAAATTCACATGGTCATAGCAAATATATGTTCCTTGCTTTAGACAACGTTAACAATAAAACCGATGCATCGGGATGTACTGGTAGCAGTGTACCGATGCCAATTCGTGCGCCGCGCTTAAGAATAGATGCCAGCGCAAGCCGGCAACTGCAGTTTACCCAATTCCATTCTGATGATGGTGGCATTTGTCTACAAGCCGGCGTATCCAGTGGTAGCTTTTTAATTCCCGGCGTTACTGACCAAGAACCACTGAAAGTTCCAAGTAATTTAAGCAGCAACCAAAATCTCACTTACGTGTTTATTACCTTTAACGACCAACATGAACACCTTAGCGCAACCGGTTACCAAAGAGCCAACAATTTAGCACAAAACATGTGTCAAAAAGCGATTAATAACGCGCGACCAAAGGTCATTAGCGGCACGTGTTACGCCATTCCGAAATATAACTCTAATCGTAATGCAGGCTACTACGCTGTCATGACACAGTTAAGCAGTTAAACCTCTCGCCCTAGTAACAGAATTTTGCTAACATTGTCTGCATTATGAGCACGCTAACAAACCAGCAACGCCAACAAGCGATCAAACAGCGGCAGCTATTTATTTCCTGCGTTGTACCTATGCACAATGAATCTGAATTGATCGTTAAGTTTTGTATGGCACTCGAACAGACATTGCAACAATTGACGGATCACTATGACATCCTATTAATTGATGATGGCAGTACGGATGATAGCGTTACCTTAGCTAAACAACATATCGCTGACCATCCGAATGTTAAGCTCATCACGCTATCACGCAACTTTGGCAAAGAAATGGCTATTGCTGCCGGCCTTGAACATGCGCGTGGTGATGTCACTGTCATTGTTGATGCCGATTTTCAGCACCCGCTGGAATACATCGCGCAATTTGTTGAGCACTGGGGTGAAGGTTATGACAATGTCTATGGGGTGCGCAAGAACCGCAAAGATGAAGGCTTTTATAAACGCCACAGCACTAACCTCTATTATCGCATCCTGGATAAAATGACTGAGGTGCCCATTCCTCGCAATGCTGGTGATTATCGCTTGCTAGATAAGCAAGTGGTCGCGTCACTTAACCAATGCCAAGAACGCGCACGCTTCACCAAAGGATTGTATGCTTGGGTTGGCTACCGTTCCATTGGCATTCCGTTCACTGTGCAAGCACGTGCCGCTGGCAAATCCTCATGGAAATATGGTCGGCTGACTAACCTTGCGATCACTGGCTTGACCGCGTTCTCAGATATACCGTTACGCATTTGGGGCATGATTGGCGGTGTGATTTCATTATTCTCTTTGGCCAGTGTTATTTACATTATTGTTGACACCTTAGTGACCGGCGTTGATGTGCCTGGTTATGCCACACTGTTAGTGGTACTCATCTTTTTCGGTGGCATTCAGTTATTATCGATAGGGATTTTAGGTGAATATATTTCACGCATCTTTAATGAAGTAAAAAAGCGCCCACCATACATTATTCATCAAAAAATTGGTTTAGATAGCGACGATGATAAAAAAAGCGATTCAAACGCATAAACACCTACTGTCACAAGTCATGCGCTTCGCTATTGTTGGCATGAGCTCATCGGTGGTGCACTTTAGCAGCGTCATGCTCCTGGTTGAATTTGGCGACTTGAGGCCATTAATTGCTAATATATTCGCGTTTTTAATTGCGTTTTTAGTCAGCTTTTTTGGTCACTGGTTGTGGACCTTTGCAGGCACAACACAAAACTTTCGCCAATCACTGCCACGTTTTTTCACCATTGCTACCGTTAGCTTTGGATTGAACGAATTATTTTATTGGTACCTTTTACACCGCGTGCATATGTATTACCCCGTTGCGCTAATCATTGTATTATGTTGCGTATCTGTCCTTACCTTTACTGCCAGCAAGTTATGGGCATTTCATTCACGGGAAACCATATGAGCCAAAAAAAAATTATTTTATGCGCCGATGATTATGGTTATAACGAACCGGTATCGAAAGCTATTGTAAACCTTATCAACAATAAAAGAATTAATGCTACCAGCTGCATGGTCAATATGCCTAACTGGCAACAGCATGCCGAACAATTAAAATCCGCTGCTCATAAAGATGTGCAGATTGGTTTGCACTTAAACCTCACCGAAGGCAAAGATGCTGTTTCACATAAAACGCTTGTGCTTCGCAGCGTCATTGGTCATATGCCATATTCAAAACTATCACGCTTAGTAGAAAGGCAGTTCACCACATTTTTTGAAACCATGGGGCATGCTCCTGATTTTATTGATGGTCATCAACATATTCATCAGTTATCTGGCATCCGAAACATGATTGTGCTGTGCTATAGCAAATACCTTAAAGACAATCATTGCTGGGTACGCTTATCAGCTAACTCGATCAACAAAATGTTTTTATTGCCCTTCCCGCAAAAACAATTATTAATCTATTGGACGGGCTATAAAAAATTAAAACGATTATTGAACGTTGATGAGATTCCACATAACAATAGCTTTGCTGGTGTTTATGATTTTGCTCAACATCAAAATTACCGCGACTATTTCCTGCAATTCTTACAACGCATAGAAGACAAAGGTTTAATTATGTGCCACCCGGGCTTAGTGAACCTACAAACCCCTTGCACTGATGAAATTGCTGAGAGTCGCCTTACTGAATATAACTATTTTAATTCGCAACAGTTTATTGATGATCTTGCAGACCATAATATATCACTGTAAATGATTATTAAAATTAGTATCACTTAATTACACTGCGTTATCGAGGTGGACTGGGTGTCCATTTTACGGAAGTAAAGCGCAGCGGAGTGGAACGAAGCGAGCCATGAAGTAAAATGGATGCGCTGTTCGCCTTGATAACATGCCTAGTGCAGCGTAAGGCTTACAGGGATACCTTTCTCATGAACGGATGTCCCTATCCTCGTGTTCCCTTACATCCCTGTACCACACGTCACTCGAAAGGTACCCCCGTCAGCCTTACTAACTATGGCAGTTATTCTTGCTCGCATGTTGCCCCATTACGAACCGTACCCCACAATTTCTGCGCCCAGGCATCAACCGCTTCTTCCAATTCAGTAATGCAATGCTCATAGTTTTCACGGGCACGGCGGTAAGGGTCATCGATATCACCGCATGTCCATTTACCCAATAATTGAATGCGACCACGCGCCATTGGGAATTGGTGCTCGATAAATTTTTGATGTTCTTTTTCCACTACCAAGATTAATTCTGACCAGCTAATCATAGGGGAGTCCAACAAAGCCGAGCGATGCTGACTCAAATCAACACCCTTCTCTGCCATTAACTCAATCATTTCCGGCGCTGCTGCATAATTAGGGCGCGCTTGAATGCCAGCTGATTTCACTTCCACCTTGTCATTCGGTGCAGCATTACGTAATAAATATTCCGCCACTGGGCTGCGGCAAATATTAGCAAAGCATACGGTAACAATACGATTAAACATGAGAAACTCCACGCTGATAACTGTGGCTTGATTGTAACGGCTTCCCACATAACTACAAGCCTAAATTCTATGGTAGAATCGCGACACTCAATCAAATGAGAAGGAATACCATGCCAAACGTTGACGTCATTATTGTTGGATCCGGACCTGCTGGCAGCTGTTGCGCCATTGAATGTGCACAAAAAGGGCTCAAGGTTGCGGTTATAGAAAAAAAACAGCACCCCCGGGTTAAAGTCTGCGGTGGTGGCATCGTAAAGCGTGCTTATGACCTATTCCCTATCGATATCAGCCCAGCGGTTGAACAAACAATATACGAAACTGACTTGGTGTGGCACAAATCAAATTTAAGCTATACCGCTAGCAGTGATTCACCTTATGTATACATGGTAATGCGCAGCAAACTGGACAAATTATTAGCTGACCATGCTAAGCAATTAGGCGTGCAATTTTTTGAAAGTACAGAGTTGGATTCTTTATCACAAGATGAGAACAACGTTAGCGTTGCGTTTAATCAACAAACACTCAATGCCAAATGGCTAATCGCTGCTGATGGCGCCAGCGGCAATACCGCCAAGCTTGCCGGGTGGCCGGCTTATACTGACAATAATGCACCGGCTGTTGAAGCCGAAGTGGAAGTGACTGATGAAGCATTTAAACGCTTAAATCGTGCACGCTTTGACTTTGAAGCGATTCCACAAGGCTATGGCTGGTTATTTCCCAAAAAACATCATTTATCAATTGGTGTTGGCTGTTTTCATTTTGACAGCAAGAAATCCGCCTCACCAAAAACGTTCCTTAAAGATTACTATGAAATATTGGGACTAAAAGACAGCGATATTCTTTCGGTGCAGCAAAAAGGTTTTGTAGTACCGTTACGTGCACGCCCTGATGGCTTTAGCCGTGGGCGTGTATTGCTTGTTGGTGATGCAGCAGGATTAGCCGACCCATTAACAGCTGAAGGTATATCAGCTGCAATCATCAGCGGCCGCATTGCTGCCAGCACTGTAAGCAGCTTTGTCATCCCGGACTTGATCCGGGATCCAGCATTATCATCTGCTACAAATGTTGAACAAGCACAACAAATGTACCAACAGATATTACAACAAGAGCTACTCACCGACTTACACTTCTCTGCCAAGCTGTCGCATTGGCTGTATACCAAACCCAAGTTGGTACGTAACTACTTAAAACTGCGCAAGCAGGCACCGATCCAACGTGCGATGCAAATCTTTAGTGGTGAGCTGCGCTTTTCTGAATTGTATAAAAACGCCACCGGCTGGAAAAAATTTGTTTTGGAACAAATGACTTAACTCACACAGCCCTATCGAAATAAGAGCATCGACTATAATTAACACCATGTAACTACGGTAACGAGTAGCGATATGGCACGAACAGAGCGAGAACCCGAAGAGATAATAAGCGATCTTCAAACAATATCTGAATATGCTTATACCAACTACGGCCGCGCGGGAAACTGCACCGGCATTACACATGCCGTAGCCACTTTACTTACCAATGAAACCGAGGGTTTTGAATGCTCATTGGCTTATATTGACACATCCATGAAAGAAAACCCTACAGTGCCAGACCCCGCTAGTAGCTCAATCGATAAAAAATTTACAATGAATGAAGATGTGGATTTCAGCATTGAAAGAGATGAGGACTATGAAATAACAAAAGTTACTCTCAAAGACAGCGGAAAAAAAACACTAGACGATGTACAATCCTATTTTTCTGAGCAAGAACCAAATTCACTTTACTCTTGCCATACGGATGATCACTCTTATGTGATATACGCATACGACGCGGACCATACCTACCTTATCGATGCCGACCAAAATATTTTTTATAATATTGCTGCTGAACCAGAACGCTGGAAGAGTGAAATAGAGAAAGGTGGTCACTTTATTGACGACGAAGACAATGCCTTATCGATTAAATATGAAGGCAAGTGTTTATTGATTAACCAACCACTCAACTCAGACAAGCGCACACCTGAAGATACATTCCGTAGCAGATTACAAGCATCAGTAACTGAGGGCAAGAGCCACGAACCCCGCCCTGAAGACAGCCCACCTACCCCAGGAAAGACTTAACAATTACTGGCAGACAAGCGTATACTAACCCCATGGACAAAACACACTTTCAATCGCTCTACTGGCAAAGCCTGGACATCATGTCTGAGGGTGAAGGCGTTTCATTACCGCTCAGCATGCAAATCAACTTACTCGCTAGCTTGCTGGGCAGCGCTGTATTACAAAAAGCCGGCGAAGATATTTATGAACTGGTCGATGGTTTACGTTTAATCTGTAAAGATGAAGAAAACAGTGGTCATACCCCCGACTTCAAACAAGCACAAGCCATTATTGCAGGACTAGACCTGACATCAATTCGTTGGCTGCTATGGGCATACTTGATTTTTTTTAACTTAATTAATCAAGCAGAAAAACAAGAGATCATTCGCATTAACCAACAACGCGCCATTGATGCCACACTCGATCAACCCAAACCAGAATCGGTTGCTGCCGCTATTTATCAATTAAAGAAAAAAGGATTGACGGTAGAGCAAGTCTTAGCGCTACTAGAAAAAATTCAAATCCAACCAACGCTGACTGCGCACCCAACAGAGACCAAGCGCCATACGTTACTGCATAAACAAGTGCAAATATCCGAACTGTTGCATCAATTGTCACAACCGCAATCTAATCAAGCGATCAATCAAAAGCAAATGGCGCTATATGAACTGATTTGTTTGATGCTATACACAGATAGTCTTCGCCATGTGCGTCCAACATTGGAAGACGAAGTGCATAATGGCTGTTATTACTTAGCTGGTAGCATTTGGCGCAGTGTGCCAATGATTTATCATGATATTCGCTACGCCTTAAAAGCGTATTATGATACCGACATTCATCACCTGCCCACCATTGCGCGTTACCGCTCATGGATTGGCGGCGATTGCGACGGCAACCCATTTGCCACACCTGAGGTCATGAATAACACGCTGCATTACCATCGAAAAAAGGCCATTAACAACTATCAACTGCAATTAGTTGAGCTATGGGACCTATTAAGTATATCCGAGGCAGTAACTGATGCCCCACAAGAACTGCTTGACTCTATCGAATGTGATAGCAGTAAACTGCAAAGCGAACTATTAGCAAAAGACGCGTATGATCACGAGCCATTCCGACGTAAAATTGGCTATATACATGCAAAATTACATCACGACACGCAATACACCAGCGAACAGTTTTATGACGACCTAATGCTTGTACAGCACAGTTTAAGCAGCATGTGCTTGTCGAAAGTAGCTCATCATAGCAAACTGAATGACTTAATTATTCAAACAAGAACGTTTGGCTTCCACGTAGCTGCTTTAGACATTCGTCAACACAGCGACGTGCATCAGCAAACCATTACTGAAATTTTACAGCAACATACCGATATTGATTATGCTTCGTTAGACGAAGATGACAAATGCAACACACTCAATCAGCAGCTGAGCAGTATTGATAAAATCAAATTTGACCATGATAAACTGACTGAAGTAGCACAGCATTGTTTAGATAACTTACATGTCATGCGCGAATACACACGCCAAGAGCCCAGCGCCTATGGCAGTTATGTGATCAGCATGACCCATGCCGTCAGTGATATGTTAGAAGCATTATTTTTATTAAAACTGACAGAACTTGATACGCTCAGTGATATTTCACCATTATTTGAAACGGTTGATGATTTGCAAAGCAGCCAACAAACCATGGCGGCATTATTCGATAACCCGCACTACCGCCAGCACTTAATAGAACGTAAGAATTTTCAAGAGATCATGCTCGGTTATTCCGACAGCAATAAAGACGGCGGTTACTGGACATCCAATTGGTCATTACACAAAGCGATACGCGCACTATCTGAATTATGCCGACAACAAAATATTGACTACTGTTACTTTCATGGCCGCGGTGGCAGCGTCGGACGTGGTGGTGGCAGCATTAACCATGCGATCATGGCATCACCTTCAATTTGTCATACCGGCAAAATACGCTTTACCGAACAAGGTGAAGTGATATCCAGTCATTACAGCTTACCAGCACTCACTCATCGACATCTTGAAAAGATCTGTCATGCGATGATACTCACTACTGCGGATCTTTATAAAAAAGAGGCCAGTGACTATTGGCAACAACCAAAAATTACCGATCTATGCGATCAATTATCCAATGATGCACGCGCACATTATCGTGAGTTAATTGATCACCCTGATTTTTGGTCATGGTATATCAGTACCACACCGATCGAATTTATTAGCAAACTGCCGATTGCCTCAAGACCTGTATCACGCAAATCAGCCAGTGAAGTAGATTTTGAAGGACTGCGCGCGATCCCCTGGGTTTTTTCATGGATCCAAACTCGCTATAACGTACCGGGTTGGTATGGCATTGGTTATGCCTTAGATAAGTTACTCAAACAAGACAGTAGTGCGCTCACCATATTACAACAGTGTTATCAGCACTGGCCGTTCTTCCAAGAGCTCATCAACAACGCCAGCAAAGAGTTAGCACGCACTCATCTACCCATGTCACAATGTTACCCACAGAATACACGCTCCATACATGAGATGATCACTACTGGTTACGAATACGCGTGCCAACACATTAATGCGATCACACAACAACAGCATTTACTGGATCACTTGCCGGTTTTGAAAAAATCCATCCAACTACGCACACCGTATACCGACGTACTTAATCTTTTACAAATCGAATTAATGAAGCGTTTTCAACAAAGCCCAAATGATCACGAACTGCTGACACAATTATTGATGTTAAGCATTAATGGTATTTCTGCTGCCATGCAAAATACGGGGTAAAGATTCAACCTAAGCCTGTGATAAACATATTAATTACACTTAGTGATACCATTTGTTCAATGTACTGAACAATTTTCTTCAGTATATTGAACAAACTGCAAAACACCAATCCAATGGATCTTGAAGCAGCCCTAAAGGTCAAACGCTATGCCTTGTGCCAAGGGTAATTCATCGCTCCAATTGATCGTATTGGTTTGGCGGCGCATATAGGCTTTCCATGCATCCGAACCGGCTTCGCGACCACCACCAGTGGCTTTCTCACCACCAAATGCCCCGCCGATCTCTGCACCTGACGTGCCGATATTGACATTGGCAATACCGCAATCTGAGCCCATTGCTGATAAAAAACGTTCAGCTGTTTTTACGGATTGCGTAAAGATAGCTGAAGATAAACCTTGGCAAACATTATTCTGCATGGCTATCGCTTCATCTAAAGATTCATACTTCATAAGATATAAAATCGGCGCAAAGGTTTCTTGCTGCACAATATCCCAATCATTGTGCGCCTCAATGAGTGTTGGTTGCACATAGAACCCAGGCTGATCAATCACTTCACCACCGCACAATACCTTCCCACCTTGCGACTTAGCCTGCTCGATTGCTGCTTGATACATCGCTACAGCACCAGTATCGATTAAAGGCCCCATTAAGTTTTTGGTATCTAATGGATCACCAATTGTTACCTTTTTATATGCCGCGACTAAAGCTTTAACCACTTTATCGTAAATGGATTTATGCAATAACAAGCGGCGCGTCGTTGTACAGCGCTGCCCCGCTGTGCCAACACCACCAAACACTATTGCCGGTATGGCTAAATTCAAGTCAGCATCTGACTCAACTATCATCGCGTTATTACCACTGCATTCGAGCAGGCTACGGCCATATCGTTTTGCGACCACTTGCGCCACATTAGCACCAACCGCACTTGAACCGGTAAATGAAACCAACGGGAAACGATCATCCGACACAAATCGCTTAGACAATTCCACATCATCGGATATCACACAATTAAACACGCCCTCACAATTATTACGTTCCATCACTTGATTACATAAATGCTGCACGGCAATTGTGCATAATGGTGTTTTTGGTGAGGGTCGCCATACCACCGTGTTACCACAAACCGCAGCAACAAAAGCATTCCATGCCCATACCGCCACTGGAAAATTAAACGCAGAAATCACACCAACGATGCCTAACGGATGCCATTGCTCATACATACGATGAAAGGGACGCTCTGAATGCATGGTGTTACCATACAACATACGAGACTGACCTACAGCTAAATCAGCCATATCAATCATTTCTTGTACTTCACCATCACCTTCTTGTTTTGACTTGCCCATCTCTAATGAAACCAAACTGCCTAACGCATCTTTATGCTGGCGCAATAAATCACCGAGCTGTCGCACCACCTCACCACGTTGCGGTGCCGGCACACTTTTCCAACGCTGCCCGGCTAATTCTGCAGTTTCCATCACGCGCTCATAGTCCGCCTCACTGCAGTTATACACCTGAGCAATCAATTCGCCGTTAGTTGGACTGATTGAGTCAATCACCCCTCGATCAGTCGTTGATGACCATGCATCTTTTGCAGTACATGCTGAATGGTTTTTATCAGACAATCCTAACTGTTTTAATATATCCATCAAAAATCCTATGCTTTATCATCAGTTATTTCTGCTTGGCTATGCAGAAATAACTTCCTGGTATTATACGGGCGCAAAGACAAGTAATTGCGCCCTTTTAAGGGGGAGCGAACACGCGCTCCCCCTTAAAAATCCCCCACGCGATAAGTTTAAATATCTCCTGCCAAATATTCACCGAAGTGATTTTGTAAAATATGGTTTAACGCAAACTGCTCTTGCTTTACAAACCCTTGATAACGATCCGGATCGCTCATCACGCTATCAATCACCGCACAAGCGCCTGATGCGGTAGTGGCTTGTATCGCCGTACACTCAATACCTGCAATTGTTTTTGGATAAAACTTTTGCGAATAAGCGCGATGATTTAGCTTGTCATTTTGTAAACCATCCACGGTGACATGCACGATAACCACGTCTTGTTGCGTAGTAGGAATAGCATTCTCTAAAATACGCTTTAACGTGTCACGATCATCATTTAAGCGCAAATCATTCATTAAGAATTTCATTTTTTCACAATGACCCGGGTAGCGCATGGTTTTATAGGTAATGCTTTCCGCTTTATCACCATAGGTATCAAATAGCGTGCCAACACCCCCTGATGTATTAAACGCTTCATAATTAACACCATCGATCACAATGGTTTCTAAATCTTCTAATGGATACAACGGCACCAACTTACCATCCAACATGCCATTACACATATTGCCATATTCATTAATTAAGCCATCGGTTGACCAGGTTAAAGCATACTGCAGTGCATTACTGGCATCTTGTGGCAAAGCACCGCAACGAATCTTGACTGAACGCACTTGCTCGTCATATTGCAATAAATCACTGGCAACAATGTTAACAAAACCAGGCGCTAAACCACATTGTGGCACAAAAGATTTTTTATTCTTGCTTGCTAGCTTGGCTATTGAGTCCGCTGATTTCACATCTTCACTAAGATCAAAGTAATGCACATCCGCGGCGAGTGCCAACTCAGCCATGGCTTGGTTACAGGTATAAGGCAAGGCCGTAACCACTGCTTCAATTTTATTCTGTTTTATATAAGAAACAGCATTGGCTTGATCATTAATATCCAACTGGTCTAACTGCAGATGTTCAGAAGGAGCATGGGTAGCGTGAGGGTGCGCATTATCTGTTGCAATATCCACCAGATACACACGATAGTGTCCGCTGTAACTCAAGAATTGCGCAATGGTTGAGCCAATTTTTCCTGCCCCTGCGACGAGAACTGATTGCATATAAATCCCCCAAATAATCAATACACTACAGGGCAATAATATCATGCGTAAGGTTTAGCGGGAACCACTGAAGATACGCTATAATTTAGCAACACTATTTGGAGAGCAGACATGTCATACAAAGATTTATTCGATAAACTCTGGCTACAATATTCCACTGAAGTACCTGCCGCTGGCAATATTTTCCAATTGTTTAATGAGGCTGGCGAAGAGATTATTAATGACCATATTGCACTGCGCACATTTGATGACCCCCGTGTTGGGATCGATGTATTAGCGCAACCCTTCCTAAAGGAAGGCTATGTTGAAAAAGGTGAATACACCTTTGAAAAAAAACATTTATTTGCAAAACACTTCGAACACGCAGACGAAGATGCACCTAAAGTTTTTATCAGTGAACTAATCGGCAAAGAATTTAGCCCTTGGTTACAAACATTTACTACAGAACTAATTGATCGCATACCAATGAACTTACTGGAAAACCCCACTGAATTATTATTTTGTAAAACACCGTGGGAACCACTGCGCCATAAAGACTACCAACAGCTTCTCGAAGAGTCTGAATACGCCGCATGGTTATACGCCTATGGATATCGCGCCAACCACTTTACCATTAATGTAAATCACCTCAAGCAGTTTGACAGCATTGAAAAAGTAAATGATTTCTTGCTTAGCCATGGATACGATATTAATGAGGCCGGTGGCCGCATTAAAGGCACCCCCAAAGACTTGTTAGAGCAAAGCAGCATCTTGGCACAAAATCAATTGGTTGCTTTTATGGAGGGCGATATCGAGATTCCTTCTTGTTACTATGAATTTGCTAAACGTTACGAAGATAAAGACGGTCACTTATACCAAGGCTTTATCGCCGCATCGGCTGATAAGATTTTTGAAAGCACTGATCGCCAACATTAATGATGGAAACTCATGTCACCACCTAACCCCATTGAAACATTCATTGAAACACTTCAAGCCAATGGGTTCGATGGTGATATTGAAACTGATTTAGCAACCCGGCTATTAAATGCAACCGACAACAGTGTTTATCAAATTATGCCTCTGGCTGTGGTTATGCCAAAACACGCACAAGACATACAAACACTATGTCAATTAATCCATCAACCAGAATATAAACGTTTAGCGGTCACTGCTCGTGGTGGCGGCACTGGCACAAACGGCCAATCGTTATCTGAATCGATTATTGTTGATTGCTCAAAATACATGAACGGTATCGGTGAATTAAACCTTGAAAAAGGTTTTGTTAAAGTACAGCCGGGTGTAGTACTTGATCAGTTAAATGATTTTTTAAGACCACGCGGCGTATTCTTTGCGCCGACCTTATCCACCAGCAATCGGGCGACACTAGGCGGCATGACGAACACCGATGCCTGTGGCAAGGGCTCACTCTTATATGGCAAAACCAGCCAACACGTACTGGCCATCACTGCTGTTTATAGTGATGGTAGCCAACACACCAGTCAAGCCTGCTCATTAGATCAATTAGATAAACTTAAACAACAATCCAGCTTGCTGGGTAATATTTACCGCCAAGTAGATGACACCGTTTGTCGCTGCAAACAAACTATCGATCAACAATTCCCAACACTTACTCGCTTTATGACTGGGTACGACTTAAAGCATGTATATAACGATCGTCGTGATGAATTTAATTTAAATTCTATTCTGTGTGGCTCTGAAGGTACATTAGCCATTATCACTGAATTAACCTTAAAATTAACAGCCATTCCAAAACATACTGACCTGATGGTGCTGCAATACGAATCATTTGAACTCGCCTTACAACATGCCAAACAACTATTATCGATCAAGCCTGCTGCTATTGAAACCATAGATCACACTATTTTAGAATGTGCAAAAACAGATATCATTTACGATCAAGTAAAAAACTTTGTTTACACACCCAGCCGAACCACAGCAGCGATTAACTACGTTGAGTTAGTCTCAAATGATAACCAACAACAGCAAACAAAGTTACAACAACTAACGCAATTAATAGAGCAACATGATAGCCCTTGCTTCAATGCTACACTAGCAACAGCAACGCAAGATATCAAAAATTTGTGGGAGTTACGCAAGAAAAGCGTCGGATTATTAGCTAAAACCCCAGGTCGACGCCAGCCGGTGTCTGGTATAGAAGATACTGTTGTACCCCCGGAAAAACTCGCCGACTATATGAAAGAATTTTGTGCCTTACTGGATGCTCACGCTTTAAAGTATGGTATTTTTGGTCATGCTGATACCGGCTGTTTGCACGTAAGACCCGCCTATGACCTAACAAACCCAGATGATGAAAAACTGTATTTTGAAATCACCGAGCAAGTCGCTGAGCTCGTACAAAAATACGGTGGTTTGATGTGGGGTGAGCACGGCAAAGGCATGCGTAGTCAATATGTGCCGATGTTTTTTGGTGATAAATTATATGATGAACTGCGTAAAATCAAACAAGCTTTTGATCCACATCATCAATTTAATCCTGGCAAAATTGCAACACCCTATAATAGTAATGAAACCGTTGTATCACTGCAATCCACATTGCGTGCTGACTATAACCGCGATATTCACCCATCTGATTCTGAACCCTACCACAAAGCCTTAAGCTGTAATGGTAATGCCGCTTGTTTTAATTATGATTACAACAGTGCTATGTGCCCGTCTTATAAGGCATCACGAGATCGCTGCTATTCGCCCAAAGGTCGAGCAACCTTATTACGCGAATGGTTACGTCAAAAATCCATGGGTGTTGATGAAGCGTTTCAAGACCAAGTATTCGATAGTATGGATCATTGCTTAGGCTGTAAAGCCTGCGCTACTGGTTGTCCGGTCAACATCAATATTCCCAATGAAAAATCAAAGTTTTTACAAGACTACTACCAGTTTAATAGCCCCTCACTTGCTGACAACATGATAATTCATTCCGAAATTATTGCTAAGCACCAAAGCCAATGGCCGCGCTTAAGCAGCGCAATAAGCAAACTGCCTTTATTCAATTGGTTTACCAAAACTTGCTTTGAATTAACCGATTTACCCATCGTTAGCTCACCAAATTTACTGCAGCGAATTCAACATAAAAACATTGCGAGCTATGACCTATCAGCATTACAGCAACTATCACCTACCGATAAACACGTTGTGATTATTCAAGATAGCTTAACCAGTTTTTATGAAGCCGAGCTGGTAATGGATTGCTTACAACTGCTGCAACAATTGTCCTTTAAGCCATTACTGTTTAATTGGTTTAGCAATGGTAAGCCATTACATGTAAAGGGCATGCGCGATGACTTTAAACAGCTTGCTCAAATCAATGCCGACGCGTTGTCTACCATCAGCCAGCTGAAGCTGCCCATGGTAGGTATCGACCCCAGCATTACTTTGAGCTATCAGGATGAATACCCTGATATGCTGGGCCCAGTTAAGTTCCGTGTGCAATTGATTCAACAGTGGCTTAATCAACAGCCCATATCACTACAGGCAAAATCACCCGATATGCCACTCTTATTATTAGCGCATTGCACTGAAGCGACTCAATCCAACCAAAACACCTTAGCCTGGCAGCAGTTATTCAATAAGTTTGGCCTGAGCCTGAATATCGGCCAAGTCGGCTGCTGCGGAATGGCAGGTTCATACGGCTACGAAACCAAACATTTAGACAACTCAAAAAAATTATTCGACATGAGCTGGCAGCAACACATGAGTGATGACCATGTTATTTTAGCCACCGGCTTTTCTTGCCGTTGCCAGATAAAACGCTGCAGCGAACAGCAACCCTTACACCCGATTAGCTTTCTACTGGAACAACTCACAGCACCCAGTTAGTTCTATAGATTGTTGCAACTATTGATAAAATAAATAAATAGTAATTAGTGATTTTTGTTTTGATTGTATATTTATCAGCGATCCGTTAGCGTAAGCAAAAATGATCATTAGAGGGTAAGCACATGTTAGCTGGATTCTTTCAACACAACACTAACGCTATTAATAATAGCACCGCCAGTGGCAAGGACAATTTTGATGTATTAGAACAACTCGGCAATGGTTGGTTACTGCCCGTTTTACTGCTAACTATGGCGAGCATCCCGCTTGCTATCACATTGAAAATTGTAATCAATCAAAGACTCGCGGCACACAGAGCGGCGCAACAAAACTATAGGCTGATTAGCGACACGATTCCTATACCCACCACACCCACTCAACTTGCATAGCAGCAGTCACACATAAACAGGCATAGGTCGACACCATTATTGAGTCATCACCACAGCCAGTAAGGCTGGTAGGGGTACCTTTTGAGCGGCGTGTGATACAGGGATGTAAGGGAACACGAGGATAAGGACATCCGTTCGCGAGAAAGATACCCCTATCAGGCTTACGAGGAACCAGGGTGATATCAAAGAAAAATTATATAGACCTATTGCTTACGTGCAATACCACTATCAATCGCCGCCTGCTTAACCGCATCAGCAACCGCGGTTGCAACATGGCTATCAAACACACTGGGAATAATATAATCCGGATGGATATCCTCATCACTGATAACATTAGCAATCGCATGTGCAGCAGCGAGCTTCATGTCTTCATTAATATCAGAAGCCAAGCAATCCAACGCACCTCTAAAAATTCCTGGGAAACATAACACATTATTAATTTGATTGGGGTAATCACTGCGCCCGGTGGCAATAATCGCAGCAACGCCTTGCGCTTCTTCTGGCATAATTTCCGGTGTTGGGTTTGCCATCGCAAAGATAATCGGATCTTTCGCCATCTTTTTAACATCATCAGCACTGATCAATCCAGGACGAGATAACCCAATAAACACATCAGCCCCCTCCATAGCCTCATGGATATCACGCGTTTCGCCCTCAGGGTTTGTGTTATCAACATACCACTGCTTCATCATATTTAAATCTTTACGACCCTTATGCAAAGCGCCTTTACTATCAAAACCAATAATATTTTTAACGCCAAAATTTAACAGCATCTTAGTGCATGCAACACCAGCGGCGCCTGCGCCTACCAATACAATTTTTAAATCTTCCGGTTTCTTATGCACTATTTTTAACGCATTAATCATGGCGGCAGTTAATACCACTGCCGTGCCATGCTGATCATCATGAAACACCGGGATATCTAACTCTTGTTTTAAACGCTCTTCGATTTCAAAGCAACGCGGTGCGCTAATGTCTTCTAAATTGATACCACCAAAGGTTGGAGCTATCGCCTTTACTGCAGCAATAATTTCTTCAGTATCTTTGGTGTCTAAACATATTGGGAAACCATCAACATTGCCAAACTCCTTAAACAACATCGCCTTGCCTTCCATAACCGGCATAGCGGCTTCAGGGCCAATATCCCCTAAACCCAATACGGCCGTGCCATCCGACACAATCGCCACCGTATTCTTTTTAATCGTTAATTTAAATGCAGACTCTGGATGCTCATGAATCCGCATACAAACACGTGCGACACCTGGCGTATACGCCATCGATAAATCATCTCGGGTTTTTAATGGAAAACGCGGCTTCACTTCAATCTTTCCACCCAAATGCATCAAGAATGTCCTATCGGATACTTGCTCAACGTGTGTGCCTGGCAACTGATTAACCGCTTCAGTAATCTCATCTGCATGCTCTGGTCCACGGGTATAAATTGTGATGTCACGGTATAGGCAATCAGCTGCCACCTTAGATATATCACTGGCTCCGATGTCACCACCGAGTTTTTCAATGGTTGTTGTTAACTGAGCAAAAGCTCCTTTGACCTGCTTATCGAGCTTCACTCGCATGGTAATGCTGCCGGCGGCTGAGGTAGGTGATTTTGACATTGGATTTCCTTGTTTTGACTGCTAGTTAGTATACGCCAATTTTGTGCGCCTATTATACTACAGTCACAACACCACCCCAAAATCATATAACATTCTGAATCCATTCAAAATAATGTTAAGCGGCTGCCGAAACCACCCGAAGAGGAGCAGACTGCGACTCATTCACACTGTAATCTGCCATTGACCCAAACAATGCGGCCCTGGATTGCAGCGGGCTTGGCTTACTAGGCGCCGTTACTGCTGGCTGTTCAGGGTCGCCTAGCTCATCTGCACGCTTGAACCCATCAACTTCTTGATATTTGACTTCATCAATAGCCGTAGCGGCTGGAGCAGCAGCTGATGGTGCAAACAAACCGATGTCCTGACGCTTCTTAAGTTCATTTAGCTTCATTGCTCGCTTTATGTTCTCAATAGCCTGTTCAACTACAGCCAACCTATCCTCTGCTTTTGCAACCTCTTTATCTGGCTGACTTAACAGTGGTTGTCTTAAGTCTCTACTCTGCTGACGATCTGAGTCACTGTCTGAACTATTCATATCAGTTGAGGTTGTTGGGCTCGGTGTTTTACGTCCTTGCGCAATCTCACCTATTAGCTCACTTCTTTCAGATAACAATTTTTGGTGAGCCAACTGACTTAATGCTAATTCTTTTGCTTCAGACAGCATGCCCTCAGGTACCGTTTGCCTATTCACAGGGTCATAACACTCCTCTTGACAAGCAAGTTGATTCGGCACGCCTGAATAAGCAAACTGCGCAATATAATAAGCGTGGGCTAATTTTTTCTGTAACGCTACTGAACCTATACCCGTACCCTGCGACATACCACCGGCTTGTGCTTGAGCATTAGCGACCACGGATGCCGCTAACACCGCCATAGATACGGTAGCTTTAGCCCGTGCATATTTGGCAATCGGGCTCACTTCAAGCGGAATCGGTGGAACAACTGGCTTCTCTGTAGTTACTGGTTTCTTCTTACCGAAAAAGAATGTTTTAATCCTTGATCCAACACTCACCGCCTTGCGCTTGATAGCTTGCGCGACTGAACCAACCATCTTTCTACAAGCTTCCATACTTTTACCTGCAAACAAACTATTGACCGGTGCTGCTAATACACTCACCACATAACCTATCTTAGTCGCTGTGTGTGCTGGCGACTTAAAGAAACTGGTCATCAAACTAAGTGTTTTACCGTGGAACTTACCAAGACTACACACCGTTACTAAAGCAGTTAAACCAACAACAAAGACGGCTTTCATGCCTTCCCAAAAAACTCTACCTACAGCATGTGCGTATTTACCTTCTTTCCAATCTGCAGCTATTACACCACCTGTTTTTTTATAGTAACGAGCCAGTTGCTGCGCGCGGTCATTTTTAATAAAGTCTGCAACGGACACATAAAACAATGTAGTAATCGCAACGGCAGTCACTGTTGCAACTACACCGGCCAATATAATTAAGCCTAACGGTGGTGCTGCCACTGAAGCCGCTGCCGTTAAACCAAACAATAAACCACCCAAACCAGATAACGCTGAACCAAAAGATAACACGCCATAACATAACCCGGCTGCTACCACAAAAATACTGGCTCCAGTAATAGCAATTTTTTTACCGCGAGAAACTTCTTCACCGTATTGGTTTTTAAAGAAGCGACCTAAAAACACTTCTTTCAGTGTGCCACTGGCTGCACCTTTTAATAAGTAAAAGTTGACTAAAAATGCTGGGATACCGATAACCAACGCACCAAGAACCAAAGGCAGCCCCGCAAATACAACAGCCACTAAGGCTTCACCAATACCCACGGTAATGGCAAGACCAAGTGCTACACGCGCAAACCATTGCTTCCAACCGCGCTCCTTCGCCTTCTGTTTTAGTGCCTGAGGTGAGTAGCCTGTTTTCTCACGAAATTCGTATACTTTGTGTAATGATTTTTGCCCCTCTTTATATAAGGCCTGCTTCCTTGCCACTTCAATTCGACAATCCAATTGCTGTTGCCGTGCATAACGATTTAAACTTTGCTTGATGGCTTTACCAGAGGCTGCCTCTATGTATTGTTGATTTTGAACCACCAAATCCCAGTACATCTGAACCAATAATGCTTTTTTGGCCTGTTCTAGCTCTTTATGCCCTATTTTGGCTAAATTATTATGAATAACACTTGGGCTTAACATCGAATTCGCATTGAACTCAGCCATAGCCTGACCAGACCACTCCTGCACTTTCTTATCTTCAAGCTCTTTTGCAGCTTTTTTATATCTCTGCAGCAAATCAGGCAGTTGTTTATGCAAACCAACCAGGTGCATTTGATATAACGCTTCAAATAAGTGTTTATTTAGGTTAGCGTTAAAGTGTTTCAGTACGCCCTGACCAAACATCACCACTTTAAATGGGTTCTGTGCCACATAATCAAAAGTTTTGTCGATGTGATGGGTGTCATCGTGACAATCTATCGCGTGCTTACGCGAGTAAGCCCTCAATGATTGCTTCAGCTTCACGCTTGGTTTTGCTGGAATCGTTTTGCGATTATCGTCTATTAATTGTGTTAAGCGGTTAACCAACTCAAGCTGTGTGGCTTTGATCAGTAGTGGTGTTTTGCTTTCAACTATATCTAAGTATTCTTGCGTTACATTCAAATCAGAACCTGGCTTGGCTGCTGACGTCGCCCGCTCGGCCCATTGCTTTTCAGTTTTTTCTTTAAGTTTTTCAGCCTTTTGCTGAAACTCTGCAAATAACTTCGGTAACTGCTCAGCAAAGCCCAGCGCATTCAATTGCACTAACAGATTAAATAGGTCTGAATCAAGGTGGCGGTTAAAGCGTTTCAGCATGCTATGGCCTAATACTTTAGCCTTAGTTGGATTATCTTGAACGTATTGAAATGTTCTTTCGATATCTTGTAGCTTTTGCTTATAACTCATTGCCTAACCCCCGAAAAACCGATCACTTACTCGCTATATTTCACCTATAAAATTGGTTAAAAAATGTAAGTACACATTCAGTATGTAAGTGGTTTCTTAAGGAAATCTGAAATGATGCGTAATGATTGCGCAATCGCGTAATTAATGCTGAGTTAATGTTTGACTTGTTTACATAAGCTGTAAAAACATGGAGTTAGCAGATTTTAACAATTCACTATTGAGCTAAATGACTGGCTATTATGCAATAGCATCAAGGTTAGCCAGAAACTATGGTGATGGAATTGCGCTTACACCAGCATCTGATGCTTCATCACCTGAAGTGCTACCAGTGGATGACCGATGCCCCATCGCGGGAGCAGGGTGCAAGGAAACGGGCCGAAAAAGATTAGCAGCAAAAGAACCTGCTGCATCACGCTGCCCAGTGACATTAATAAGCTCATCAGTCATTCTTTGCACTTTCGCTTGAAGGTCGCACTTTTCGTTCCATAACTGCCTGTACTCCGCAGTCTGTGGTTGACCTAAGGATGAAAGTTGCTTTTCTAATGCTTTTATTCTTCGATCTTGAAAGTGAATAAGTGCGTTTTGAAAAATGCTAGTGTTGTAACACTCTTTAATCAGCGCTGCAACAGCAAGTCCCAGCACAACAGTGGCACCAACTGTTACCACATTGCTAAATAAAGCCGACGAGGCCCATTCAGGTAATTGATACTGCATAGTTGTCACTCCCTTGATTAAGTTTTGATGCAGTATATTAAAAGCAGTTAGCTACAAGCAAGTTAATATTGGTCTATCTAATGCCATGGACGACAATTATTGAATGCAACAAGCAGAACCCATACCACCTAACTCTGGATTATTGAGTTCACGTTGAGCTGCAAGTGCTGCATGATTCTGGTTCTGTATAAACAGTCTGTTTTCATTATTATCAACCCGCTCACGAGAAACCAGCCGATGAAGCCCCAACTCAACACACCCTGTCATAGCGGCACCCATTAATAACAAACCAAGCATTGCAGTGTATTTCGATTCACAAACACCTATCACGAAACCGAGAACTTTAAATGCCGGGTGATCAACGTTGAAAGGAACACTCATGGTAAACGAAACCAGCTCGCAAAGCGGGAGCCTGCTTGTTCATTAGCGTTAACATCAGTATTTCTTGATGCCCATAACCAATTACTAAAACTGGCACCGCCTCGATTATTAGCGTTGTCTGCAGTTGGGTTATTAATTGAGTGTAAATGTTGTTTCCGTTGTTGCAAGCGTTTACAGTCCGAATATAAAGCCTCAATACCATTCATCAACACGGACCCAGCTATGGCAACCATGCCAAAGTCCATGGCTATTGTAATCACATCAACAATCGCATCCCGCTGTCGTGCCATGCTTTTACTCCCTTTAAAAATGAAGCTGCAGTATAACCACGAACACTTGCAGTGTCATCCCCGCTAAATCGCAAACCCTGCATAGTAAGCACAAATGACAGGCATAAAAAAAGGCCCACTGCAATTAAGCAATGGGCCTTCAAAAAAAAACCTGGCGATGACCTACTTTCACATGGCAAACGCCACACTATCATCGGCGCTAAGCATTTTCACTTCTGAGTTCGGAATGGGATCAGGT
>JARGOB010000029.1 GCA_029212925.1 Coxiellaceae bacterium | reverse complement strand
TTCCCTGAAACAGTAGCGGCCTAAGGCACTTCTGGGGGATATTCGCATGGCAGATGTAAAAACAGAACCGGTTAATTTACTCGATTTTGGCCTGTCTGCCATGCAAGATTTTGTATTATCGCTCGGTGAGCCTAAATACCGCAGTCAGCAACTTATCCAATGGATCCACCAGCGCGGTGTGATCGATCTCGATCAAATGACCAATCTGAGCAAGGCTTTTCGTCAGCGCTTGCGTGAAGTAACACACACTGTGTTACCGGAAGTGGCGCTGGACCGAGTCGCAACTGATGGCACGCGTAAGTGGTTGTTACGTCTCGATGATGGCAATATCATTGAAATGGTGTATATCCCTGAACCGAATCGTGGCACGTTATGTGTATCGTCACAGGTTGGTTGCGCGTTGAACTGCAGTTTTTGTTCAACCGGCAAGCAGGGGTTTAATCGAAATCTACGCTTATCCGAAATCATTAGCCAAGTGTGGATGGCATATCATACCTTAGCGCAAGAAGGCAAAGGGCAGAAGCTGACCAATGTGGTGATGATGGGCATGGGTGAGCCGTTGTTGAATTACCAGCCGGTATTAGCCGCGATGGAATTAATGATGGATGATTTGGCTTATGGGTTATCGAAGTATCGCGTGACTTTAAGCACGTCCGGTGTACTTCCAGCGATGAAAGATTTACAACGTGATTCCATTTGTGCATTAGCGGTGTCATTGCATGCGCCGAACGATGAGCTGCGCAATGAATTAGTACCGATTAATAAGAAATACCCATTAAAGCAACTGATGCAGGTGTGTCGTGATTTTTATCGTGATGAACCTAAACGTAAAGTAACGTTTGAATATGTGATGTTGGATGGTGTCAATGACACGATTGAACATGCTAAGCAATTAGCAAAGCTTGTGGCCAATGTGCCCTGTAAAATGAATTTAATTCCATTTAATCCGTTTGATCAAGCTAACTATAAACGCTCGACTGAACGTGCGATAAAAATGTTTCAACAATATTTGGTATCGCACGGCGTGGATACCTGGATTCGACGTACGCGCGGTGAGGATATTGATGCGGCATGCGGTCAATTGGCCGGAGATTTTAAGGACAGGACGGGGCGTCATGCGCGTTGGCAGCGCACAGGGCGATTAATCCCGGTTAAGGATGAACATACACAGACTGCTGAATAGTCGGTGTGATTTAACGAGGAGAGTACAATGTCTGATGATCTAGTAGTAGAAAAGCCTGATGAAGCGTTATCGACCGACAGCCATGTGGGTGAGGTATTACGTAAAGCGCGTGAGCAAAAAGGTTTAGAGCAATCGGATATTGCAAAAGAATTACGATTGAGCGTGCAAACCGTTATCGATATTGAAACTCATGATTTTCGTCAAACGCATGCACTGACTTATGTCAAAGGTTATTTGCGAGGCTATGCACGCATGGTGGATTTGTCGGCCGATGACGTGTTGGATGAATTTCACCAAAGTGATTGGGCAAAGCAGCAATTGGCATTACGCCAACCTGAGCAGGTGAAATCGCAAGTAGCAGCAACTACGGTCACCGCACATAAACGTAAAAAGCATCGTCACGTATCGCGCTGGATTGCGGTAGCGATTATTGCATTTACCTTATTGTTAGTGGCATTGTGGTGGCAAGGGCAAAAAAACCAGCCGCATTTAATGATTCATAGTAAACCGTTGTTGGCATTGCCTGAGCAGCATTTGCCGATTAAGGGCGGTGATGCAATTCCGGTTCATTTGCCGCAGCAGAAAACAGTAAAAGGTTAATAGGTAATGGCAAAGTTTGAAGCCGTGCGAGGCATGAAAGATTTAGTTCCAGCGGATATGCCCTATTGGCAGCGCTTGGAGCAAGTGTGCCGTGATGTTGTGGCGCAATACGGGTATCAAGAAATTCGCTTTCCTGTAGTAGAGAAAACGCAGTTATTTAAGCGTGGTGTTGGCGAAGTCACTGACATTGTTGAGAAAGAAATGTATACGTTTGATGATCGCAATGGTGACAGTTTGACATTGCGTCCGGAAGGCACGGCAGGTTGTGTGCGAGCCGGCATTGAGCAAGGTTTATTGTATAACCAAATTCAGCGCCTGTGGTATATGGGTCCTATGTTTCGACATGAGCGTCCGCAAAAGGGGCGTTATCGTCAGTTTCAACAATTAGGTGTGGAAGCTTATGGTATGCGTGATGCGCGCATTGATGTTGAAGTGATTTTACTGAGTCATCGTTTGTGGCAGCAGTTAGGCATAGTCGACCAGGTGCAATTGGAAATAAACACCTTAGGCAGTGTTGCCTGTCGTGATACCTATCGCGAACAGTTGGTGGCTTATTTTAGTCAACATAAAGATCAATTAGATGAAGATTCACAGCGACGTTTAGGTTCTAATCCGTTACGAATATTGGATAGCAAAAACCCTGACATGCAAGCATTGATTGAGGCAGCACCGAAATTGATGGATTCATTGAATGATGAACCTCGTTCACATTTTGAAGCCGTGTGTACGGGTTTGGATGCGTTAGGTATTAACTACAAAATCAATACACGCTTAGTGCGTGGTTTGGATTATTATTGCGACACAGTGTTTGAATGGGTGACTGATAGTTTAGGTGCGCAGGGCACTGTGTGTGCCGGTGGTCGTTATGATGGCTTGGTTGAACAGTTAGGTGGTAAGCCGACACCAGCGATTGGTTTTGCAATGGGCTTGGAGCGCATTGTATTACTGCTTGAGCAGTTGGGGCCTGTTGAAACCGGTTGCGATATTTATATGGTGTTAACCGGTGATGTGGCACAGCAGCAAGGTTTGGTCTTGGCTGAAAAGATTCGTAATGAATGTCCGCAGTTGTCAGTGGTGATGGACGCTACCGGCGGTAGTTTTAAAGCGCAATTTAAGAAAGTAGATAAAGCCAATGCGCGTATGGTGTTAGTGATTGGTGATGATGAAGCTACTGCTGGGAAGGTAGTAATAAAGTATTTGCAGTCTGATAAACCGCAGAAGGTGGTGAGTCAGGCTGCTGTCATCCCGGAAATTGCGAAGCAATTATCCGGGATCCAGGAATTGTAATACTGGATCCCGGATAATCGACTGTGTCGATTTCCGGGATGACAGCACAAAAAATTTTAATAAGCTAATGAGCTAAAGGAGGTAAAAATGCGACCTGATATGACTAATAGGGAAGAGCAGGAGTTTCTGAAAAATTGGTGGGACAGTTATGGTAAGGCGATTGTTATTGCTGTGGTGGTTGGTTTAGCGATTGGTTATGGTTGGCGTTATTACCATAAGTTTGAATTAAAACGTTCAGCGCAAGCGTCTGTGATTTATCAACAGTTATTGGTCGCTGATAAGCAGGGGCAGCCGCAACCGGAGCGTCGTAAGTTGTTAGATCAGTTGGTGAAGCAATTTCCGAAATCGTCGTATACCAGTTTGGCACAGTTTTTAAGTGCGAGTGATGATGTGTCTAATAAGCAGTATAAATTAGCGGAGCAGTCATACCGTTGGGTGATGCAGCAGGGTAATAATAAAAGTTTACAGCAAGTGGCGCGTTTGCGTTTGGCGAAAATTTTGACGTATCAAAAGCAGTTTGATGAGGCATTGAAAGTATTAAACAAAGTGAATGATAAGAGTTATTTGCCGATGATTGAGAATGTGCGTGGTGATATCTATGCGGCGAAAGGCAGTAAGGATGACGCACGTAAGGCTTACCAGCAATCCGAGCAGGGTTTGTCGAAGTTAGGTGTTGATAATCCGTTATTGAAGTTAAAGATTGCTTCGTTATAGTTCGACGCTGTCTCCTCGGGTTAGACATTGTCATCCCGGACTTGACGTTGTCATCCCGGACTTGATCCGGGATCCAGTCTAAATGACGTGGATTCCTGATTAATCCAGGAATGACAAAAACCTGGATCTCGGATAATCGACTACGTCGATTTCCGGGATGACAAGGCAATAAAGAATATATGAGTAGAAGGGTGTAAATTTCAGGATGATTATGAAGTGAGGCGTTGGATTTTTGAGGCTTCGCAATAAAGAATATATGAGTAGAAGGGTGTAAATTTCAGGATGATTATGAAGTGAGGTGTTAGATTTTTGAGGCTTCGCAATAAAGAATATATGAGTAGAAGGGTGTAAAAAAATGCTTCCTGTTATAGCTATTGTTGGTCGTCCAAATGTGGGTAAGTCGACTTTATTTAATGTGTTAACCAAGACGCGCGATGCGTTAGTGGCGGATATGCCGGGGGTGACGCGTGACCGACAATATGGCAAGGGTGAGTTTGATGAGCGCGCTTTTGTGGTGATTGATACCGGTGGTATTGGTGAGCATCACGATCGTGAGATGGATGACTTGACTGATCAGCAAGTGGAATTGGCATTGCAAGAAGCGGACCATATTTTATTTATGGTAGATGCCAAGGCGGGTTTGATGCCGGCGGATGAGGAGATTGCTAAGCGTTTGCGTCCATTGACAGATAAAGTGACTTTAGTGGTTAATAAGTCGGATCGTGTTGAAGCTGAAATCGCTGGCAGTGAATTTTACCGTTTAGGTATCGGTGAGCCGGAGATTATTGCCAGTGCACATCGTCGTGGCATTGGTGACATGATGGAAGCGGTGATGGCACAATTGCCGGAAGAAGAAGCTGAAAGTGATGATGATAAGAATCGTATTCATGTTGCTGTGATTGGTCGCCCGAATGTGGGTAAATCAACTTTAATTAATCGTATTTTAGGTGAGGAACGTGTGGTGGTGTGTGATCGCCCGGGCACGACGCGAGACAGTGTATCGATTCCATTTGATCGACAGGATCAGCGTTATATGTTGATTGATACGGCGGGCGTGAGGCGCCGCACGAAGGTCACTGAAAAAGTTGAGAAATTTTCGGTGATTAAAACCATCCAAGCGATTGAGCGTGCACATGTGGTTGTTGTGATGGTTGATGCACGTGAAGGTATTGGTGAGCAAGACATGCGTTTGATGGGCTGGGTGTTAGAAGCAGGTAAAGGCATTATCCTTACGCTGAATAAATGGGATGGTATGGATGAATATGATAAAGGCCGTATTAAAGAAGCGATTGATCGTAAATTACCGTTTTTAGATTTTGCGCGCCGTTACTTTATTTCTGCATTACATGGCTCGGGTGTTGGTAAGCTATTCCATGCGATTGATGAAGCGTATGAGTCGGGCAGTAAAGAGATTACCACTGCACAATTAACCAAAGTATTGGAGGATGCTACTAAGAATCATCAGCCGCCAATGATTAATGGTCGTCGAATTAAAATGCGTTACGCGCATATAGGTTCACATCACCCATTGGTGATTGTGATTCATGGTAAGCAGTTAACCGATTTGCCTGGTTCGTATGAGCGTTATCTATCTACTTATTTTCGTAAAACATTTGATTTGGTGGGTGTGCCAGTACGTATTCGTTTGCGCAGTGATAAAAACCCTTACGCAAAATAGTTTGTCATCCCGGGCTTGAGCTTTGTCATCCAGGACTTAGGTTTTGTCATCCCGGACTCGATCCGGGATCCAGTTACTACAAGTTTGTCATCCCGGACTCGATCCGGGATCCAGTAATTACAGATTAATTTTAACAATTTCATTAAAGGGAGAATTAAAAAATGAAAGCAATGGCAATTGAAACGTTTGGTGATGTTGATATCGTTAAGTCAATGGATTTACCTAAGCCGGTCGCGGGTGACGATGAGGTGCTGATTAAAATCACGCACGCTGGGATTAATCCGGTTGATTGGAAGATTTGCCAGGGAGCATTTAAAGATTTTTACCCATATCAATTTCCGATTATTTTAGGCTGGGATGCAGCTGGGGTTGTCGAGCAGGTGGGTTCAGCTGTTAGTGATTATCAGTTGGGTGACAAAGTTTATGCGTACTGCCGTAAAGAAGAAATTCAACACGGCACCTTTGCTGAATATGTGGTGGTCGATCAAAATGCGTTAGCCGTTATACCAAATAATATTTCGCTGTCGCAGGCGGCGGGCATACCGTTGGTAGCTTTAACCGCATGGCAGAGTTTATTTGATTTTGCTGAATTACAGTCTGGGCAAAGAGTATTGATACATGCAGGTGCTGGTGGCGTAGGCTCATTGGCTATTCAATTTGCCAAGCATGCAGGTGCAAAAGTATACACGACAGCGAGTGAAAAAAATCATGACTATTTGAAACAATTGGGTGCAGATGTGGTGATTGATTATAATCAACAGGATTTCGTTGCTACTATGAAGCAACTTGAGCCTGAAGGTGTGGATGTGGTTTATGATACGGTTGGTGCTGAAACGCAGCAGCGTAGTTTCGATTTAGTTAAAAAAGGCGGCGTATTAGTATCGATTGTTGAGCCACCTAATGAAGAGCGTTCTGCTGAGCTGGGTTTGAAGACCGGTTTTGTATTTGTAGCGCCCAATAGTGAGCAACTGAAAAAAATCACCCATTTGATTGAGCAAGGTACAGTGATCCCAGCGGTGACAACAGAGCTGCCGTTTGATCAGGCAGTTGATGCTCTGCAACAAAATCTCAGTCGTCATGTGTGCGGTAAATTGGTGCTGTCGGTGGCTTGATTGGTTGAACCATGGTGTCTGCTATAATTGGCACGGGATGATAATCACGGAGAAACAAACGATGAAAGCTCGTTATTTAATTGTCGTGTCATTGTTGAGTGGTTTGGTGGTAACTGCAGTGCAAGCTGAGCCGGGGGCCAATATAGGTGACCCGGGTGGTTTAGCACCAGCTACCAATAGCATTAGCATTAAAGACGCTGAGCAAGATCGAATGATTGAGCGTAACCCGCATATGGAAAATGCTGCTGGCAAAAGCGAGCTGTTTTTGAAAAAAGCGGCTGGCAAGAATGCTGAAGAGCAAGGCCAAACATCGAATCATGCCTCTGATAAGGCGTTGAATCAGCAAAAATAAGCCATTTCTGGTGTGATTTTGACCAGCCCTGTGCTACTATCGACCCCTTATATATTAGGAGTATACGGGTCATGTCATTTCAACAATTGGGTTTGTCGCAAGAGTTATTAGCAGCTATCAGTGATCAAGGTTATACCGACCCCACTCCAGTACAGCAAAAAGCAATTCCCGCCATTATTGAAGGCCGCGATATTATTGCGGCGGCGCAAACGGGTACGGGTAAGACAGCAGGGTTTACGTTACCGTTATTGCAGCGTTTATCGGATAAGCCTGTTACCAAACGTTGCGTGCGTGCATTAATATTGACGCCGACGCGTGAGCTTGCGGCTCAGGTGCATGAGAGTGTGCAAACTTACGGTAAGCATTTACCGTTTAAGGCAACACCGGTATTTGGTGGTGTGAATATTAACCCGCAGATTTCGCGTTTAAGAAAAGGCAGTGAAATTGTGATTGCTACACCTGGCCGTCTATTGGATTTGGTGAATCAACGTGCGATTGACTTATCTTTTGTTGAAATACTGGTGCTGGATGAAGCGGACCGTATGTTAGATATGGGTTTTGTGCATGACATTAAGCGCGTTTTAAAATTGCTGCCTAAGCAGCGTCAGAATTTATTATTTTCAGCCACGTTTTCAAATGAAATAAAGACATTAGCATCGGGTTTGTTGAATAATCCAGAAAGCATTGAAGTGGCGCCACGAAATGCGACGGCAGAACGTGTGAGCCAAATGATTCACCCTGTTGATAGGGTGCGTAAACGTGAGTTGTTGTCATTTTTGATTGGTTCGCAAAACTGGCGTCAAGTTTTAGTGTTTACGCGTACTAAGCATGGAGCTAATCGTTTAGCGACCCAATTAGAAACAGACGGGTTAACTTCTGCTGCGATACATGGCAATAAAAGTCAAGGTGCGCGTACACGTGCATTGGCTGATTTTAAGAAAGGTAAGGTGAGAGTGTTAATCGCGACCGATATTGCGGCGCGTGGTTTGGATATAGATAAGTTACCTCACGTTGTGAATTTTGATTTACCGAATGTTGCAGAAGATTATGTGCATCGCATTGGGCGCACAGGTCGTGCTGAAAATGAAGGTTTAGCTACGTCATTGGTTTGTATTGATGAGAAAGATTTATTGCGTGATATTGAGCGTTTGTTGAAATGTAAATTGCCACAAGAAGTATTGCCTGGCTATGAGCCGGATGCTTCTATTCCTGCAGAGCCGATTAAGAGGGGTGGTGGTAATAGACCGGCGAGGTCAAAATCACCACGTCGTAATAGTAAACCGGGTGAGTCGAGATCGAGTTCAAGTAAGCGGTCGGGAAAGCCGGGAGAGTCGAGATCGAGTTCAAGTAAACGGTCGGGAAAGCCGGGTGAGTCGAGATCGAGTTCAAGTAAACGGTCGGGAAAGCCGGGTGAGTCGAGATCGAGTTCAAGTAAACGGTCGGGAA
>JARGOB010000003.1:262845-299887 GCA_029212925.1 Coxiellaceae bacterium | reverse complement strand
TAGTAAAGAGTATGTTATAAAGAATACCGTGTTGCGTTGACCAATTGAATCCAAGAAATCGTAAAATCAATAACCGTGATAAGAGAAGTTATCACGGTTAAGAGATTGCCTGCCCGATTAAAGCTCAAATAGGCACCTAAAACAGTGTGAAATTAAAGCACCAAAAGGTGCTGCAGATATGCGCCAATGGTGGGAGCCGCTGGCAGCACAAAAACAATCGATCTCATTAAGTAAGAGCTAATATTTCAAGCTCTGTATTTACGTAAGTTAAGGGGGCTCTACACCCTCAGGATAAGGTGATGGGATCTCACTGTCATGCCATAGTGGTTGATATTTTTTATTGTAAACTCCAATAATATCACCGGTATAAATTTCGTTATCAGCTTCTGATAACAACCAACAAAGAAATTTAGCTGACAAGTTAACATCGAGGTATTTGTTATCTTCGGCCATCTGATTTTGTATTTTAAAGATATTTAAATCAGGCTCTGCCTCTTGAGTAGCAGCGTCGATAGTGTTGAGATTTGTTTCTACAATACCTGGGTGTGCGGCGGTGACAAATATACCTAGGTCGTGCAATTCGTCACTTAAATATTTGGTATAAACATTTAATGCTGCTTTAGTCATTGCATATCCTGCTATACCACTAAGCGCAAACTTAGTAGTACCAGTCGTTAAATTAATAATGCGGCAGCCTTTCACTAAGCTTGATAATAAAGCGTTGGTTAAAAAAATGGGTGCATCGATATTAATAGCTAGTTGTTGATGCCATGCATCTATATTAAGATTTTTTAGCAATGAAATCGGATCAATAGTTCCGGCACAATTAACTAGGCCAAGCACACCTCCTTTCGACTCAATAAATTCAACAGCCTGGTCACGCCCTTTTTGAGTTGCAAGGTCAGCGGCACACGTATGAATATTTTTGGGGTTGGCATTTTGTAACTCGCGGAGCCTTCTTTCATTTCTTGCTACGGCTATAATCTGCTTATCATTTTTTGCCAAGTGGCGGCATAAGGCGTAACCGATACCTGATGATGCGCCTGTTACCACATAATATTGATCGGGCATATCACTCCCCTTTTTATTTAGCCATCAATAACTGCCAATGCAGCCGCCGCAACCTTTTCATCTTCAGGTACTTTACCACCACTGACACCTAGTGCGCCAATAATATGACCATCAACTTTTATTGGATAGCCACCACCAAACATAACATACCTAGGAATCTATTGAATGCTTAGTATAATATTTACCCATCACTCCTCCTGCTTTTATGCGCAGAAACACGCAGTGTAACGAAAGCTACAGCAATTTCTGCTGCAAGTTTAGCGTTATTAAATACTAACGCAATATTTGACTTCAAGCTATTGCCTTGAGTGTGCTCAGCAACTTTAGCGAGTAGAAATGGCGTTGAGTCTTTGCCAGAAATACCTTTTACTTCCATCTCTGCAACAGCGTCATTAATTGCTTTTGTGATTTCATCGCTATTCATTGCAAATTCTTTAGGGATTGGGTTTGCAATCACCATTCCACCCTTTAGACTCATCCCCCACTTCGCCTTCATTGCAGCAGCAATTTGGTGTGAACTGTCTAGGCGATAATCAACGCCGAATTCGCTGTCGCGCGTATAGAACGCAGGAAGTGTATCAGTTTGATAGCCAACGACTGGAACACCTTGTGTCTCTAAATATTCAAGGGTTAAACCGATGTCCAAAATTGATTTGGCACCCGCACACACTACAGCAACATCAGTATGTGCAAGCTCTTGCAAATCAGCTGAGATATCGAAAGTTTGCTGTGCACCACGGTGAACACCACCAATGCCACCTGTCGCAAATACTTTAATGCCAGCCATATCAGCCAGAATCATGGTTGAAGCTACAGTTGTAGCACCATCCGATTGCTGTGCAACAATAAATGGAATATCACGACGACTTGTTTTAATTACATCAAGGCCCGCTTTACCTAGATACTCGATTTCTTCAGTAGTCATACCCACTTTAAGGCGTCCTTTAAGGATCGAAATGGTTGCTGGAATAGCGCCGTTATCTCGGATGATTTTCTCAACCTTAAGTGCAGTTTCCACGTTTTGTGGATACGGCATACCGTGAGAGATAATTGTAGATTCTAGTGCAACTACTGGCTTACCTGCAGCTAGTGCGGCTTGTACTTCAGGGTTAATATCAAGATACTGCTCTAACATAAAGCTTCCTTTAATTTTTTACTTACAATAACTTCAGACATGTCGGGGTTAATTGTCGCGACATGAGACAAGGCAATGCTAGCCGCGGCCATAGCAAACTTTGCGCTTTTACGAGCATTCCATTGCTGCAACCAACCGTGAGCTAAAGCGGCAATGAATGCATCACCGGCACCATTTGCATTGATCATAGTGACCTTTGCCGCTGGTAACAGTTCTTGTTGTTGCTGATCGCTATAATAAACACCGCGCTCACCAAGGGTAATGAAAACTCGTTTCACGCCCTGTTGATGGAACCAATCGGCAATACGACTTAAATCGCTATCATGCTCACACTTAATACTTGATAGTATTTCTGCTTCTAATAGATTTGGCTTGAGTGTATGAATTCCAGAAAGATAAGGCTTTAGCTTCTTAGTCTTAGCGCTCGACACCGTATCTACAAAAATTGGCTGATGCGCATAATTTTGCAATACATAACCCAAGGCGCTATCACTAAGGTTGGTGTCGATCACAATAATCGCCGCACGGTTCAATAGCGCTTCATGGTGGCTTAACGCCTGATCATCAATTTTTTCAAGAATACTCATGTCGGCAATGGAGACATGCATATCTCGCTCGGCATTTAATACAGACAAATATGTCGAGGTTGAGGCGTTTTCTATCTGTGATACCTGCGTCACATCAATACCGGCAGCTTGACTTTGCTGTAACACCAGATCACCGTAGGCATCTTTACCCACGACTGAGATTAAACGAGTGCATGAGCCTAATCGAGCTAGGTTTTCTGCGATATTACGGCCAACCCCTCCAGCTGAACATGACACGCGACCAGGGTTTGAGTCGCCGACTACAAAATCTTGGCTTGGTTCACCTAAAATATCAATGTTTGAACCACCAATAACCACAGCGTATTCGCTCATATTCGACTCGTTACTATTAAATTAACGGCATACTAACAGTCTTTAGCAATGGCATCAAAGGAATGATTGAATCGGAAAATATCAAAGCTTAGCTAAAATTGTATGTGCAGAAACACGCAATGGAGAGATAACCTCATCCGCACCCGCTTGCTTAGCATTCTGCACATTATATGATTTTTCAATACGTGCAATTAAGCGTGTTTTACGATCTTTGCCGCATACAGTAGCTGCTGACATAATTGCTAGAATATTTTCTGAGTCTTCCTCATAGGCAGCAATAAAGCATGTGGCTGCCTCTAGGTTGCATGTCGCAAGCTCTTTTTCATTCATAGGATTAATAGCTATTACATTATATCCTGCATCTTCTAAACGCTGAGCTATGGTCTTATCTGGCTCTAAAAAGAAGCATTTTTGGGCATGGTCGACATAAGCCTTTGCGCATTCGTGCGTTAAGACGTTATCTCCGCATAATACGATATGACCTTTTAAATGACTGAGATGCGATACCATTTTATAAACCCCTTTCACATTTTTTTGAATCACAGGTCCGAGCAAAACACTCAAAGCAGTTACAAAAGAACCTACCCCTATAAGAATCATGGTTATCGTAAAGATTCTTGCATTTTCAGTAATGGGTGTAATTCCGCCATAACCCACTGTGCTATAGGTCACGATGGTAAAATAAATAGCATCAATCCAATTTGATAAGCCATGAAATTGAGCGCGTAAAAGATAGCTGCCCACGCTACCGTATACTAAAGCGAATATAACAGAACAACTAGCTATCAACGTTTGGTAATGAGCTGCGCTGTTAGAACGACGAAAAAAATGCCGGCGATTGATAACTAATAAGACAAAGATGAATATCGAAAAAGCCATGCCAAACCAGGAAGGAGCAGGTAAAGTGGCATTTACAAAGGCTAATAATGAAAAAATAACTGTCCAAACCCAAGCCGTATATTTTTGCTGGTAAAGGCCACTACCTAACACAATCAAGATAATGCCGAAAATAATGGATAAAAAATCGCTACTTTGTTGAACCTTAACGAGCTCAGTCATATCAGCATAATGCGAAATTGCCATTGGGCTATGAATTGAGAATATAGGTGTTACGCCTACAAATAAATTAGCCAAACCGGCAAGGATGCTTACACAGGCTAAGAAGGTGGGGATTTTGCGTTTAGCAGAAAGTAATGTCATGTATTTATAATAACTTATTTTTTGGAATATTAGAAATCCACTCACTAAACTTTATGCTCATTAACGTATAGCGCCTCCTCCGAGCGTTCTCTGGATGCTACAGCAGTGAATGTTTCAGTGCGCCATATGGTTGGGTTTAGATGAAGACGCGGCGCACTTGATGACTTTTTATCTACCAATTTTCTGATTTATAGCGCAATTGCTAAATATATGTAATAGTAAAACTATCAGATGTAATGCTGAAAACCAGAGAAGGAGTGCCACCCATGAAGAAACTTTCAATAGCGGCTTTAAGCTTGGCCTGTACAGGATTTGCATATGCCGGATCGGGTGCTCCCATGCTGATGACAGCAAAACTATCATTGACTCAGGTTTCGCATAAACTTTATAAACCAACATCAACTAATGTGCCCCACCCTTTTTATAAACATAAATGTGCTAAGGCAACCCCCAAAAAATACCCATCTGCAACAGGGCAAGCGGTGGTTTGGTATAATCCCGCAACCAATACAATGAAGTATGCGATCACATATCATGGGCTAAGTGGCTCACCAATTATGGCCCATTTTCATATAGGTAAAGCAGGCACAGGTGGACCGATAGTGCAAACCATTTGCGGTATGCCACCAAAAGGCTCAAAAGCATTAGGGTTTTCAGCTCCTGCTATCGATGGCCATACCTGCCCTAAAGGCACCAGCGGATTCTTCACCGGCACCTATCAGTTAAAGGGTAATGCAAAGCTTAAGTTGACTGCCGCTCAAGAAAAGCAAGCACTTATGGGCGGTAAACTGTATATCAACATTCATACCTGCTTAAATGAGCTGGGTGAATTACGCGGTCAAATCGTTCCGTTGAAATAAACATTACAGACCCAGCCAACGAATAAATCGGTTGGTTTCTTTTAGGTAAATTGAAGGTTTCTTCTGAAAGGTAACCACATACATGGGTTGTAATTTTATTTTTTTGACCTTGCCTAAATTCGTTATCTTCATTTCAGTCGCATAATAACCACGCACCTTTTTCACTTCTGGGGTAACGAAATATACTTGCCTTAACCCCTGCTTGTCTTTTGCGCTTAGAGCCTTGTCTTTATTGCTGTCCAGGCTATTGAACTCTGTATTATTGAGCGCAATATATTCTTGCTTATTAATCTGTCGGCGCAGCATGCGCTTTAATGGCGGGGTTTTATTAAATAGTTGTTGATAGTGATTGGCGCTGACTACCACGATAGGCTCTGTTCTATCACGCTTATCATTATTGTTTAAATCAGCAAAAATAATTTCACCCCGATCCTCTTCTTGCTTAACTAAAGGTTTTGATTGGGTTGCATTTGCTGGGCTTTCATCGCAATTAATAAATTTTGATTTAGCAATCCATGCATCACTCGGGTAATAAGCCACCAAAAGCGCGTTGTCTTTTATGGTATTAATAATGGGCTTCACTAAATTTAGCGGCAGTGATGGACATCCCCAGCTACGCCCTGCTCGACCGTATTTGTTAATGAATTTTTCATTAACATACCACGAACCATGCATCACTATAAAACGACTATAAGCATTATGGTTAATATCATCTTCTAAGCCAAGTAATTTTAACGATACGCCATAGCGACCGCGATATTTTTTTTCGGTGTTAAAAACACCAATACTACTGGCCTTGCTGTTGTTCTTATTAGAAAAGTACGTTGAGTTATAGCTACCAGATTTTATGCCGTGCGACACATAGGTATGAAAAAGCAGTTTGCGTTTTGGTATATCGAATACCCATAATCGTTTTTTGCTTGAGGGTTGAGAAAAATCAATCACCGTTAAAATGTTGTTATGCTCGACATTGTTTTTCTTGGCACATTGTAGAGCTTTATGAACCTTATCGATGACCGCTGGTTGCATCCCTACAGCTTTATGCTGCAACATAGCTATTACAGCATCGCGTGGTTTATCTACTTTTGCTGCTAAAGGCGCTGCCGAAGTGACAACGAACAGTGCTAAAATCAACAGTACCAGCTTCATACCATTCTATATCCTTGATTGTATATGTATTATTTGTTTTCTATTAAATAAACATACAGTCAATATAGCTTATTCTGAAGCTAAATCAATTTGATAGTCTCTCTGCTTTAACATGATAAAATATACGCCAACTGCGATTATAAAAAAACTAGTAAACAACCAAGGTCGCGATATTAAGTGCTCATGATTAGCATAGCCATAGATAGCAGTAAAAGCTAAATAGATAAAAATACCCAGCGAAGACTTAAATGCCCTTACTATTTTTATGACGTTATGTCGATAAAAGCTAATGCTGTATGCTAAGAAAAAGCCAATATGCAACACTAACGAAGTAAATAATGCTTTCGCTGGCGCCTGAATCAACAGAAAAGAAAGCAGCAAATAGATTACAAAACTCAACGCTTTGCCAAACGGAACCTTAAACATACGCTCCCTGTCTTTTTCATCATAACGGAGTTTAGTAAATGCTACCGGCAATGCAATGCAAGTTATTAACTGAAAAACACTGACAATAACCATAATTTTTTGCCAGTTATTAAAAAATATAACCATAATAAAGCAAAGCAATAAACTAAAAAATAATGATCGACGTGAAAAGTTATGTATCGGATGCAGGGAGTTAAAAAAGTTTGGCATCTGTTTGTCTTGTGACATAGCCGTTAAATTGCGCGCAGCTGTTCCAGTATAAACAATTGCCGTACCCGATGGGCTAACAGCTGAATCAGCATATAAAACAATCGTCAATAAGTTCAAGTTCAGCATTAATGTTAACTGAGCTAGTGGTGAAGTGAATGATAACTCATGCCACCCTTTTAATACATCTGAAGTGGGCATGGCACCAATAAAAGCCATCTGTAACACTAAATATATAATGAGACATAAGACAACCGATACAATCAAAGCAATCGGTACATTCTTACGCGGATTTTTGATTTCAGATGCAAATATACTAATCATTGAAAAGCCGTAAAAGGCATAAAAAATTCCGCTATTTACTACTGCGCCAAATGCTTTACCTATACCGTATGGTGCGAAGCTATGGTGATAAGCTGTAAAATTTCCGGGGTGGAAAGCTGCAGCCATGATGCTAATACCGGTAATTAATGGGATTGCTAGCTTGATCACGGTAATGAAGTTATTGGCTTTAGCTAAACCACGTATACCCCAGTAATTGATAAAACCATAAATCAACATTAATACACAAACAATCAGCGTGCCATATAATGTCAGTTGATGATCAGTAAAAATAAAATGCGACCATGAAGGATAAATTGTGCTCAAGTATTGAGTGGTTGCTTCTGCTTCAGAAGGAATCACAATGACCATCCCCAGCCAATTGGAAATAGCCACCACAAACCCCACATCACGGTTGTGGCTAATGGTTAATAGCCGCGCCATCAATCCACGGTCTTGATACAGGCTAACAATTTCTGACAATAGAAAAGCCAAGCACAGTGCAATAAATGCACCGATTACCCACGATAAAATCGAAATTGGTCCGGCATATTGAGCACTGTAAAACGCAGCAAATAGCCAACCGCTGCCGATCATCGAACCGACACCAATACCTATCGCTGTGAATAAACTCGTTTGATTGGAATTATCTGAGGACAAATGTGTATCTCCCATTGCTGCAATCAATTTTATTGCTTGTACATCATCTGTGATTTACTGGATGGCGTCAATACTGTGGTTTTTTTTAAAACACACCACTGAGTTGCCTTAGCATGGTATTAACCGGCGCGTGTTTAGCAAAAGAGCTATGTAAATCATCCGTCCATTGCCCTGTGCTTAAATCAACCAAAACAGAGGTGGTAGGCTTGGCATATTGCGGTATCTCAACTAAATACCAATTTTTATACCAGGTGGCATGTTGCTTGGTCTTAAGGATCGACTGATAGGCTTTCTCTTTAAATATGACAGCACCAGTAACTGGATTTAAGCTTACGACATTAGCTACAACATTAACTAACTTACTTGGTGTATACGGTGGTGCATACATAAATTCAGGGTTATAGCCTGTTTCAAATAACATGTATGGATGCCGTGGTATACTATGACCATAAAATGCAGGTGCTAATGAAAAACCCTGTGCAGAGTTGCTGTACGGAAGATGCAACAACTGCAATAAAGTTGGTTTGATATCTAACACACTAACCCGCTGTCGAATTGAGTTCACAGTTGGCTGGTGTTCAGCCCCAAATAAGCGCCAAACTAAAACATTATGTGTTTGTAAAAAAGATAAAAGATCCGTACCGTGCCCGAAAGAATAACTTAGTTCACTGATATCAGGCTGCTTGAACATAAAAGCTAGTCGCTTAAATATACCAGGATTGCTCGCGGCCCCTGAGCGATAACCCAACGTAGAAATCACTCGATCATTTTTTTGATACAGTGCCTCTCCATGATCAGATAGTACGATAACAATAGCGTGACGTAAAAACCCACGTTGCTTTAAGCCAGTAAAATAGGCTTGAAGCTGTTTATCTGTGCGTTGCACAGCGGCGCGATACATGTCGGCATCAGTATATAATGGATTGATACGTTCATCAGACCAGGTATATGGCCAGTGTGGCAATGTAAAATGAACCAATAAAAATGCAGGATGAGACTCTATATTTGATTCGGACTGTAAAACGTGTTCCACATAGCGATGAGGTTGATATATTATATGCGCACCCCGATTTACATAGGTGTATGGAAACAAATATTGGCCAACAACCGTATTGGCTAGTAAATTAAACAAAGGAAAGTCATTTAGCTGGCAAAGTACATAGCTCAGTAAATCACTACCATTAGTATCGATGGTCTCAAAACCAAATTGACGGGTTATATTTGTAAATCGCGAGTCATCGGTAGAATAATAAGTGACGTAACCATGTTTTTTAAGGATATTCGCCAGCGAACCTGAAACCTGTATTTTTGATAAATCTTGAACATTAATCTGCACCCCATTATCTTTAGGTGACAACCCAGTTAAAATACTCGCGTAAGAAGCGAAAGTCCTTGCTTCAGTCGTGTATGACTGAGAAAAATTGACTGACCCTTTTAGGAAGTGTGAAAGAAAAGGCATATTACTCGCCGTTACATAATCCGGTCGCAGCGCATCAACACCAACAAAAATAACATTGGGTTTGTTAGCTGTGGCGCCATGATAATGATGACCAGCTGATATATTGCTAAAGATAACAACACTAAAAAAACCAGTAGCAATAACCAATGAGGCCTTTAACCACCGTCGACACTGTAGGAAAGCTAAAAGTATAAAGTAACTAAGTGTGGCACTAAATATTACCAATAGACTGACCGACAACCAGTGAGGAAAAAATTTACTAATGAAAACTGAATAAATTGATGCAGGAAAAAACACTTGATTCAACAACAATACCACGAACGCCGACAAAAGCCATATAAACAGACCAAAATACAAATAATTTTTTTCATGTAATCTTAATCGGTTACCGGCCAGAATGGTGACGAAATATATCAGCAAGGTGTAGACAAAATACATCAACACAACAGCAGAACAAAATCCAAGCAAGTGCCACCACACCACTGCAGGGGGATGTAGTCGTCCAGAGCATATGGCTTTAGTTATATATGAAAAAAAAATTACTTTGTTAGTTATGTAAGCATAGGCCTGCTGTACTACAGCCATAAAAGTCAGTGACATAAGCGAAAAATAAAGAAAGCTATGTTTGCGTCGTGGCATTCTTAAATCCTATGCTAATTATTAAGATATGATATTTAATTGTTTTATCATAACAGTAACCGGCGCATGCTTAGCAAGAGAGCTATGCAAATCATCTGTCCACTGTTTTGTTTTTAGGTTTACTAATACATATATCGCAGGTTTATTGTGTTTTGGAATGATCGCTAAATACCAATTTTTATACCATACAGCACTCTGTTTAGATCGTATAACCCGAGGGAAAGCGTCAGCCCGGATTTCTATCGTACCGTTAGCCGGATTGAGCGTAAGCACTTTAGTGACTTGTTTAACTAATTTCTCTGCTGAATAAGGCGGCGAATAAAGCGCGTCAGGATTATAACCCGTCTCAAAAAACATGTATGAATGCTTTGCAATGTGTTTACCATAAAAAGATGGCATAAGCGAAAAGCTTTGCTCAGAATTATTGTAAGGAATATGTAGCAACTGTAGCACGGTAGGTTTTATATCTAACACACTCACACGTTGTGTAACTGTATGTTGAGTCGGTGTTCTTGAAAATCCATACAGACGCCAAGCTAAAACATTATGCATTTGGGTTAAAGATAAAACATCATTGCCATGACCAAAAGCATAACTAAACTGCTTTGGCCCTATGTCATGCAAAAAGGATAGTTGCTTGATAATATCGGGGCGACTGCTAGGACCAGCGCGGTAACCTGGGATTGAAACCACCCGGTCATTGCTTTGATAAAGTGCTTCGCCATGGTCAGATAAAACAATCACGACTGCATGGCGCAAAAAACCCATTTTCTTCAAACCTGAAAGATAAGTTTTTAGCTGTGTATCAACTCGTTTTACAGCGGCAAGGTAATTTTGCGCTGTCGTATCTGATACGACAAAAGGCTTTTTTGCCCAAGCATAAGGTGTATGCGGCAAACAGAAGTGGACCACTAGAAAAGCTGGCTGTTGTGGAAGCGTAGCCTCACTATGTAGAACTTGATCAACGTAACGACGAGGTTGATAGGTATTTTCCGCACCGCGATTATTGTATGTGTACGGAAACAACCAGCGACCAATCGACGTGTTGGCGAATATATTAAATAAAGGAAAGTCATCTATTTTTGATAATATGCAATTTAGTACGCTGGGGTTGTTTTTAGTTATTTTTTCAAAACCATATTGATGGTTAATATTCGTATATTGTGCATCATCAGTTGAGTAATAGGTTGTGTAATTTTTCTTTTTGAGTATGCTGGCAATAGAGCCGTTAAGATTCAGATTGCGTTTGCTTTGAAAATCAAAATAGACACCACTCTGCTTCGGATATAACCCAGTTAATATTCCGGTGTATGAGGCAAAGGTTCTAGGCAACATGGTATACGACCCAGTGAAATCAACCCCGTTTTTGAGGTAATCAGAAATAAAAGGCATATTATCCGCTGTGACGTAATCCGGTCTTAATGCATCGACACCAACAATAATGACATTAGGTTTTTCCGCTGTTGCACCATGATAGTGTTTATTTGCAGTCACACTATGAAAGATACTGAAACTAAAAACAGCTACCATTGCGGCAGCTACACCACGTAGCCACTTTTTATTTTGTGTAAACTGAATACAGTTCCGTACTAGTCGCCACAATGCCAAAACAATAAAGCCAGTCAGTATGGCACTAAAAAAAACCAATAAGATAATCGACAATTTATTCGATAATATTTTGTCCAGGAAAAAGGTGTAAACAGATCCAGCAAATGTTATTTGATTTATTAATAGAACTACTAGACTGCCTAATAGCCATATAAACATGCCTAAGTGTAGGTAGTACTTCTGTTGTATTCGCAACTGGTCACCAGACAATATTGTTAGCCAATAAATAAGCAATGTATAAGCGGTGTATAAAAAAACAATAGCGGAACAAAAGCCCAATAGATGCCGCCACACCAATGCTGGAAAGCTTAGTTGTCCAAACAGAATCGATTTAGATAGGAATGACAAAGCCAAGGTACTACCAGAGCCGCTTATACCACCTGTAATATAAATATAGGCTTGTACGATGACAGCAAATAAGCTTAAAGCCACCAGCGCCCAGAGAAGAAAGCGATGCTTGGATCGCGCCATTCAGGAATTCTACCTTATATATAAAAAAGAAAAAATAGTACCATATTTTAGAAAGCGCATACAATCCGACTAAATAATTACCGGGGTTACTTCTGCTGATGATTCAGGCACTGGCTTTGCTTCGCCTGAAATTTCCGGTGTTGTGACAAGTGGTCCAATAAAATTATCTATAAACGTAGCTTCTGCCTCTATGAGAGCATGTAATCTATCCCCTGGTCGATGGCCTCGCCGACTAAAAAGCGTAGACAGTTTGAAGCAGCAACTCGATTGCATCATGATGGTGTGCTGGTTATTAATTAACACCAAATATTTTACACCATCTTCCCCCATGGCCTGCTGTATCGCTCCGCTCAACATGCCATCAATTGCTGTTGATATTAAAGGTTGGCTGCGTAAGTGTTGACGCAAACTTAAATGCGAAAGCTTTATTTCACTTAAACATAATATTATCTGTTCATGGTTACGTTCAGCTGTATATGACTGCAATTTTCGTAAGCTAGCCGCAATCGTTTGGCATTCTGCTCCAATATTATTGTGGCGTACTTTAACCAGCTTAAAACCATACAACATCAGTTGGTGAATGGCATCATTATTTAACGCTCGAGGAATCATGCCTAAACAAAACTCGCTGTAAATCGCCGTGTCACGCTGCAGTAAGTCAAATGCCTTAGAGAAGTAGTGGTCACGGCTGGGACGAAGATACTTTCGATCAATACGCTCAAGTCGCATACTAATATTTGGCTTAGACTTAAGACGAAAGTCTCTATGCATTGATCGACAAGGTTCAACCTCTAAAGCAGTTAAAAATTGTTGTAATTGTTCGATAAATAGCTTTAGCTTTTTATCTGTTACATTTGGATAATCTAGATATATCGTGAACTGTCCTTTGTCAAAAAAGTCGCTTCCGTGACGTAAAACGCGGCGGTGACCATCTTTCATCAGCTTAAAACTGCTGATGACATCGAGCCCTTTAGCCTCTGAGCTTAACTCATCACTATCTTTCAGATAAGCGATTATATCATTCATGTGTTTTAGGAAGTCAGGTTCGCGCAGATTGATGCGCAATTTAAAGGTGTAGCCCCTGGGGTTATGGTCACCCATGTCTTTTGGATGTTTTAAGTAGTGAACAATCCAAGTAGATTGTGGTTTGTTAGCGGTATATCTTACTAATGGCATATAACATCTCTTTGCTCAAATACAGTACATATATTTAATATATGCGGTTATTATACGTACATTTGAGTGCCATGCAATCACTGATTTTTTTAATCCGGATGGTATTATTTCTTTTAAAGTCATACAATTAACCAGCAGCTGTAAATGTTTTAGTGGAAGAAGATGATGATCACCGCAGAAAAATGGGCACAATTACGCCAACAAATGGCCAAATTGGGTATCAAAGAAGTTGAGCTTGAGGAGTCTTTTATCTTAGGCTCCGGCCGTGGCGGACAAAAATTACAAAAAACCTCATCTTGTGTTCAGCTATATCACACCGCTTCTGAGATCATGATTAAATGCGCCGAATCACGCTCGCGTGAACAAAACCGTTATACAGCACGTCGACGACTGTGTGAAAAAATTGAAACGATTCAATTAGGCGAAAAAAGCAAAGCGAAGCAAGCCGCGGAAAAAATTCGCCGCCAAAAAAAGAAACGATCGAAACGCGCCAAACAAAAAATACTCGATAACAAAGCACATCAATCTAAACTGAAAGCCAGCAGGAAAAAACCAGATGCAAGTAAAGAATAAACCACCGTTACCACTATTTGATGCTTTGGATTATTTATCCGATCAAGCCCCCCACCAAGAGTGCAACAGTAATGATTATAAAAATGCCCGGGGATTTTTAAAAGCTTATGATGGCAGTAAAGCTACTTTTAACGCCTATCGCCGTGAAGTCGAACGCTTGCTGCAGTGGTCATATCACGAGGCTAATAAGTCCATACTCTCATTGCGTCGACAAGAGATTGAAGATTACTTACACTTTTGCCAAAGCCCTCCCACGCATTGGATAGGAACGAAGAAATCACCCCGTTTTATCACTAAAGATGCTAAGCGACAAGCTAACCCCAACTGGCACCCCTATGTTGTTACTGTTTCAAAATCAGCACATCGAAAAGGCGAAACACCCAACAAGCAAGATTACGAATTATCTGAAAGCGCACTACGTGACATTTTTTCAATCCTAAGCAGTTTTTATAATTACCTGGTGCAAGAAGAAATCACCGACGTCAATCCTGTTGCCAGTATTCGACAAAAAAGTAAATTCTTGCGTCGCCATGCTGCCAATACCAAACGCATACGCCGGCTCACCGACAAACAATGGAATACCGTATTACATACAGCAGAACAATTGGCCGCCATGGATGCTGGTAGGCATGAGCGCACATTGTTTATTATGAGCGCTTTGTTTGCCATGTATTTGCGCATATCTGAATTAGTATCGAGCGAGCGCTGGTCACCCACCATGAATGATTTCTGGCAAGACCATGACGGTCAGTGGTGGTTTACTACTGTCGGCAAAGGCAACAAGCAACGCCAAGTAACCGTAAGTCATCAAATGCTAAAAGCATTAAAACGTTGGCGGCATCATTTGGAGTTATCTGACCTGCCCTCACCCGCCGACCATTCCCCATTAGTGCCTAAAATACGCGGCAAAGGGCCTGTCACCAGCACCACCTATGTGCGCGAAATCGTGCAGTTTTGTTTTGATACGGCTAGCGAAAAGTTACGCAGTGACGGCTTTGCTATAGAAGCTGATAACTTGGTTGAAGCCACTGTGCATTGGTTGCGACACACAGGAATCTCTGAAGACGTAAAACATCGCCCTCGCGAACACGTTCGTGATGACGCGGGACACAGCTCAAGCGCCATTACCGATCGATATATCGACATAGAATTAAATGAGCGCCATGCATCAGGCGTCAATAAGCCGATTAAAAGCAAAGAGTCTACCTAAACTTAGGTCATGCGTGCCGCACTACTCGGTGATTGGGGGTCTCGCGCTGCTTGACCTCTATCATCTAATAATTCCGCACTAGCTGGGTCTGGGTTAAAAAAATTAACTGATTTAGTTGCTGAATTTAATGCATGCTCGCCAATTTTATAGCCGGCCAGCAGTCCATTGAGCCCGAAGAAAATCTGTGGGATCATAAATATTTCAGACTTCATTAAATATGGTTTGTATTGGCTATCGGTTTCATAGCAAAATTTTACAAATGTTTGGCACCATGACGTTTCAGAAGTGACACCCAGGCCCCACCCCATACCTATGCCAGCAAGCGCAGAAGTTAACGCAACAAAAACTTTAAACATCGGCCGGGATATATGGTTTTCGTTTATCTTATTCAAGCCTTTTTGCAAACGAGAGGCTTGCTGCGGTGGCTCACCAGGAAAGTAGGCATTGGCTAATCGATAGGCTGGATATAAACCACCCAACGCACCCAGAGCCGTCATTGCGACAAATAAACCAGAAGCTCGTAATTGATCATCAATATGGTCAGGTGAAAAGCAACTATCAGTACCGATATTGCCCATGCACATCGCTAGGCGTACACCTATCGCAAATGAGCCCGCATAGAAACCAGCAAATGCGGACCATGTTGGCAATGTTACTGCTAATGTGCTGTAGCGCAATGCTTTACGCATAGTAAGGCTCCTGTTGATAATAAAAATTAAGCCACATTACTGGCGACATGAATATCCACTTCACCTTGCAAGGCTAATGTATAGTTGCGCTTTAATACATGTACCTTAATATCTTTGGCGCTGTTAATGGTTCCAGTTAAATAGTTACCACTGATTGTTACATTTTGTGGTGGAATAAAGTCACCTGGGAAAACAAAATAAGCCCAATCATTAAACGGGAAAACAAATTTTTTAAAGCATTGTTTTAGGTCAATTGAAAACGGTTTATTCACTTGCTGGTTTGAGTGGCAAACCACGCTGGCTTGCGCAAAAGAACAATACAGCGAACCGGCTGTAAGCACAGCTAATACAAATTTTTTCATTGGTGACTCCAAGTTAATCTGCTCACGCCCAACATGAGGATCCGGCATGTTGCCGCAAAAGCCCATCAATTGTCAAATAACCTCATTGCTTTAAGCTAGCATTAAGCTAAACACTTTATACTCATATCAATAGGTTAAAATGTGATATGTGATATGAAGAAAAATGAACTGCTACAACAAGTAGTTGACGCTATTTTAGCGCTATTGAAAAATAGCGCACCAAACTCAGTCAATGACCAGCAGGCAGCGTCAAAGAGAGAAAACAAATCAACAGCTGATCAAGGCATTACTTTTGGTAAGGCTTCACTGGTTAAAGATGGCGACCCTAGCACTGTAAAGCACAGCATGACTGCTACACAAGGAAACGTTACAATTACAGTGACTATTAGTCATGATTTGGATGCAACCCGAAAATGGGCCAACCCCAACATGTCGCTTGATGAAGCTCAAAAAATTAATCCCAAAGCAACAGCTGATGATCTTAAAGACTATAAAGCTTCCACTGAAAAAACACTGGATGACTTTAGCAACGGAAAAATTTCACATACGGAAATGAGGAATCAGATCCATGGTGCCAAAATGAAACTCTACAACATGGAACCTAAGAACGCGAAGCAAATGGCTTCAGAACCAAAACCAAGCGTGGACGTTGATGTAAAGAATGACAATAAACCTGACATGCAACCAGGCAAGTCCATCGAAGAACCAAAGCCCGGCATGAAAACTGACATTAAGGATGATAAAAAACCTGATGTGCAGCCAAGTGCACGTGCCGAAAGCCTCGCAAGCAACTCGGCTGCTAATAAAGCAGAAACACAGGCTTTACCCGAACTCAAATAGCTAATGGCCACTGGTAAGTTTTAAGCCGATCATGCCGGCAATGATTACGGCAATACACAGTATTCGTAAAGCACCAGCCGGTTCATGCAGAAAAAATATACCGAATAAAACAGCACCGACAGCTCCTATGCCTGTCCATATGGCATACGCGGTGCCAATCGGTAAAGTTTTTAATGCATAGGATAACAAAAAGAAACTAATCGCCATTGCAATTAATGTGTATATGCTCGGCCATAACCGCGTCCAGCCTTCGGTGTATTTTAAACCAACAGCCCAGCCTGTTTCAAATAATCCGGCAACAAATAATGCAAGCCATGTCATTTTCTTAATCCTTTAAAAAACCCACTTCATGGTATCACTAGTTGATACGCTATGTTAATGTAGAAACATGAAAAAAATCTACCAAACCGAAAATCGCGTTACCTTAAATGTGCTCAAGGACACCTTAGAATCCAGTGGCATTGCATGCTTGATTAAAAACGAATACCCTCCCGCAGCCGGCGAAATTACACCTATTGTTGCATGGCCCGAAATTTGGATCATGAATAATGACGATGAGGCTAAAGCGAATGAAATAATTGCCGCTATCCCTTCAAATGAATCTGTACCTACAGGTTATTGGTTATGTTCCAAATGCAATGAAAAAGTCGAGAATAACTTCAATATTTGTTGGAACTGCCAAACCAGTCAAGACTCATCGTAAAAATAATCAACATTGTCGGATTGTTTAAAACACTGCATTAACTTACGTTGCACTTTATCTCCACCGGGTGCGGCGCCTGCCATTGCACAAAGTTTATCAGAGTCAGGGTAACCACATATTTCCGTATCTATCATGGTTGAAAAGCATAAGTACTTGAGCTCGCCACCAGAGGTATTGATCATTTGATGAGCATGCTCCTCACCCACTGGCAAAGCAATATAGTCACCCTTTATTAGCGGGATCATTTCATCATTGCAGCGCAGTGTACCCTCACCTTCGAGCACTAAAATCGCCTCCTCATTGGCGTAATGGTAATGGTACGGGAACGCTTTTTTGCCTGTCTGGAGTGTAAATATACTGGCACCCAAGGCTTTTCCACCCGCTGCATGAGTTAATGATTGACGTTGATAACTAAAGTCGCCTTGCTCTTGCGTTTGAACTTCTACGTCATTGATATTAACTTTCATGGCTCGCCTCCTGCAGAATGAGATGGGTATTTTATCATATGAGCAATAGGACTCAAAAGAAACGCCCCGAGAATTCAGGGCGCTATATATAGTGAGTAAAGGTTTTTTTTGAGGTTGATTCTTTTTTATATATGGCTATACATTAAGCCAAAATTAGCACGATCAGCAAACTGTAATGCAGTTGGCATTGAGCGTTCATAAATGTATTCAGCTAACTGCCATGACTCTTGGTCAGCAATAGCATTTAATCGTAATTTCTTTGCGCAATCGATACAATAAGGTGATGTTGAACGCACTATCACTTTTGATCGAACGAATGCTGACTCAGCTTCAGAAAAATATTTCTGGAAATCAGAATTAAATGGTTGGTCACAGCTGCAACCTAAATCGCCATCTAATAATATGATGTCATAGTCAGACCCACTTTGTTGAATGTAGTTCACAATCAACGATGGGTGCAGTGACTCATTAAAGGTTTTAATTCTTGCATTTACGCCATGTTTTTTAGCATAAAGTTTAACATATAAATAATCTTGGTGAACACGCAATTTATCTTGGCGAATAATTAAAATATTCATTACTATTTCCTCACAGTCTCATTCACAACAACCAGTACATCAAATTTAGTTATATAAATACAATGTAATTTCGATATGGTTCATGGTAACGCGGCTGGATTTGGAAAGCCAATGCAATGTTTTTATGTGATACATGCAATTTTTGCATACTATTATTGATAAAATAGATGGCAATAACCCACTGAATGAATGTTAGTTTAATTCAAATATTACTGAATATGAAAAGATATCAGCTCTCATAATGTTGAATCGTTGTTTATACTTAAAATATGAATTATACAAAGCAAGATTACAAGCTATTAAATGCACTATATGCCCTCCTCACTACCAAGCATGTGACCAAAGCAGGTGAAAGCGTTGGCCTTAGTCAGCCAGCCATGAGCCGTGTTTTGCAACGGTTACGTGAAATATACGACGATGAACTATTAATTCGTGGTCAAAACGGAAAGATGGAACTTACTCAAACAGCACAATGCCTGATTGCACCGACACAAAGAATATTACATGACTTAGATGAGCTATTCTCACACAGCGCGCATTTCACACCTAAAACCGTTGATACAGAAGTTGTGATAGGCATGTCGGATTATGTGGCACAAGTACTTTTACCAAACGTGGTCACTGTATTAGAAAAGAAGGCGCCCAAATTGCGCTTATTTGTCGAGCATCTTAATGACATTACCGATGAAAGCGTATTTACTCAGCAAGGCATACAGTTAGGAATAGGTCATTTCCCTTATGCGCCAAAGCATCTAAAAAAAGAGGTGATATTTTCCGATACATTGATGTCTGGTGCGCATAAAGGTAATCCAATTTTAAAAAAACCGCCACAAACCATTGATGAATTTCTGCAAATGAAACATGTAGGCATTAATTACAAGAATAACCATAAGCTGAATTTAATGTCTCTCTGGTTGAAACAGAATAATTACAGTACCAATGTGATGCTCACCGTCTCTCGTATCACAACTGCTATGCGTATGGCTCAAAAAACTGATTACGTGATAACTACAGGAAAACGAATATTAGTTGATTGTGCCGATATATATAATTTGGAACTTTTTCCTGTGCCTGCATCTATGGATAGCGCTGTTTTTAAAACAGCCATGTGCTGGCACCCGATATCACACAATGACCCCTTGCAAGTATGGTTACGTCATATCATCTCTGCAGAAGCCAGCAAATTACCAATAGAAGGATCAAACGAAAAAGGCACTTAATTCACACCATAGCCACCACCGCCTGGTGTTTTGATTTGTAAAATATCCCCTGCTTCAACCTTGCAAACAGCAGAAGTCTTTAATTTCTGTTTTTTATTGTTCGTATGAATAACCGCATTTTCACCACAAGCTCCGTTACCTCCTTGCTGCATTCCGAGCGGCGGGTATTGCCTGTGTTCTGATAATAGGTTAACCGTCATCGGTTCTGAAAAATAAATTTCGCGAATGACACCCTCACCACCTTTGTATTTACCCTTACCACCGCTATCTTGACGCAATTCAAAGCGGTTAATTCTTACAGGAAATCTAAACTCCAGTATTTCATGATCTGTTAAGCGTGTATTAGTCATATGCACTTGCACCGCATCAGCCCCATTAAATCCATCACCAGCACCACTGCCTCCAGCAATGGTTTCATAATACTGATATTGCGCATTACCAAACGTAAAATTATTCATCGTTGATTGTGATTGAGCCATTATCCCCATAGCTGAAAACAAGGCCTCCACTATATTTTGTGATGTTTCTACATTACCTGCGACAACAGCCCTGGGCGACACAGGGTCTAATAATGAGCCTTTAGGGATAATAATTTTTATAGGCGATAAGCAACCTTGATTTAGTGGAATAGCTCTTTGCACTAAGCATCGAAACACATACAGCACAGCTGCCGTAGTCACCGCTTTAGGTGCGTTAAAATTTGACTGCTCAGCGCCATTCGTTCCAGTGAAATCAATCTCACATTGACACTTGTCTTGATTCACTCGAATCGCCACATGTATTTCAGCACCACAATCCATACGCTGAATAAACTCACCGTCCGATAAACAAGCTATCACCTGCCTAACTGCCACTTCAGCATTGGCCTGAACAAAGTGCATATACGCATTCACCACCGATAAGCTGTATTGTTCTACCATTTTAATCACCTGATTTACACCGCGTTGATTGGCTGCAATCTGCGCTTTTAAATCAGCCAGGTTTTGTTTAATATTGCGTGCAGGGTATGGTTTTTTTGATAAGCATGATTCTATATATTGAATATCAAGCACGCCTTGTTTAACAATATGCGCATAGGTGAATAAAATACCTTCTTGTTCAATATTATCCGAATGAGCAGGCATCGAACCTGGTTGAATGCCACCTATATCTGCATGATGACCACGAGAAGCCACATAAAAGGCTGGTTGCTTTTGGTTAAAAAAAACAGGCGTGACTACAGTAACATCGGGTAAATGCGTTCCACCTGCGTACGGATCATTGAGCATATACACATCACCAGGCTGCATTTTATTGTCAAAGTGTTCTCGTATGGCCTTAACGCTCACTCCCATTGAACCCAGGTGCACCGGCATATGCGGCGCATTCGCCACCAAGTCACCACTACTGTTAAATATCGCACATGAAAAATCGCGTCGCTCTTTTATATTAACAGAATAGGCAGTATTGGCTAAAGCCTCCCCCATTTCTTCTGCAATAGACATAAATAAATAATTAAACACTTCCAGCCAAATGGGGTCAGCTTGTTGTGTATCGATAGAGGATGCTTGTAATGGTGTGTCGCGCGTAAGCCACATATTATTTTCACTATCAATAGTGGCAGCCCAACCTAGCGGCAATACTGCAACAGTGTGCTTCTCTACTATAGTTAAAGGACCTCGAATAGACTTATCTTTAGCCAGTTGGTAACGATCCATTACACCAGGAATAGCAGCAACATTCTGAAAATTTTCTACAGCAAGCTGCCCAATCGATTCGCTGGCTTGTATAGCTTGCTCAACACTAATTTCCTGGCAAACAATGTCTCGTTCAGGCATAGTAAAACCATAGGTCGAAAAATACTGCTGGTTAAATATTTTTTCATAATCTTGTTGATAAGGAATAATCAAAACAGCATCAGTGCCCTGATATTTTAAATGCATATTGCAAATATAATTGATGTGGTTATTGCTAACATCTACCGCATCAAAACTATGAATTATTTCGTCATATAGCGATTCCAGTTTAGTAAAGGCTGTTTTTAGTGGTTGTTCTATGGTTTGTTGTTTAATGCTACGTATATCTGCTATGCCAATTCCTAATGCTGAAAATAAACTAGCGTAAGGACTAATCACTACCTGGGATATACTCAACTCATCTGCTACAGCGCAAACATGTTGTGCGGCTGCACCACCAAAACTACTGATAACCGCATCTGATAAGTCATATCCTTTTTGCAGTGTGATCTTTTTAATTGCACCTGCCATTTGCGTAACGGCTACTTGCACAAAACCATGCGCTACTTCAGTTGATGTATAGGTTTTGTTAGAGTTTTGATTGATTTGTTTGGTTAATTCATCAAACAATTTTATAACGTTTTTTTCATTTATTGCTTGCTCACCACCCTTACCGAAACAATGCGGGAAAAAATCAGCTCGGATATGACCTAACATCACATGACAGTCGGTAATGGTTAACGGGCCACCTTTGCCATAGCATGCGGGGCCAGGGTTGGCCCCTGCTGACTCTGGGCCAACACAAAAGCGCCCTTGATTAAAGCTAATGACTGAACCGCCACCTGATGCAATGGTTTCAATTGCTAGCATCGGTAGTTGAACAGGGATTCCTGCAATAATAGACTCGTAATTGCGATGTAAACTACCAGCATAATAAGCAACATCGGTCGATGTGCCGCCCATATCGAATGTAACTAATTTTGGGCACTTGAGCTGCTCAGCTAATTTGGCTCCAGCAATAACACCGCCAGCTGGACCGGATAATAAACTATCTTTGGCGCGATACAAAGCTGTCGGCAATAAACCACCATTAGATTGCATCATTAAAATGTTAACATCAGGCAATTGTTGCTGCAGGTGATGTAAGTAACTACCAAACACTGGTGTTAAGTAAGCATCAACTACCGTCGTATTGCCGCGCATAATGAAGCCCATGACCTTACCTACTTCATGTGAACAAATCACCTCATCGAAGCCAACAGTTAGTGCAATTTTTTTTGCATTCCTCTCATCTTCCGTATAGCGATAAGCATGCATAAACACTACCGCTATAGATGTGATACCTTGTTGCTTAGCTAATAGTAACTGGTCGTATAAACGGTCTTTATCTAGTTGCTGTATAACCTCTCCATGAACATCTTGGCGCTGGGTGGTCTCAATGACTTGTTTATATAACGCATCAGGCTTATTAATTTTTAATGCAAATAAATCAGGACGCTGCTGAAAACCAATGCGTAGCGCATCTTTAAATCCATATGAAGTAACTAATGCAGTAGACGCACCCTTACCCTCAAGTAATGCATTGGTGGCTAACGTAGTACCAATACGAACACTTTCAATCTGCTCGGTTGGAATAGCTTGATCTTCACGCAAATGAAATAGTCGTCGAATACCCTCAATGCTCGCATCATCATAACGCTGGCTATCAGATGATAATAATTTACACGTGGTTATAGCACCTTCAGGGGATACACCAATCACATCAGTAAACGTACCCCCGCGATCGATCCAAAATTTCCATTTTTTTTGAAGCTGCAGCTTGGTCATTCTATACACCCTTGGTGCATTATTGAGAAACTCCCTATACAATACAGGATTTAAAATTAAGACGCACTGAGTGAGGCAGCATGGATTTTCTATCAAAAACCAAGTCAATATTTAAACAAAGCCAACAGCATCGACGACACTTACACCAACACCCAGAATTGAGTTTAAAAGAAGCAGACACCTCAAGCTATTGCCAGCAAGTAATGCGTGACTTAGGCTATGACGTGCGCCCTTGTTGGCAACATGGCTTTGTTGCTGACTTAATCTTCGATCCAAATAAACCATTCAGAGCCTGGCGTGCTGACATGGATGCACTACCCATTCAAGAAAAAAATACGCATGACTTTGTTTCGAAAAATAAGGGCGTTGCTCATATGTGTGGCCATGACTCACACATGACTATCGCATTAACAGCAGCAGAAACCATTGCCCAGCTTAAAGGCCAATGGACAGGTAGCAATGTGCGCTTTATTTTTCAACCATGCGAAGAGTTACCACCGGGCGGCGCAATTGGCATGATAGAAAACGGTTGTTTGGAAAATGTTGATGAAGTCTATGGGCTGCATAATAATCCTGAGTTTGAATGTGGCGCAGTAGTAACGCGTTCAGGACCCTTTTGTGCTGCTGCAGACACATTTGAGCTGAAAATCATTGGTCGTGGCGGTCATGCTGCACGCCCTCACGATACGCTGGATCCGCTTTATGTTGCCGCGCAATTGATCACTAGTTGGCAATCAATTATAAGTCGTAAAATTAGCCCGGCACATAGTGCTATTTTAAGCGTTACACAATGTATAGCTGGTGACACTTATAATGTTATAGCGGATCAGGCATTCTTAGCAGGTACTGTTCGAACTTACGATAAAACTGAAAGGGATCTCATTGTTAACTGCATTAAAGATTCGTTTCTACCATTCGAAAAACAAGGCTATCAATTTCAACTGGACTATATAAAAGGCTACGATGCTGTTGTTAATCATGCAACGGGTGTAGATCGCATTGCAGCTGCTGCAACACAAATAATTAACCAGGATAAAATTGAAATAAACACGGAGCCTGTCGGTTTTGGTGAAGACTTTTGCTATTACTTGCAACACAAACCCGGTGCGTTTTTTATGTTGGGTAGTGGTAATAAAAGCAAGGGTATTACCAACGGATTGCATTCAGCACAATTTGATATCGATGAAGACTGCATGCCAATTGGCGCTGCGATTGCTTGCCAGATTCTAAATGATACTTGAGGATTTTGATTGCATGGTTTCGTTCAAGATCCGCCAAATATCATTCAAAATGATAAAGCTTATATTTGAGTAGAGGTTGGACGAAAACATAAATGAAAAACCGGAACGTATAAATGATACTTGAGGATTTTGATTGCATGTTTTCGTTCAAGATCTGCCAAATATAAGCTTTATAAAAAAAGTGGTGGCTGCTATTTCTAACAACCACCACTTCCAGTCACTTGGGGCACAGTGAGTACTCGGTTAACAATCACCTAATAGGCAATAGATGTCGATATTTTTGTTGGGGTCATATTTGTGAGGGGCTTTGTTCATGAGCCATTGATCGTGTAATGCTTTTGCTGCTTTAAAATCTCCGGCGTGTAATCTTCTGAGGGCTTCTTGTTTTAAACTGAATGGTAAGTCTGAAATCATGTTATTCTCCGCTACGATCGTCATTTGCAATAGTTCAAATAATACACAAAGCAGTGGCTAATAAGTATCGTACGGACTCCTTTTGTATTGTAAGAAATATCTCACACCAGCAAACGAATGATCATGATATACTGCGCCTTAAATTTAACTGCATAGAGAGACTTATGCCAAATAATGAATCCAACTTGGCTTGGATTGACTTAGAAATGACCGGGTTACGACCAGAATCTCACCGAATTATTGAAATAGCGACCATAGTGACAACTCCTGACTTGGAAATTATCGCTGAAGGCCCTGTTTTGGCAATTTCTCAGCCGCAATCAGAGCTCGATAAAATGGATGGCTGGAATGTCGAGCATCATGGCCGTTCGGGTTTGGTTAATCGCGTTAAAAGCAGCAATGTTACTGAAGCTGAGGCATCACAAGCCACGGTTGATTTTTTATCTAAGCATATCAAACCCGGCAAATCACCTATATGTGGCAACTCGATTTGTCAGGATCGACGCTTTTTGTATGAATATATGCCTAAATTAGAGGCGTTTTTTCATTACCGCAACCTAGATGTTTCCACCATCAAGGTGCTTGCGCAATATTGGGCGCCGCGTGTTGCTGATGGTTTTCATAAAGTATCTACTCACCAGGCACTCAATGATATTCGTGATTCGATAGACGAATTGCGTCATTATCGCAAGCAGTTCTTTAATTGTACTTAGAGCTTGCTGACATTTTGCAAACTATCATAGGCTTAGGTATTATACCTTTGAATCCAACCATTTAAAGGAACACTCGCCATGCCTTTTCTATTACTTATTCTTCTTATCCTCCTTATTGCGATTGGTGGCCACTTTTTACTGCCTGTACTTGGTGCAGCGGTTATTGCCTCGTCCGCCTTGTGGGGCATCCTATTAGCTACGGTGATCATCTTTTCCGTGGGTGTGTTGTTGTTTTTCGTGTTTTCAGGCATTGGCGTTTTAGTCATCTGCATTATTGCATTTATTTTAACAATACTGGGTCTTGTTTTCTTCCCAATTATGTTTCCGCTGTTAATACCATTGTTTATTGTGTTTATTGTTATCGGTGCAATGCGCCGCCGTCAAGAGGCTAATCAGCAAGCGCCTCGTGGCAATGATCAGCAACAACAGTAAACTTGGCTTAATCAAACTCAAAACGACGCCCAATGCTTGGGCGTCGTTTTATTTTACGGTATCATAGCGCCAAACCTAACGAACAAGAGAAATCAAAATGATAATTGAACCAAAAGCTCGTGGATTTATTTGCACAACCGCTCACCCTGCCGGTTGTAAGGCCAATGTTAAGCAACAGATTGAGCATACCAAGCAGCATTGCCAGCTTAACCAAGAGCCGAAACCTAAAAAAGTATTAGTGATAGGTGCGTCGACCGGTTATGGCTTAGCTTCGCGGATTAGTGCAGCTTTTGGTGCGGGTGCTGCAACCATCGGTGTATTCTTTGAAAAAGCAGCCAAAGGTAAGCGAACGGCTTCTGCTGGTTGGTATAACTCAGCGGCTTTTGAGGAATATGCCAATGAAGCTGGCATTTACGCCAAAAGCATCAATGGTGATGCCTTTTCTGATGAAATTAAACAACAAGTCATCGATTTAATTCAAAAGGACTGGGGTGGCGAGGTAGATTTGATAGTTTACAGCTTAGCTTCACCGCGGCGCACGCACCCTAAAACCGGTGAAGTATATAGCTCTACATTAAAAACATTAGGCGAACCATTTACTGACAAAACGATTAACTTAACTAGCTACGAAATTGAAACAGTCACTATTGAGCCAGCCAACGAAGAAGAAGCTTTTCACACCAAAATGGTGATGGGTGGTGAAGACTGGAAAATGTGGATGGATGCTCTAGAGCAAAACAACTTATTGGCTGATGGGGCGATGACTGTTGCTTATTCATACATCGGCCCTGTGCTGACACATGCTATTTATCGTGAAGGCACAATTGGTGGCGCTAAAAAAGACTTAGAGCAAGCAGCAAAAGATATCGATCACCAATTATCCGCTATCAATGGTCATGCTTATATATCGGTTAACAAGGCGTTGGTAACACAAGCGGCTGCAGCTATACCAGTTGTTCCTTTATACTCTTCGATTTTATATAAAACAATGAAAGCCGATAATAGTCATGAAGGCTGCATAGAGCAAATGAATCGTTTATTCCATGATCGGTTATACGCTAAAGGAGGCAATCCAGTAGCAACAGACGAAAATGGCATGGTACGCATGGATGATTGGGAAATGAAACAAAGCATTCAACAATCAGTACAGCAAGCATGGCATGATGTCACCACTGAAAATTTACGTGAATATGCCGATATCGATGGCTATCGCCATGAGTTTATGCGGATGTTTGGATTTGAAATAGACGGTATCGATTATAAGCAAGACGTTGAAGCAGCCGTTAGCATTCCATCGATTAAGGATTAAAGTACTATGCAAAAATTTATGCGGCTACTAGAAAAAGCGCAGCATTCTAAGTTTCAATTGTGGTTACTAAATCGTATTGCTTTGCGCATGATACCGTTCAATAACCAGCATGGTTTTATAATCAAAAAAATCACTAAAGAATCGCTGGAAACCTATGCGCCTTATAAAAGGCGTAACTTTAATCATCTACGAGGAATACATGCTTGTGGCTTAGCAACGATTGGTGAGCTATCAGCCGGGATGCTGCTGCTATCTATTTTTGATCCCAGTAAATACCGCGTCATCATGTCTCATCTCGAGGTTGACTATCACTACCAAGCCAAAATGCCGGTAAGCTCTATTGCAGAAATGAAACAGCCTGAACAACAAGGGCTACTAAGTAAGCTTGATAGTGGCGAGGCGATACTCAAAAAAATGGAGTCAAACCTCTATGATGATGACAAAAATCACATTGCAACGGTTCATACTACTTGGCAATTAAAGCCTTGGTCTAAAGTAAAAACCAAGGTTTAGCTAGTTAAATACACTTGCAAATAATTGTGAGAATATTTGGTATAGGTGATCGTTCGCTGGTGTAACCGCACTATTGGCCGCAACCGCGACTGTGATATCGCGTTGTGGTAACCAATAATACAGGGCGCGACTCCCCCAGCCTTCGCCCTCATAAAAATATGCCTCACCGGCTTGATGTCGTTTGTTAGCATTGATATAGGTAATACCAAAACCATAGCATGGTGTTTTTTTTGTAGAGGTGCATTGTTGGTGTCGATTGGCGATATGCAGTGGCTTATTCGGGTTCATACTGACATAGCTATTGGCTTGTTCAAATGGATTGACAGCTTTTGGCAGCTGGGCTATTGCACTAATTACGGTTACCATGCCTTGTGTATTCCCGACAATACCACCCGCGGCACCTAGCCATGTTAAATTATATTGCGTGACATCTTCCCCACGAAAAAACACCCGCGGTACAGGTGAATTACGATAGCTACGCACTAAATTATTTGGAATGTTTTTTGTAAGATCGGGGTAATAGATGGCAATAGTCTCTTTGTTGGTATAACGATTTAAAAAATGCTGCATCAAATAAGAAAAGCTAATGGACTTTCCTGAAATTTGAGAGGCGGCTTTACTAGCAATCATACCGGCAATAATATAGTTGGTATTTGAATAATAGAACCGCGATCCTGCTTTAAAGCAGGCGTGTTTAGATTTGCAATAATGGTTTTTGTTGCGTTGCAACTGCGCAGCTATGGCTACCAATTGTTGCGGTTTCATTTTACGAGCCAGTTGTTTTTTTGTCAGCGTATCTAAACCTGTATTTATATATGGTGGGATGCCGCTGGTCATGTGTAATAAATCGGCTATGGTCACTGTACGCCAAGCTTGTGGCCATTCGGATAGCATCCCTTTTTTATGAAAGAACTTCTTGGGGAACCAATGCGCTAAAGTTTGGCTGAGCTTGATTGGGCTTTCAGGGGTTGCTCGTAAATCCAAAATGATAGCAGCGGTCACGGCCTTGGTTAAGCTACCCCAGCCAATAATGTTTGCAGAAGTCAGCAATTTCGCCCCGCCGCCATAGGCAACTTTACCCACGTTTAAGTTATGTATCACAGGGTTGTGATAGCGATAACTTAATTGCAGCGCCGAAAAGCGCTCTTTTTTCACGTATTTATGCATATAATGCTGCATAATTGCTTTAACATCATGATCTTTGGTGTGCACTGGCGGTGTTGCTATTGCCGTGCTGCATAAAGAGATCAATGCACTTATTATCACTAACTGCTTCATTCACTTCCCCGATTACTATGCCTGGCAAACTACCACAACTGATCACTTTATTAAACCGATTTGATTATATTGCGACGTTAACATTGATACTTGCAACACTAGCTTAAGCTGGTATTAATTAAGCTTATCTTAATACTATTTTATTAGAATAAATTAACCACTTACTCAATTACTTAAAGCAAAATTAACGAAATTACCTTATTTTGAAAATTATAAAATTAATTAACAAATGAATACTAGAATTAGGTATAATTAGCTCCATGGAAATAAGTATAAGACTACAGGGATAGTAATAAATAGTTAGGGGAAAGTGATGAAGGTATATAAAATGAAAAATATAAAGCAACATTTCAACGCAACAAAGCAAGCCGGTTTTACATTAGTAGAACTTATTATCGTGATCGTAATTCTAGGTATTTTATCAGCATTTGCGATTCCAAAATTCATTGATGTTTCTCAAGATGCACGACAAGCCGTTGTTGAAGGTGTTTATGGAGCACTTCAATCATCAGCTAATTTAGTGCATGCTCAAGCAGTTGTTGATGGTGTAGAAAAGTCGCCAACAGCGCAAGTTCGAATGGCTGACGGCTCTACCGTTAATACCGTATACGGTTATCCAGCTGCTGACACTACAGGTATTGGTAGCGCATTACAAAGCATACCATCTGGTTTTACAGCGTCAGGTAGTGGTGGCACATGGCACCTTAGCAGAACCGATTCTGCAAACTGCTTAATTCGTTATAACCAAGCAACTGCAACCACAGCAGCTCAGGTGATAGCAGTGACAGCCTGCACCAGTGGATCAGGCGGTAGTGATACAGGTGGAAGCACAGGTACTGGCGGAACAGCTGTTCTCGTACCTCCAGCTGAGAACGGTAGTGGTGTTGTAAGCGCCTCATAGTTCTTTTCAATTTAAAAAGGCCATCACTTTTATAGTCGTGGCCTTTTTTATTGCTTGAAAAAAGATATAATGTTTTTTAGCATTTCTTGTTTTTGTTCAACCCACAATTCATGACCGCACGGCTCTAGCGCAACTAGCTGCGCGTTTGGTAATTGCGCAGCTAGCACTTCAGAATTTTTATAAGGAATTAAGCTATCCTGCTTGCCCGCCATCACCAGCGTTGGTTGTTTAATATTTTTCAATTTACTAAACACATCATACTCCAAATAAAGGTCTTGACGATAAATCACATTGTCGCTCAACTCTCTATTCATGCGGGATTGCTTCCATGGTTCAATAATCTCCGGGTGTTGCTCAATAAAGCCTTGGGTATATAGCGTCCTCGCTAAAGCATCCACTTTATTTCTCGCAGGTATGCTTGTGTCAAGTGAGTAAGCTAATCGAGCATCTTCATCATAAACCATCTCCTCACCGTGCTTAACACCGCCCGGGTAAGTGCATGCCATCATGGCGCGATTAAATCGCTGGGGGTAACGTAATAACAACTCCTGCACTACCACCCCACCAAATGAAAAGCCTGCAACAGAAGCCTGTTCAATTTCGATGTAATCCAACAATGCGATAGCGTCATCAGCAAGATCGGTCAAGCTATAATCCAGGTTAGCGACTTCACTTTCACCCAAGCCACGTTGATCATAGGTAACAACATAAAAATATTGCGCTAACTCATCGATAAATTCATCGCTCAAACTCTTTCCGATAGACAGACCATGCAATAGCAGCAAAGGATCACCCTCACCCCGCGCACTATAAGACATCTTCAAACCATTTAATTTAATTTTAGGCATAATTATTTCATTACAAATGGGTTAGCCACTTCTTTTGCGGCACTTATCATAACACTTTTTGATTGCAAGTAATTAAACAAGGCTTCTTCACCGCCCTCTCGACCAATACCTGATGCTTTATAACCGCCAAACGGCATTAAGTATGAGATACACCGATAGGTATTAACCCATACAGTGCCGGCCTGCAATAAGTGTGGCATACGTTCGATACGCGCGGCATCAGACGTCCATAAACCGGCAGCTAAACCATAAGGACTGTCATTGGCAATCTGCAGTGCTTCCTCTTCACCATCAAATTTAATCACTGATAAAACTGAGCCAAACACTTCCTCACGAGCAATACGCATATCATTAGCGACATCAGCAAATATAGTGGGCTGTATAAACCAACTGGGTTCTATACCCTCTGGGTGCGGAACCGGGTTACCGCCATAAACGCAGCGCGCGCCATCTTGCTTACCAATGGCAATGTATTCTAAGATTTTCTCATATTGTGGTGGGTTAGCGATGGGGCCAAAATTAGTTGCCGGATCCATTGGGTCACCAAACTTTGCTTTTTTAATAAATGCCACTAACCGCTCAATAAACTCATCGTAAATGGTAGCCTCAACTAATGCGCGTGAACCGGCAATACAGGTTTGACCATTTGCTGCAAAGATACCGCTGACTACCCCTTTTACCGCGTTATCTATATTGGCGTCGGTAAAAACAATATTGGCTGATTTACCACCTAACTCTAGCGTTACATGCTTTAAATCTTTTGCTGCTGTTTGGTATATATGTTTTCCTGTTGCTGTGCCACCAGTAAATGCTACCTTCGCAACCTTAGGATGCTCTATCAGTGCGGCACCCGCCTCTATGCCATAACCGGTTACGACATTAAATACACCGGGAGGAAAGCCGGCCTGTTCAAATAACACGGCTAGCTCTAATGCAGACGCAGATGTGTATTCCGACGGCTTTAAAACAACGGTGTTACCGGCTGCCAGTGCGGGCGCGCACTTCCACGTGGTTAATAATAGTGGTGAGTTCCAGGCTGTAATGGCGGCTACGACACCTAGCGGTTCATGATAAATTGAGCCATAGACCTCGGGTTTATCGAGCGTGACGGCCTTTCCACAATACTGCTCGGCTAATGACGCATAGTATCGAAAGAATTCGGGGGCATATTGGCATTGACCGTGCATTTCACCATACAGCTTGCCATTGTCCCTGACCTCTATTTCTGCCAGGTGTTCTGCCTTTTCTTCAATAAGGTCAGCCAAGCGACAAAGCAATTCACGGCGTTGTTTAGCGGGTGTTTGTGACCATGATTTAAATGCTTCATGGGCGGCATCGCAGGCTTTATCAACATCGGATGCATTAGCACGTGGAATCGTACACCACACCTGATTGTTGTAAGGGTTTTCTGACGCTATCCACTCTCCTGAGTGTGGAGGCTGCCATTCTCCGTTTATATATAAGTCATAGGTCTTAATTGTAGGCGCTATATTGGCACCATCCATAAAAAGGTTTTTTGATTTCATCTGCTGTTCCTTGCATAAAGCGCTTTACATCTGTGTTCTCCCAATGTACTCTATACGTAACATCAAAGAGAACGAAGGGATAAAGCCATGTTACAACAGAAATATACTGCAACGGTTTACTACAATGATCAAGCGCTAGATCACAATTCGAGTGATAACTACATTCAATTAATGACCAGCCTACTTAATCAGATAGAAAGCAGCTGCACAAGCACATATGGCACCATTAGGGATAACAACCAGGGTAAGATTATTCATCGCTGCCGCAAGACCTGCATTGAGTAAATAAAAACCACCGCGGAGAATATAATGATTACTTTAAGCCAACGTAAAACCTACCAATACATTAAAAGCTATATCGAAGCGAAAGGACATGCCCCAACCATTGCTGAAATCACAAGCGGCATAGGGATCAAATCACGCGGCGTGGTACACCGCTACGTTAAGGCATTGCAAGATGCCGGGCTTATCAACCTGTCTCCTAAACGTCACCGCAACATAGAGTTGACGGCGAAACAGCTGACTATGCCGCAGCAAACAAACCAACTACCCCTGATTGGTGCGATTGCTGCGGGTCAGCCCATTGAGGCAATTATCGATCACGACCCCATCAATCTTGCTGATATCTTTCTTGGTGAGCACCGCTATGCACTGCGCGTTAAGGGCGACTCAATGATCGATGAGGGTATACACGACGGCGATATCGTCGTGTGTGAGCACAGTAATACAGCCAATAATGGCCAGATTGTCGTGGCATTAATCGATAATGAGCGAGCCACGCTGAAGCGTATTTATCACGACAAAAGCAACAGCATCACGCTGGTGCCCGCCAACCAAAAACTCAAACCCATGAGCTACCCCGCAGATCGCGTCACGGTCCAAGGGCTCTATGTCGGCTTGCTGCGGATTCCACCCTAACGAGCCACAATACTTTTTTTGCGAAGCCTGAGCCACTAGACATTACCTTTTTTGCAAAGTCGACGTTGCATTTTAGTTACATACATTGCTTGGTGGCTCATGCAAGCATATAAAATGCCTGCACGGTTCGAAGGAGACAAAAAATGGGAGCATGGGAGCGCGCCATTATCTTAATCGATATGGATGCATTTTTTGCATCTATAGAACAACTCGACAACCCCCACTTACAGGGCTGTCCGGTGGCGATTACTAATGGCTTGCAAGGCAGTTGTGTGATCACCTGCTCATATGAAGCACGTGCTTTTGGCGTGCATACCGGCATGTCAATTTATGAGGCTAAAAAATTATGCCCGTCGATCATACAGACATCGACTCGACCACAGCGCTATGCGGAAATATCAACGCGTATTATGCATAGCTTAACGAGCATAACACCTGACATTGAAATATATTCAGTTGACGAGGCCTTTTTAGATATCACGCATTGCCAAAAATTATATGGTGACCCTGTTGATGTTGCCCGTTGCGCACAACAAGCTGTTTGGCAGGCCTCTCACCTGCCCTGCTCTGTTGGCTTAAGTAGTAATAAAACCTGCGCGAAATATGCGGCAAAAGTAAATAAGCCGAAAGGCTTTACCGTTATACGTCCCGACGAAACCAGAGCTCGTTTACGTGACGTACCAGTAACTGATTTATGCGGCATTAATAAAGGCATTGCTAATTTCTTAGCACAATATAACGTTTATTTTTGTGGTGACATGGAGACGCTACCCATTAGTGTGTTAGCGAAAAGATTTGGTAATCTCGGTCGACGCATTTGGTTTATGTGTCAAGGTGAGGACCCTGAGCCTTTACAATTAACCGTAGCCGCACCCAAGAGCATGGGGCACGGTAAAGTATTACCGCCACACACCAATGACAAACACATTATTTTAACTTACCTGCAGCACATGAGTGAAAAACTTGCCGCACGATTACGTCGCCATGACTTCAGCGCTCAACACTTTAGTATTAGTTTGCGTTCAATCTCTTGTGGCTGGGTTGGTGATCGCTACGCGACACGCTACGCCACTGATGATGGCGCCCTAATTTACCAATTAGCTAAGCTTGCTATGCAACAACACTGCATATCACATGACACTATTAGGCAAGTACAAATTACCGCATTAGACCCACAACCTTCATTGCAACAAAGCGACCTATTCGACCATGCATCACCACAACGCCAACAAATAAACCAAGCAGTAGACCAAATAAATCAGCGCTACGGCGAACTTAAATGCATGCCGGCTACTTTATTAAACCGCTCAAAAACACCGAATGTTATCGCTCCGGCATGGAAGCCAAACGGGCATCGAAAAACCGTGTAACCTACAAATAAAAATGATACATCTTATAACCTTGCATGACCGATATAAACTGGCGCATTTTTTTGTTAGCAACAATTTTTTTTGCTGCTAACAAGGCGTCATCCATCGATCGCCACCTTACAATATCGACCCATTGATTACCAAGATCCGAGCTACGCCCAACGGCTCTTGATATAAATCCCGGATAAGTTTTTAAAACTGGCGTTACTGCACTAGCTAAGTCACGCACCTTTTGCGCTGATACTGTTTTATTCGTAGTAAAAATCACCAGCTCTAGGGCGATTGGCTGCGCTTTCACCGTCACTGAATAGCCTATACTGCATGCCATATATGAAAATAAAAAAATACTGAAAATAAATATACGCTTTAAAAAAGCCATGATACACCTCGAGGAAATATGATATTAAGTGGGAACCGCAAAACCGATAATATACTGATTTTGTAATAAATAAAGCCATATTTGTCGTGGCGACAAAAAATGTTAATGCCATTCCCATAAGTAAAATATTTTCAATCTATATTTCAGATAGATAACTATAATACCTTATCCAATAGATTAAATATTAACTGGCTACTATGCTTTAGGGCAACTTGAGGGAAAGCCTATGTTAAATAACAGCGAAAAAATACAACTTATCAATAACAACATCGACAGCTACTGGCGGCAAATTGGTCGCAGCTCTGTGATTGAAATTATTGAAGAAGATGACCTCATGCTATGCCAAGCAAAAGTGCAATTATCGCGGCACGAAATCCTCAACACGGTATTGCGCAGTTCGTTTAGCGAAACCGAAACAGTGAAAAAAGTACATGCGATACAGTCTCAATTTGATTTGCGCGACCAGGCATTTACCTGGTTAGTTAGTGAAGAACAATCACCTAGCAATTTAAAGTCAACATTATTTCAATCCGGTTTTGAATCTGTAGGAAAATTCAATTGCAAATTATTGTCGCTAAATGAATACCAAGAACAACCTGTCATTTCACCAGCTGAGTTTCGCTGGGTCAGCAGTGAGCTTGAGCTGGAAGATTGGCTTATCCCCCAAGTAGCAGTTAAAGATCTAGATGAGGATTCAGCAAAACATTATTTAAAAATTCGTCAAGATTGCTTTGCCAATAACAGTGATCATTATCGTTTCGTCGTCGGGTACATTGATGGCAAGCCGGTGGCATCTGGTACCTTGTTTATAGATAATCATGTGGCTGGCCTATTTAATGGTTGCGCACTACCGGAAGTACGTAGACGCGGCATTGGAACGGCATCGGTCATTTTTAGATTAAATTATGCCAAGCAACTCGGCTGCGACTATGCCATTACAGAATCCAGCCGAAGCATCGACAATATCACCACCGAGCTAGGCTTTGAGACACTACTAATGTTTCATGAGCTGGGCTACGGCTTACACTAATGATATAATCTGGATGAATTCAACTTGAAGGGATACTCATGAGTACAATTATTGGCATTATCATTGCATATCTAATTGGTTCTATTTCTTGCGCTATCATCGTCGCTAAAATCATGAAGCTACCAGACCCGAGAGAACAAGGCTCAGGCAATGCAGGCGCCACTAACGTATTACGCATTGGTGGCAAACAAGCTGCGATATGGGTACTGATTGGCGACCTTATCAAAGGGGTCATTGCCGTGCTGATCGGCCGCATCATTGGCGATGCAGGTATTGGTCTCGGCTTGGTTGCATTTGCTGCTGTTATTGGCCACGTATTTCCGCTGTACTTTAAATTCAAAGGCGGTAAAGGCGTTGCCACCATGGTAGGTGCGGTATTAGCACTCTCGTTTGCTGTGGGTATCGGTACCATTATCGTATGGTTAATTGTTGCTGCGGCCTCTCGATACGCCTCATTAGCCTCGATGATCGCTGCGATAGCTGCACCGATCTTCACCTTATTTTTTGGTGATAGCCACTTCTTTATTCCAGTATTATTCATTACCGTATTAATTATATGGAAGCACCTAGATAATATTGAACGTTTACGCAATGGTAAAGAAAGCAAAATCGAACTTAAGTAGCAGCTAGGCTTGCAAAACGATGAATACTATCAAGGCGAACAGCTTGTCATCCCTGCCTTGC
>JARGOB010000003.1:0-262745 GCA_029212925.1 Coxiellaceae bacterium | reverse complement strand
ATACTGTCATCCCTGCCTTGCATACTGTCATCCCTGCCTTGCATACTGTCATCCCTGCCTTGCATACTGTCATCCCGGCCCCCGAGCCGGGATCCATTGATCGCTTCGCGATCAAGACAGCGCGTTGCGCTGTATGGATTCCTGGTCAAGTCAGGAATGACAACACGGAAAAGCTATGACAATACCCACCTAGCCTTAACATCAATAGAATAATTTGCATCTTGTTCGCCACGCTTAAAGCGTTCGTAACCGGTATAAGCAACCATAGCGGCGTTATCAGTACAGTATTTTAACTCAGGATAAAATACATTTATTTGTTTTGGAGTCAATTGCTCACTGAGGCATCGACGCAACTTAACATTGGCGCTAACGCCCCCGGCGATCACTAATGAATTAAAACCGGTTTGCTGTAATGCGCGACGGCACTTAATTAATAATGTATCGACAACTGCATCTTCAAATGCGCAAGCAATATCCGCCTTGGTTTGATCACATAACGTGTGCTGTTGAATGCAATTTAATGCAAAGGTTTTTAGGCCGCTAAAACTAAAATCACAACCGGGGTGTCGCACCATTGGGCGCGGAAAACTAAATCGCGAGCTATCACCCTGCTCTGCCAATTTTGCTAATGCCGGACCGCCGGGATAAGGCAACCCTAATAACTTAGCGGTTTTATCAAATGCTTCACCCACCGCATCATCTAAACTTTCACCCAGTAATTGATATTGCCCAAAAGATTCCACCGCCACTAACATCGTATGACCACCAGACACCAATAAAGCCACAAACGGAAAGGTCGGTCGCGGTTGCTGTAACATGGCCGCCATTAAATGCGCTTCCATGTGATGCACACCTATACTAGGCAACTGCCACGCCAGCGCTAATGACTTAGCGACACTGGCACCTACCATCAAAGCACCAATCAACCCCGGGCCACGCGTATAGGCAACAGCATCTAAAGCCGTGGCTGTTATGCCTGCCTGATTCAGCGCTTGATCGATTAGCGGCAAACATAAACGTACATGATCACGCGAAGCAAGCTCGGGTACCACACCACCAAATTCGGCGTGTAACTTCACCTGGCTATACAGTTGATCTGCTATAAGGCCCTGAGTAGATGAATAAATCGCAACGGCTGTTTCATCACATGAGCTTTCTATACCTAAAATATTCATGCGCGCAGTATATCACCAGATATTGAGTTGACCAAACAATCGATAGCTTGTTAGTATTATTGGTTATATTGAAATATACCGCGGGAGATATTGACGATGAGCAGAGCAACAACAGCGGAAACAACAAACGAAGTAAAGCCACCGTATAGCCTATTAAAAATTTACCAGCGTGACAAAAGCGACAGCGGATCTGAGTCTCTGTATTTAGCTACCAATAATATTACTGATGAACAAGCGCTCTACTCTGCTTTGCATAACGCTCACAGCAACCCTGATGATGATGGCGTCGTACATGAAACCAAGCCAGACGAAACCTCAGAGAAAAAATGGAGAGAGATGCGCTACATGCATGGTTTTACGTCAGTAGTAAAACCACTAAAAAAACTGTCGCCGCCCTTTGCTGCTGACTCACCTGCTGCGAGATATGCAGAATCACACAGGTTAACTGAACACGGCACAACCCTACCCAATGCTATCGCATTAAAATGCTATACAGCACCAAGGAATCTATCAAAATTAGTAGCTTTTGACGAGGCAAAACTTGCGGCATCTATCGAGCAGCGTCGTGGTAAATTTTCCGTTGCGTTTAATAATAATGACAAACCGTTTTATGCCAGTGTATGGATAGAAGGTAAAGAATTATTCGACGTTTTCGATGATAAATTAATTGAAAAACCAACGACAGCGCAATTCCTATTATTATTCCAGCGCTACATGCAAGAAGTGGCAGAAATACAAAAAATTACCGGCAAGCCAGTGGTTGATTTAAAACCATCAAACATTATCGCTGAAATAAAAAACAACAAAATAATGGCGCTTCACCCTATAGATTATGCCAACACAACGCCAGGGAGCGTTTATACGGTGGGCTACCTATCCGAACTCGACCGCAAAGCTATTGCAGATGACCCTAAAGGTAAATATCACCCAAGTTTTGCCTCTGACTTTCGTACATTAGCCACTGTATTTGCCGTTAGTTGTAATAGACTCACAGAGAAACACCTAGGCTTTGATAATATAGGAGAAAAAAGGCAAGACCAATATAGGGGAACGACTGGAAAAGAACCCGGGCACTTATGGGGGCCGGCCGATGAATTTCGACCAGTTGTACACGATATTTTTATACAATTTAGTAATGGGCTTAATCCATTCGAATCACCCTCAATCCAATTTAGACACATTCAATTGCAACACGACATCGAACAAGTCACTGCCTATTTACATAAAGCCATTGATCAGCTTCCACCAATACAGGCAGTTACAAGCCCACTAACAGCATCGTTAAAAACTTTACACACGGACTTAATGCACAAGCTTGAAGAAATGACCCAGCTTACTACCTGGTTTATGTCTGAATTCAATCCTGAGTTAGATGAAGCGGGTCAGGCACGCATCTTGAGAATAGCTGGCGACAGCTTAAGAGAAATAGCTAAAGAGATTGCTGCACTATCACCCGGTTTTAAGGCAACACTGAAAGAAAAATGCTTTACAACCGAAAGACACCCACCCTTAGCAGCGGCAGGTGCTCCGGTATTGGCTTAAGAGTTTAAATTAAGCCCAGTGATTTAACGGTGTCGCGTTCATGACGCAATTCATCAAGTGTGGCTTGTAATTTAGCCTGGCCAGCTTCGTTGTGTTCAACGCCATTCACTACAATCACCTCATCATTTTCGGTGCGGCATGGGAATGAGAAAATTAAGCCCTCATCAACATCGTATTGTCCGCGTGAGCAAACACACATTGAATAGCTTTCACCAACCGGCGTGTCATTGGTTAGATTAACCCAGCTATCGATAATGCCATTCGCTGCTGACGCCGCTGATGACGCACCGCGCGCTTCAATAATGGCAGCACCACGTTTTTGTACGGTGGGAATAAAATCATTATCAAACCACGCTTCATCATTAATCACGTTTGTGGCTGCTTCGCCGTTAATTTTAGCGTTATAAAAATCCGGGAACTGCGTTGCTGAATGGTTACCCCAAATAATCATATCGCTTACCGCCGTCACTGGCTGGTTAGACTTAAGCGCTAATTGAGTGATAGCACGGTTTTGATCGAGGGTCGTCATAGCAAAGAAGCGATCTTTAGGTACATCAGGTGCTGCATTCATGGCGATTAAGCAGTTTGTATTACAGGGGTTACCAACAACCAACACTTTCACATCATCATCAGCGCGATCATTAATCGCTTTACCTTGGCCAGTAAAAATACCACCATTGATTTCGAGCAAATCACCGCGCTCCATGCCTTTCTTACGTGGAACTGAGCCAACTAATGTGGCGTAGTTAACACCATCAAAGGCTACATTCGGGTCTGATGTGGTTACGACACAACCCAGTGTTGAAAATGCACAATCTTGCAGCTCCATCACAACGCCGTCAAGCGCCGGTAAGGCGGGTTCAATTTCTAGTAGATTTAAGTCTACGATAGTGTCTTGACCAAACACTTGGCCCGAAGCGATGCGAAATAATAACGCGTAGCCAATTTGGCCGGCCGCGCCAGTAACAGCAATTTTTACCCGATTAGTCATGTCAGACTCCTTTTTAATAGTGTAAGTATGCGTTGTTGAACAGCGGGATCCGCCAGTGCAACAAACGCGCTATTCTCCAGTGACGCTTTGGCGTTATATTGCATGGATTGACCTGATAAATCAACCACACGCCCACCAGCGGCTTCTAAAATACACTGCCCTGCTGCCGTATCCCATTCACTCGTTGGACCAAAGCGCGGATATACGTCCGCTGAACCTTCTGCCAATTTGCAAAACTTTAACGAACTGTTCAATGCCAAACGTTCGTATTTAATTTGATCAGCCAATAACCCGGCTAAGCGTTTAGGGTTATGGTAGTGTCCCGTCGCAATAATAACCTTATCCCAATTCATTGATCTTGATTTGATCAACCGCTCTTGTTGTCCGTTTGACTGTTTAAATGCGCCTTCACCTTTTAAGCCGCCATATAAATCCTGCTCAACCGGCGAGTAAATCACTCCCATGATCGGTTGGTGATTTTCTATCAAGGCAATGTTAACCGAAAACTCTGGCAGCCCCGCTATAAAACCGCGCGTTCCATCCAACGGATCGATTAGCCAATAGCGTTGCCATTGTTTACGTATGTCGTAGGAGCGGCTTAAGTCGCCTTCTTCAGATAATATAGGAATATGGGGGGTTAACAGCTGTAGACCATCAGCAATTACTTGATGGGCAGCAATATCAGCTTGGGTCACCGGTGAGTCATCACTCTTTTTCTGCGGATTTAACTTACTATCACTCTCCTGGTAGTAATCCATAATCGCCACACCGGCTTGTTGTGCAATATCGCAAACGTGTGGATACCAATCATGCAGGTCACTCATGTCGCCAACCCTCGCGTTACCATTAATAACGCCGCGACACTGCGCGCTTCGTTAAAGTCATCACGTTGCAATAGCTGGTCTATGTCTTTAATTTTCCAGGGCACCACTTCGATAGGTTCCGGTTCATCGCCCGGTAGGCGCTTTTCGTACAGGTCACGAGCGATCACTAAATGCATGCGTGATGACATATAGCCAGGAGATGTGCTAAAGGTTTTAATTAATTGCAAATCACGAGAACCATACCCTACTTCTTCCATTAATTCACGATCCGCACCAGCCAGCACTTCCTCGCCTTTAGCCAGCGCACCCTTTGGAAAACCGAGCGTGTATTCATCGATACCCGCGCCGTATTCACGGATCAGCAGCATGGTTTCATCATCTAATAGTGGCACAATCATCACGGCGGTTGGCATTAAGCTGTGTACACGAAAGAAGGTGCGCTCTTCGCCATTCGTAAAACGCAGCTCGAGCTGTTCAATTTCGAACAATGGGTTATCTTTCATGGTTTTGGTGCTTAGTATTTCGGGCTTTTGTTTGTTTTCTGCGCTCATTGCAGCGACTTCCATTACAATTGATTTGACAAGCGTATCATAGCATATTGGGGTACTGGGGACACTCCCTCCGCGTGAGTGATAAGCGCTTGCAGGAAACCACTGGCCTGGCGGTGTAACGATAAAGCCGTTCAAGCTTGGATCGCTTACTTAATCACTTTCTTGATATTCATTTGTCGCTTCACAATCTTAATAATGTTTGACATATCACCACTCTGCTTCTAGTATTTTGCTGGGAAAAAATTTGGAGTGGGAGCCATAATGAAATATCAATTTTCTGAAAACAAAAAGCCAAGCAGCTATGATCCGGGTGTCTTATTTGTCACATTGACGGGCAGCGACCATGCGATCGATAATTTGGCAAACATTTGTGAATGCATTAGCTGGGCAATGCTTGATGATCATGCCATGTTTGACGGTGATAAATTTGATACAGTACTCAGTGCTTTGCAAGAGGTGGTTTATGACCTGCATACGCACGACCCCGAAAACTATGCCAAGCAGCAAGAGGTGGTTGGGCAGTTATTGCAAACATTAAATCAACTTTTTAAGCATTCCCAAGGGCGGTTGTTAGTACAGCAACACTCTGAGCAATACCGTGCTATTTTGTCTGAGCTCACAGATCATTTCTTGTTAATCTATTATCCAATTAACTTTCAAGCGGATGTTAAGTTATTTGATATGCTGTATAAACTCAGCGTTGATCGTCAATTGTATTTTCTAAAAGATACCAACGTGCATAATTTATCAATATTTATCAGTTGTATTGCAGCGGATTTAAATACAGATCAGGTGATGAATGCGTTGCATCTTATGCAGGCTGGTTGTGGTAGTCGCATTGATGCTGGGCAGGATTTATCTGGGGTAGCCAATGCGCTTACTGAGTTATTTAAAAATAGGATTACAGCAGCGGACAGTTTATCGCCAGCACATATTGTGGCGTGTTTAGATGTTTACTTTGAGATGAGTCGATTGGGTATGGGTTTGTGTGACGATGTTGAGCCGCAAGAAATGGCTTATTTGGCTTCATTGTTAGGTGATTTCAACTTAACCGATGCGACTGTTAGCATTCCAGATTTAGAAACGGCTATTCATGCCATGAACGGCCTTGGCTATGCGTTTGATCATGTGTTGCATGCTTATTATTGTCGTTCAGATGAATTAGATTTTGGCGGCGCACAGCTTGGCTTGGAAAGCATCTTTGATGAATCAAACGCAGGGGACCCATTGGTAATGCAGTATGCCGATAATTTTTTAAGCTTATGCCTTAAGAAATCTATTGTTGCGACCGTTGATGAACATCAGCCAGTGCATGACGCATTGATACAGATGAAGACGATATTACAATATGCTGAACTGGCAAAAGACAGAGGTATTATTTTAGCTGACGATTTTGAGGCGAGTTTTAATACGCTAGTGCAAGCTGTATTGATGCGTCGGGATGCGTTGACTGAGCGCGAAGGTGATGTTGATGATGAGTTGGCGAGTGTGACCGCTGTTTCAGCGATGTCGCGTTTTGGCATCATGCCTATTCCGCGTAATTTAATCTCACCGATTACGGTTCCAGGATCTGATGCCGCTGCTGGCCTGGCCGAGGATGAGCTTGAAGCACACCTACAAGTAGCTATGCATACGCCTAGATAACCTGCGGGGGATAGTTATGGTCGATTTCAGTACGCCTGATGGCACAGTTACCGTTAAAGCAATACCTGATGCGTTTAGCGCTTTTTTACAATCGGATAACCCAGACGACTGGGCGACAATAGACCTTAGCTCTATAGTCGATCATGATCCCTATTATTACTGCGAATCTGCGCAAGCACTGGGTCACAATGAACCGGATACGCATTTTAAGCCACTGTCAATTTGCATCATTTTAGGAAAAATAGAACATTTTCAGTATTTGCTACAACAGCACTACCAGCCGACGTTCCTGATTAACACCGTAGGTTTTATAGCTAGAAGTAATCGAGCCGACTTGCTTCAAGACTTAATCAACAGAGTGGTAACTATTGATCTAGCCGAATTAAAAGTTATGTTATTGGCGGCTTTTCACGAAGCACTAACGGCAGGCGCCAATGATGTATTGGTGCTATGTAAAACTAAAATGAACCCCGCTGATTTTGATGCGCTCATCAACGCATACCAGTCTGTGGTACCGGTTATTACACATGCTGTTCGTGCCGGTCAAACTGAGACGGTTGCGTTGCTAACAGCGTGGATCCGCCCTGATGCACTGATAGGCATGATAAAATGGTGTGATTATAAGCTGTTTCGCTCTGCAGTCAAAAATGACAGTGTTGCTTTATTGCAATTGCTATGGTGCTTAGCTCCTGAGCTTCATGATGAAATGTTAACAGCTAAGGGAGGTGACGCTTTTTATAAAGCGGCTAAATATGGGAATGTAGATGCATTAAAGCAATTGTGGCAATGGGCCACCACAGAGGCCCAAAAACAAATTTTGCTTACCGGTCGCTTAGCAGATGAAGAAATATCAGCGCTGACAGTAGCATTAATCTCAGGGCAATTAGAAGCGGCACTTTATATTGACAGTTTAATCACTCCCGAACAGCGCCAACAGCAATTAGAAATTCATGACTCACCTTTTCATCCAGCACAACCTGACATCATTATCTACCCACAATATGCATATGCCGCCGGCTTGGGGCGCAAAGATATCATAGATCAACTATGTGAATGGTTGCCTGGGCAGGAAGCTGCCTGTGTGCGCGAATCTGATTTCATAGCCTTTGGCCTGGCTTGTTACCGCGGCCAGCCCTTCTCAGAGGATATTCGTTTAGAAGCAGATGAGCTGGCTTTGTTTAATAAAAACAAAGGCAATGACCACCTTGCTATTTTGCATCACTTTATTGATATCATACCCAGCGATCAACATGCCGATATGATAACATCAAACGATTTCAAACCATTTAAAGTGGCAGCTGAAAATGGTGACGTTGAGTTACTGCAACAATTGGCTGCGTGGTTACCTGACGATAGAAGAGCTGAGCTCATTAGCCAAGCGATCAACCACAACAATTATGCTTTACTGAGAAAATCGATATTAAATAATCATATTGCCGCTACTCAACTACTGCTAACATGGGCCGGGGATCAAGCGCCCGCAATATTGGCCAGTAATCACTACGAGCTTGTCCGGATCGCAGCTGAAAATGACAATCTAGAGATGTTACGCATATTGGTTGCTACCACCCCTGCAGCACAACATAGTGACCTCTTTTCCTGCTCTCATTTTTCGTTATTTAGAAGCGCTGCAAACAATAATAATTTAGACATGCTGCGAGCAATTGCTGGTTGGGCGCCCGGCTTATTACCTGACATGTTACAGGCAGAATCACAGCCAGACAGATTGTTCCCCGCCGGTCTAATAGGCACTATTCGAAACATGATGGGGTTGCAAGTAGGTTCCGGGATGGGCACGGAAAAATACGCTGCCTTTATTTCAGCAGCGAGCAATGGAAATGTTGCAATGATGCGGCAAATTCGGCGCTGGTCAGGCTTACCTGATCACCCAATTGAGCGTTTAGCTACCGCTTCCTTATTATTTAAACGAAATATCGATCCCACTCACGACACTGCTCGACAATTGCGTTGGCAATATGCTCCTGACATGATCTGCGCTTCAAGTTATGCTGCTTTTCGTGAGGCAGTTTACAACGGCCAATTCGCAGCTATGCAACAACTGGTTGAGTGGCTGCCCAAGCATAAAAGCAAAATGGTACAAACCATTAAGCTTGATGCAGCACATTCAATTTTATGGATTTTTCATGATGACACTGCTTTGCAACTGATTGACTGGGAGCCACGCCTGCTGGGTTGTGCCGAGAGGCATCTTCACACTTATGTGCAAAGACAAGCGCTCAGACTCATTGGTATTAAAGTTAAGCAGTGGCAAGCATCGGCGGCTCCTATTGAGCTTAATGATCAACAAGCCACATTAGGTTATTTTATGTTGCGGCGTTTAATCAGGCAAAGTGATCCAGCCTATCAAGAGCTCACAAAGCACAATAACTATTGCTTTACTGCAGAAAAAATCACGGCTGCGATTGATTTTTTGATCGCTATGCCCGCGATACGTGACAAGCTGCACTTAGCCGTTTCTGATGGAGAGACACCCGGCGAAGCGGATGAACTATTGCATATTGCTGAGCGTTGTTCAAATGATGCGGTTGCCATAAAATTACGGCACGTTGATGCGCCTGAAACAGCAGAGGTGCATGCTGTCACTGCTGGCCTGTTTGCTGTCACTGATGATGAGAGTGAGGATGACGATGATGATGGTAGTGTGTGTACAGAGCTTGAGTCTGATGACGACACTATGCGGCATAGAAATCGCAGACTACGCTTAGGGTAATGCTGATAATGAAAAAAACCCGGAGGGGAAGAGGACCGGGTTTTCTTTTTGACTACTTAAAAATGAACGTAAACTGGGGTTTTAGGCTTAGGCAAATCAGCAATTAACTTGTTTGTCGCCCCAGATGGATTGATGTTTAGCGGGGAACGATTTATATTGACCACACTTCACTTCTCTCCATAGTTTTATGATACTACTGGACCATTAAGGTAAGATTAAGAAAGATTGAATGAGCGATACAATGAAAGAAGAGCCTGTTAGTTTATATATTCATATGCCATGGTGTATACAGAAGTGTCCGTATTGTGATTTTAACTCGCATGCGGTGCGCGGTCAGATCCCCGAAAAAGAATATATAAATCAGCTAATTAAAGACTATACATTTCAACATAAAAAAATTGCTGGGCGCCCTATTCAGTCAATCTTTATAGGTGGTGGCACACCGAGCTTAATATCGGCTGAAGGTTATGATTATTTATTTTCTCAATTACGTTTATTAAACTCATGGCTACCTGATATTGAGGTTACTTTAGAGGCCAATCCAGGTGCAGTTGAGGCTCAGCGGTTTGTAGGCTACCGGCGCGCAGGGATTAATCGGTTATCTATTGGCATTCAGAGTTTTGACAATCAACAGCTTAAAACACTTGGCCGTATACATGACAGCGAGCAAGCTATTCAAGCTTACCACACAGCACGAAAAGCAGGCTTTGATAACATCAATCTTGATATTATGTATGCGCTACCGCAGCAATCTGTTGGGCAGGCAGTGACTGATTTGCAGCAAGCGATTGCACTTAAGCCCAATCATATTTCGTGGTACCAACTAACGTTAGAACCGAATACTTTGTTTTATCATCAACCACCGGCGGTGCCGGATGAGGACCATATTATTGCCATAGAGCGAACGGGGCGCCCGCTACTCACTCAAAATGGTTACCAGCAATATGAGGTATCAGCTTATGGCAAAACGGATCATCAATGTCAGCATAATATTAATTATTGGCAGTTTGGTGATTACTTAGGAGTTGGTGCTGGGGCGCACAGTAAATTGACATTAAATGATGACACCATACAACGCCACAGCAATGTCAAGCACCCAAAAACATATCTCGGTGCGCAGGATAATTTTACCCAACAGCAAAGCATCTTATCAAATGACGATAAAATATTTGAATTTATGCTAAATGCATTACGACTGTATAGCCCTATTCCATTTACATTATTTGAAACAAAAACGGGGCTAAACCGTGCAACGATAATACCTATCATCAAGCAATGTGTAGATGAGCAGCTCATCGAACTAAATGCCACTCAATTTACCACAACAACTAAAGGCAAACAGTTTATAAATTCAATAATTAGTCGCTTTTTACAGAATTAAGCGTAATTGAGCCATTAAATTCCTGGGGATTTATATTCGGCTACAGATGTAACTATTGCAAGACCAGCGTAACAAGCCGCTGCTGGATTTAATAAATCAAAGTCACCCACTAACGCTTTCATACGTTTTGTCGTTACAGCCTTAGCTTCATTTACCGTTAAAGCTTCACTTACACCCGGCTTCTCAAAGCGATCAATTAATTTATTAACAGCAGATAACTTAGTTGGCGCTCTAAAGGCTTCACTTTGAAAAAAATTAAATAGACCCCTGTGGTGATCAGACCCACTGTCTGCTGCTTCAAGCTTCCTTATGGCACGATAACGCAAGCAACTCAAGTATGCTTTAGCCGTTGGGTCAGTTAATTTTGAAATCACAAAATCTACCCCTGGTTGCCCAGCAATTGTGGCCATACATCTTTTTATATCTTCATCTCCGCTGTTAATTACTTTAAGCAGTGTTAATATGTCACGTTCCATGATGCGATAATCAACCCGGCTCCCCGCACGATGCGGGTATGTGCAATTGACATACAGCCTATCGGCTAGAATATTTTTATAGGAAGGGTTGGTTAATTCACTTGTGCCCGTCATGTATAATCTATCATTTTTTAAGTCACACTCTAGAAACACATCTTTAGCGGGTTTTTCATACACTGAAGCAATGATTCTGCCAAAATCGCTGTCTTTTTGTAGCATCGTTTGAAATGCATCATCTGAATTTGGTCGTATCCGCAACGCTTCTTGTACTTTAATCGACTCAACCGCAGCGATAATGTTAGCTTGGGTTTCTGGTGTGGCTAATAGTGCGCTAATCTCTGCTTCAGCATCTGCTTCAGGTCTGCTACGAATATTTAGCATTTTTCGTTTGATTAATGCCAGTATTTGAAAAGCATTGCCTACCAACATAGACACCGGTTGTAATGTGCTTATTCTATGGTAACCACGCCATAACATTCTATGTACATCATCAAGCTCATGCTCTCTAAATTCAACGGCAGGTGCATTGGTAGCAAATGTCGCATAGCGTTGTGTATCGCGCATTAAAAAGCGATAAGCATCACCAACCACTTCAACATCATGTATAAGCGTTGAATTACAGTATTCACCATCAATGCGCTCTAGACGCATACTGATATTATCCGTATTGCACACAGCAAAATCACTATCCATTGGGGCGGCTGAACCCAAATGCAAATCACGCGTCAGATAAGCCTGTAACTCGGTAATAAAATCACGCAACTTAACTAGATTAGCTGGCTCAAGTAAATAGAGGGTAAATTGACCATTGCTAGTAAAACGCTCACCTTTCCATTGCGATTGAATTTTTTTTGTAGCGAACTTAAAACCCATCAGGAGTTTATCTGCTGATTTACAGTCATTAGTCATATGGTTCAAAATAAATTGACTAATAGATTTTACTAGATCATCTGTATAGCTTTCTTGAGGGATATTAAGCCGCAACTTATACGTATAGCCATGACGTCGCGGTGTTGGTCGATTGAAAAATTGCCTGTCAGTATAACCAACCCAACCCCCATCACGAACTCTTTTGACGGAAAATTTTCCTGCTGTGGTCACTGATTTTTTCATAGTAACTATGTAATTTAATATTATATATTACTTCAATTCTAACATTGTGAAATTACATGAGCATTAAGGTATTTTAATTATAAGAGTTTATAAGCCTATGAAAATAGTTAAATTTTACTATATGCCATAGGTAGCAGCCAGACGCTCATAAAATTAAACCATATTCTGCAAGTTAAAGAATTAGGCAGTAACTAATTCGTTATCGACTTCTGTTGATGGTGACTCATCATAGGTTTTTTCACCGCCAAACAGCTCCAACAGGGCTGGGAACCAGTTAGCGAACTCCAAACAAGTAATGGTGAAATCGGCATCTAATTGTTGTTCTTTGGTATCACAAAAAGCATCTTTACGCTGCTCTTCGATAATATCCAAAAACTTAATTTTAGATACACTGAGATTGGTATCGACCGTAAATGAAATACGATCCTGCCAACTCAGCGATAGCTTGGATAGCTTTTTACCATGATCCAAATGGGCAATCACTTCTTTTGCTGCTAAGTTCTGCTGAGAAAAACGCACGATATTTTTTTCATGCTCTTGATCGAACATCTCACAATCACGCTCGATAACAAAACCTTTAGGCCAACGGTTGTCATGCAACCAGCGCGTCATTTCATTGCTAATGGTTAATTCAGTTTCGACCAAATCTGCTTTAAAACCACCAAAAGTTTTATTTAATAACTCCAGTAATTGCTGGCAAACTGTGGTGTTAGTTACGCCGACATATAGCCATTTTTGCTTGATATCCAAATACAACGTGTAGGATTGATTACGCGTAAACGCTTGCGGCAATAACTGAAATTCAATTTCTTCTTTCAGTGACTGCTTTTCTTTGGCATACACATTGCGCTCTTGTTTTTGACGAATTTGTTCAATTCGCTCATCGAGATGCTCTTTAATTACAGAGGCTGGTAACAAACGCTCTTGTTTAGCTAACGACATCAACCAATAGCCTTGCGTGGCATGAATCATCACCTCACTGCCTTTACCAAATGGGCTTTGCCAGCCGACGCTGTGATATTGGCTTTTAGGGCAGTTTTGTAATTGGTATTGTTGGCACGCTTGCTCAGCGGCTTCAATATCTAATGCTTCGCATTCAAAACGGAATACCTTTAACTGTTTAAACAGCATGTCACTCTCCTCTGTAAACGCTATTCTTGCAGATCGTCTGCTGCCAACCATTCATTAAGAATTTCAACCAGTTTGCGCGCTTGATCCGCTGAAGATACATTGAATTTTGATTTTGGTTGATACTCACCATTACGTTTTTGGTAACGACGAATACTGAATTTATCTTTGCCATACACTTCTTTAGCGCGATCCCAATCACGGTAACGGTAGACAATTGTGCTCCAAGCACCTTTAGTCAACACCTTCTTGTCCAACTCTTTAACAGTTGTAATGCCATCTTCGATATATTCAATGGTCAATTCATCTACAGTTTCTGCCATTTTTACTCTCCTAATGAATAATATTCTTTTTGTGACGCAAGCAACGAATGATGCCATAGGCACTGATAATAAGCCAAGCGATTTCGATAATAAATGAAGCTAAGTTCATCGTATGGCATAACGATACAATAATAAAAATCGAGCCGATGAGATTTATTAGCGAAAATGATATGTCATCACGTGTCAGTTTGTTAATTTGAAGACAAACGTACGCCCATAAAACCATCAGCACACCGATAATGCCAATGATGTCAGAAACGCTGAAACGAAAATGTGTAATGCTCATAAATAATCCTTTTTAGTTAAACCTTTTAGCGCCGTATTTCGCATGCCGCGCTAACAAAGGCGAGCAGCGTATCCATTTTACTTCATGGCTCGCTTCGCTCCACTACGCTGCGCTTTACTTACGTAAAATGGACACCCAGCCCACCTTCTAGTACTGCACCGATACCTCATACCCACCAAACTTACGGATATTTAAAACACCGGTATCGAAAATTAAATACTGCCCTTTAATGCCTTGCAATTCACCGCTAATCTCAGGTTTTTTATCAAACGACAACGAACTGACTTTCGTTGGGTATTGCAACACAGGGTATTCAAATGAATAATCTTGCGGATTTTCCAGCACAGTAAAGTCAAAACCTTGCTGACGCAAGTCATTTAGGTCTTTTTCAACAGTAACCAATATTTTTTTAGCAAAATCTTTTAAATTTGTTGGGTCAACTTCATTCTTTAACATTTTACGCCAGTTGGTACGATCAGCCATGTGCTGTTTTAAAATGACTTCTATTAAACCGGAATGATAACGTGAATCCACTTGAATAATCGGCAGTGCTTGAATGGCGCCTTGATCCATCCAGCGTGTGGGTACTTGAGTACCACGAGTAATGCCGACTTTAACGCAGGAACTGTTTGCCAAATAAATCACATGTGGAATCATACAATGCGTCTCGCCCCACCCTGGTTCGCGGCAAGTGCCTTGAGCGAAGTGACACAACTCAGGGCTCATAATACAACGGTCGCACTGTGCTAGCTTTCGAAAACACGGAAAACAAAAGCCTTGGTTAAAACTTTTATTGGTTTTTTTATTGCAATGCACGCAGTTAATCACACCATCAAACGTAAACGTTAACGTTTTGCCGATTAAATCATTCATTGGAATTAGTTCATCACCGACCGGTAATGTATATTGCACTACAGACTGATGATCCGTATGCATCTTACGCAGGTTTCCCTTTACCATGCTAATTGTCCTCATTTTCCACCTTTGCCAACATATATTCTTCTACAGGCTCACCACACATTAAGTGTTGTTGAATAATTTGCTCTAACACTTCCGGCGTGCATGAGTGATACCAAACTCCGTCGGGATAAACCACCGCAATCGGCCCACGATTACAAACTCGCAAACAATTGGCTTTCGAGCGATAGACACCGCCACGATCACTCAAACCCAACTCGTGCAAACGGTTTTTTAAATATTCCCACGAGGCTAGGCCTTGCTTTATGTCACAACAGTTGGCTTTAGTTTGGTCGCAACATAAAAATATATGGTGTTTAATGCCTGTGATATTTAACCTATCCAGTTTTGTTCGTAAATGTTCGTCAAAATCGTTTGTCACTGTGTTCCCTTTCTCTTGTCATCCCGGGCCCCGAGCCGGGATCCAGTAAAAACATATTTTATGGTGGGCGATCATTGCTATCTAGGCGTACAGCGTACCTCTTTTACTTCATGGCTCGCTTCGTTCCACTACGCTGCGCTTTACTTCCGTAAAAGAGGCACCCTATACACCTTGATAGCAGCAACTTCATCATGCGAAGTTAACCATCCGCATTAACGGCACCTTTGCTCTTTCAATCACTTGCGCTGATAACTTAATCTCGTTTAAAGTATTATCTAAACTAGCCTCTAAATTTTCTAATGCATTCATAGACATCCAAGGACAATGTCCACAACTACGGCAAGTTGCACCCTTGCCTGCGGTCGGCGCCTCCAAAATCAATTTGTCCGGATTGGCTTTTTGCATTTGATACAAAATACCGCGATCAGTTGCCACGATAAAAACTGGGTTATCCATGGTTTTTGTCGCGCTTAATAGCTTCGAAGTCGAACCAACCACATCTGCTACTTCAATCACAGTAGGTGGTGATTCAGGATGCACTAAAATAGCAGCGTCTGGGTGCTGCAGCTTTAAATCCAAAATACCTTTGGCCTTAAACTCTTCATGCACAATGCAACTTCCCTGCCACATCACCATGTCCGCATCGGTATTTTCTTGAATATAATTTCCCAAATAACGATCCGGTGCCCACAATATTTTTTTACCTTGCCGATCTAAATGACGTACAATTTCAAGCGCGCAACTCGATGTCACCGTCCAATCCGCTAAAGCCTTAACAGCAGCAGAAGTGTTCACGTACACTACCACATCACGATCCGGGTGTTGCTTACAAAACTTTTCGAACTCATCGGCTGGACAACCCAAATCCAATGAACATGTCGCTTCTAAAGTGGGCATTAATACGGTTTTTTCAGGACTTAAAATCTTAGCTGATTCACCCATAAATTTAACGCCCGCCACTACTAACGTATCCGCCTCGCACTGCAAACCAAATTGCGCCATCGCTAATGAATCACCGACAAAGCCACCACTCATTTCTGCCAATTGCTGCAACTCCGGTGCCGTATAGTAATGCGCCACCAATGCCGCATTTTTCTGTTTTAGCTTATCCGCCAACGCATGTATTTTATCGTTTAACTCTACATCCGTTCTATCAACGGGCTGCACTACCTCAGGTACAAAAAACTCAGTCATTACTCACTACCCTCACTTATATTAGCTAGCCACAAGTCAGCTAGCTGTTGTTGCATATTATTTTGTTGTAATCGTTCATCAATATTAGCGATGTCAATTTTTTCGAATGGTTGATGCTGCCATGAGCACGCATATACTGCTTTTGTTCTTTCACCTGTCACGGGATCGATCTGCCAGGTTAAGCACTGCGCGCACACACCCTTTAACATGCATTGCATCGGCGCATACACCGAAGCAGACCAAACTACATCCTTGCTCAATGCCTTATCAAGCCATGTGCCTCTGGTATGTTTTATCTCACACAATAAATCCGAATCGCCTATCACGCCAACCTGATCCACTTGCTCGAAAAACTCAGGTTCAGATTGTTGCAGCTCATGTAAATACGTATCTATAGCCTTATCGCAACACCAATGCACCTGATGACACACCCGTTCAACTTCTTCACGTAGAAAGATATCATCTTCAGTATCAAACAAGCCTATGTATACCAGCTTATTACCGTTTACCTGTAAAGCAGGCGCCCAACCACGCAAATGCGCAATGGCTAGTGCACCGCCAATCAATAAAATGGTTTCATTATCAGGAATTTTACTGCGTACACCGGTTGGGCCCATTAAACTAATCGGTTCATTTGGTATTAACTGTGAACTTAAGCGCGTACTTGTTCCTCGATCAAACACCAACAGCGCTAACTGATCTGGTTGATTTGACACGACTGATGCCATGCAGGATACACCTTCCATTTCTAAAGAAGTATCAGACACATGTTTCGCCAGTTGCTCAAAGTTTTGCAATCGAAAAAATTGTCCAGGTTGGTATGCGCGTGCTGCTTGTGGCGCATGCAGGATGATTTCACGTACATTAGGGTGGATCAGCTTGTTTGATACCACACTCTGTGTAAAGCGTTGTTTGATTGCACTATGGAAGCTGTTGTAATCACTGTGCATCGACGGCAACAACGAAAGCTGCGCATTAATCGCTTTAAAACAAGCCAAACCGGACGCAATAGCCTGCACCACATTGCCATGAAATACCGGATGGGTATCGCCTAAAAAGGTTACACGCTTATCGTCTTTGGTATAACTGGTAAACATGCCAATATTGTCTGATTTACTGTGTGGCGCTTGCGCCACTTGCTCTAATTGATCACCAATCGACTGATACTCGCGGTACTGATAGCGATCACGCACAAAGGTATCTTTATGTTCAAATGCATAAGCAACATTAGGCTTGGCACCAGTGGCAACAAAGATCGAACGTGCCGGTATGGCTAACGATTTATTATCAGCATCAACACATACCAACGCTTTACAAGCACCCACTTCATCTAGGCTCACTTTTTCAGGTGAGAGCTGCTCCGCATAGAAAATACCTTCTTCTAATGCTTTGGCGAGTTCTTCATGATTTTTACGGTAAGCCGGTGACTCCGTCATCGCACGACGATAAACTATAGTGACACCACCAAAACGTCTAATCAGTTTAATACTGTTTATTTTACGATTTTCACGCGCTGCACTTTTGCGTTCTTCGGCAAGTTGTTTGGCATGATGCAAAAACTCATCAAGGATAACCAGATCTTGTGGTGTAAATTGCTGCCTAACGCTGTCTTCAGTGCAGTCAGCGCATAGCTGCTGATAACGATATGCGATCTTTTCAATTTGCACCAAGTAGTAAGCACCAACTTCCGTTGCGGTATCCACACCGGTCAAACCACCACCAATGACTACTGCAGGCAATCTAACTTGTAGATTAGCTAAACTGTCTTTTTTACTCGCACCAGTTAACTGCAGCGACATTAAGAAATCATTCGCTTGCCGCATCCCCGGCGCCAAACTGTTTTCTATTGGTAGTTCTTTTGGTAAGCCAGCACCAACAGCAATGGCTAAATGGTCGAAACCGAGTTGCCACGCTTGCTCTACCGTCACTGTGCCACCAAAACGCACGCTGCCAAATGCTTGAAAATGTTTGCGGCGCATTAAGCTGATGTAAATCAGTTTTAGGAAATTTTTATCCCAACGCACCGTAATACCATATTCAGCGACACCACCAAAACCATGCACAACACGCTCAGATAACGGTTCATAGATCGTATCAAAGTTATAAATGGGTTGATTCAACCATTCGCTATCCACTGGTTCGATTTTTAAACCGTCCATACCGACCACAGCATAACCAGCCATTGTTAAATAATGCGATAACGTGAAACCCGCTGGGCCTAACCCCATGACCATCACGTTTTTACCGTTATAATCCTGCGGTAAATATTGTTGTTGACGCAAAGGATTCCAGCGCGTCAATAAATCATAAACCTCAACACCCCACGGCAAATGCAATACGTCAGTTAACACGCGTGTTTCTATTTGCGGTATATCCACCGGCGTTTGGCGCTGATAGATACAAGCTTTCATGCAATCGTTACAAATGCGATGCCCGGTTGCTGGACACATCGGATTATCCACCATAATCATCGCCAGCGAACCCAAGCTGTAACCATCGCGCTTTAACGAGATCATCTCAGATATTTTTTCATCCAATGGACAACCGGCTAACAGTTCATCCAATGGATTAACTTTAAAGCCAAGTTCAGGCTTTTTGCGTTTGACAGGGAAACCTGTTGAACAAAAGTCACCATCATTTTTATGACAATAAACGCAGTAATGCGTTTCATCCATCACTTCACGCCGTGACATGCGCTCATCAGTTAAATCAAAACCGTCTCGGTCTCGCCATTTTTTCTCAACGACTTGTTGGCAAGGCACACCCGCGTGGTCAACTGCCTCTACATCAATCAAATGACCAAAATCTAGTTTTTGCGGTAAGGTAAACGAAACCCAGTCTTTAACATATTCGATACCAGCTTCTTCAGTGCTTGCCGCAATGCACCACTGGATAATCGCTTCATTCGCATCATCACCCTGCTCCGATAGCTCCAGTGCTGCTGTTGCTAAAGATAATTCAGGATCTTCAGCACTTAGCCATTGTTGTAATGGTTTACTCAACGCTTCAAAGGATTGCGATACGCCATCTTTTGAACGACGCTTAGCATGCTTAAGCACATAATGTTTTTTAAACCAAAAGATAGGGTCATCTTTTAATGTCAATTCCGCCAAGTCTGAGACTTCGGATTCAATAAGAAATAGACCCGCTACAAATTCATCCAGATACTGCGCACAGGCAATTAAACCACCACTCAGCTGTTCGCGCTCAAAAGTTTCCCCATTACGATAGGCCAATAAAAACACACGCAGCTCAACTGGCAAGGACTGCACAAATGCTTTATCAATGGCTATTAAGCCATTAACACTGTGTAAGGATTCAAAATCCCCTATTTTTAATTGCAAAGTGGGCTGTTGCATGGAAAATGTCGTCTTTAATCGGTACAATAGCTATCAAAACCTGGCCCATTGTACCAGAGGTAATAGGAAGACAACATATGAAACAGAAAACAGACAAACATTATGTTAGCCCCGCCGATAAGTTTTTGGCAAAATTTAACGCAACCCACTCCAACACTGCCTCCCAACAGGCCGAAGTGGATAAATACAACAAATTAGACGAGACGCGCGATAACCCCGAAGCGCCGGAATCAACCACCGACGACAGCTTGTGGGATTAGATCTTCCACCTCTTCTACCTTAGCGCTTGGCTTTGTCACGGCCGAAGCAAACAAGCGGTGCTGAAGATGCAAATCAACATACTTATTTGAGCAAGAGCGTGAGTCATTATAAGCGCGGTTTTGTTCTTTGATACGCGCAGATTGCATTATAGCGTCTACGGTATCAAGCTCGGTGTGCGTAATATTACCTTTCTCATCAGCACGTATTAGCACGTTATTATCTTTTTGAATATGCGATGCCACATCGGTCAGTTGTTTTGCAATTTTTTTCGGGTAAATATTAAAATCCCCCATCACAAGCACCGGTTGTCGCTTATGCTCAACAAATAACTGTTTTGAAAATGTGATTAAATCGCTAGGGTCAGGTGATTTAGCCAAATCGTAAGGCAAATGCAAAGTCACCACAGTAAGGCTCTCACTGCCATCATGCGCACTTAACGCTAACTTTTGCACGCGATGCCTCAAAGAGGGTCGCATGGTGGCAGGATCCATAGCAATCATTTCCACGCTAAAAACATCACTATTTACTAAAGTAGCAATGCCCATTTCAGTAAAGCTTTGCGGTACAAACGTAGACATAAACGGCCGTAAACTTGGCTGCTTACGTGCTTCGTCAATCATTGCAGCAATATCAGCCATTTTAATTGGTGCTTCTGCCAAACCAATCATGGTGATATGGGGATTCAAGGACACCGCTTCCGCTAGCAAACGCACCACATGACGAATACGTATTTGGTAATCCTTATCCGATTCAACAAAGGCAAAGCCGTTGTTATAGCGGTGTTTAGCGGCATTGTAACGGCCCTGCATCATCATATTCAGAAATAACGTACGACCGCGAATTAGTAAGTTGTGATCTGATAGCTTGGCCTCTACGGCTGTTATATCACCCAAATACAAAGACCTTGGAATAATGGCTGTTTCTGTTCTCATGCTGTTACCCTGTTGTTTATTATTTAACACAGGGTTATGCTACGAAGAATTATATGATTAATATATTTAATTAATTTTATAACATTGATAGTAAATAGCTATCTATCTATGTATGTTATTGAAATTTCTTAGGGTATCAAGCGCTGCCTCAGGTTCCACAATTTGCTATTTCATTTAACGTGCACTGCAATGATCAGTATATTACTTACTGCTCACTACAGTGCACATAACAGAGACTACGCAATCAATTTGCAGTGCATATACAGTACTGGTGAGCCATTTTCCATGCCTCTTGTTGTCTGTATATCCAACGTACTGTCATTTTTTATCACTGGTAGAGTGCAGTCAGATGGTTTTACCACAACCGTTTGAACGTGGCTGTTGGCTGCAGGTGTTGCAACAAAATGCGCGCTAAAGCTAATGGCGTTGGCAGGTAATGATATCTCACCAATCCACGAACCCTTCATGCGGTTAATAATCGGTACACTTGCACTGCCTTTAATGCCGTTTGCTGTAGTCCATTGGTAATCCATTTCTAAATAATCAAGCGTCAATTGCGGCACGCTTAAGGTTAGCCTTGGACCGCTAGCGACATCATTTGAACCAGCAAATGCATAAGTAGTCATTGCTAGTAAAGATATTGCGGTTAGCTTAAGTATTGTTTTCATTTTTTACCTCTTTTATTGTTATTGTTTCTATTAAATTCTTTTGAATCCACCAACCACTGACTCTTCGCCGTCTTTAGCTTCTTCATTATTTTCATCCACTGCAGTATTACCAAGGCGTTGATAAACTAACCGCACGGCTGCACTGGCATTCAGTACAAATTTATAAACAATTTGTGGGGGAATTAAATCTACTACCGCAAACCGATCGGTTGTAACCGGTCTAACCGTATGCGCCACCCTATTGCGGATCCTATGCAAACAAGTAAAGTTATCTTGATTAAAGCTATCATTAAATATCTCAATCAAACGAGCATAGCAATCAGCTGCACCTAAACGCTGTGGCATATCACGCAACTGATTGAGAGACTCGCCGATAATAAATAAAAAACCTCTAGCCGACATAATCGCTGCCGGGTCAACCTCAACAGCAGTCATGATTGCCATCTTCTCTAGCCTGGGCAATAAAGCCTTCAGCCCTACTAATGCTTGCTTAATATGCTGAATGTGCTGACGAATAAAGACTTCAGGCTCTGTGTTGCGATAATCCACTCGAAATGCCACACGTTGCTGTAATACAAATTGATCTGGCAATTGATTGGCATAGTTGTGCAATTTTTTTAAACCCACCAACTGTTTTTGATTACAACAATCAACATGTAATTGCTGCAAGCGATCAATGTCGTTAGGTTTAATATCATGCACTAGAAAATGGCGTAATGAAGATAACTTTTCATTGTGCCCAACTTTTAAAGTAATTTCACACAAACGAATAAAACCATAACGCATGGCGGCACCGAATTGCTGTTGTTGATTGGCACTAGCTTCGTCAAGTGATCGATACCACCTTACAACATTATCTATACGCAGAGCCATATCATCAAAGGTTTGCCTTAATGTGTATGATGCTTGACTTTGTTTGCCACCAAATGCGGTTTGAGCTGGATTGTATTTACGACCCTCACGACGCTGGACTGATTTAGTTTCTTTAGGTTTTATATATGGCGTAAGGCGTATCGCCTCGAGCTGTTCTAGCGTTTTATTTGCTTTCATTGTTTTGCCATTAGCAGTTGTCTTAGCAGGCTTAGCCGTTGAAGTTACAGCCAACCGTGTAGTTGCAATTTTTACACTGCTCGGTTTTCTATTTCTACGCCTTAGCTTTGGCTTGGCTACAGTTGCAACCACAGGATTTAGCACGTGCTTGTAATGAGCTGCTCTATTAGCAGCCTCGATTTCCTGTTGTATTTTAGCCTCACGCGTTGCTGCTTCAGCTTTTGCCTTCTGCTCAGCTAAAGCTTTTGCTTTTCGTTGTTTCTCTCTGGCTTTTCGCATGACTTCTAAACGCGCCATATCTTTCGCTTGCTGCTCTTTTCGTGCTAATGATCTCGCCTGTCGACGCGCCAGCTCTTCAGCCTTAATTTCTGGGACATCTTCCTGCTGTTTGCGCTGTTCTATAAGTTGATCTAATGTCTCGAGCACTAGTTCATGCTCAACCACCGGCAGCTTATGCCAACCCATTAACCTATGCAGCAAAGTAAGGGTTGCAAAAAAGAGCGTTAAACTGCCCAAAATCATGGTAGTGAGTGATATTGATATATTGCTGACGGGTTTTCTACTGTTCACGTCCTGTAACACAAGCAATGCATCATGCCGTTTGGGTTCAAGCGTATCCCAGCTTATCTTCTCGGGTGTACCTTGTAGTATGTATTTTTCATTTTCACTAAAGTGAATACTCTTAGACCAATCATGACCATAATGCTCAAGTAAATATTCATACGCCCATTCAGAGTACCTTCTTCTTAATTCATAGGTGGCCAGTTGAAACAGAATGGTCCTACCATTGCCACCCTGTTTTTGATGGTCTACCTGATCCACCATGGCTAGCGCTTTAGCAAAAAGCGCTTGGATTTGTATTTTATTCCATTTATCTGTCACACCATAAAATGCGGGCAAGAAAAATGGATTAGGCACCGTAAGCGACTTTTGCAGAATAGCCAATACATCGTCGCTACTGACATTCTCTGGCGCGAAGTTCAACAGCGCACCTAGCTCCTCAAGATGAAGCGCTTGGTTCTTCAGTAGCACTTGCGTATCATAAGTCGTTCTACCATCGACACCACGCAATGATCGATTGACTTTTTTCATTGAGTTTAAGTACAAATGTAACTTTTGTAGTGTTGTTTTGTTTTGATAGGCCGGCGTCAGCAGTATCACTGCCAATAATTGCTTGGTCAGCTTATTGGGCTTAAAATATGACGTTTTATTAATGATACGCGCCGGTAATGCAGCCATTTTTTTTGCATCATGATGGTAATATTGAGCAAACAGCTCCACATACCTTACCGCCCGATCCGTTAACACAAACGACTTATCATCTAACACCGTCTTAACAATTTTTTGACCTAAACTTCGTTTATGGTTATCTTGAATGGCAAATACATCAATACTATCAAGCGCTGGCATAATGCGCATATCACGCAGCACATCATTTATTTTTTTAACGGCAAATCTTATAAACTGTGTAACACTGGCTTGCATATGCTCAACACGCTGGTAACCATCAAAAGCTATAAATATCTTTGCTATGGTTTCATCATCAATATGAGTCGTTTGCATTTTCTCAAGTATATAAGCTAGCACACCAGCATCTTCAGGTATTTTACTCACCCTCTCAACCCACAACGGCAAACCAAAACGCAACAACTGATTATAATGCTTATTTTTATTTTGATTTAATGCCTTATCCATAAGATTAAAAACTTGTTGATGAGCCTTTAAATCAGCAATTGGCTGCATATATTTTTTATGATACTCAAACAGCTCCATCCAGCGACTGGAATCATCTTGCATAAGAATACCGTTACCGGTCATTGCAAACGCATTGAGCAATACACGGATTGTTGGCTGTTCCAACGGAAAGGCATCCATACTTTCATAGTTTGGATATTGCAGTTGATGGCACTGCAACACTACGGCGGCTAACGGTGTATCTATAAAATTTCTGCCTGGCACTAATACCGCTAAAGATAATCCCATCTCTGATGCCAAGTAATCAATCACTTGGTAAAACAAAAATAAATCTGCAAGCTCGTTATGACCTGTCTGCTCAATCGCTTTTACAGCAAAGCGTGTAAGCGCTGCCTCATCAAAATGAACACCTCTTTGCTGACAGTATTGTAATAATGACAACATGCGGCCAAACACTTCATGGCTATCATAATGATATTCAGTGGATAATTGATTAATGGTTTTTATGGTTTCGATTTTCAGTATATCGACATCTTGCAGTTGATCAGTATCGAATTCGAAAGTATATAGTGGGCGTCCTTCTTGTTGCTGCAAGCCCAACACATTATGCTGTAACAAATTAAGGTGCGCTTGTGGCTGTTGATCTATCTCAAAAGACATGCCGCGCTGAATGAGTAATACCGCCGATGCCCACAATCCAAATACTTGTTTCATACCTATTTTCATAATAGGCAAATTGTACAGACAATGAACAACCCCAAGAAACGCTTATTTTTAATTTCGACTTATTGATTATATTAATGCTTAAACTTAACACCTAGAATATCCAGCTTTAAATCATGCTGGAATCCCTTCCAACATACGCCCATTAACTAAATGAACAACTACGAATGTCGTCAGCCATACAGTTAGCATAGATCGTCGTCATTCGCTGCCAATGACCGACACCAAACTCACGCAACTGGTGGATTCTAGGCGTCATTTCAATCAACTGCACTAATTTCCCAGTGTTATCTTTATACATACACACCATGCCTTTGTAGATCGTTGGCGGATAATCTGTCGTGTCATATGCAACAGTGAAGGCTTGTTTAAATGTATCTATTTGTCGCCCTGCTGAGGCTGGCTGTTGTGATTTCCATGTGTCCGCCCCTGCTTGACTCACCCAATATTTATTCGCATCCATTTGAATTTCATTCGGCTGTGGACAATCGGCAAAGCTTAGACTCGACACAGTTAACAAACCGAGGCCCACCAGTATTGATAAAATTGTTGATTTCATGTTACTCACTTTAATACCTCATATATTATTCTATTACATCTCCTGTCACTCCACTGCAAACAAACTAGCCGCTAAACTCAACTTAAACAAGCAATAAATGCACTTCTAAGCTTAGTTAGCAAATTGGATCAAGTTTGCTATCAGCTAAGCTCATTTATTGATTATATTGATACTGAATGATTAAAGGCATACGTTGTCACACGTAATGATAGTATCATATGATACTATCATTCGCAGTGATCATGTCGTATGTAACTGATTTAATATATAAGACTTTGACTAACAATTAACTTGAAAATAATGGCGCTAATTCATTAGCGTCATTCATCTCAACCACGATATCACAGCCGCCGATAAATTCGCCTTTGACATATAACTGCGGAATCGTCGGCCATTGTGAAAATTGCTTAATGCCTTCACGCAGCTCAGGGTCTTCAAGCACGTTAACGTCTTTATAGCTAGCGCCATTCTGCTTAAGAATTTGAGCGACACGGCCTGAAAAACCACACTGCGGAAAATCAGAAGTGCCCTTCATAAATAACACTACGTCGTTTTCGTCGATAATTGCTTGGATTTTTTCATTAATGCTCATTATATTTCTCGCTTATTGTGATTCGGCTGGGGTTAAGGTTTTCATTGATAAGGCATGGATCTCATTACCCATCTTTTCACCTAAGGTGGCATAGACCATACGGTGACGTGCCATGGTGTTTTTACCTTCAAATTCAGCGCAGACAATCACCGCTTCAAAGTGATGACCATCGCCATCAACCGAGACTGTGCTGTCTGGTAAACCTTGCTGGATCCACTCGGCTATAGTGTCGGCTTGCATCATGTCTACGCCCTCATTCTGTGTAATTGGCGCACACTATACCACAGGGCTTGCAGGCGCTTCAATCAAATGCGGTGAGGTCGAGACAATTTTAGCTTTAATGGCATCGGTTAAGTCATCATCATAATGACAACGTGGGTGAAGAATAAAATCCATCACCGGACTCAGGATAGCATCGCGAGCCGCTTGCGTTTCGGCATCATCTGCTGAAAACTTTGCTTGTACGGCATCAATCGCATGACCCATTAAATTAAAATGCTGCTCTGGCTCAACTACCATATGATTACCTCGCGCATGCAACCCAAGATCACACAACACCTCCATAGCACTTTCACGCAAAAATAAGCGCCATGGTTTATAATCCACTGCTTTTGTATGCGTATCTGCCAACGCAAGCTCTCCTGAGGTCAACCCCCCATCATAGTGACCAGCACTGCGATTACTTTTTACTTGCTGGAAAATAAGATTATGCAACACAGCGGAATAACCCGCTTTTAACGCACAATTCCCCGCGCTTTGTAATGTTTTATCTATACTGCAGATCATTAATAGATTTAAGTCTTGAGCCAAACCAGGCAAGCTATTATCAAAACTGGTCATATAGCCACTGTCGTAACTTGACTTTTGTATTGCTTGTAACCAATCACGGTCTGCGAGCTTAGATGTATCCTGAATCTGAAAATAATGAATACTTGAATCACCTGCATCGCCCTGATTGCTGTAAGCAAGATAATATAAACCACCCAATTGAAACACTGACATTGCAATACTGTGCTGAGGCCAACCGCTGCGAAGACTCACCATATGCCCAGCGTCTAATTGCTGCTGCAACTGTATAGGCTTATACGCTTTTTCCATATACAAAAGATCTTGTTGGATAACTTGCCAGCGCCGCTTTTCAGGGCCATCCGCCATACGATCAATGTATTTTTTGGTATGCTCTGCCACCGTATTAATAGCAACATTTACTTCCAAGCCCACATTAGTTTCGTAAGCCATATGATCATCTATCGCATAGGGTTTATCTTTTACGCCCACCATCATGCTATTGGCATTAATCTGAAGGTATAAAAAAGCAAACCCGCCGTTAAAGCGCCTGACCCTTCGTCGATTTTCTAACATACCTGAATCAAATGGTACAACTGCCTGTGATGGCGCAGCAGCGAATATGCCTCGCCTAGTCAATGAGGGCAATCTATCACAAGTGCCATAACCGTGTTGATAACACCGGGTCACGAATCGCGCGGCAAAAAAATTGTCGCGGCTTAGCCGTTCGATATGCAAAAAAGCGGCACGGCAGTCAGCTTTTGCAAGTTCAAATGCCTCCATTAATGAAACGCGGGGAAATACCGTATAAAAAGCTGACATATCCCCCATATCAGCTAATCGTCGTAGATAATACATAGCTTGATCGTCAGAGGCCTCACAACCATAACCGTTGCGGTACATGTCAATTAGCATTGCAATGACTACAGGATCATCTTGACGGTAAATTTTATGCATCTCATTTATCAGATTGAATAATGTACTGGGAGTCTTTTCTTTTAACTCTGACGCGACCTCATAAGCCAATTTGCACGCTTCGACTGGATTAAATGTAATGCCGTTTTCACCGGTGCTCTGTAACCAAGCGTACCCCATCCGAACAGGGTGTGATCTGTCACCTTTGTTATACGCAATCTGACACAATGCAGCTATTTCATACCTATCCGCTTCAGTTTTTTCATCATCCGGCATTAGTTGCAGTATTTGAAAATAACCAGAGGCAGCATCTGCCTTTATAGGGTTTTGTGAATACAATAATCGACTGAGCGTCAACAGCTGATTATTGTGTGTGTCTTGTGTTGCAATAACCTGCGTGGTCATCGAGGTTAATCGATTAAGCTCCTTTTGATAATCCGCATGATCACTAGGATCTAATCGTTTTAAAATTTCTAGCTGTTGTTTTACATATCTAACATAAACATTAACCATCATCTTACGTTGATCACTGCCGGCTACTGCCACACCCAGCATCGCAACCACTAAAACATCGCGGTTACACTCTAACGCTAAATTAAGGATATTAGCTTGCGGAAAATTGTTGACATGCGCCAGCATACATTGCTGAAACACTTCGCTTGCATCAGGGGCGCGACTCACCTGAATGTCACACAGCTGATTAAGATAGGTCAATGGATTGGTCTCATTAATTAAACTTGCAATATAAGTTTGCGCACGGTGCGATGCTTTTGTTGCAGCGGTAATCTCAGTTACCTTCCACGCAATCGATAACATTTCACGGGTATTATCTTCAGACAACAAAGATTGAAAAGTCGGTAAACATGCATCTAATCGTTTCAAATTATTTGACCGCAAGCCGACACCAGGGAGTTGCGCATACCAACCAGGGCTGCGTTTATACATCTGCAAATAATGATCCAATAGTGCTCGTGGAACGATAGGCATGCGCACAGGCGGTAAATCAATAGTCGGTCCTAGCGCACGCTCCAGTGATGCGTTCAATAACCCATAATTTTCCTGCAATTCAGGCAGCGCACCAGGATGACCATCACTGGCTCTTCGATACAATCCGACTAACCCCGCGCTACTATACCCTTCTCTCGACATGATCTGCACTCTATAATTCACTCGCTGACATTATACTTGAGTACTATTAATTCCAGATTAACTGTCCTCAAACACACACAAAAATAAAAACAAATAAAACAATGAGTTACTATATACAGCTAAACAACACTTTAGCCTGTCATTTTTTGAATCTAAGATTATATTAAGCTTCCCTCTGTACAATTATCCACATTGAAAACACACTAAAAACATATACCGGTATTAAAGCAATATGCGAAGCGCAACAGAGGATAAACATTGGTTAAATAATGCTGTAGTTATTGGTGATGGTCCAGGCGGCCTAGCCTATGCCATTTCTCTGTGGCTAGCACGGAGCCACGACCCTGACTTCACACTAACAGTTATCGGCGAACGTTCTGGCAAATACAGTCGAGAGCAAGGGTTACGCATTGAACAATCACTATGCCTTTACATACTAGAAGAATTAACGAGTATCGTACCGGACGAAACCGGCATAAGCGGTATTAACCGTCAAGTTCAGTCACTACTGGGCAAAAGATCAGGCACTGAAGAAGAGATACGGCCGTATTTTAAAGCGCACCGCTCTAGCGGCCTAACGCGATCATTAAACGACCCCACAGCGCTTGCTTTATTTCATCAGCAACACTACCTGTCTGTTGAAATAAAACATTTAGAGCAATTGCTATTTCATCGACTAGTACAGTTAACTGCCGGTGATCCGCGCTGTCGCTTTATTTTCAAAAAACGTGACGAAGAAGTGGCGCCATTAGGTGCGATAAAACACATTGCGGCAGATGGCGCTATCACATTAGCGGTCGATGACACCCCTGCTGACACGATTCATCCAGATGCTCTATTTGCTCTCGACGGTGCACGCAGCAGCACAAGGGGAGTTGTAGCGCATATTAACGATAACTTACCGCCAGACGCAAGAATCAAAATCGATACTTACACCCCACCATCACTACTGCATCAAGCACACAGTGTCGGCACCTACGATACCACTGCAGAACTTGATGATTACTTATTACACAACTACAGCGGAGATAGATTGAGGCGCTCAAGAAGGCAAATCAACATCACCCAACCGCCGCTCACTGATTTCATTGCACTGGGTTGGCGCGAACCCCACTTCCCCATTGCTCGCATTATTCCTTTAAAAAAAGGCTTATATATTGGCGTACAAACACCTAGCAGCCTGTTAAGCATCGCCGATGAAGCAGACAAACGCAAAGCCCTTATGCAATGGCATATGCTAGTGCTGCAACGCATACTCCCTATTGATCTTATCACCCATTTAACAGTTAAAGGCACTGGCATAAGATCGAAAGACGACCCAACCAAAGCAGACGAAGACCGTGCACGACGTGAAAGGCGCGAACAATTACGTATTGCAGGGTTCGAAATTGTATTTACTCCTGGCGTAAAAAAACCGGTAACAACTTTAAGCGAAAAAACACTGCTGGTGCCAGGAGGTGACGCACTTAATGGCTATACGGTTAACTATCAAACGGCTCAGGGTGCACTCTCAGCACTACTCGGCGCATTAGCATTAAAGTATGCGCTAGAAAAATCAAGTGCGAAAGCGGAGTTTATTCACCTATATGCAGGACGCATCCGTGATATAAAAGCCGGCAAAGACGAAAGCAATAGCACTTACTCCGAACATGAATTGGAGAACAAGCGCGAGGCAGAGGATGAGATTACAACTGATTTATTAGCTGCGATTTCCGGAGGCAAAAACATTGTAGATAGGTATTCGAGTTTTCCAGTATTAAATGCCAGTATCATAAACAATGACACCGCCCTCAACCTATTTAATATAAGGTCGCCGCGTCAATCACCACTAAGACAAGCCGCGTTACTCGGGCAGATTGAAACAGTACAATACTTTGTAAACTTAGGCGGCGACCTAAGCAAGACCGATCACAATGGCAACGATATATTTTACAGTGCTGTAGTTTCAGGATTATGGACAGCCGATCAACTGCAGGCAGTATTTGGTGAACCAACTGCTGCTATGTTAAATCAAGGCCGCACAATAACGCTTTTATCAACCGTGATACAGCTAAACAATAGACCCATGACCACTTACCTATTAGATAAAGGAGCCGATCCTGCCGCCACTCCAAACAGAATAAGCCTTCATCCGTACGCCTATCAATTCGTCGGCTTTAGTACGCAATGGCCCGTAGACCTATTAAGCCGACTATGTATAAAAACAGATTTGAATAACTATGTTGAGGAGCGAGTAAGCCCAGAATTATTTTTCGCCATGACTGATCGCTTTAACACCGCTAGCACTGAAACCCAAATCCGTGTTTTACGATACCTCGCCGCATGCCAGCATAGTAAACAACCGTATTTAGCACAGTTTATTACACAATTATATAACGACAACCCTGCAATACCATGGTTTAGGACCGTCGTTTCAAGCGACCTCGCACTGCCGACTGCATTAGCATCGGCGGTGTTACAAGCTGACATACCTGAAGAAAATAAGCTAGCAATCATTCAGCAGGACAAAGTATTTTTTAACCATCATATTCGCAGTCATCGCTCACACCGTAGTATCGCAAGCGCAATAGTCGTTATGGGATATTTAACCGATACACCGATGCCACGTAGATGCTTACCCATGCTATGTGGAGGCCCCCAAAAATTAGCAGCAAATCGACGTCAATTAGTAACACTGAGACAACTTAATACATGGGGCAATCAAGCAGAAACACAACTCGCATTGCAGGGCGTCATCGATATATCTCCCAAATCTGCTTTAGCCAAAAAACTGACAACATGGCTACAAGTGCCAAGCAAACCTACTTTAACACCACTGTACTAGGCAATTTATTTTGTATGGCCATACCGAGTTGTGTATAATCCGCCTATTCAAACGGCTTATAATTGCTAAGGATTTAACCAATGACCTTTGTTGTCATCGATAAATGCATTAAATGTAAATACACGGACTGCGTTGAAGTCTGCCCAGTGGATTGTTTCCATGAGGGGCCAAATATGCTGGTGATCGACCCTGAAGAGTGCATCGACTGTAACTTATGTGTACCAGAGTGCCCAATTGATGCCATTTTGGCTGAAGATGACCTCAGTGATGAGCAGGCACCCTACCTTGAGCTGAATGAGCGCTTGAGCCAGAAATGGCCGGTGATCACGATCAAGAAGGATCCACCACCGAATGCTAAAGAGTGGGATGAGGTACCGGATAAATTGAAGCTGTTAGAGGAGTAGTTATTGAAAAAAATAGCATTACTAGGGACGGGTGACGAGATTATCAATGGAGACATCCTTAACACCAACGCACAAAAAATCGCACAACTATTAATAGAGCATGACATGCAACCGGGCAATCATATGGTGGCTGCTGATTGTGACCATGATTTACTGACTTCAATGGAATTTTTACTGGCTAATCACGATGCATTGATTACGATTGGTGGTTTAGGGCCTACTTCTGATGACATTACCCGATTTGCATTGGGTAAGGCTGTGCATCAAGCATTGAAGTTTGATGAAGACAGTTGGCAGATGATTGAAGAACGTTTGAAAAAATTCAAGTTAGACATTCCCGTTTCGAACAAGCAGCAGTGTTTATTTCCACAAGGCGCGGCGATTTTACCGAATCATTATGGCACGGCGAATGGTTGCAAGCTTGAGAGTAAAGGCACGATGGTGTATATGCTGCCTGGCCCACCGAATGAATGCATACCGATGTTTGAAAAACAGGTATTGCCCGATTTAATTAAGCGCAAATTCCCTGCAGTGATACATCGCCAAAGCTGGTTATTACTCGGTGTTAGCGAAGGCGTGGTAGCTGAAACATTAGATAAAATTGTGCAAGACACGGATGTCGATATTGGTTACCGTGCTGATTACCCTTACCTGGAAGTAAAATGTCACTGCGCTGACTTTGATGCATTACGTAGCGTATACGATAAAATCATGAGAATTGTTGGTGACAAGGTGGTTAGTGAAGACCGCCAAACCGCTAGCGATCAATTGATCACATGGATTAAGCAGCACGATATACAACTGCACATAGAAGACCCCATCACTGGCGGTCGATTAGAACAGTTGTTGCATACACCGGACACTGATAGCAAAATCAATTTTCACCCTCAGGCTGATGATGAGTGCGGCCTTCATATTGCGCTATCGGGTTTTGATAGTTATTGGCAACAAAACGAGACCGTTGATCTTGATACTATAGGTATTACGATTAATTGCGATGGCACAGTGATTGATCACGCTATCAAGGTCCCCTACCGCGGGAAACGCATGCCAGGTATGGCGTGTGAATCTATCTGTTGGTATGCATTAAATGAATTAACAAGGATGCTGGACAATGGCGCTGAATCACTACACACCACCCAATAAAACACTGTGGCAAGGCCGTGAAGACGATGCAGACCAAAGGCTTTTTTCGCATCTTCGCTTACTCGACCTGCAGAGCAAGATAGCAAACTGCAACGAAAAAACCTATGCGCTATTAGGCTTTTGTTCAGATGAAGGCGTACGGCGTAACCACGGCAGAATAGGCGCGGCACAAGGTCCATTTGCTTTGCGTCAAGCATTAGCCAATTTACCAATGCACAAACAATTTAACATTGTCGATGCCGGCGACATCCATTGCAATGATGACGACTTAGAGTCTGCACAGCACGCTCTAGCACAAGCCACTGCCTTATTACTCAAACAGGGCTATCAACCCATTTTATTAGGTGGCGGCCATGAAATCGCATGGGGTCACTACCAAGGCCTACAGCATGCTGGCAAAACCAGCAATTTGGCCTTAATTAATTTTGACGCGCATTTCGATATGCGGCCATTACTTGAAGATGGCAAAGGAAGCTCTGGCACACCGTTTTTACAAATAGCTAACAGTTGCCAGCAACACGATGTCGACTTTAATTACAGCATTTTAGGCACGCAATTTATCAGCAACACACCAGCACTGTATGAAACAGCCAAACAACATAAGGTCAATCAATTTAGTGCACAGGCTTGTATCGAGAAACCAGAGCAGGTGATGCAATACTTACAAACCATCATTGATCAACACGATGCGATATACATGACGATATGCATGGATGTTTTCTCTGGCGCATTTGCACCTGGAGTTAGCGCTGTCAATCCCGCCGGTGTTGCGCCTTGGCACATTCGCAACATGATCCGTTTAATTGCACGCAGCAATAAGCTAGTCAGTTGTGATGTTGCAGAGCTATCACCCTGCCATGACCAACAACAAATAACTGCCAAGTGTGCCGCCAATATGATTAGCGAGGTGTTGTATGCCTAACCACATGGTTTATTACAACGCTAACTTAGTGACCTGCGCTGAGCCCAATGATTACGGCATTATTGAAAACGGCGCCATCGTGGTGGAAGACAATAAAATAAAATGGCTTGGGCCTGCAACTGATCTTCCCAATAACTATTCAAAAGAGATTGACCTCGATGGTAAATGGGTCACACCAGCATTAATCGACTGTCACACACATTGCGTTTATGCGGGCAACCGTGCACAAGAATTTGAAAAGCGCTTAACGGGTGTCAGTTACGAGGACATTGCTAAACAAGGTGGTGGCATTGTTTCAACCGTGAAAGCCACACGCGCAGCCAGTGAAGATGAATTATTAGCTCAGTCATTTCCACGGGTTGAGCATTTGATTAATGAAGGCGTTGGCGTTATCGAAATCAAATCTGGCTATGGATTAGACCTAGAAACCGAATTAAAAATGTTACGCGTAGCTCGCAAGATAGGTGAGACGTTACCCATTACTGTTCGTACCACTTTCTTAGGAGCGCACGCCCTACCCGCCGAATACACAGACAAGCAAGCTTATATTGATTATGTGTGTAGTATTGTTATGCCTGCCGTTGCAGAGCAACAATTAGCTGATCATGTTGATGTGTTTTGTGAATCTATCGGCTTTACGCTTTCACAAACAAAACAAGTCTTGCAGACAGCACACGATCTCAAGCTGGCTATTAAGATTCACGCTGAACAACTCAACAACCTGGGTGGCTCAGCACTGGCTGCTGAATATGGTGCACTGTCTTGTGACCATCTGGAATACCTTGATGAAGCTGGCGTTAAAGCCATGGCCAGTGCCAGCAATGTTGCCACGCTTTTACCAGGTGCTTTTTACTTCTTAAAAGAATCAAAAAAACCGCCGATTGATTTATTGCGACAACATAACGTACCAATGGCGATTGCTACCGATTGCAACCCCGGCAGCTCGCCAACCACATCGTTATTATTAATGATGAATATGGCATGCACCTTGTTTGGTATGACACCCGTTGAGACCTTGTTAGGTGTCACCAAACATGCCGCGAGTGCTTTAGGCTTAGCACATTCTTACGGCTCGTTAGCCATCGGTAAAACAGCTGACTTTGTGGCGTGGGACTTTGAACATCCATCCGAACTCAGTTACCGCTTAGCCAATAACCCACATTTAAAACGATACAAACCAGGAGACCACTAACTCATGTCTACAGCTATACAAGACCGCGTACAACAACGTCACATTAAAGCAAAAACCGGCACCGAACTGGAATGCAAATCATGGTTAACCGAAGCAGCATTGCGCATGTTAATGAACAACCTTGACCCAGAAGTGGCAGAGAACCCCAATGAATTAGTGGTCTATGGCGGCATTGGTCGCGCCGCACGAAATTGGCCGAGCTTTGATAAAATTGTTGAGTGCTTAAAGCAATTAGAAAACGATGAAACACTTATCGTCCAGTCTGGAAAACCAGTGGGTGTGTTAAAAACACATGACAATGCGCCGCGAGTGTTAATTGCCAACTCAAATCTCGTGCCGCATTGGGCAACATGGGAAACTTTTCACAAACTCGACAAAGCCGGTTTGATGATGTTTGGTCAAATGACTGCAGGTTCGTGGATTTATATTGGTAGTCAGGGCATTGTACAAGGCACTTATGAAACCTTTATGGAAGCCGGACGCCAACATTACAATGGTGACCTGACAGGTAAATGGATATTAACCGCTGGCCTTGGTGGCATGGGCGGTGCGCAAACCTTAGCGGCAACGATGGCAGGTGCGTCGATGCTTGCGATTGAATGCGACCCCGAACACATCCAAAAAAGATTAGATACCAAATACTTAGATCGCTCAACTGATTCATTGGATGAAGCATTAGCCCTAATTAATGAAGCGTGCAAAAATAAAAAAGCGTTATCTGTCGGGCTATTAGGTAATGCAGCTGAAGTTTTACCGGAGCTGGTAAAACGCGGCATTAAACCTGACATGGTGACCGACCAAACCAGCGCACATGACCCGCTTAATGGTTATTTACCCGCTGGTTGGAGTTTAGAAAAAGCAATTGAACAACGCAAAATTAATCCTGAAGCGGTAGTTGTAGCAGCAAAACAATCAATGAAAACACATGTCGATGCGATGCTTGCGTTTCATCAACAAGGCATCCCCACTTTTGATTACGGCAATAATATCCGACAAATGGCGCTTGAAGTCGGATGCGCACATGCATTTGATTTCCCTGGGTTTGTACCCGCGTATATTCGTCCGTTATTTTGTGAAGGTATTGGTCCATTCCGCTGGGTAGCGTTATCAGGAAATCCTGAAGATATCTATAAAACCGACGCAAAAATAAAAGAACTCATTCCTGATAATCCAGGCTTGCATCGCTGGATTGATATGGCACAACAAAAAATTCAATTTCAAGGTTTGCCTTCTCGCATTTGCTGGATAGGCTTAAAAGATCGTCACCGTATTGGTGTAGCATTTAATGAAATGGTAGCAAACGGTGAACTTGATGCACCTATAGTTATTGGTCGCGATCATTTGGATTCAGGCTCAGTCGCTTCACCGAATCGTGAAACCGAAGGCATGAAAGACGGCAGTGATGCCGTATCCGATTGGGCGTTATTAAATGCATTAGTCAGCACGGCCGGTGGCGCCACGTGGGTGAGTTTACATCACGGCGGTGGCGTTGGCATGGGCTTTTCACAACATGCCGGATTAGTTATCGTTGCTGATGGGACTGATGCCGCTGCAAAAAGATTAGCAACCGTTTTATTTAATGACCCTGCAATGGGTGTGTTACGTCATGCCGACGCCGGTTATGACACAGCCATCGATTGCGCCAACCAACAGGGAATAAACCTATGGAAATAGCAGAGCACCAAACCACATTAAATATCGTACCCGGCAATTGCAGCTTTGAAGAATTAAAAAACCTATATTACGTCGCATATGAATTGCAATTAGAAGCGGCGCACTATAAAGCTATACAAGCTTCAATTGATACTGTTAATCAAATCGTTGATGAAGGTAACACCGTCTATGGCATTAATACCGGCTTTGGTATTATGGCGCACACCTCCATTGCGCGCGACCAATTAAGTGAATTACAAACCAAATTGGTACGCTCACATGTTGCTGGAGTTGGCGCCTATTTAGCGCCTGAGATATCACGCTTAATAATGCTATTGAAACTCAATTCATTAGCACAAGGATATTCCGGTGTTCGCCCTATTATTATCGACACCATGATTAAGTTATTTAACCAAAACTTAATTCCATGTATTCACTCTCAAGGCTCAGTTGGTGCCAGTGGAGATCTAGCACCATTAGCTGACTTAGCCAGTGTGCTCATGGGCGAAGGCGAAGTGTATTACAATGACGACATCATTTCGGCGCAATCGGCATTGAATCTTATCCACGCCGAACCATTGCAACTCGTACCAAAAGAAGGTTTGGCCTTATTGAATGGCACACAAGCTTCAACTGCGATTGCGTTAAGTGCACTGTTTCGTACACAAAAATTATTTGATTGGGCATTAACCAGTGGTGCAATGAGCCTGGATGCGATTTGTGGTTCAACCATGCCATTTGATGAACGCATTCATGCGATTCGCAAACAACCCGGACAAATCAAAGTCGCTAAAATGATTCGCGAATTGTTGGAGGGAAGCTCAATTCGACACGCGCACTTAAAATGTAACAAAGTTCAAGATGCCTATTCATTTCGCTGCCAACCGCAAGTCATGGGCGCCTGCTTAGATCAAATGCAACATGCGGCAAACGTCCTGCTACAAGAAGCCAATGCGGTAACGGATAACCCATTAATTTTCGCAGACAATAATGAAATTTTATCGGGTGGTAACTTCCATGCTGAACCCGTTGCTTTTGCTGCCGATAACCTCGCTTTAGTCATCGCTGAAATTGGCTCGATCAGCGAGCGTCGTTTAGCACAACTGGTAGACCCCCACTTTTCACAACTGCCCGCTTTCTTAGTTGAAAATGGCGGTATCAATTCAGGCTTTATGATTCCGCAAGTCACCGCAGCGGCTTTGGTCAGTGAAAATAAATCGCTATCACATCCAACCAGTGTAGATACCATCCCCACTTCTGCTAACCAGGAAGATCATGTGTCGATGGCCACGCATGGCGCTTGTCGCTTACACCGCATGTGCGATAACTTGGAAAATATTATTGCGATTGAATTATTAGCGGCTGCACAAGGGTTGGATTTTAGAGCACCACTAAAGACTTCGGAACGATTACACAAAGTGCATACGGAAATTCGACAGGTAGTACCGCATTATGATGAGGATCGACGATTTAGTGAAGATATTAAAACTCTAAAACATCAGTTATTCAACTAAAGACCGGGTGAACCACCACCAGGCCGTAATTTCGTTGGCGTTAATTCCTTCGCATTTGGTCGAATATCAGGGCTTGTCGCTGTAGACTTTGTGCCTGGCTTACCTGGAGGAGTTCCTGGAACGCTACCTTCTGATAACGGTGAACCACTAACCGCCCTAAAAAGCGAAGCTGAGTTCCCACCAGGCGATCCAGCTGAAGCGGGTCGAGGTGCACCTTCGCCACCAAAATCTATCTTACGACTAACTGCTGCTGAACCCGCTCTCCCTCTACCTTTAATCGTCGGAGGTGTTTTGTTGGCTTTTCTTTCATCAGCCGCTGGAGGAGGAGTTTTTTGATGCTTAGGCCTTGTGTCTGCAAGCGGTTTAGGGTCAAAATAGGCAGCCGCTACTACAGCTCTGGCAACAGGCGGAAGCTCTAGAGCTGCCGGCAAACTTTTTAATGTATCTCTAACCGCCTCATTCTCACCCTTATAGTAAGTAGAGGCAGTCTTACCTCTTGGTGTTTTATAATTCTTTGCACCTTGCGACAACAAATACTTTACCACTTCATCCTGGCCACGACTTGCTGCCATCATCAACGGTGTTTTGCCTTTTTTATCTACCGCATTAACATTGATTCCTTCCTCATCCACGCAGCTAGTAATATAATTATCAGCAAGGTTATGCCTGATAGCAGTGTGAAGTAAATTCATTCCATCTGATTTAAATGTTTTATCATCGTAAGGAAACACTTTCAGCATGGCTTTAAATCCACTTAAATTACCAGCTTTAGCAAGCCTTAAGGCTAAATCAATGGCTTGTTCTGGTTGCAGATTAAGTTCCGTATTCATTTGAAAGACATTAATTAATGCAGTCAACTTTGGGCTCTGCAATCCGCTTCTATCGCCAGCAAATAACTGCAAGAATGCATGATTAACACTAGTAGGATCCGAATCCATCATTGCTTCTAAACGACTGCTATCTCCATCCGCTAATGCTTGCTTTACCAGTATATTAATCAATTGCGTTTTATCAATATATTTATTATTGATCCAGGCACTGGCATCCTCAGCTTTCGTATCTTTAGCTGGCAAAGTTGTCAGTAGGCGTGTATATGCTGCACTTAACCGAGACTCCTGCTCTTTGGAGATTTCATTACTTACATCATGAGCAGCATCCATATCGATCTTTTCACCAATTTTTGCCGCTTTTTCTAAAGACATCAGCTTTACTGGCACGCCATCTTTAGCAGGCACCTGCCCAGTCTCATAAAATGTACTTAATTCATCTAGCCTACGAATATACTTATCGATTTTAGCCATTACTAACACTCTCAATCTATTATTACATCATGACTATATTGTACTTTTTGTATATTAGAGAAGTATTATGTTTTGATATATGTAGAACAAGTAAATCAATAACGCATTACAAATTTTTAATGTAACCTACTGATTTTATTGACTCACTGTATATTGATATACAAACAGATAGAGTGAATACTCTATACTAATGGCAGTTAGATTATCCTGGAATTTCAGGCGATCACCGAATGCCTTTTGCACCATATGGAAGAAAGCGGTGTATTAATTAATAAGGTGTATTAGGTATTAAAACCATACTCTTGTAACGTCACCAGTCCTGTTATCAACGGTTTCCGTGTATGAACCCTCAGGGCCCTTATAAACAGATCGTGTAACGTCACCTGAGCATGTAGTAGCCTTACCATAGCCAATGACCGTAGGTCCACTATAAACGCCCCCAGTAAATGAGTTATCATCATCCCATTTATCGCCATTTATAACACTCCCTTTCACCGTGCTATTTATTACATTTACGTGACTGCCACCGCCTCGACTAAATAGCGTTCCAATGTGACCGATCCGAGAGCAAGCTATACCGTCAACAATACTAGTCGTGCTTCCCACATATTTAATATAACCTCCCGGTACTATTCCATCACCAGTAATCGTTCCTTTTGCATTACCATAAGACAGCTTTTCAACCGTTGCTTTTTTATTCAAAATCACAGTATTTTTTGACTCTAAGGTTCTTTTACCAATAGATGCTCCACCTTCATGTTGAGAATAGAGAAAGAAATCACCATTAATTTCAGCATTACAATCTGGACGTGGCTCATAATCTACCAGTATCGCACCGCCTTGTTGGGTAATGAGCTTTCCAGCAACTAAATCTAGCGCTAAAATACCGCCATCAGCACACAATACACGGCCATGCATGGGTCGCGTCAATAATAAATTACTGTCATCACCACTAACAATTATCGATACGTCACCACGCACATCACAGTTAACAACCACATCTTGAAAGTCAGCTTCAAATTTATAAACTCTCATTCGCGAAATATTTTTAAACGGGAGACCTTCTAGTGTATCTACAATGACAGGAGGCTTCCTTCTAGACATTGTTTGAAAGCTAATATTGCCACCTACGCGAGCCAATCGAAATCCTTCCAACTTACCGAGATTAACTGTATTGCTGGGGCCATGCAGCAATAAAAGAGCCCTGTCATCCCAGATTATATTAACGCCGCTTGCTGTGGTGAAACCGCTTGCACTATCAACACGTGCACCGGCAACTGCCACTACGGGAGCAGGAGCAGGAGTAGGTGCCGGTACAGAGGTGATTACTGGAGCAACCGGCCTTGTAACCAATTTGCCTGGCGCTGATATAGACAGACGCAATGTTGCAATAAGTTGTGTAGCACACTCGGAAAATGCATCTGACGTTTTCTTGAAACTGGGATTGTCAGAAAGATAACTCGCTAACGCAGTATTTGACATGATTTTTTCTAGTACGCGTATCAATCGAATCACTGACGCCCGCTCTTTTTCAATCTCACCCCAACTTAAGTAATCAAACATTTTATACGGTTCTGCTTTAAGCTTTGCAATTGCCTCATCGCCCGGATAAATGCTGTTTATAAAATTCATAAATTGCAGAATAGATATTTTTCCAGGCTCAACGAGCACAATGTGCTCGCCTGTAGCAATATCAAAATCCCTCAGACCCGCCATAGAACAAAACAGTTCAATCTGTTTAAAATAACCCAAATGCCCCATTGATCGTGTGGCCAAAGCAGCCAATCGAATAGAACTATCGTTTATTGGTGCGTTAAAAATCAAACAATTTATAATCTCGTTATAAGGTTTGTCGAAATGAATTGGATCAAGCACGTGCTGATCAACACCCAAGTTGTTTTGCTGTAGGCTACCGGCCCTAGCAGAAAAATAATTATAGATCACACCTAACAATTTATTCCACGTATCTCTAGTGTATTGCGCAGCAAGCGACTCTTGTGTGACATATAAAATACCCTTGCCATGTTCGGTCATTAACGCTTCATGTAATGATGCATAACCGGCAAAGCTAGCTGTTTCAATCTCAGCACTGATTTGTGCATTTCTTTCAGCCACTAATGCCTTATAGGCCTCATCAAATTTACCCAAAAGTTTTTGAGCAAAGCCCAGCGCCATCGTTTTCCTGCCTTCCAACTGAGGAAGCTCTTTCAGCCCTTTGGTGCGTTCTCCCATAAATTCGAGAACCTCAACAACCTGGCTATATTGATAACGCAAGAAGCCGAGGTTAATAGTACTGACATTCAAAGCACCAAATAACTTAGTCCCTTCAAATTTATATTTTTCTGCAAAACAGTTTAGTTTAAATAGCTGCGCTACCCAGCTGTTTAGTGCACCTTGAATTCTTTCACGTGTCGGTTTATCAGCAGGTGCTTTCCCAGCTGTATGTATATCAGCGTCTTCAGCTGTAGCATCCGCATAACTATCCTTTGCACGCTCTCCAGGCGCTTTTGTGGTAGTGCTTTTACCCGTTAATATGTCACGTAAAACCTGAGAGCCATCAACAATCCAACGGTAGAGCGAAAACTCATCACATTGATTTTGCTGATACTTCAAACGACTTTCGTCACCGCTTAATAAGTGTGATTTGGCATCATTTACCAATCTGAAGATATCTGTAAACAACTGAGTGGTAGCTTCAGACACACCACTTAAATGGTCCGAATTGAATACACGTATGAGCTCTCTGTACTTTTTCATGCCCCCTGCACGATCAATATCAGCGTTATCGGCATAACCTAACACACTATAGGATGCTAAATATTTTTCTTTCGCATCAGTAAGAATCCTTTTCAAAACCCTTTGTAGCCTGGTAATCTCAAATGCTTCTTTCGCTCTCTCCGCTGCTTTTAGTGCTTTACCATTACTTATCAGCGATTCGAACAGTGATGAATCACTGCCAGGTGCTTTTGTCGATGCATCCAAATCTTTGACCGTGCGAGCTCTACCATCTGTTAAAGCTAGCGCAGTAGTGTTTGCCGGGTCGATCGATAACCTGCCCGTTCTCCCGCTTTTCTTTAAGATCGCCGCTTGCTGTTCTTTGCTTAAACGCAAGGTCAACTCTGTATTATCGGCTGTTTTTGATTCGTCTGCGCTGTTATTAACTCCATCTTCAGGTGTGAGCAAAACAAATGCTGCCTGTGACTCACGTCGCGCTTGAGTTTTACCAAATGAAGTCACTGTTCCGTTGGTTTGAAACACCGTCTCGGCTCCCACTTCCTTTAGGTTGGTGATATTGCCACTGTCAGAGCTAACGCTTACGCGCCCCGCAACGTTGCTACACAATAGAATGCTTTGTCTCTTGGTTGAAATCTTCGCACCAGCATCTATCTCTCCACGGATAATGATATAGCCAGGTTGATAATCCCTCATTACAATTTCTGCTTCTGGTCCGATACGGCCCGTAATCATGATTTTACTGCTACCACCAACCATTAATTTACCCAGCAAATCACCGTCTACCCTAACAGCAGCGTTTGTAACATTAATCGTTGTTTCTACGGGCACAGTAGCATATTCACGCTTTCTTTGACCGGAGCCTGTTGGGCGAGCACCACCGGCGCCGGCAGCTGGTGTTACACTAGGTAGACCACTGCTTTGATCGACAAAAGCCATATAGACAACTTCAATCGATTTCGCAAGAATGGATTTTAATTTATTTAAATGCGCCTGAATAATATATTGTTCATCACCAAAAGTTTTTGAGATGCGATTTATGATTGCTGCAACTTCATCGTAGCGGTGTTTTATTAAAGCAGGATCTCTAAGAGCGGTAATCATGCCACCCTCGACACCCAACACGCCGGACAGCTCACTCATTGTCGCTGTTTCTTTCACAACACGCGCCAATGCGGCTTCAGCTTCATCAGCGCGCATTGGTTCAATGCTAATTTGATTTAGTTTTGAATATAAAGTACTCACCACACACCTCGTTTTTATTTTGTATTATTCTGATTTTGGTTATGAACTCTAGCATGTCATAATTTTTAGTTCAAGAATAAAAAAGAAGCACGGCTCACTGAAATCTAGATAAAGAAAAACGGGATGGAATTAAAAAATTGAATAGACTGGCCAGTCATCGCGGACGAAGGAATGCGTGAAGACATAAAAACCTGAATGGACTGGATCCCGGATAATGGCTTCGCCATTTCAGGGATGACAAATTCAAATCCGGGATCCAGAGGTTTTGTCATCCCGGACTTGATCCGGGATCCAGAGGTTTCGTCATCCCGGACTTGATCCGGGATCCAGTCAGATAGTTTTATTTTGCAAACATATCAACAAACGCATTAACGTCCATTGCTTCAAGTGCAGATTGATCATCACAAGCAGCTACAATCTTATCCACTTGTGCATCATCAAATTGCGTTGCTAAATTGCGTTTGTATTTCGCTTCTAGTACAGGAATACCTTCTGCGCGTCGGCGACGATGACCAATCGGGTATTCAACATCCACTTTGTCTGTTGAGCTGCCATCTTTAAAGAAGACCTGCATCGCATTCGCAATCGAACGCTTTTCAGGTTCGTGATATTCAGCACTGTAACGCGGCTCTTCAACCACCACCATTTTTTCACGCAATGCATCAACACGAGGATCACTAGCCGCATCGTCTTCATAGTCTTCAGCCACCAAGTCACCTTTCAGCAACCCAATCGCTACCATGTATTGCAAGCAGTGATCACGATCCGCAGGGTTATGCAACGCGCCTTCTTTACTAATAATGCGAATCGCAGATTCATGCGTGGTTAACACGATCTTTTCAATATCATCTAAACGATCTTTGATTTGATCATGCAATGTTACCGCACACTCAACCGCTGTTTGTGAGTGGAATTCCGCTGGGAACGAAATCTTAAACAGCACATTCTCCATCACATATGAACCATAATCGCGTTGGAATTTAAACGGTTGACCTTTAAATAACACATCATAAAAACCCCACGTCGGTGCACTTAGCACACTCGGGTAACCCATTTCACCCGTCATCGCAATCATCGCTAAACGCACAGCACGTGATGTCGCATCACCCGCCGCCCACGACTTACGCGAACCAGCATTCGGTGCATGGCGATAGGTCCGTAAACTTTGACCATCAACCCACGCCAATGATAACGCGTTTAATAATTTATCACGATCAGCACCTAACATTTTAGCAACAACCGCTGTACTCGCGACTTTAACTAAAACCACATGATCCAAACCAACACGGTTAAAGCTGTTTTCCAAAGCAATCACACCCTGGATCTCGTGCGCTTTAATCATCGCCGTCAAAACATCTTTCATTTTTAATGGGGCTTCACCATTAGCTACACGCACTCGGCTTAAATAATCAGCCACCGCTAAAATGCCACCCAAGTTATCCGAAGGGTGCCCCCACTCTGCCGCTAACCACGTATCATTAAAGTCCAACCAACGAATAATCGCACCGATATTAAATGCCGCCTGCACTGGGTCTAATTGGTAGTTTGTACCTGGCACTTTTGCACCATTAGCCACCGTAGTGCCCTCAACAATCGGACCCAATAATTTGGTACACGCCGGAAACTGCAGCGCCAACATACCGCAACCCAAGGTATCCATTAAACATAAACGCGCTGTGTTATAAGCTTCATCACTATTGATTTCGTCATTCAATACGTAATCGGCAATCGCTTGCAGTTCTTTATCGAAATCTGGTTTTACATTTTTATCTACACGGTTTTCTGTTGCTGCGTTACTCATTTTTTTCTCCTGTTTTATTCTGGATCCCGGCTCGGGGGCCGGGATGACAAACTCTTCACCGGGATGACAAACTCTTCACCGGGATGACAAACTCTTCACCGGGATGACAAACTCTTCACTTACTCTGTCATACCGGCCTTGAGCCGGTATCCAGGAATCATTATTCAACTACGATCTATCATCCAACGCGACAAAATCACGCTCATCTGGGCCGGTATAATCAGCACCCGGGCGAATCAAACGGTTATTCGCACGTTGTTCAAAGATATGCGCTAACCAACCTGAGGTACGTGACATCACAAACACGGGGGTAAACATATCCGTAGGAATACCACAGAAGTGATATGCCGATGCACTGTAAAAATCCAGGTTCGGGAATAATTTTTTCTCGTCCCACATAACTTTCTCAATGCGCTCAGAAACGTTATACATCCACTCATCACCAACATGATCAGACAGTTTCTTCGCCCACGCTTTAATAATATCGGAACGTGGGTCAGACACCGTATAAACCCGATGACCAAAACCCATCACCAAAGCTTTTTCTTCAAGCATTTTCTTTAAACCCGTTTCAGCTTCATCGGGTGTTTTAAACATTTCAATCAAGCCAAGTGCGGCTTCATTAGCACCACCATGCAATGGACCACGCAGTGTGCCAATCGCCGAAGTAATCGCAGAATACAGATCAGAACGCGTAGCAACGGTGACTCGCGCAGCAAATGTTGAGGCATTAAATTCATGCTCTGCATACAGAATCAACGACACATCCACCGCACGGCGAATCAGTTCTTCAGGTTTTTTACCGTGTAATAAATGCAAGAAGTGACCCGCTATGCTGTCATCATCAGTTTCAGTATCGATTTTATTGCCTTGATGAAATTGATACCAATAAGTCAGCATTGATGGGAAGCTGGCAATCAAACGATCGGCGATCATATTTTGATCGTGTTTTTCATTCTCTTGCTCAATAACACCTAGCATTGAACAACCAGTACGCATCACATCCATCGGATGGGCATCAGCTGGAATCAACTCCAAAACAGTTTTAATAGCATCAGGTAAGCCGCGTAAGGTCTTTAGTTTTGCCTTATAACTGCTCAATTCATCAGTGGTTGGTAAGTGGCCGTATATTAATAAGAATGCCACTTCTTCAAATGTGGCGTGATCAGCCAAGTCATTAATCGAATAACCGCGGTAGGTTAGGCCGTGCCCTTCTTTACCTACGGTAGCAATTGCAGTTTCGCCCGCTGTTATCCCCGCCAAACCACCTGCTTTCTTTTTACTCATTGCTAATGCTCCTTTTATACTGGTTCCCGCCTCATGCGCGGGATGACAAGTCGCCATTATACCGAATCAGTTTACAACAGCAACATTGGTTTTTTGTATGAAATAGAGGCTTTGTTTACTAACGTTTCGCCAACCTGTACATCTTAAAATTCAGGCACAACGATAACTTTCAGGCATTCCTAGCCCCGTCATTTTATTTAAGACTCCACAGCCAATCATAGCTTCGTTTTTTTGACGAGCCATTTTTCTAGAATGTAACTTGTTACCTAGTATTTTTTTATAACGCTGGATGCACAGCTCTGAATAATTACGTTGCCCGTACCTCATTATTTTTTGCCAAGCCATGCGCCCAAATGTTTGGCCTCATCAGCGGGTTCGTCAGTTTCTTGCAATAATACACGTTCATCATATTTTGCTGTTGACGTGGTCAATAGTGCAGCGCCTTCCGTATCGACAGTTGCACCGGTTGCTGCTGCAGGAGAAGCTGCCATTAAACCGGCGCCCGCTGCTGCAGCACCATATCCTGTCGTCCTGTGTGCTGGTGCAAGTTTAAGCTTATCTAATGCTGATAGAATTGATGCGGCATCCACCCATTTTTCAAGTCTTTGCGTTCGCAGCATATCCATTGAGTCCGTGGTGAATTGTATACTCGGCTCGTCACCTATCGTATGAGCCAATACCACATACTGGGCTAGCAGCCAGCGGCTACCTTGCAGAATGCGTAGCGTGATAGAATGCTGTTTAACGCTCTTGCTAATCCTACTGCTAACGCTTTTGGTTCTGCGTTTTAGTTTGTAGTGTTCGACTGCTTGTTCTAGCTGAATGTGATAAGCGTGCAGAGCCTTAATCGCTTCACGCAATTCAGCACTGCTGTATGCTTTACCCAGTGCTGGTAGACTGATTTTAATTTGGGGATGGTGGGCATATTGAATACAGGAAAATAACCCTTTAATGTCGAGAAAATCATAATTCATTGCTACATCTATATTGATACCAAGCTTACGTAATACATTTATTGCTAGCTCTGCTCGTAGATCAATACTGGAATGAAGGGCGCGATCATGGTCGCTGAAACACCCCTCACAACCGACATTTTCGAAGTAATCTAAATTTGTTTCATCGAGGTTTCGAAAGGCTTTACTGCCAATGCGCTTTCTATAAAGGTCAAGTGTTGGCGCCATATCGGCGAAGCAGCGTTCAGTAATAATTAAATATGCCATGCTCGCGGTGGAAGGTTGAGTTTTACAGTGGCTTAGTACGTGAGCCAATTGGTCAAGCTGGCCAGTTGCATTGTCGAGCTTAAACAGCACAGTATTATGACCGTCTTCCATTTCAACATCGATCATTTCTGTGATTTCTACGTCTGCGTCAAAATGACGTTGACCTTGCTCAACGAGCTGATTAAATGTATTGATACGCATTTTATACCCTGTGTGATAAAGCGAACGATAACAAAGCGCTAAAGTTTATTCTACGATTACGCATATTTTATTTATTAATATTTGTGGGTCGCACTATGATAGTTTTCGAACGATACCTCTGATGAGCTTTGTTTCATAACGTTTCGCCAACCTGTACTTCTTAAAACTCAGGCACAACGATAACTTTTAGGCATTCCTAGCCCAGTCATTTTATTCAAGACTCCACAGCCGATCATAGCTTTGTTTTTTTGACGAGCCATTTTCCTAGAATGCAGTATGAATCCCTGACATTGCCTTAATGCCAGCCGATAGACTTGCCGTATTTCGTGACAAATGATAATTGAAAAATAATTACCCATCATTTCTTTTCGGGGTATTTATTTGGCATTATGCTGTCGTGAATCTGTCTAAATTGCCGGTGGAATATACACTGAAATCCGTTACGTAACAGTAGAATGGGTTATTTCTGAGATAACCAACAAAGCCTGAAATAGAATTGATTGTAAAGCCATTCATGTAATGGATAAATAGAAAGAGAAATAAAAAATTTGTGTAAGATCAAGGTGTTTTATATGATGCTTCCAAGGTTGTTTACAACCTTCTAACTGGAACTCCCACACTATGTCTCCTCCAGGAAGGGCTTGCTCTTCCTGGCCAGTTAGTTCTTTTATTTAAGGGCGCACGCCGACAGGATGTCTTTTCACAGGATGCTTCGTGATGACTACAGATCAAGTGCTCGATGAATTGCATGACTGCCATACACTAACACCAGAAACACAACAACTGGTACTGGAACACTATGCCACACTGTCGATTGAACCAGCTAATAGCGACTTTAAGCGCTTAAATGCCGCATTGAATAATGACTCATTACAAGAACACTGGCGCAATCAAATGCTAACAACATACGGTGTTTATCCTGAACCACCGTCCACTTATGCCACCGGCAGAAGTAATTTTCAAATTTTCTGTAGTGAATGGGCTGTGCAACAATATTGCAAAACCAACAAAACAGAAAAACATTACTACGGATTATCTATGATGATGGGGCACTATAGAACATTGGCCATCGAGGTGATGACTTGCGCGAAACTGATTAATAAAGCGTCATCAAAGTCCAATTTGATGCTTTACCCTATTTTAAAAGGTCTACTAGCTGCTCTCCAATCTTGTGAAATGCATGGCGCTATGGGGTATGACCTACTAGCCTATATGTATTTTGTTATCAGCTTAGCAGATGCCTATTCAGGCAAACTTAACCAAGAAAAGCATCATATCACGCAACAAGTGTTAGCATTAAGTACCGCAAGCAGCCATGAGAGCAGTGATGCTGCCAGGCGCAATGCTGGTTTTTTCAGCACAAACAAACGCTACCAGAAACTCAACCTTAGTCAAAAGCGAGGCGGTTATCAGCTTCAAGCTAAGAAGCGACTAACACTATTTAAATACTTAATGCCACCAAAAACAGAAAGTACTTTGAGGATAGAGACTGAACCCGAAGCAAAAGACGCAGGCACTAGCACTAGCTACCGATTTATCTCAGGGTAAGCTTGCTTTACGCTCAGCCTTTATATCTTCTACATATGTCTGCGATACAGGTTTAGCATGTAACATAGAAAACAACCCCTGCTTTGCTAAAACTGCCGATTGCAGCGGCTCTGTTGATAAATCAGTATTTGCTGCTAACTCTGTTATATGTCTTAAGCTTGCGTCATAAAGAACAGGACTCGGTACCTCAGTGCCTGAGTCAAAACCACCCTCTGACGCAGGCATGTAGGGCTCACTACTGCCGGCTTTCATTTCATGCCAACCGTCGTACTCACTGGTGTCACCCTTACCTTCCGGATGACTTGTATCAACCGCTGCGAATTGCTGCCATTGTGCTTCATCATATTGGCAAATATCAACTGTAGCACCTTCCACATGACCTACAGCATTGATATTGGCGCTAGCATACATTGTTCTTTTGTAAGTGATAGATTCATCACGAAGCTTAAACTCCCCCTGATCAATAAGATCAGACGCTCGAAGGCCATAACCAATTTGGTAGTTACCATCCCCCAGAGAGACAATTTTTGATATGGGGTTATCGAAATCTATTCTGCCTATTCCCACCATATGAGGGATTGATGAAGCTTTAAAGCACGGAGATTTAATCAACTCACACTTTTGATCTGAGGTCACGATACCCAGATACTCTTGCAGTTTTGGAGAGGATACAGCAGCAATTGCTAATAACTGGCCTGGGTTTAATCTAAAAGACTCTCTATAAAATGCGTAACGCTGCGCTTTAGCCATCTCGCAGCTCATGCGCCAAGCGTTCGGCACATTTATCATAGAAAACAAATTAGTATCAAAGAAGCAGCGCTCAAAATCTTTTATTACTTGTTTAATTTTCGTCTCACCAAGCTTTTTATAAAGCTCAGGAAAAGCTTGTGTCCATAATCTAAAACCATCTCCTCTTGTGTCTTCATGCTCACCCGGCTCGCTAGACAACACCTGGCTTTCATTAACTGTTGTTGAAACCACACCAAAAATCTTACCAATATAGCGCAAGACACTATAACAGGCTCTTACTAATGGGTTTCTACGTTTTTTTGTCGTTGCCCTAGCAGCCTTTAAACCACGCATAGCTTTAGTGATATTGCGTTTTACAGCATACTGATAGCGTCTATCGCTCCTATCAATTGTGCTGAAATAATACGGCAGTTGATTGGGTAAGTGGCGCGTATTGAGCCCACGAAAAGTACCACCAAAGGGGAAATGGTATTCTTGAAGGTGTTGGTATATCGGGTATAAGGAGGTAATAGCCGCTGTATAATCATCTATGGTTGGACGCTCAATGGCGATTGTATATTTAACGATATATGCCATTAACAATACATTGTATTCATTGGGATCATTTACGTTATAATCTTTTGGATCTTTTAAATTTGAAAAACTTTCGTCAAGATCGATTTGTTTTAATTTCAACCTATCTTTTATTAACTGCTTAAGACTAAAAAATTGATCCAATAATTCACGTGTATATTTTTCATATTTCTTATGCTCAAGCCTTGCTGAGATTAATAATTCTTCTAAACTTGGAATGTTATCACGCATAACAGTAACTCTTTACTTTATATAATGGTAATTTAAGCATGTTTCACTGCTTTATGAGTAACGCTTTATATTTATTACTATGCATTGATATGAATGATACTGGTTTAGGTGCACTGGACATGCCATCAAGGCGAACAGCTAAACTATCGTATTTCCCTTAGCGTGGATCCCGTCTCAGGCCAGGATTGTGTGATTTGACTGGATCCCGGCTCGGGGGCCGGGATGACAAGCAAGTCAGTACCTGCGATGACAAGCAAGTCAGTACCCGGGATGACAAGATTAAGAAGCGGTATGTGCTACCGATGAAACCTTCTGTTGCTTCAAGCTATCAAAATATTTAAAGAAGTGACTCTTCGGATTCAACAGCATGACATCGCCTTTTTGGCTGAATACATCTTTGTAGGCTAGCAAGCTACGATAGAAAGCATAAAACTCAGGATCTTTGTTGTAAGCTTTCGCATAAACATCTGCAGCAGTTGCATCACCTTTTGCACGAGTTTTTTCAGCATTGGTTTTGGCTTCTGCCATTTTCACAGTCACATTAGCATCCGCGTTGGCTCGAATGGCTTCAGCTTGCGCTCGACCTTGTGAGCGATGCTTAGTCGCTACCTGTTCACGCTCAGTGCTCATGCGCTGAAACACCGAATTACGCACTTGTTTAGGTAGCTCAATGCCTTTAATACGCACATCTGTCACGGCAATACCCAACTTTGCAGCACTTTTGTTGGCTACATCCTTAAGCATGGTCATGATATTACTGCGCTCACCAGAGACAACCTCGCTAATGGTACGCTTACCAAAAGCGGCACGTAAAACGTCATTGATTTTTTGTGACAACAACACTTGAGCAGTGCCAGCATTGCCCATTGTCCGCTTGTAATACAATGGCAGATCATCAATCTTCCATTTTGCGTAGTAATCTACCAACACGTATTTTTGCTCAGCAGTTAACACACGCTTAGACTCAACATCCAAGGTTTGCAAGCGCGTATCAAAATCACGAACTGTCGTAATAAATGGCGGCTTAGCATGTAAACCAGGGGAAAACACCTTAACGGTACCCTGCTTATCCGTTGCCAATTTACCCAAACGCAATACCAAAGCATGTTGACCTTCATATACGGTATACAAGCTTGAATACAGTACAATCAATACGATAAAGGCGAGAAATATAAAAAATGTTTTAACTGCCGACATTAGTTTAGATCTCCGTATGGATTAGAGTTGCTAGGCCGATTAGGGAACAAAGCACCATCAGCGGCAAATGCTGCGGTACGCGCATTCGACGAACCATTGATATGACTTGATGTGCTGCTCGCTGACACTTCAGCACGGTACGGCACTTGTGGTGTGTTGTTAGCTTTAACGCTGTGTTTGCCGTCCACCGGTAAATATAAAATATTTCGGCCGTTGGTTTCATCAAACACATTAACAGTATTCGCTAAAATTTGACTGATAGCATCGAAGTACATACGCTCACGTGTCACAGCCGGCGCTAATTTGTAAGGCACTAATAAAGCTAAATAACGTGCAGTTTTACCTTGCGACTCTAATACAATCTGCTGCTTGTAAGCCTTAGCATCTTGTTGGATACGTGCTACCTGCCCTTTCACTTTAGACTCTACTTGGCGCGCATAAGCTTCTGCCTGATTAATATACTTTTGCTCATCTTCACGCGCTTTTATCGCATCATCAAATGCTGCTGTTACTTCTGCTGGTGGTTTGGCAGGCTGTAAGTTCACATCCGTAACCTCAATACCAGTCTTGTAGCTGGTTAAGATAGAGGTTAATTGCTGCTGCACTTCAGAACGCACTTTTTGACGACCAATCGTCAATATATCGTCCAGCGTTGTTTCGCCAACCACCTGACGCAAGGCACTTGATGTAGCCTCTTTTAACGTATTTATCGGACCAACTACATTAAATAAGAAGTTCTCTGGATTTCCAATGCGGTATTGCACAGCAATCGTCGCTGACACAATATTCTCATCTTCGGTCAACATCTCTGATTGGTAATCAAATGAATTAATTTGTTGCACATTCACTTCATATTTAGACTGAATCATCTGTGGTATCCAGTGCATACCTGGACCAACCGTCTCCATGTATTTACCAAAACGCAGCACGACCGCTTGATCCGTAGGTGGCACAACAAAAATGCCCGATAGGAACCACAACACAACTATCACTGCGACAACTGCGCCGATAATAATACCTAAACCACGGTTACTGTCTTCATCACCGCCCGATCCACCGGAACCTCCAGCTTTTGCTTTGGCTTTTTTAAACGCATTACCAAAAATTTTACCTAAATCTGGCGGGCTTCCGTCATTATTACCACGGCCACTCCACGGATCTTTATCTTTGTTGTCATCATTCCAAGCCATCAGGCTGTCACTCCAAAAAAATACTTTAAGAAAGAATGATTTTACGCTAAACAGTAATACCATTCAAACAAGAGTTAACAATTGCTGTTATTAATCGTCATTAGCGCGCGTATTGTGCATTAGCTGGTCAAGTAATTCTTGTTCAACTTCTATTTCAACCTGCCAATGACCAAGCTCGGTGACTTGTTCGTTTAACACAGCGCCGCGTTGATACAATAATGCACGCACACGTGCTTGTTCGGGTGCCAATGTAATAGTTGTACGAATCATTTCTACGGCTAGCCGATCGATAATCGCCTGTTGCAATAAATCAAAACCATCACCCGTCAATGCTGAAACCCATACGCGCACAGGTTTACCGGCTTCATCAACGTCAACGCGCGGTTCAAAACCATCACGGCAATCAATTTTGTTATACACCTGCAACTGAGGAATATCATCGGCTTCGATTTCTTTCAGCACTGCATTAACAGCCACCATCATGTCATCACGCTGCTCATCAAATGCATCAACCACGTGCAACAATAAATCTGCCTGACACACCTCTTCTAATGTGGCGCGAAACGCCGCCACCAATGAATGCGGCAAATCACGCACAAAACCTACGGTATCCGCTAAAATCACATCGCCATATGGCGCTAGTTTTACCCGGCGTAATGTCGGATCCAATGTGGCAAACAATTGATCTTTGGCATAGACACTGGCATCGGTTAAACGATTAAATAATGACGACTTACCCGCATTGGTGTACCCCACCAACGATACCGTTGGCACTTGTGCCCTTTTACGGCCACGTCGACTTTGTTCACGCTGCTTCACCACTTTTTCTAAATGCTTCTTGAGTGACTTAATGCGCATCGCCAATAAACGTCGATCGGTTTCTAATTGGGTTTCACCCGGGCCGCGCAAACCAATACCGCCCTTTTGGCGTTCCAAGTGAGTCCAACCACGCACTAGACGGCTGGATAAATGTTGCAGTTGAGCCAGCTCAACTTGTAAGCGGCCTTCGTAACTGCGCGCACGGCTAGCAAAGATATCAAGAATTAACTCGGTTCGATCCAACACCCGACATTCCGTACGTTTTTCTAAGTTACGGCCTTGCGCTGGTGTTAATGTACGATTGGTAATCACCACTTCAATTTCATGCTGCTTAACACGATCAACCAACTCATCAACCTTGCCCTTACCAATAAGGTAGGTGGCTTCAAGTCGTTTACGCTTAACCTTCATTACATCAATGACTTTAATGCCTGACGAAAATGCCAAGCTAAGGAATTCTTCGTAGTCATCGCCGTTATTGCAGTCGACGTACATCAACAACGCGCGCTCTCCGCCGCGATGACGATCAATAAATGAATCTTTGGATGTTCTCATGGCGGCGATTATACACAAAATACAGTATTAGTCATCCCTCCCTCCGAAGGATCACCTATGGGAATAGCACACCTATGGCCACACACTCCTTTTCAAGCTCAGCATTCATATCAGTCAATTGAGCTGTTGGTGCCCTTGGTAATTTAAGGCATTCGAACACTGTCATTGCAGCGTAAGGACTTATAGTTGCTTTGGTTTCTTCTACCGCAGGCTTATTCGCTAACACCTCTTCCTGAAGAAAACACGGCTCCCCTTCGTTACGCATAAATTGCTCGTTGGGCAATTCGCTAACCCCTGTTAACGAAACAGACGACACGACCGTGCGACCAGCGTCATTCATCACCTGATCATAACTGGGTGGTGGATCAATCACTACCTTTAGCGAATCACCCTGCGCAGCAGTTTGACTAGTGCAGCCCATCACCTCATCATAATTCGGCGGTGGCGCTTGCGGTAACGGCAGAACTGACGGTAATCGTTTCATTTGTACGCCGACTGTTTCAACCGAAAGGACGTCTTGCAGTTTTTGCTCAACCCTCCATGAATACCTAATATCACAATTAGGGTATTTGAATTTAAATATGTTAAACAGCATTGTTAAGGTAGACGCACTGCGATTCCAGCGTTTTTCTAGCAAGGCCTTTTCCATTACCTCGCTGGATATATCAACAAAATCGGCAGCAGTTTCGCCACCACACGCTTGCAGTAATACCGATGCACCATCAATCTTGTGCCTTAAATTACCGCTAAAGACTGCATTTTGAAAAGCCGATTTTTGCATTTTTATGTACAACCTTAATAGTATGTCTAAATCATCTTGAATTTTTTCCGGGGGCTCAGCGAACAATATATTTCTAATTTTTTCTAGGGGATTAGCGGCTGCAGAAACCCTCAAAATGATCGGCCATGATTGCTCGGGTGCAACCAACTCATCTACTACAGAAAGATTATTACTATTTCTAGTGTTTAGTAATTTAAAGCGCTGAGCCAGTGAAAAATCACTCAAAACGGCAACAAGATCAGCAGGGTGATAACGGGCCAAAACCAATAAAGCAGTCAAGCCATCAGCATTTTCAAGTGACAATAACCTACCCCTTTCCTTTATCAACTCCCCATTCAGGCATGCAATAAAATGATGCGGATGATGATAAGCCATGAGCATTAAGACCATCCAGCCCTTGTTGCTTTTAATTGACAATAGTTGAATCCTTTGGTCAGTGGATAAGCCATGCAAGCACGTCGCAAGATACTCAGGCTGATGGCAAACCACGTGCGTTATCGCCGCCCAACCATCATTTTTTTTTAACGATAATAATTGAACCCTTTGATGCATCGATAGATCGCCCCAGTAAATCGCAAGGTAATCCGGGGTGAATTGAGCCAGATACATCGTAGGAGTCGCATCATCCCTACATCGCGTTTGTAGCAAAATAAATTTAGCTATAGAGGAATAGTACTTATCAAATATTATCTTTAACTGTTGAGGATTGTTTTGAACAAGCAGAACAATATATGATCGACCATCCGTTATACACGCTTTAAGCAGTCTATTTAACTGATCATGCGATAACTCATCAAAATTTACGGCCTGATTGAATTCATCGAACTGATCATAATTAATCAAATTAAATTCGCTAATTAACGCCTCAAACGCTTCGTCATTCATACTATTTACCCACTCAGCTTATTATTAACATACGTGGATAGAGTACATCACTAGCGCAACCCTAAAAAACGCTAATTATTAATTACCATACATTGAATGTACTAATATCTGACTCGAGCCAGGCGTACACTATTTACGGCATGCTTGTGCATTATTTTGCAGCTCTTCTTGTATCATTGCTTGCAATTCAGCAGTCACATCAATATCCCGAAGATCAAGCTGTCGTTCAGCACTAATGGCAAATGCTTCGCGCGCATTTTCAGGAATGTATTTTAAAATATCAGCAGAAGTAAAATAAGTGCCGCAGTAATCACTAATAAGCTCGAGATTTAATGGAACAACCCCTAACTCACCATCATTATGTTATTATATGACGCCCTCTATCAGATGAGATAATTCCTATGCCAAGTTTCGAAAACTACGTCAGTGACATTACTAACGCCAACAATACGCACCGTATCGCGGAAGAGATTGAATTGTTATTTGTGAGGACCGTTCTATATGGAGCACGAGAACATGCTTTGAAGTGTTCCATGTCCGATGAACCTGTTAAGCCTACCATTGAGGTATATACAAAAAGCTGCCTGTCGCTACTCAGCGAATGTAAGACGGGTGTAGCAAAACATGCTGTAGAACGAGCCCAAGAGAGCTTATTGATAACTTGTACGACATGCGAACCGGTTCCTGATGAATCGAAGTGGCTAGCCACACAGAGAAATGATACTGAATTAACAAGTGAACTTTTATATGGTTTATCGCAGACATATGCAGCGCATGGCCAGGACCCGTTTGTTGAAGTAACCAGCAGTGGTCAGTTTTCAATTGTGCCGGCGACACATTCTGCCCTGCATACGCATAGTATTCTTACTGCAACCAGGCCTACTGCCGGGCACAAAAGCGCTGAACATGTAGAAGCTCAACGCGCACCCACCCCATCGAAATAAAAAAATCGACTCCAACACACTTAACCTGTCAGATTAGCTAAGTTGTTTACGCTGTACTTTGTAGGCCTGTTGCTGCTGCTCCTCTCTGAATAGTGCGGAATGAACGAATCAAACAACACTAGCCTCCCACGGCACAGCAGACAGGCAGTCGTTTAAAAACTTTATAAAAGCTCGCAGATAAACTGCCATCCTATAATCGTTGTAACACAACACGTTTAGGTTAACCACCTCAACAGTGTGTAAACATCAATTTTCAGTTGACGTTAAAAACCGTTGCAATCACTTCAATACACATCCAGTTCAGGCACTGGCGACTCTTCACTTTTTAGTAAATCTTCAGCCGGTTTGCATTTATTTAGCAAGTGCGTACAGGCATAGCCTAACAGCAAAGTCAGAGCCAATATCAACACCGTTCTATGCACACCAATATTTTCTTGCAATATTGGCAAAAAAAACGTACCGACAAATGCGCCCAATTTACCTATACCAGCAGCCACACCATGTCCGGTAGCGCGGATATGTGTTGAGTAGTACTCTGTCGGTAAAAGGTAAGTGGTAATACCCGGCCCTAAATTAATGAAGATGTTATAGACAATAAAGCAATTCACTACTAAAGCCGTCGTATACGAAGCAGTAAAATGCTGACTAAAACCCAGCAGTAACAGCGCAATAAAGCCACCAAAAAAACCAATACGTTGTAAACGAACGTGGGGGATTTTATCAATCAACCCAATCGATAATAACGCCCCCATCGCAACAAAAGCCGTGACTACCATCGTACTTTTAACAATACTCACCATATCCACCAAAAAATCATTAGCAGTCGATAAATGAAACGCACTTAACAGTGCAGGTGTAAACAAACCAACACCATAATAGGAAACATCCATAAAAAACCAACTACCGGTTAATGCAATGGTAATCAACAAATAGCGTGGTTCGAATAAGCGGCGATATAAGGCGCCCGAGGTTTGCTTGGCTTTAGGCGTTAAACGTTGCATCACTCGCCACATCAAACTTTCGGGTAAGTTAGCACGTAGCGCCAAACACACCATGGCAGGAATAGCACCAAAAGCGAAAAAATAACGCCACGCATCAATGTGGGGATATATTGTAAATATAATAAATCCAACCGTTACGGCAGCTGGCGCCGCCAAGCAATTGACAAACATAGCCGAGGCCATTAATTTTCCGCGCGATCGATTCGGTGACATTTCAGCCAAATACGCCGCACTTAACGGATAGTCGGCACCAACCCCTAAGCCGACAAAAAACCGAAATAACACAAGACTGATAGCATTCCAAGCAATCGCACTTAATAAAGCGGCTGCAACCAACATGATAAAATTAACCACCAACATGGATTTTCGACCTAAACGATCAGAAAGTGGACCAATTAAAATCGCACCAATTGCTGCACCCATAGGTGCAGCGGCTTGTGCCAAGCCTAGCCATAGGGAACTCAGTTGGAATTGTCGCTGGAAAAAAGGTTCCGCCACGGATGCAATATACAAACCATAGCCATCGATAAACAAACCTAATGCACAAACTGTCCAGACCTGCAATAACAGTTTTTTATTGGCCATTTGTCTCCATCACACACTGCCATAGACCAACGGCGACTATAACAGACTCAGGCAGGAAAACAATACAGGTCTAATCAGTTATGCCAGGCCTGGTGGCAACCATTCATCCAGCACATCCACAGCATCAGTCCGCCCCGCCCCCTCATCACGCGGACGACTGCTAAATAGCGACAATGAATCCCGAGCCACACCTGCAGTGTCGCCAGCTTGTAATGCCCTCAGACTCTCGCGCAATGTGCTGATTTGCTCATCAGGCAGCCTCTCAAGCGGCGCCACACCACTATCATTTTTTTTGTATAACGCAGGCAGCAAACCACGCCACCTTGCATCATCCAGCATATATTGACACAGCGTCATCAATATCTCAGGATAGTTCACCGCCACCGCATGCAAACAAGTATTCCCGGCGCCAATTTCCATAAGCATCAATTGAACAAACTGACTAACAACATCCCCACCGCAATGTTTGACCAACTCGACCACGGCTGCATATGATAGCTCATACTGCTTATAAATCACCAGCATCACCATAAATGGCATTGGCTTACCGTCAGTAGCATGAGCAACCGCGCTACGATAACTAAATATATCGACATGATTCATGTACTGGACCAGAACAGCAGAGGCTTCCGGGTGCATAATAGCCAGCGGCAATAACCGAGCTAGCACACCTGACCTGGCAACCAGTAACTCGCCAAAAAAAACCTGATTCCTTAGTAGGGTAATTATTTTATCAGCCAGTTGGTCACGCGAAATCGCTAGCATACACAGCCTATCAAAAGCCTGGGGACAACGCGCTAGGATGGCATTAAAAATACTCACAGCAACCGATGAAGCGCTTTCAACTGATGGAGACCACATGCGATCCAAGCATGCAATGATGCGCTCCATCATGGCATCATCACTCTCAGCGATATAACAAAGCGTCAATACAGCTTGTGAGTTACTACTCACCAAACATTCAAAAGCTGTTGCACCCAGATCAATATCGCTACTCCACAACCCCTCTAATAGCGCGTCACGAATATAGCTGCAATTTTTTGCCAAGCCAAACAACTTAACAGCTATTAATGGCTCCTTACCATCCATGCATATATGGTGCAGGATGCTTGTTTTGGTCTTCTCAACTGACATATCATTTTGTTTGAGTAGAGCTGCAATTTCTCTGCTCATCAGTGTATTGGCTGCTGCAAAATCCAGTATCGCTAAACATATGTTTGGGGCTTGCAGCATATAAATACGCAATCGCGTCAAACTACTCGTCCCTCTTGGATCGGCAGCCAACAGCCTCATGTGCTGAATAACAACTAAGGCAAGGTGATTATTATACCTGGCAATTTGCAGCATCAGCGGCAAAAAATTAGCCACCAATATAAACCGGGTTTTAATATCACAGTGCGCTAATTGCAAAGCAACACTTTTTTGTATTCTCTTAGCCGCATCGGCAACCGGTTGCAAAACACCTTCATTACCCGCGAAGGCTAAATACTCAGCCGTTATACTTGACTGGCCGGCAAAAAACGACTGTATAAAATCGCAATAAGCGTTCGCGTTAAAACCAGTCGGAGTCACTGGCGCCAACAGTAACGCACGCAGATGGTTAATGCCTATTTTATTGTACACCTCCCTGCGTACTTTTTTATTAGTCAGTAGCTTGATTTGTTGTGACGTCAACATGACTGAAAAATCAATATGACACACTGCCCTATTACCTTTTTTCCCAACCTTAAACGACACCACAAATTCGCCATCTGTTGATTTCACCTGTGTCGCCGCCTCAGCAACGACAGCAGTCGGCTTATCTGGCACTGATAAGGCAGGTGTAACGGGTGCAGCCACAATTTTTCGCCTACCTTTATTCTTTTTCCTTCGTTGCCTACCACCTTTACCTGCAACGACCACATCCGTTTGGCTTACTGCTAACGACCTTAATCGTGCTTCACGCTTAGATTCAACAGCCGATGCATGAAGTGGTTCTGACACAGCCGGTCGATCAAGCATTACTGGCATATACTTCTGCTCAATGCTTGCTGCCTGTGTTAATTTACCTTCACGGCGCAAACGACTTGCCTCTTGCAACCATTCCTCTCGCGTCGATGGACCAACGGCATCCGCCACTTTGTTGATCGGTGTTATTACCACGCCTGCTAACAACGTATCTAAAAACTGATTCACCGCTGGATGCGATGATTTATTAACAACAATCAATTCCAACTCAGCGCGACTCACAGCGGTAAATAAATTATTTAAATCAGTGATAAGCGCTTTATCTTCTACACGTATCTCATTTCTTTTTTTCTTACCACCACCAATGATTTGTAACAAACGCTTCGCCGTAGCCTCTGATACCAAGTCATAGATGACTACGCGATTATATCCAAGGCCTTTAATTTCATTCACGGTAAAAAGCAAGTCGGTTTTTAAATCATTTTTTGCGAATACTTTATTGCCATCATGACAAATAACTGCCGTATGAATATTGTTACACAACGCTTCTACATCACCCATATGACGCGGCGTAACCACGGATACCGTGCCGGTCATGTCTAGCGCCGACTCCACAACTGTATTGACTAAATCTGAACCATGAGATATTACGAGCTGTTTAAAACGCAGCAACTGACTAGCAATGCGCGCAATATTGGTAGCACAGCGATACGTGTGAGTCAGCTTGCCAATATAGGTATGCGCGACTCCCGACTCGCGGATTAATTGGCTGATAAACTCCATAGAGTGCGATGTATGCGTCAAGTCTTGGTTGTAATCACCTAACAATGTCGTCCTTGCGCCCATCGCCACTAAAGTTTGCAACTGTACCCGCGACAAATCCAGCGCTTCATCAACCACTAGCACTGGATTACCCGCTAATTTTGCTACATCAAAACGGCTTAATTTTAAATGATACTGTTTATGCGCTTTTAAATCAGACATAAACTGTTGAAAGACAGTCCATACATATTGTTGTAACTGAGGATTACCATGCAGCAGTGAATGGCTACCGCCTATGCCTTGGTATTGCTTAAGCCCTTTCTCATTTTGGTCAGTAATACCAGCCATCACCATGCACTCTTGACGAAATTGTTCAAAACTCATGGTCGTCATAGCTAATAGCATCGCCTGCTCAGCTTCATTCATACCGCCCGATTTCTCAGCAAGACCTAAAGCTTGTTGCGCCTTGTCTTGCGCGACAGCAAACGTCTGATGTAACTGGTCATCACCCACGGGCTCTAGTTCATCTAGCAGTACTCCCGCTTGTGCCAGCATGTCTCGGTAACCACAAAACTGAACCGCTGCAGCAGCAAGCCCGCACTGTTTTGCCATTTCTGCGCGTAATTTTTCAGACTCAGCAATATAAAACACCGAAGGTGGCGCCGCTGCAGCAGATGCCAACAACTCTTCAATGACTTGCTTCGCGAGCAGTGTCTTACCCGAGCCTGGCTCACCAGCCACCAACCCAATAAATTGCTCATGGCTTAAACCTTGAATAAGGCGCTGCAAACACTCGTCTTGCGTATCGGTTAAGTGAATCAATTCACGGTTATATAGCAAAACTTCTACCGGTTCAGCACAGGCTCCTGCTCCCGCACCAGCACCAGCTCCTGCCGCTGCTTCATCAGCAATACTTAACACACGGGATTCATCGCCCGACAGCACCAATGCCGTCAAACGATCGGCATTTGCTTCGAAAAATCGTTGCTTTACACCGGGTTTTAAAAAATGCGCCTTAGCATATTCATGGTTAGGTAACAGCTCTAACAATACCCAGACCATCTGGCCACTGATATATTGCTTCGTTGCTAGCAGCCTGGCTTTTTTACCGATACGCAAACTGAGGACAACACCTACACGCTTCAAGTGCGCGCCACGCGTCAACTCCGACTGTCTCATGACAGTAATCAATTGATCGTATACCGCGCCATGATTTGCTCTAAAATCCTCATCTGCCGAACGGTCTTCCACCATTCGAGACATCACTACCATACCCATCTGCACTACTCATTCGATTACTATAGTTATATTTGATGGTTATAATATCATATCTGTTAGGTATTTTCTAGAGGGCTAAGTTTCTGAAAGAAAGGATAAATCAATGTCAGCAGAGGAATTAAACCAGTGCGCATCGGACCATTTACCGCGCAACCAAGTCAATTGTCGTTTGGCCAACTGCCGTGTAGCAATAATCGCGCGTTCGCGCATGTCATCCTTCGATAATTCACCAGCCAAATACTGCCAAGCTTGGCGGTAACCCACACAACGCATTGAAGGCATATCGCTATTCAAATCACCGCGATGATACAGCGCCTCCACCTCTTCGATAAAACCTTGCGCTAACATGGCATCGAATCGCTGCTCGATGCGCTGATGTAAAACACGGCGATCATCGGGCGACAACACAATATTGATAAATTGATAAGGTGGCAATTCCACTTCAGCTTGTTGCTGTAATTGTGACAACGCTACTCCACTGGTTAAATACACTTCTAGTGCGCGCTGAATGCGTTGCGCATCCGTCGGTTTAATCTGTCGCGCTGATTGCGGATCCACTTGCTGCAGTTGTTGATACAAATCATCCAAACCATTTTGCCGCATGCGTTCAGTTAACTGCTGACGCGTATTTTCATCAGCGCTTGGCAATGTCGACAAACCAAATTGCAAACAACGGTAATACATCATCGTACCACCCACCAATAACGGTAACTTGCCACGCGCTTGAATATCAGTAATTGCCTGTTGGCAATTTTTTAAAAATTCGGCGACAGAATAACGCCGTGCCGGATCAATAATATCAACCAGATGATGCGGGTATTTTTCTAGTGTGGTTTTATCGGGCTTTGCAGTGCCGATATCCATACCCTTATAGATCATGGCACTGTCCACACTGACTATTTCGGCATTATCGTCATCAACTAAACGGAAGGCGGTAGCGGTTTTTCCGCTTGCAGTGGGCCCCATTAGGCAAATCACTTTTTGTACTGTTGTAAACCTCATGCAATGATTCTATCATGCGCGATTGCATAAGGGATAATTAATTAAACAATTTTATTCCTAGTTTTATTGAATGTGTCAATTATTAATCATGGTATTTTTAATTGAATCGGGGTGGAGTAAACAAAATGCCAATCGCAGAAGATCAACAAGAAGTTACCTTGAATACGGACAGCGTTATTGCAGGAAAAGTTCAGTCAAAAAAACAACAATGTAGCATCAGCGCAAAACATGTCGGTATGACTATGGCGGCATTAACGGCCATTTACGGCATTACTATTTATTTTGGACCGAACTTATTCCAAGTCCCTGAAGATGAGCGCGATGCTTTTACTTATATTAATACCGGCAGCTCGGTTCTTATGAACTTTTTTATTATGTTTGTTATTGGAGGTGAACCATTAGAAAATGCTGCCAGCTCTATCGCCGCAACCACACGCGTAGCTATTGCAAAGTGTCGCGGTACCGAGGTTTCAAAAATAGACAGAGATAACCTACCGACCCTTGCCGGTGTAGGTAAGTCGGTTATATATACCGCAGGCTCAGCATTCGCCTCGGTTATCTATGCCGATATCGCACCGACACTAGCCAATAGCCCGTTAAGCTTTGTTAATACCCCCGCAGGTTATGCTGGCCTGATTTTTGCTAATTTATTTTTTCATTACTACGGCACACAAGCCTTTTTGAATAAATGCACAGCTTTATCCCAAGATGCCATCAGTGATTGGATGATTGCATTGGGTCCGAACCGCGCCAAACAATACTACTTAGCCAGAAGCCTTGACCGCGACATTGAAGCATTTATGCGACAACAATTAGCCGATAGCCAATTAGCACGTGAAGTAGAATTTAGTAAGAATGGCTCAACCTTACCGTTATTGTCAGAAAAAAATAACTTCTATCAGAATGCTGCATTACTGTCTCACGATCACAGTAAAGCGTTAACACATGCCGCAGCCCAAGCTCGGTTGAAAAAAAGCTTATTCATCACCCTATATTCCAGCGTCATTATGGCACTGGTACCATTTTTTTCTGATAGTTTCGGCCTGAAACCAATGAAGCTGATGTCATTTATTGGCACCACCATAGCCAACCTCGGCCTGGCCATGATGTTTACCGATAAATACAGCAATGCCATCAGCCAACTAGCTTTGTATCGCAATGCACCACCCATCTTTGCTGATGCCAAAAACCATAAAAAACGCGTGGCAGCCGCGGCTGGTATTGTATTAGTCAACACGGCATTAACAGCTTTCACCGTACATACCACCATTACCTTATTTAATGCCATAGTACGCGAACACATTAAAAGCCAAGTCGAAAATATCATGCTCATTATCTGCATTTGGGTAGGGACTATAGCATTTAATGCCTATTCGAGTAATAAAATGATGCTTGTGCAAGTAGCAAGTAGAGCTTTGAAAGATGATCCACGTTATAAATTTAGCTCTGCGGCAGATAAGCTAAGAGAAAAACAATCACAAGAACTATTTAAAGACCGCTCTGAACTTAGCCAACAACTGGGTGAGAGCTTCCCAGGCAGTAAAAAATCACTATGGAAAAGGCATTTAAATCATGCAGGCGGCATAAATGACCCTGCTAACAGAGTTGAATCAGGTGTACTGAGGCAAGAAGCCTCTTGCCGCATTAATCGCAACCTGTATATGGGTTTACTGCCCGTCGCTGCGGCCATTACACTTACCTTTGCCATACATAAAACACTAACGGATTCAGCTGATGTAGATCTAGCCACTGATTTAGGCAAATACGGCGTATTTGTTGTCGCACAAATCGCCTCACAGATTTATCATGCTTGCTGTGCGCCACGCACAAAAGCGGCTGGATTAGAGTTGCGATCATTTCCAAGTGACGCAAGCATCGACAGCCAACCGCTACTGTTTGCAGAGAACGAAAAGATGCAAGCTGAGATTAATGATAGTCGTTTGCGATCACATGGAGATGTCGAGACTGGTGATGCAAAAGATAGCGTACTCACACCAGTGCAACAAGCGAAAGCAGCGTGCTCACTGTATCGACTAGTCAAAGGCGCCGCGGCAGGGTTAGCGGCTGAGTGGATCATTCGCGGTATCTATAAGGGCCTTGATGATGGCATTTCAAGCAAGGTTATTGATGTCGCAGCAACTACGATAGGATTAACCGCCGCATTTGCCTGTAATCGATAGTGTATTATTGACCGCGTAAAAACCAGCGGTCAATTTCACGTTTATCGAATTGCTTCCACGCTGGTCGACCATGATTACACAAGCCGCCATGTGGAATGGACTCCATTTGACGCAATATATGATTCATTTCTTCTAAGGTCAAAGGATGGTTGGCCTTAATCGCAGACTTACAAGCCATATTAGCCATCAAACAATGCAGATGATTTTCCGCGCGCTGTGATTCCGACATTACCTGCACATCGGCAGCAATGTCTTTTATTAACGCGGCAATATCCGCCTTATGTAACAGTGTTGGTATCTCACGAACCACCACCATCGTGTCACCCATCGCCTCGATCGCAAAACCCAACTGCTGCAATGAAGACAACTCATCTTCTAAGTGCAGCATTTCAGTTGACGTTAAATTAATATCAACCGGCACCAATAATGCCTGAGATGGCATTGCTTGTTCGGCCAGCTGTTGTTTCATTGTCTCAAAACAAATGCGTTCATGCGCGGCATGTTGATCAACAACAATTAAACCTTCCTCGTTTTGCGCCAAGATATAAGTATTATGCAATTGCGCAATCGCCACACCTAATGGTTGCTTTGCACACTCTTTAACAACCACCGTTACTGGTTGCTGCAGTTTTGCTAAAGCATCATTAAGTTGCGCCGTGCTTCGCTGCATAACTGGAGCTGGACGATTTTTAACATCCAGCGACGGAACTATCACATCCGCCGACCTAGCTATCACATCCGCCGACCTAGCTGTCACATCCGCCGACCGAGCTGTCACATCCGCCGACCGAGCTGTCACATCCGCCGACCGAGCTGTCATCCCGGCCTCCGAGCCGGGAGCCAGCGGCAAAGCCACCTGCTCACGAACTTCGTTTTGCATAACCGGTTTAACAGGCGCTGTAACCGCCGGCGCTGCAGCTGTAAGCACTTCACCCGTATCCGTATCCACATCCATGCCGCCTAAGCGTAACGACTCTAACGCTTGCTGAATAGAAGTCATAATAAATCGGTATTCAGTACGACCATCCCTGAAGCGTACTTCGTGTTTGGTTGGGTGCACATTAACATCCACTGACGTTGGGTCGCATTGCAAATACAGTACGTAAGCCGGGTGCCGGCCGTGAAACATCACATCACGATAAGCTTGTTTTACCGCACTCATAATCATCTTGTCACGAATAAAACGACCATTAATATAACAATATTGCTGATCCGCTTGCGCTCGATTATATTCTGCACTGGCAATCCAACCGGTTAATTTCAAACCCGCCGCTTCATATTCAATCGCCAATGCCGCTTGCACGAAATCCTGCCCCAATAATTTTTGTATGCGCTGTTCGCGTGCCGCCTGACTGTCCGCCACTGGTAAATCAAACATTAGTTTATCATTATGCGAAAGTCGAAATGCAATATCAAAACGACTCAATGCCTGGCGCAACACGATCGATTCAATATGATGAAACTCTGTCTTGTCAGTTCTTAAAAAACGACGACGCGCCGGCGTATTATAAAATAATTCACGTATCTCAACCGTAGTACCAACAGGATGCGCCGCTGGCATCACCGCCACCTCACCTTCGGTGCCACTCGTAGCCACTTGCCACGCATCATCAGACCCATTGGCACGTGACGATATCTTCAGTTTAGACACCGCAGCAATACTGGCCAACGCCTCACCACGAAAACCCAGGCTCAATACTTCAGTCAAATCTTGGTAACTGGCAATCTTGCTGGTAGCATGACGCACACAAGCCAAGGTCAAATCATCCTTACTAATACCACAGCCGTTATCGCGTAATCGGATTAATTCAACACCACCTTTTTGCAATTCAATGGTAATTTGTGTACTGCCCGCATCAATTGAATTTTCAACCAATTCCTTAACCACCGATGCCGGTCGCTCAACCACCTCGCCCGCTGCAATTTGATTGGCTAATAAGGGATCTAATATTTGGATTGCTGACATTACGCCGCCTTTAATGAATTTTTATTTTTATAATAGGCCAACCACGTATGCCGCGGTGGATAAGTAACAAAGTAACGCTTAATACCGCGCATTAACGCATTAGCTATGCGTTTCTGATAACGTCGCGAACGTAGATTATTTTCTTCATGACGATTAGAGATAAAACCTGTCTCAACCAATAATGATGGAATATCTGGTGACTTTAATACCACGAATGCCGCTTGCTCAACACTGCTGTGATGCAAAGCCGTCACACTGCGCAATGAATGTAACATGTCATTACCAATTTTCAAGCTCGCACTAATCGTAGCGGTTTGTGATAAATCAATTAATACTGAACGTAACAAATGGCCTTTATCAGACAAATCAACACCGCCCATTAATTCAGATTTATTTTCACGCTGCGCCAACCAACGTGCCGCCTCACTGGTAGCGCCACGCTCAGATAGCGCATACACCGATGCACCATGCGCCTTTCGGTTTTTAAACGCATCCGCATGCACAGCGATAAACATGTCCGCCTTATATTTTCGCGCAATCGCTAAGCGACGGCGCAATGGCAGATAATAATCACCGGTACGTGTTAACACCGCTTTAAATCCACGCTGCTGATTAATCAAACGTTGCAATTGGCGCGAAATACTCAGCACCACGTTTTTTTCATGTGTACCACGACGGCCAGTTGCACCAGGGTCTTTACCGCCATGACCAGGATCAATAACAATCACCACTTGGCGTAGTTTATAGCTTTTTTTTACTGGCTCGGCGATGGGCGTTGATTTCATCACCGGCATGCTTTTTGGCGCCACATATTTTTTTTTGGCTTTAGGTTTCGATATCGTATGCTTCACTAATGAAGCGACCTCATTGACCACCTGACTCTCTAACTGCTGCTTTAGGTTTTCAATCGCTTTATCACGCTTAAATACCGTGGTTTTATGACGATACTTTGCGACATTAATCACTAAACGATACGATCGATTATTATTGGGATTTAGCGCATGCACTTTAGTCATGTAGTCAGCACTCATGTCCAATACTAAGCGCTTTTTATGCTTACCTCGCTGCCCAACCCGCATTGCCGTAACGCCCGAGCCTCGCCACAATTGTGATGGTAACTTAGCTCGCCATTTAACACCCGTCAGATCAATCACGACACGTGCCGGTTTATTCAGCATAAATGAACGGTATTGAATCGGTTTATTAGCATCTAACACAAACTGCCATTGATTGGGTAGATCATTCATGCGAACGTTAGTTATCGTCGTGGCCGATAGCGTTATTGTCCATAACAATAGCATTGCTAACGCAATGTGTTTAATCCATCTCACTCCGCTCATCCTTAAGATTTACTTGCTGGCTGATATGTATCACACGCCGTTCATCTTGCACTTCAATAGTAACGGTCACATCAGCTGCAGGGATATTACCTTGACCCTTTTCAGGCCATTCAACCAAACAAATCGCATCCGAGACCATATAATCTCTAATGCCCATATTTTCTAATTCAAAGGGATCATTCAATCGGTATAAATCAAAGTGGTTTATCGTGCCAAACTGTGGCAACTCATAGCTTTCAACCAAGGTATATGTAGGACTTTTAACATGACCACTATAACCCAAGCACTGCAATATTTGACGACACAGTGTCGTTTTACCGGCACCTAAATTACCTTGTAAATATACTACCATACCAAGCTGTAATTGCTGAGCTAAAGGTTGAGCAACCTTGGTCATCATCTCATCTTCATTGTCGAGCCAAATTGCATTCATCGTGGATTAACCACCTCACGCAAATGAGCCAACACATCCGTCGCCAACATACCACGCTCACCACCGATATCCGCCGCTATATCTGCGGCGTGCGCGTGCACCCAGACGCCAGCACTTGCTGCTTGCTCTAATGTCAAACCTTGCGCTAATAAACCACCCAACACACCGCTAAGTATATCGCCCATCCCAGCTGTCGCCATCCCCGGATTACCTGCATCACACACTTCAGTCAGTTGATCATTCGATTGAATCAGCGTGCCTGCGCCTTTAAGAATCGCCACACCGCCATAACGCTGCTGCAGTTGATGCACACTATGCAACCTATCGTTCTGCACATCTGAACAGGAAACACCTAATAAACGTGACGCCTCACCTGGGTGAGGTGTTAAAATCCAATCATCACATTTTTTATGTTGCATTGATAAGATATTTAAACTATCCGCATCCATTACTTTCGGTAAGTCAGTCGCTGTAATTACATCAAACAATCCCTGCGACCATTCCGCTTGCCCTAATCCGGGACCCAATACGATCACATTAGCGCGCTCCACTAAGGGGATAATATCTTCGGTATTAATCACTTCATGACACATAATTTCTGGGCGTGTGGCGTTTACCACAGTGACGTGTTCCGGCCGGGTTGCAACGGATACTAATCCTGCACCGGTTCGCAACGCAGCTTCAGCCGCCATACGCACAGCGCCGCCCATGCCATAATCACCACCAATCACTAACACGTGACCATAGTTGCCTTTATGACTGTCACGACAACGACGTGGCAATAACGGTTGAACTTCACTGGCTTGCAACACTTTGGCTACTGCGTTAACCGACTGTTTGGCTTGTGACGTAAAACCTAAATCAGCCACAATCACTTTGCCACTGCAATTTAAACCCTGATGGGTGTATAAACCAAACTTAGCAGCGATAAAACTCACCGTGATATCTGCGTTAATAGACGCACCTAATGCGACCCCTGTATCGACGTTAATTCCCGATGGGCAATCCAGTGCTAACACAGGAATTTCTGCATGATTAATGTGTTCGATAATACTTTTATAAGCGTCACTAACATCTCCAGATAAACCAATGCCCAGCAGGGCATCAACAATAATATCGAAACCAGAAAAATCACTGTCCGCTGATAGTGTTTGGAAATCAATTGATAATTCACTGCAGCGAATAGCTGCTTCTTTAGCAGGGCCTGCTTTAACATCATCAGTAGAACCAACTAAAAAGCAACTCACCGACAAGCCAATACGCGCCGCTGTCTCAGCCAGCACAAAACCATCACCGGCATTGTTACCTTTGCCACAGCACACCGCAATATTTTGCGCGTTTGGGTAATGCTCATGCAAACAATCAAATGCCATTTCACCCGCCGCTTGCATCATCATGGCTTCAGTCATATTACCGTGCTCAGCACCCCACTGTTCTAAGTGCCTTATTTGCTCAGTTTGATACAATAGAGCGACGTCTTGCCCATCGTTTAAATTTGACATAAGTGAACTATCTCATTATGGAAACTAGTGATTTTACCAACCTGGCTGAAGAGATCAAACACTACGGAATTTCCCTTGGTTTTCAACAAGTTGGAATTACAGATACCTGCCTTGACCAGGCAGAAAAACATTTATTGAATTGGCTGAAAAATGGCTACCACGCCGACATGGACTATATGTCCAAACACGGTACAAAACGAACCAAACCAGCTGAGCTCATACCCAACACACTGACCATTATTTCTGTACGTTTAGACTATATGCCTGCCGAGGCGCATTGCGAAAAAATTCTAGCTGATAATCAACAAGCCTATGTTTCACGTTACGCATTAGGTCGCGACTACCATAAAGTACTGAAGAAAAAACTGAATAAACTCGCCCAGTGGATCCAACAACGCGTAGGACCTTTTGGTTATCGCGCCTTTGTTGATAGCGCTCCCGTTATGGAGCGTGCAATTGCTAACAAGTCTGGGTTAGGCTGGATCGGAAAAAATACATGTTTGATCAATCGTAAAGCTGGCTCGTATTTTTTTCTCGGCGAACTGTATACTGACATACCGTTACCCACCGACCCACCGGTTGAAACGGAACATTGCGGCCGCTGCACCGCGTGTTTGGATATTTGCCCCACTAAAGCCATTGTCGCACCCTATCAGCTCGATACACGTCGCTGTATTTCGTATTTAACCATTGAAAATACCGGCCCCATTCCAATGGAATTCCGCAAAGCTATTGGTAACCGTATTTATGGTTGCGATGATTGCCAACTGTGCTGCCCATGGAATCGCTTTGCGCAACCCACAAAAGAATTGGATTTTTTACCGCGTCATGGTTTGGACAACATGACACTGGTAGAATGCTTTCTCTGGACACCCGAACAATACGATAAAATCACTCAAGGCAGCGCCATGCGTCGCTGCTCATATGATAACTGGATTCGAAATGTAGCTGTGGCATTAGGTAATGCTGATAGCAACGATGCCGTCATTAACGCCCTGCAATCTCGCATTAATTATCACAATGAAATGGTGCGTGAACATATCACATGGGCACTTGCCCAACACCAATAATTAGTTTGGCTCAAGGTTTAAATTTTTGTTTCAGTGATTTAATGCTACTAAACACTGAGTTTTTACCCAAATTCACCACACTGCTTTGCACTAAAGTCATGTGTCGAAACTTCGCAAACCACAACAAGGCGAACACCCTCTCAGGCAATACCAGCAGCTTAAGCTCAACAGTCTTTAGTTTGCCAATCGATGTATTAATCGTTTGGTTATTCGATACCAATTTTAAATCGTAAAAGTGCACACGCTTTTTATCAAAAACTCGCATTCTTTTTTCATGAAAGTTACCCTTCATGAGTTCACAACGCAGCGCTAACTGATAACTTAATGGGTCGTAAATAGGCCAATGACTTTGCTTGATTTCAAACACATTCGATTCGTAAGTGCCACGAATACTGCTTCTGTCAGGGTAGAAATTAATGAAGTTATTGGTTTTTTTATTTAAGTCCGATAACTCATATGCCGTGGGCTGAATGTTATCCTTATCAAATGTACCTTCACTGCTTTGCTTCAACGTATCACTCAACAGAAAAAATCCGATTTTAGTACTGTTTTTTACATCAAAGTGCCGCTTATGAAGCGTAATCGTTTCTAGCACTTTACCGACATGGCTTTTACGTGAATAGATGTCATAGGTAGCAGTGCTGTTTGGTAAATTGCAATAGCTATATGCTGAAGTGATAGCACCCAAGCCGAATAGAAATAAAAATATTATTTTATACTTAAACATTCCACCTTCTCTGCTGTCATCCCGGCCTTGAGCCGGGATCCATATATTATCCTGGATCCCGGATAATTGCTTCGCAATTTCCGGGATGACAAATCAATTACCCCGGATGACAAACCAATCAATCCACGCAGTCAAAATCAATCCGCCGATCATCAACACTAACCTTAGCAACCAGCACTGTCATTTCATCGCCCAGCTGATATGTTTTACCGCTTTTCTTAGCGCGTAATAGATGATGCGTTGAATCATGATGATAATAATCATTCTTCAAGGTCGCAATGTGCACCAGACCTTCAACATAAATATTCTCCAGTTGCACAAATAAGCCAAAACTGGTGACGTCACTAATAATCCCTTTATAAGTTTCACCTACCTTATCCTTCATGTAATAACACTTCAGCCAATCGACTGAATCGCGTGTGGCCTTATCCGCCCGGCGCTCAGTGTTTGAGTAGTGCTCACCCAATCCCGCCATAGCTTCGACAGTATAGGGATACGATTTTTTAGCATCTACTGAAGTAATGTATTTAATTGCACGGTGGATAATTAAATCAGGGTAACGACGGATCGGCGAGGTAAATTGACAATAAGCATCATAAGATAAACCAAAATGACCTTTATTTTCAGTCTCAAACTTGGCTTGTTTTAATGAGCGCAGTAAGACAGTTTGTAATAAATGTGAATCTTTTCTGCCATGAATTCGACTCAATAGTTTAGAGTAATCCATTGCTGTGGTTTCGCCGCCACCCGACAAGCGCAAGCCGAACACTTTCAAGAAATCACGTAAACCTTCTAATTTGTCACCTTCCGGTCTTTCATGATTACGATACAGCACCACCGCGTTATGTTTTAACAGGTATTCTGCCGTGGTTTTATTCGCTAATAGCATCAACTCTTCAATTAAACGATGCGCGTCATTGCGCTGTACCGGTACAATTTGATCTATTTTGCCATCTTTGCCAAATTGAATTTGTGTTTCAATCGTTTCAAAATCAATCGCGCCGCGCAACTTACGCTGCTTCAGTAATGACTGAAAAACGGCATAACAATCTTTCACTGTCTGCTGTACGTCTTGCGCCATTTCTCCGTCGTTATGTAAAAATTCATTCACTTGATTATAAGTTAAACGCGCATGCGAATGAATCACACCATTATAGAATTGCGAAGACTGCACGCGGCACTGTTTATCCAGTGTCATCTCACATACCATCGCTAAGCGATCGACCTTAGGCATCAATGAACATAACTGATTAGACAACACTTCAGGTAACATCGGTATCACACGCGCAGGAAAGTAAACTGAATTACCACGCTCGCTGGCCTGTTGATCAATCGCGGAATCATGCTGCACATAATGCGCCACATCAGCAATCGCCACATAAACACGCCATCCACCTTTTTCTAATGGTTGACACAAAACAGCATCATCAAAATCACGCGCATCCTCACCATCAATCGTTACAAAAGGCAAATCACGCAGGTCACAACGACGCGCTAGTTCCGCTTTACTGATTTTATCCTTAAATTTCTTGGCTTCTTTTTCAACTGCTTTCGGCCATTCATGTGGAATTTGATGCGACCGTAATGCCAACTCCACCTCCATACCAATCGTTAAGTGGTCGCCTAATATTTGACACACCTCGCCACGTACACGCGCCTGTCCCTGTGCTTGCGGTTGGTGAATCACATCAATAACGACAAATTGACCAGCCTCAGCACCTTTTAAATCTTCAGCACTGACCAAGACATCCTGTGGCATATGACGACTGTCCGGTGACACAAACCAAATGCCACCCTCATTGCATAACTTGCCAACCAATTGCTTAGTGTTATGTTCAAGCACTTCAACCACCGCACCTTCACGTCGCCCACGTGCATTAGTGCGCACTACCCTAACGACAACACTGTCGCCATTAAACACACCATTCATTTGGCGCGTCGGTAGAAAAATATCCTGCCCATCATCATCAGGCAACAAAAATCCAAAACCATCGCGATGCGCCTGTACCGTACCATGCACCAATTCCAGTTTATTGAGCAAGCCATAGCAACCTTTACGATTACAACGTAATTGACCATCACGCTCCATCGCTCTTAAACGTCGATTCAACCCCACCAACTGTGCATTCTTCAAACCAAAACTAGCAGCCAATTGTTTTGGTGAACAAGGGGTATTTATTTCTTCTAGATGATCGATAATAAATTCACGACTAGGTAGAGGGTCAGCGTACTTTTTTTTCTCACGCTGGTAGTGTGGATCTTTCTTTTTAAATTTTTTTACCAATTACCTATTCTCCAGGTGATAACAAATAAAAACCACGATGGTCAATATTTTCATATGTGCCTTGCATGCTGCGATTCTCAGATACCCAATAATTGCCGTTCAACACTTTTTTTGAAGCTTTAACCGGCATCCAGCAAGCACTAATTATATTACCGCAATCAATGTGACGATACTTACCATCAGCCGTAAAGCACTGTAAAGCAAACTGCGGCTTTTGTTGTAACATAGCAGACCAATTCTGTGGATCTAATTGCGATGACCAACCAGCGCTAGCTGACGGGTGTTTATTTACCATATCAATAATCACCGCTTGGCGACTGGTATTCGTTAACCATAGCAACTGCGGATGCGTTGCTAATCGATTGCGCGTTAAATGAATCTTCCAGTTACGAAATAAAATACCATTATCATTACAATTTAATGGATAATTACCAATATCCGTTTGGTTTAATCGTGGCAACATTTTAGGCGTATACCAAATACAGCCACACAGCACCGCACTGGCGACAAACAATGCACACTTCGAGGCCAATTTTATTCCTTGCTGAATATTAAGCATCTAACCATCCTGGTATATCATACTGCCGTTGCTTTAATTCTGCTTCGCAGCGCTTGTAGTCAGGTGATATTTGGCCGACCAACCGCCAAAAATTGCTCGAATGATCGATAAACACCGTATGACACAACTCATGAATCATAACATATTCTGTCGCGCTTGGCGGTAAAAATAGCAGCTTCAGGTTGAGCGAAATATCACCATCTTGATTGCAGCTACCCCAACGCGATTTTTGATTACGATAAGATACACTGCGTATACGAAAATCGTACTCACTAGCGAGCCGATGCAGCCAAGGCGTTAAATGATAACGCGCTTTATTTTTTACCCACTGCATTAACATATGCCTGACATGCGAACGATCACTGCGCTTACCCAAACATATATCTTGTCGACAATTTTCACCCAATAATAACGTTAAGTAGTAACTCGGAGGCCGATAATCCAATTGCAGCGACCACTTTTCTATCAGCGTTTCTAAATGGATCGTACTCGGTGGCCACGCCTGCTCAATTGCTGGTTTTATCGGTTTAAGCTGTGATAACTGCTTACGCAGCCAGTCTTGATGCTGCGCCACAAATTCATGCGCTTCATCTTCTGTTACATTTGCTGGTATCACCACCTCAACACCGGTCGGCAACACCTTTAAGCATAACCGCTTAGCGCGACGACTGTGTCGCACTTGATATTTCACTGGTGCGTCAGGTAGTTGAGTCACTCTGCACCTCAGCTTGGCCTCGTGCCTGTTTATGATCCCTAGCGAGTAACGTATACATAGTCGGCACCACAAATAATGTGAAGGCCGTACCAACAAACATTCCACATGCGATAACAACACCAATATTTTGCCGACTCACCGCCCCCGCTCCACTGGCAAAAATCAGCGGAACCACACCAGCAATCATAGCCACCGTAGTCATCAATATGGGTCGCAACCGAATAGCAGCGGCTTTTATAATGGCCTCAAGCTTCGATAAGCCTTCTGCCATTTGTAAATGATTAGCAAAATCTACCATTAAAATACCGTGCTTACTAATTAAACCTATCAGCGTAATCAAACCAATCTTCGTATACAAATTAAGCGTTGCTGCTCCTAAAAATAACGGAATCAACGCACCAAAAAATGCCATTAGCACACTGACTAAAATCGTAATCGGATCGCTAAAACTTTCAAACTGTGCGGCTAAAACCAAATAAATCACAATAATTGAGAAGAACAACATCATCGTCATTTTATCGCCTTCTTGAATCGACGTGCGCGATTTACCGCTATAATCTATGCTCATGCCTGACGGTAAAATCTTCATTGCCTCGGTTTTTAAATAGTTTAATCCGTCCATCGCTGTCTTAGGTGGAAACATCATGCCTTGTAACTCGACTGCATTGAGCTGTTGAAACTGCATCAATGAACTCGGCTCTACTTCACGCTTAATCGTCGCAAAGGATGACAACGGCACCATATCACCTTTGGTATTCTTCAAGTACAAATTATCCAACTGCTTAGCATTACGCCGGTATTTACGCTCCAATTGAGGAATCACTTTAAAGCTTTGATCGAGCATACTAAAACGGTTAACGTAGTTTTCACTCATAGCACTCGCTAACGACCCACCAATGGTTTGCATATCGATACCCATTTGTGCTGCTTTATTGCGATTAATATGGAATACCACTTGCGGCTTATTAAACTGCAGTGAGTTTTGTAAAAATAAAAAGTAACCACTTTTACGCGCTTTAGTTAATAGCTCTTCGGATATTTTATATAGCTGTTTGAAATCGCCAGTAGACTTGATAACAAAATCAATCGGGAAAAAGTTACCCCCCATCGGTAATGCCGGCGGTTCAAACAAATTGACCCGCAGCCCCGGGTTTTGCGCCAATTTAACCTGTAACTGTTGTAACACTTCAGACTCAGAGTCATCACGCTGACTCCACGGCTTTAATCGAAGCCCGCCAATCACACTGTTAGGACCACCATCAGCACCATTAATAATAAAATACATCGCCGTGCTTTTATTTTTATCTATCACCGGCCCCAACATATTCGAAAACTTAGTGGTGTAGTCAATATTGGCATACTGTGGCCCATTGGCCATCATCCAAATCATGCCCTGATCTTCTTGGGGTGCTAACTGCTCAGGCGTGAAAGCATAAAACACATAACAACAAATCAACACCAATACACCCATAAACAACACGGCACCACGGTGCGACAAAACACCGCGCAAGACGCGCTGGTATCCGTCCATCATCTGATCCATTTTACGATCCAACCATAACGCATAACGACCATTACTGGCATCATTGCGTAACAGCTTAGAACACATCATCGGTGATAACGTTAGCGCGATCACGCCGGATACAATGACCGTAGCCGCTAATGTAAACGCAAACTGAACAAATAAATCCCCCGTCAAACCGGTCATAAAACCAATCGGCGCGTATACCGCAGCTAACGTGATCGTCATCGCAATCACTGGCGTAGCGATTTCACGCGCACCATCAATCGCTGCTTTAAATGGCGCCTTGCCTAATTCTATATGGCGATGAACATTCTCCACAACAACAATCGCATCATCCACCACCAAGCCAATAGCGAGTACCATCGCTAACAACGTCAATAGATTTAATGAATAGCCTAACGCCAACATGACTGTCATTACACCAATTAATGATAACGGAATGGTAACTACCGGGATGAGCACCGAACGAACAGAACCCAAAAATAAATAAATCACCAAAATAACAATTAATGTAGCTTCTATAATCGTGCGAATCACTTCGACTAATGATTCATGAATATATTGCGTTGCGTCAAATACCACATGGCTTTGTAAACTCGGTGGATAGTCGGTCTTAATTTGATCAAGAATTTTTCTCGAGTCTTTAATCACTGTTAACGGGTTAGCTGTGGGTGTGGGTGTAATTGCCACATACACAGCGAGCTTACCATTATAGGTCGCATAACCATCATAACTCTCTTGACCTAATTTCACCTTGGCTATATCGCCTAAATGCACCAAGCTGTTTTTACTCGATTTGACGACAATATTTTTAAATTCTTTTACTGATTGCAAGTCAGTCATGGCGCGAATCGACACCGTAATATATTTGCCTTTGGTATTACCCGCCGCCGACTGAAAGTTATTGCGCTTTAAGGCCATTGTTACATCTTCTGGTGTAACACCCAACGCCGCCATGCGGTCGGTACTTAACCAAATTCGCATTGCATAGGTATAACCACCGCCCAACAATTGCACTTGCGCCACGCCTGGCACCGTAGCAAACACTGGCTGTATCACCCTTGATATATAGTTAGTTACTTGTTGAGGAGACATCGCATCACTTTGGTATGCCAAATACATCAACGCTGTTTTTGAGCCAGTCGTTTTCGTGATCACCGGTTTTTGTGCGGCTGTTGGTAAATCACCCTCCACTTCTGAGACTTTACTCATCACATTAGTAAACGCTTTTTCAGGGTCGTAATTTAAACGAATATTAGCCTCAACCCTGCTAACGCCATCACTGCTGGTTGAGGAGATATAATCTAAACCCTCTGAACTTGAAATGGATTTAGCAATGCGTTGAGTGACAAAACCCTGCATTAATTCAGCTGACGCCCCCGGATAGGCTGTCGTCACAGTGATAACGGTATTGGTTAACTGCGGAAACTCACGCAACTGCATGCTGCGCATGGATTGTAAACCGACGAGCAGTATCAATAGGCTAATTACCACAGCTAGCACGGGTCTCTCAATAAATATATCGGTAAATTTCCGTTTTCGACTGCTCATGCTTTACTCTTAATTCATATCAACGGTGCGATTGGGCACAATGCGTGTTTTATTCTGTAACTTGATTTGACCAGCCGTTACTACTTCCACATTTGGCTTAAGCCCTTTAGCAATAATGACCCGATCCCCTACCGGATCACCAACCGTAACGTATTGCGTGATCGCATCAATAATAGGCTTACCTTTTTTATCTTTTTTGCCCGTATCTTTCACAATGTAAACGGAATCGCCATACAAACGATATGCCACAGCTGTTTGCGGCACTACTACCACATTTTGTTGTTTAGGCATATACACATTCACTTCAGCATACGTGCCAGGTATCAGCTTCAATGTCTTATTCGGTATTGTCGCTTGCAGCGCAATACTGCGCGTATCTGATGCAATCAAAGGACTAATCGCCGTTAATTTGCCAATAAACTCTTGACCAGGGTAACTATCAACCAGTATCCCTACTTTTTGCCCAACCTCTAGCTTGCTGAGGTCTTGTTCAGGCAGTGAAAAATTCACATATAAAGGATCCAGCGATTGCAGCGTTACCATATCATCACCGGGATTAACGTATTGCCCTAAGTTCACTTGACGAATACCCAGCTTACCCGAGAACGGTGCTTCAATGGTTTTTTGATCGATAATTTGTCTTTCTTTCTCCACGTTCGCTAGATTTTGCCCCATTTGTGAAACGGCTTGATCCAAATCCGATTTAGCCGTTGCCTTCGTAACAAATAATTTTTTTTGGCGGTCGAAGCTGCCTTTACTAAATACCAATTGTGCTTGGTAATTTGCCAGCTGTGCCTGCTCCACCCTGTCATCCAAATGCACTAGCACTTGTCCTTTTTTAACCATCTGACCCGATTGAAAATTGATCTCGGTTACCAAACCATTAATTTGTGAGGTGACGTTAACGCCATTTACCGCAGTTACCGTACCTACCGAATTTAAACGATCAACCCAGTTAATCGATTGTGACTTACCAATAGCAACAGACTCACCAGGCTTCACCATGCCGGAAAACTTTTTGAATAAAGAGTATATTTCAGTGCCTTTAATGCCAAATATAATTAAGACGATAGCTATAAAGCCAACGACTATTAACACCACCTTTTTAGACATCCCTTCGCCCTTAGTCTCAAACGCATCGCACCATAATAGCATGCACCTATTACGAACAAAAGATTGAGCACTACTTGTATTTTCTGTCAACCACATATACATTATCGTGCTGCAAGGGGTTGTGTGGAATCGGAAACCAAGTATTGTGTAACATTTGCTTGGTGACCTGGGCAATAAAATGAACAAAAAGCAAGGAGGTAACTTAATGCCAATGAATGAAGCGCTCGTCAAAGCGGTTATCAACAACCAAGCTGACGAAGCTCAGGCACTGATCACACAAGGCGCTAACCCAAACCATTGTGCCGAATCCAGCGAAAACTTCACCCCACTACAGCTGGCCGCACTATATAATGCAGCAGACGTCATTCCAATCTTAGTGAATGCCGGCGCAAAAATAGAAGCTTTAACAGCTGAAAATGGTATTACTGCATTGGATATCGCCGAACAACACCACCATAAAGCAGTCGCAGAACTATTACGCGGCCTACGTCAACAAACATCGGTCAAGTAGCTATTTCCGTCTGCTTAAGCGGCGATAGCTGGTCAAGTAACGCGACCAACTCGCCAAGGTGATCAACCATATAATGACAAGGGAAGTCTTTAAACGCTTCTCTTGTCGTCTGCCCCGTTAAGGTCGCCGCAAAATCAACTCCAGCATTTTTCGCTGCTCCCGCATCGAATACACTATCACCAACAAACAAGGCTTGATGCGGATCAATCGCCAAACGATTTAAGGCAATATGCGTGCCCTCGGGATCAGGCTTGTGTTGACTAACAATGTCACTATCAACAATAAACTCAAAATGATGCGCTAAACGCTCACGCAACAATAGCTCTTCAATAGGCTTTTTAGTTTTGGTTGATACAATCACCAGCTCCAAACCCAGTTGTTTAGCTTGCTCTAAAAACTCAGGGACTTCAGCCAATAAAGTAGTATTAGCTGTCATTAACTCCTCTTGCTGCGACATAAAGTGATCTTTATAAGCAAGCGCGTTATTCCAGTCTGGATCATTCGTCAATAGCTGGTAAGTATTTGGTAAAGTATGACCAATAGATTGCTTGATCTTGTCTGCTGATATGTTAAATCCCAACCTTTCAAAGGCATATTGCGAGCACAACACTATGCCTTGTGACGAATCCACCAACGTATAATCAAAATCCAGTAGTAATGCTTTATATTTCATAAGCCATGAATAGTACCTGATCCACTACGCTGAGGCAATCAAACCCAACACCGTCAACCGTTAAAATTATATATTACGTCATTATATTACACTATGTTATATTCTCACCAATGCTACAACGCTTACTCCCAAAGCTCAGCTACTTAAGTTTAATGAATAGGAAGCTAATCATGAGAAAAAAATGGATCAACATCGGCAAGGCTATTTTTTGCTGCACTTTATATATTGCTAGCGCAACTACTACAGCCATTGCTGCACCACACCTGGACTTAATCCCAAGCGGCCAAGCACTGGATAGAGAAGTGCTCGATGTCGTCGAGGACAAACCCAATAACACGCTGTATGTTGCCGGTTGGTTTTCTGGCTTATATGAAAAGGTAGCTGGCGGTGCTATTTTTCATAGCGACGGGCACCTCAATAAAACACACAAAATTAACTTTGAAGGACAGCCACTCTGCTCCATTCCAGATCATCATGGTGGTTTTTATGTTGGCGGTACATTCACAAACATCAATTTAACTGGCATTAAATATTTGGTACACATATTTTCTGATGGCTTGGTAGATACGAACTTTAAACCTGCCATACCAGCCCCTGTCTACCATATGTCTATTATCAATAACAATCTGTATACATCAACCAGAAATGCAGCCTACAAAATAAATCTCAGCAATGATCAAATAGACACCGGTTTCTCTATTGCCACAAACTCCAAAGTCAACATCTCTATGCTGGCCACTAATAATGGTGTATTTATTGGTGGGAACTTTACACAGGTAAACGGCGTTAACGTAACCAACCTTGCTAAAGCAAACTTAGACAGCGGCGCGATTGACGTGAATTTTTATAGACCAAACGCCACCGTCTACGGCACGACTGGATCACCTGATGGTAAGCTGTATTTAATTGTCAATAGCCGCAATAAATTCGTCGAGAAAGTCGATCAAATCACCGGTATTGCAGACGAAAATTTTAAAACATCAATTCTCTATAGACCCAGCTTCCTAGCGATCGATGACGGCATGCTTTATGTTGCGTCACGCGCAAAACCCCTCGTATCAAGATATAACGCAATAACTGGCGAGAGAGATAACAGTTTAACAATAACCACTATCTACCATCCAGCTGCTTTCGCTTTTGACGATCGTCATATTTATATTGCCGCCTACATGAACGCTCGACCAGGCAGTTCATATTACAGAAGCCTAGCTCGCTTTGATAAAATTACCCAAAAAATGGATGATAGCTATGTCGCTAACGTTGATAGAAATATCTCTACGATTGCACTAAGTGAAGGCATGTTATTTGCTGGCGGACAGTTCAAATCAGCTGGCGAAAACATGGGAGGTCAGGGGTTAATTAAGTTCAACTTAACAACCGGTCTCCCCGATCCGCTATTTAAACCGCAACTCAATGGTTCAGTATCTTCGGTCACTTTTGATGATAACTATGTTTATGTTGGCGGCACATTCACCAAAGCTGATAGCGTATCAACCGGAAAACTAGCCAAGCTGAACAAAATCACAGGTAAGGCTGATAAAAACTTTAGACCCCAACCGAATGGCTACATCAATCGATTAAAAGTACACGATGGCTATTTGTATGTCGGTGGTCACTTTAGTAAAATTTCCGGGCGATACACATCAAAAGGTTTTGCGCGCTATAAACTGGACCCATTGAGTTATGACAATAGCTTCCATCCGCATTTTAACCATATGGTATGGGCATTGGCATTCGCTGGTGACTCTATGTATGTCGGCGGAACCTTTACTAATAGAGTAGAAAAATACAATGTTGTCACTGGCGAGAAGGACCTTAACTTTAACCCCATCACCCCAGAAGGCCAAGTGAGAGATCTACTGATTGATGGTGACAATCTGTATGTTGTCGGATACTACTGGGATGGCATTCATAAAATGAACCGTTTTACTGGTTTGGCGGATGCAGACTTTAACCCCGGCATCGAAAGGGCTTTATGGTCATCCGTAGCGAAGCACGATGGACATATCTATGTTGGCGGAAAAAACACGCTGTTACGCTTAGACGAGACCACCGGTGCTATTGATTCTAGCTTCAACCCGCAGCCTAATGGTTATGTGTATGGCATATTATTTGATGACAACAATCTGACTGCTTTTGGCACGTTCACCAAGTTACAAGGCGAATTACAACCTTACCTTGCAACAATACCATTAAGTTAAATCTATCATGTGACTCAGCCGCCGTCTGTACCGGCGGCTGAGTCACATTAAGTGTATCCCACTTGTTGTGGCAAGCGCTAAATCGTGCTAACAACAATTTTACCCATACCTTCACCACTCAGTAATCTATCGTGTGCATTACCAATATCTTCTAGTTTGAATTCTTTTTCATCCAAAACAGGTTTTAGATTCCCAGAATCAATAATCTCAGCAAGCTTTGTCAGAATTTTATTATGCTCGCTTCGCTTATAATTATGTAGCATTGGAATAAGCATAAATACAACATGTATAGATAGCCCTTTTAAATGAGCAAGAGTTAGGTCGAGCTCTACCATAGAAACCGTTGTTGCAACCTGCCCATTGAGCGCCGACGCCTCAAATGAGTTAATCATATTTTCTCCGCCCACAGAATCATAGACAACATCAAATCCTGCGCCATTAGTATGTTTTTCTACATAGTCACTAACTGTTTCGGTTTTATAATTAATCGCTGTAGCACCTAATTCTTTGATCAATGCGAGCTGTGGATTACCGCCGCCTGTGGAATAAACCTCCGCACCAAAATGCTTAGCTAGCTGTAATGCAATATGCCCTACACCACCCGAACCACCGTGCACTAATACTTTTTGCCCCTGTGTTACACCTGCTCGAATCAACCCCTCATAAGCCGTAATACCTACCAAAGGAATTGCTGCTGCTTGTTTCATTGAAAGTGTTTTTGGCTTGTGAGCAACTAATTGTGCGTCAACTAGCATGTATTCAGCTAACGATCCCTGTAAATCCGCCAAACCACCAGCACAACCATAGACTTCATCTCCAACAGCAAACTCTAATACACCCTCACCTACAGCTTCCACTGTACCAGCGAAATCCATGCCGAGCACAGCGGGTAAATCCGGAGACAGTGGCTTTAAATCTTCTCCCAAATGACGGATTTTTGTATCTACGGTATTCACACTCGATGCTGCCACTTTCACCAAAACATGCCCGTCCTTGATTGCCGGCTTATCAAGCTCAACAACTTCAAATACACTATTTTCACCAAAACTGTTAAGAACCATTGTTTTCATATTTTATACCTATCGTATGTAATTTATTTAGTCGTTATTCATGTGTTATAGATTTTTTTCAACCTATGACTTACAATATATCAGAAACGTTAATTCCGACAAGTACGCACAATTTTGTTACGTACTTACAAATTGAGAACTAATGAGATAATCAAATGGTTAAAGAAAAAAAAGCGATTGCGACGGGCCTTATGGCTGCTCAGTAGGCGCCACACTCTCCGTCATTGGTGGGCGATGGAAGCCGATTATTATCTTCAAACTACTGCAGAATGACTACTTACGCTTTGGGCAACTTAACAAAGAAATAGAAGGGATAACACAACGGATGTTAACTCTTCAGCTGCGCGAGCTAGAAGAAGATAAAGTAGTGGCGCGAAAGGTTTATGCTGAAGTTCCTCCACGCGTAGAGTACTCGCTGACTGACTACGGCCTCTCTTTGAAACCCATTATGATTGCAATGCGTGACTGGGGAGCTGAACACATGAATATTAAAGCATCAATCTAAACCTTTAATATCACTCAGCCACTCGAGCAAACAGTGGCTGAGCATCGCTTACCTGATTACAAAAACTTTTAAATGCCTGTTTTGAATTAGCCGTTGAGTGCATCGCTTCAAAACGCTGCACTAAGCGCAAAGATATCAATTGCTGTAATTGCGACAAACTCACCACGCCTTGCCGGTCTACATCCAATGAAGACAAAGGTACTTTAGCAAAGTCATCCAACACTAAACGCATTAACATTAAGCTATGCAACATAAAGGCCTGATCATTTGCACTCATAACGTTTAAACGCGCCAGTTGATCAGCAAACTTAACGCTGGGGTCATCCGCTTGCATTTTTAATGATGTCGCAGACACGGGGCTAAGTAATCCTTCACGGTATAAAGGGCATGCAATATTCAATAACCATTTAGCAAAAGCGTGATCCTTGCAATACGACGGTAATTGCAGCGGCAATAATATTACATGGCCTTCTTGTGCATGATGCTTATGACCATAAATATCATCCGGGTGGGTAACGCGCGCAATATCATGCAAACCCGACGCCACAACATAATCCAATGACATACCATAATGCAGCGCTAAACTTGCTGACTGCAAACCATGCATTTGTTCAGTAACGTTTTCGGCGGCTGGCAGACCTGGTTCGTAGACGCGCCTCGCTAAACCATTAGTCATCACACTCATAATATTTTTTACATAGTCACAAGCCAAATCCACAACCGCTTCATCGTGGCAGTAATCCATTAAAGAAGACTGTAAATTTAAAACTTTATCAGCAAGCTTCGGTAGTGGTTGACGCAAAATAGCAATCGGGTTAACCATGCGCAGCTGAACATTAATATGTAAGCGGTCGAGTGTTTGTTCAAACGTAAAGTTTTGTTGACCATCTAAAGGCAGTACCACACCATGCGATAACATATACTCCACCACCGCATGAAAACACGGAATGGTATACGCAGATAAATCGGTTTGTTCTAACGCAGATAAGTTATGGCTCGCTAACTCAGACACTTCGCACCCCTTTGTTTGTTACCGTCACGAAAGCTATCACACTGATCGCAGGTCGACAATATCGTCGACGCATTTATCGGCGCCCTATCATTTTTGTTCAAAAAAAATCAAGCATTGTCAACCTTTTCGATATGGCGCTAACTACAGGATTTATAGCGATATTCTTGGTAACTCTAGGGTTATCCCTAGAGCCTCCTAGCGTAAGATCCATATTTCCTTTCTCGATGGATAGTTTATTATTGAAAATCCGTGTAGCCACAAACCCCCTCGGCATATACAGGTAGAAACCTTGATATATGTTGGGCAACACTTTGGAGATCAAGGATGCGAGACTACTTGTCAAGAGGACACCGCCTTAGAAAATCCGGTTCTTATCATCGCGCAATAAAATACTATATAAAAGCAGGACAACGCTCACGTATTTTGAAAGAACAAAATGCTTGTGCTTACATGATCGCTTTTACTTACGTATTACTCGCACATCACACCCGCAATGAATCTTGTCAACTCGGCATGGATTTACGTCTACCTTGCCATGACATGTATCACGAAGCAGGCAAACAACTTGATCAATTGGATCGTGAATTTGACCCTAAAGCATATGGTCTGCCTGTTTTAACTGCGTACGAGAAAAAAGAAATCGATTACTATCGCGACGAAGATTAAACCTTCAGTAACAAAAGAATCAGGTCCTACCTGGTGACACCGGCGCGCCTTCTCTTGGATAATACTTCCCCCAAGCGCTCTAAGAGAAGGCTTTTTTATTTAGGATTGGTCGGGCACGCTGCATCTCGCACCCACTCGCCATGCAAAGCATCATCATAAATATCCCACTCATCATGATCATTCAAGCGGTTTTGAGGTAACTCGCATAATAACCACGCAATAAATTCAGCGACTGTTGTGGTTGGTACTAGGCGATCCTTTATATCAACAGCCCATCGCAAATCTTCATGCTCTGCATGCAGATCACGCATAGTCGTTTGCATTGGCGTATCAACCACACCTGGGCGAATAGACAACACACCAATTCCACGCGGCTGTAACTCTTCACGCAGACCTAAAAAGATATTATACAATGCTGCTTTAGTCACACTGTAAGGTCGAATACCTGGCGCGCTGTAATGTGCCGCGCCAGAACTGATATGCAATATACGTCCACCGCTCGGCATACGTTCCACACAACCTTGAGTTAAATACAGTGGCGCTTCAACGTTGACTAACATCATTTTTGAAAACGCTTCAGGATCGGCTTGCAACAAATCACCCGCGGGTTCTACCAATGCGGCATTATGAATAATGTAATTCAACTGATCTAAATCAGCTACAGCAGCAAAAATTTTATCGCAGTCTTCACTATTAGCAATATCCGCTGAAACGATTTGAACGTTATCAGGGTAATCAGCCTGTAATGATTGCAGAGGTTCTAATCGACGGCCTACCGCTAACACATTTACACCACGCGCTATTAAAGAGATTGCAGCTGCACGTCCAATGCCTGTTCCTGATCCGGTGATTAATGCCCATTGTTTCATTGTGTGCTCCTGACTCAAGTTTTATATTGTTGTATAACTGCCTTAATCAGTAAGGCTGGCAAGGGGTACCTTTCGAGCGGCGTGTGGTACACGGAAGTAATGGAACACGAGGATAGGGATATCCGTTCGGGAGAAAGGTACCCCTGGAAGCCTTACGATGCACTAAGCATGTCATCAAGGCGAACAGCGTATCCATTTTACTTCATGGCTCGCTGCGTTCCACTCCGCTGCGCTTTACTTACGTAAAATGGACACCCTATCCACCTTAATGACGTAGTGCAGTTAAGCTGCAGTGAATCTAGGCCGATTGTACCGGCAACTTCATTTGACAGCAATCTAAACTCACCGCTATGATGTCCTCAAATTTCGCTGCAAGGAACGAATATGTCAGATGTCGCCTATCAAACTGGATTTGGTAACCACCTACTATCAGAAGCTATTGAAGGCGCACTGCCAAAAAAACAAAATTCACCGCAAAAGCCCCCGCTGGGTTTATATGCTGAACAATTATCAGGCACTGCATTCACAGCGCCGCGCAAACACAATGACAAAACCTGGTTGTATCGTATTCGTCCATCGGTAAAACACTTTAATGAATTTACCCCTTATCAGCAGCCTTATTTATTGACCGCTGAACATAATACATCAATAACTCCACCCACGCAGTTACGCTGGCAGCCATTACCCATGCCCACTGAGCCAAGGCACTTTATTCAAGGCTGGTACACAATGGCCACCAATGGTTCGGCTGGTAATCATCAAGGCGGCACAGTTGCACACTATATCGCCAATGCGGACATGGTCGATTGTTACTTTTACAATGCCGATGGTGATTTATTAATTGTGCCGCAACTTGGTCGATTAAAAATTCGAACCGAAATGGGTGTGCTAGAAGTCTCACCACAGCATTTTTGTGTTATCCCTCGCGGTATACGCTTTCAAGTGCACTTGCCTGATGGTGAAGCTCGTGGCTATATCTGTGAATCTCATGGCATGCCCTTTCAATTGCCTGACCGTGGCCCAATTGGTGCCAACGGCCTGGCTGACGAGCATCATTTTGAATATCCTACCGCCAGTTATGAAGACAAGTCAGGTGAACTTCAACAAATCGTGAAATTTATGGGCAAGTGTTGGCAATGCCCGATCGAACATTCACCACTTGATGTGGTGGCTTGGCGCGGTAATTACTTGCCTTATAAATATGACCTAAATCATTTTAACCCCGTATGGTCAGTTGGCTGGGATCATACCGACCCGAGTATTTTCACTGTGTTAACCTCACCCTCAGCACGTGCTGGAACTGCCAATATTGATTTTGTAATTTTCCCTGCGCGTTGGATGGTAGTTGAAGACACCTTCCGCCCACCGTATTATCATCGCAATATCATGAGCGAATACATGGGATTGATTCACGGTGAATACGACGCTAAACCGAATGAGTTCTCACCCGGCGGCGCCAGTCTGCATAATTGCATGTCACCGCATGGTCCAGACAGCGATTCATTCAACAGAGCAACTAACGAAGATTTGAAACCCTATAAATACGATGCCACATTAGCGATCATGTTTGAAAGCTCGCTGTTTTGGCAAACCACTGAGTTTGCATTAAACACACCGAGTTTAGAAAAAGATTATCAACATTGTTGGCGAGATCTCGAGTCACATTTTAGCGCATAGGAATACATCATGAGTAAAGTACACCATAACCCTGCCATTAGTGGCATAACACCTTATGTTCCTGGTAAAACCGAAGAACAAATCATGCGTGAACATAAAGTCAAGAAAGTGATTAAGCTCGCTAGCAACGAAAACCCCTTAGGCGCGAGCCCCAAAGTGCAACAAGCGATCATAGATGCCCTGCACCATATTCACCGCTACCCGGATGATGAATCACCGGAATTACGTCAAAAAATCGCAGAAAAGTGGAAACTCAATAGCGAACAAGTCGTATTCGGCGTTGGCTCATCAGAGCTCATCGAAATGATTTTTTATAGCTTTATCAATCCAACCGGTGAATTTATTATTACCGAGCATGCATTTGGTTTGTATTATGTACTTGGCACTGCTAATCGTGCGACACCCGTCTTTGTAAAAGACAACGATTTCCACCAAGACCCGGAAGGCATATTAAACGCGATCACTGACGATACCCGCGCTATATTTATTGCTAACCCTAACAACCCTACTGGCACCTGGATTGATGCAAAAACCCTAAAACATTTTATTGACCGCGTACCGAAACATGTGACTGTTGTTATTGATGAAGCGTATGTTGATTACATGACAATGCCTGGCTACGAATCCATGGCGAAATACGTTAACGATTACCCCAACTTAATTGTGCTACATACATTCTCTAAAGCCTACGGCTTATCCGGCATGCGCTTTGGTTACAGCTTAAGTTCGGCACTGCTAGCCAACCAATTGAACCGTGCACGCAAACCGTTTAATCTTCCCAGCTTAACATTGGCTGCAGCCAATGCCGCGATCGACGACCAAACCCATATCAAAAAAACCGTCGCAAATAACGACACCGGCTTAACTTATTTAGCCGAACAATTCGACACACTAGGCATTGAATATCTTGACAAGTCAGCTAACTTTATCGCGATTAAATTAGGTCCAAAAGCCAATGAAATAGCCCAACAATTACAGCAACAAGGTATTATTGTCAGGCCACTAAACCCTTATAAAATGAGCGATTATTTACGTGTCACCGTTGGCACAATGGAAGAAAATAAAATCTTTATTCAGGAACTCACAAGAATTTTATAACAACATTCATTAAACTTTAAACCCAAGGAAAATATCATGCGACAATTATTCGCACTTGGACTTTCAACATTATGCATTAGCGCATATGCTGCTGGACCCGCAATTAAAATCAATGTCACAACACCCGGGCATATAGCCAGCTATCAACTTGTTTCCGGTGATAACGTCAAAGTCTATCCAACAGACATCATCCCGGTGCATGGCTACGTGTATGATCAAAACCGCTGGTTTTATAATACTATTGGCGCGCCTATTCAATTAAGCGGTAGCTTTAGCATGCCTGCTGACGCTAAATTTTTTCCGTTTCAAATTATCATCGGTAGTTGTGGCCAATCCGAACCCTCAACGGCTTTGTGGTCTAAGTTTCACACCAACTCAACGTTAGATATTTCAGCCAACAACGCAGCACTCACCGCTTGCCAAGCAGGTGGAAAGTATGCAGGTTCTGGGCTTGTCAGCATCACACCAATCAGTGACTACAAATACCCGGCAGGAACTTATACATTGCAGTTACACACCGCTTAAACGTGCCTCAAGTGATACTTACCATAGTGAGCGTGTTGCAGTGTTGTGTTTGACATATAAGTAATGCTTGGGATTTTCAGGGCATTGCCGTATGCCACACTCTAAAAACACAGTGATACATAAAAAGAAACTAAAGCACAACACGATGGCAAACAATAAATAGGTCAATCCACGCCATTTTGATTCAAATAGGTGGCGACTAAGAAAATACTGCTGGTCGATACACAGTATTATGGTATTAAACAACACCACCACCATGGCTACAATAAAGGACCAGGTATATAAATGAAAACCTAGAAATTGACTACCATAACTGCCAGAACCTGGAATAACATGCAGTGCAATTTGGCGTAACGCAACAAATGCACTAAATAATGCAGACAACAATGACAGGCCATAATGGATAGGTTTAGGGCCATAGCGTAGATTTAAAATCAAGGCAAAAGCTACACCCAATAAACCCAATCGCTGCAGTAAACACAAGGGACACGGCAGCTCGCGCAATATAAATTGAAAACTAACGGCTAATAACAGCACCAAGAAAATCAATAATAATTCAATCAGGTTATAAGCCTTGTAGTAACCAACCACTTTATGCTCATCCATGAAACTATCCTTTTATAAATCAAGTTGCAGATGCGAAGTAATATGATGCCCGAACCACACAGACGACAATAACAAACTGAAAAAAAACACCCACAGTGCAATTTTTCGTTGGCCACACCAAGCTAATGCTATAGCTACCGTATCTAACAAAAACAACAATGCCATCATGGCAATCTCCTTATGTCCTCCCACGACTGATGCAGAATCCATACACTACTCTGAATCCCGCATAATTGCTTTGCAACTTCCGTGATGACAGTCATTCACTTTGTGGCGCGGCCTCAGCAAACACCGGCAACTCCAAACACGCCTGGTTAATCTCACAAATTCTAGGATACGGCTGCAAATCAAACTCGAACCGCTCAGCATTATACACTTGTGGAATCAAACAGATATCAGCCAAGCTAAGCTGATCACCAAAGCAATATGCCCCCTTGCTTGTAAGCATTTTTTCTATAGCATCGAATCCAATGCGTAGCCAGTGATGATACCAGGCCAACTTTTGCTGCTCGTCACAATGCAGGTCATTCACCAAATACTGCAATACGCCTAAATTATTCAGCGGATGAATATCACAAGCAATAATATCTGCCATAGCGCGCATATGCGCTTGCTGCTCTAAACTGCCCGGCAATAGTGTTGGTTCTGGATACTTCGATTCTAAATATTCCAATATCGCCATCGATTGGGTTAATACCAAATCACCGTCTTGCAATGCAGGTACACGCCCCTGAGGATTCAGCTGGCGATAATCATCGCCATGCTGCTCACCACCATCCTTGACTAAATGCACCTGCACCGATTCATAGGCTTGCTGTTTTATATTTAACGCAATGCGTACACGATAACTTGCTGTTGATCGAAAATAATCATAAAGCTTTATCATACCGACGCCTTGTCTTTCGCTGGCACATATTGCTCTACCGTTTGATCGATTGCTCCAAAGATTGAAGCGCCATCAGCATCCAACATGTCAATACGAATGCTATCACCAAATTGCATAAATGGCGTTTTAGGCTCACCATCAGCAATTTTTTCTAATGTGCGCTTTTCAGCTAAACAAGAAGAGCCACTGGAACGATCGGTATTCGAAATCGTACCCGACCCAATAATACACCCTGCGCCTAGCGGCCTTGTTTTTGCCGCATGTGCGATCAACTGTGCAAAGTTAAACGTCATATCAACACCAGCATTCGGCTGGCCAAACAGTTCGCCATTCAACGTTGAACGTAATGGTAAATGCAGCTTACTGTCCTGCCAAGCTGCACCTAATTCATCAACAGTAACCGCTAATGGCGAAAAGGCACTCGAAGGTTTGCTTTGGAAAAAGCCAAAACCTTTACCTAGCTCATTCGGTATCAAACCACGCAACGACACATCATTAACCAGCATCACCAAACTAATATAGTCAGGTGCATCTTCAACGCTCACACCCATTGGCACATCACGTGTTACGATAGCAATCTCTGCTTCAAAATCAATTCCCCAAGCGGTATCCGCCAATGGAATCGGATCATTTGGCGCAATAAAACTATCACTACCACCTTGATACATTAACGGGTCATGCCAAAAATTTTCTGGCATTTCTGCACCACGCGCTTTGCGCACCAATTCCACGTGATTAACATACGCACTGCCATCCGCCCACTGGTAAGCTCGCGGCAACGGTGAATGGCAAAGCGTTTGATCAAATGCAAATGCATCTTCACAATCACCACCATTTAAAGCCGCATATTTTTTTGCTAATAGCGGTTCAACTTCCTGCCAATTGTCTAGCGCTTGCTGCATCGTTAGTGCAATATCATTTGCACGGACGGCTGTTTGGTTATCATGACTGACAATAATTAATTGACCATCACGTGACTTTGTTTTTAATGTCGCTAATTTCATGTGGACTCCTGCTCTTCATGGGTGGGGGTCACTACGCCTCGCTCTATTTGATCTAACTCCATCGAATCGAACAACGCTTGGAAATTACCTTCCCCAAAGCCTTCGTCACCTTTACGCTGAATAATCTCGAAGAAAACAGGACCAATCACGGTTTCAGTAAAGATCTGCAGTAAAGTTTCAACACCATTTTTTGTTGAACCATCGATCAGTACGCGGTCATCTTTCATACGATCTACCGGCTCACCGTGCCCCGGCAAGCGATCATCAATCATGCGGTAATAGGTTAAAGGTGTATCTAAAAATTTCATGCCAATTTTTTGCAAATCTTCCACCGTTTGATAAATATCATCGGCACCTAGTGCAATATGCTGAATCCCCTCACCTTTATAGATATCCAAATATTCTTGAATTTGCGATTGACCATCAGTCGGTTCGTTAATTGGAATACTGATTTTCTTACAAGGGCTCGTCAATGCGCGACTGTGTAGGCCGGTAAATTTACCCTGTATATCAAAGTAACGAATTTGATAAAAACTGAATAAATCGACATAAAACTGCGCCCAATCATCCATGCCGCCTTTAAACACATTATGTGTCACGTGATCAATGTAAGTTAACTTAGCATTATTTTTAGCTTTAGCTACCGCGTCTGCATCCATATCAAACAAACTGCTGTAAATGTTTTCATCGCCATACTTATCGACCAAGTACAATAAATTACCGCCGATACCATGAATAATTTTAACTTGACCATCAGTCCAATCACTGTCCATGCCAGCATAGGGTTTTGCACCTTTTGATAAACAATGCTGGTAAGCCACATCCAAATCTTTCACCCGAAATGCCATACCAGGCACTGAAGGCCCGTGTTGCTGATAAAACTGCTTAGCAAAACCGTTAGGATTACTGTTAATCACAAAGTTAATATCCCCCTGTTGCCATAGCTCAACCGGCTGAGATTTATGTTGACCCGTTTTAATAAAGCCCATATCAGTAAATAATTTATGCAATTCTTCTGGGCTGTCCGCTATAAATTCTAAAAACTCAAAACCATCTGTGCCAGCGGGGTTTTCAAACGTAGTGTTTTCTTTGGTGGGTATCATCTAACATCTCCTTATTTTTTGTGCCAACAACATAGCAAATTTAACCTGCAACTGCTAGTTACCATCACCAGCTGTATTTATATCTCACATGGTGTGTATTTCGCTTTTCTTTAAGATTGTTTTAATAGTTATTCATTATACTAGCTTCACTGAAATGAGAATGCAGTGGAACAAGTATGCGGCTGGACTATGAAATAACTAAAAATGATCGAGCATCGTTTGCTCGCGCAATTGTACATATACGCAATAGGCTCGACTTAAATGTAGCGACAGTGCTCGCATTAAGCCTTATTATTCTGCTGTCATATCATTTGGGCTACGGCATTCACCGCGAACAACTACCCTCCAGGCTTTCACATATACCAATAAGCCAAATAAGCGTAATTGTACACCTTCTTATCTTTGGCCTCAGCGCCACATTAATTAGTTACTTTATTATCCGAAAAGTAAAAAAGCATTATCATCGATTGATGAAGGACACGGATTCAAAAGTCACTCTGCAGTATGATGAAAAAGGCATAAATTATAAAACCGAACAAGGTCAACAATGCCTAAACTGGAATAACCTACACGCCATTGTAAAACTCAATAGTGGCATTTATTTATACTGCTCTGCGCAACGCCTGCCGCGCCCATCACGCGCCCCTTGCATTATCATTCCCCGCAATGCCTTCCATAGCGATCAAGCGTATCGCGCTTCGGTGTTTTTTATCCAGCATAAAGTTGAAAAAATTCGTCAGGTAGCTTAGTCTCAGCATCAATATGAGGGAAAACGAGGATAGGGACATCCGTTCGGGAGAAAGGTATCCCTGCAAGCCTTACGAGGTGACTGGTGTGTTATCAAGGTGTACACCGTCCCTATTTTACTTCATGGCTCGCTCCGCTCGGCTACACTGCGCTTTACTTCCGTAAAACAGGGACTCTGTCCACCCTGATAACGCAGTGCAGTTCAGTAATGCACACAACTATAATTCTATACAATAAGGATACCGAATGAACTTGCTACGCTTTGTTTTACTGCCACTACTAGCGATCGCTTTACTGCCCTTGCAAGCTACAGCGCAATCCGTTTCAAAGCTCAGCAATAAAAACGTTATCCTATTCATATGGGATGGCTTACGTCCCGACTCGATCAACCCCAGGGACACACCCAACTTATATCACCTCAAACAACAAGGCAGTTATTTTAGTAACAATCATTCAAGCTATCCGACACTAACCATGATTAATGCCGCGAGCTTTGCCACCGGTGACCTAGCAGGCAAAACCGGTTTCTTTGGTAATGTGATTTGGGACCCAACCGCTAAAGGCACCAATGATGCCGGTAAAAGAGTCGACTTCCAACGCCCGGTATTTACCGAGGACTATCATATACTGGCCGATTTAAACAGCACCAAAGCAAAGGGCCCACTACTCGAAGTAAAACATCTATTTGAAGCATTGCATAAACGCGGTATTAACACTGCTACTGTTGGCAAGTCAGGCCCAGCTGATTTACAAGATTACCAAAACAATGCCGGCAAACAAGGCATTATTTTTGATGAACAACACGTTTATCCTCTGGTCTTTGCCAAATGGTTACAACAAAAAAATTATCCTTTACCACGCCATGCTCCGTATGCATTTAAAAAAGGCGCGCTAACGCTGAAAAAAAATAACGGCAATCCGACAGGCTTTGGCAGGGTAATCGACTTAAAAGATGGCGTGACTAGCGACCCCACGGCGACCTCAAACTCACCGTTTAATCGCGCTAATCGCTTTATAATGCAAAGCTATTTACATCAAATCACCCCTTACTCTAACCCACGAATGAGCGTTATTTGGTTACGCAACCCCGATACCACTGAGCATGTCTACGGCGTTGGTAGCCGCAGCTATTACACAGCGATACATTCACAAGACCGCTTATTGGGTAAGCTTATTAACACGCTCAAAAAAAATGGCACCTGGAAAAGCACGGATTTATTGGTTGCCTCTGATCATGCACACAGTAATGTATCTGGGCCACAAGATGTGTATCCTTTACGCACCATTGAACAAGGCAAAGTAACCCATATTGCTCGCCACGGTTATTCGGTATCGGGTAGCTTCCGCCCAGCGGATCTTTTACGGCGCGCTGGCTTTAATGCATTCGATGGCTCAGGATGTCAATATAATCCGGTGTTATCCGGCATTAAGAAAGATGGTAGCTTTGTTTATCCGACTAAAATAGACCAAGATGGTTCGGCTTGTCATCACAACATCAAACTCAAAGACACTTACGCTGATCGCACCCACAAACTCAAAGCACAGCGATACACCACCGGCAGTTTTCGCATACCAAAAACATTACCAAAAGACGCTGTGATTGTAGCGGCGAATGGAGGTTCGACGTATTTATATGTGCCATCACATAACCCCAGCTTAATTAAAAAGCTGACACGCTTCATTCAATCACGTGAAGAGTTTGGCCCTGTATTTGTGCATATCAAACACGGTCATGTGGCGGGCACACTAGAACTTACCACTGTTGGCTTACTTAATGGTTATGATAAAAACCCCGACATTATCGCTAGCAGCCATTATGATAATAGTGCCTACGTTAAAGGCTTTAGTGGCACCGAATACAATTCCAGTGGTGTAAATCGTGGCATGCATGGCAGCTTTAGTCATACCGATATACACAATACACTCATTGCTTATGGCCCCGACTTCAAGCAACGCTTTGTCGACCCATTACCCACCGCCAATTTAGATGTGCCCAACACCATTGCCTATTTATTTGGTATGACACTGGTAAACACCAATGGCCGTGTGTTATTAGAAGCACTTAAAAAAGGCAAACCACTCAGCAGTTTCACCGTAAGCTACAAAGTGATTAAGCCAGAAACGGATGCCAAACATATTATATTCAAGAAAACCACCAACCCGGATGGTAAGGATATCGACAAAGGTAAGTCAACGTTTACTGAACAACTGAATTTAAGCTTAGTCGCACAAGGCAAGAAAACGACAATGTATTTTGATTCTGCCAAAGAAAGACGTTACTAAAAACGGGCAGAACGAAAATGAGCATACTCGTTCTCGTGAGTCGTCAGCGGAAGCCGTGTTGCCATAAACCTCAAATCACCCGAAAGTGATGTTTTCGTGTTTTTTAAGCCATTCGTCGCCTCATGCAATAACGCTATACATTGATGAACTGACATGCCAGCCGCACCTTTGAGCTGATTAGCAATCGCTGAGTGTTCTGATTGATGCCCCCAGCCAAAAAATTTCGGTCCGCTGCCCGCTTTATACGTATAGCCAACCAAAGCCAGTTTTACATGAATAAGAGCAGTATCATCGCGCTCAACATTTAAAAAGTCCGGCCTGTGGGGGTCGCCCACCCTGCTGCTGGGTGATTCATCATACTGTCTAAAGATTTTTGCAATATAGGCTTTTTTATCTTCTGGTATCATTGTACTTGCAAACACTTCACCCAACAGTGCTGGATGAGAGTGATAAACTTCTCTTGCCATACGTGCAATATGGAAATCGGACACATTACCCTTCATGCGCATAAAGCTTTTATGAAAAGCCAGAGCATCTCCCTGTTCAGACATGTTGGTGTATTTACGAACAAGCTGCAATACACGCCTACTTTGATCACTGAACCCTCGCACCGTTACGCGACCAGCAGCTTGAATTAGCGTTTTTTTGCAAAGAACCAATAAGTTTCGTGTAAATTGATTTTGTGTGCTACTGTGCTTTTGTAAGACATATTCAACAACATCTAACACAGCAGGAACACTACTCTGCGGTATCTTACTGAGATTTAACGCTTCACCACCTGTCCTGTGATATAAAGCACTATAAAAATAATGTGCAAGTGGTAACTTTGTATCATCGGCTAAAAAAGGTGCTGCCAAGACCTCCTGTAATTTATCCACATGACGAACATAGTATCTTTCAGCCAAATTATAAAGTGCCACCTCAGTAAACTGAACACCTGACATCACCTGCATAGCATGTGCATGTTGAAGATAATCATCATTGAAAACCGTTGGTGATAATGGTTCTTTTACGAGTTGACTTAAACCAAACGCTCGAGTTCGCCGTGATTTAGCAACACGCAGCTTATTCACTTGCTGCTCATAGTCTTTAATCTGTTTATTCGTTAATCGCTCTTCAGCACCATTCGCTACTAACAGTTTGTGATGCATTGCTTCGACGCTCTTTAGACCAAAGTCTGCGCCGGTTGCGGTTTGGTAATGGGTACGATTGCCTTCTAACACATCCCCCATGTTTAATACGATTGTTTTACCTAATTTTGCATAGACTTCTTCAATACCACCGGTTAGTGGCACTTCAAAAGTGACCGCCTGTGTGTTATCACGAACTTTTCGTTTAGCCTTCTCTGCATCATTCAAACCAGCATATTTGTCGTCTGTGGCTTTTTTTCTATAAAGTTTATCTATCGCCACTTGAGGTAAAGCAAAACGTAACACTAGCTTATGCCAATTCTCTACCGCTTGACGCTTGGCGGCTATATCAGCTTCATTGCCTGTAGGCATATTGTGAATCGATTGCGGTGTTTCTGCACCGATATACAAACTGTCTTTCGCGGGAAAAATACGTAGTGAAGGCGGTGAGTCTGCCTTCCAACCCAGCGCATCAAGCTCTGCTTGAGTTGGCCACTCAATAGGTTCAGCGTTAGGTGGTAAACTGCCTCCGTCACCAGAAATATAGTAATCGATATATTTCAACGTATCCGAATCTATACGACCAGCGCTATCCTTTTCGATATCATAAGTGCAAACCGAATGAATCGGATTAACAAGTCCCCGATATTCATTGTGTTTTTGGTGGAAAGGCTTATCATCATCACCAAATTGTTCATTCACAATACTAATAAATCCCGCATTAAAACTGTGTGCGCCATCGGCCGCAATAATTATATCAGGGTGAGCTTCACGGGCTTGATCAGAATCGCTTTTAATAAACAACCTACCATCAGGGGTAACGTGATCCACCGCGCCAGAGTCTTTACCTTGATAATTGCCTGCATCGTCGTATTTTTTTTGGCGTTTGCGGTTGGTGATATTACATTGACCATAGTTTGGGTCAGCCTGTAACTGTTTTAATCGAGCAAACATAGCTTGCTCTAGATGCTTAATCTTAATGCTGACATACTCATTCTCACCACGGAAAACGTTTCTTTCCGCCCTATCCGTTAGACGGTGATTACCAGGTTGAGAATATGCATCACTATCACGTGACTCATCAAACGTATTAAGCCGGACAAAGGCTTTATTTCTTGCGGGATCTTTACCTTTTAACAAGGCCATTTCACGGTTTACATGCTCAATATCTTCGCCATTATTTATACCAAGAAATAATTTTGCATACCGAGCAAAGTCTTGTTTACTAAATCGCAAAACCTGGGTTCGCGTATAGAGTCCATCACGCTCTGACAGAAAGTCAATATCATAACCATTTTGTAATAACACAATAGCTGAGGCCAAACCCGATGGACCATCACCTATAACCGCAGCGCTTAAATTCTCTCGCATTACGCACCTCAATTTATGCACTTTATCGCTTATATACTAGTAATTATAAACTATGCACCTTAAGTCATTATTAATAGTGACCTTAATTTATATATTTATTTTTTCTTAAGTATATTCGACTGTTTGATTACCAACAGAAAACATATTACAGTTGATAAACAGCTAATTATGAGCACAAACACCATGAAAAATATTGCCTTTTTTATACTCACCACTTTAGGGCTATTTCTATGCACTACTAGCACGGCATTCACTCCCCAGCGCATTGTGGTATTTGGCGACAGTTATTCTGATAACGGCAACACTTTCCGTGTATCACAAGGCACCTACCCTACCGACAAACGCTACTGGCAAGGCAGGTTTAGTAATGGTCCGGTCTGGACCGAATATCTAGCTAAGGATTTTGGCTTAAACCCCAACGACCCCAAGCAATTTATGGACTATGCCTATGGTCAAGCACAGGCCAATGGTGACTTACACTTTCAAACTCACAACACAAAACAAAAGTTCAGCTTTACTGTGCCCGATATCCACCAGCAGCTCGACCAATACTTATCAGAAACTAAACAACATGAGCATGACACACTGTATATTCTCTTTATCGGCGCCAATGATTTATTTAATCAAAAAAACTTAGCTGACATTAACCAAAACAAATTTATCCAACGCACCATCGCTGCAGAGGCCAACCTAATTAATACCCTACAACAACTGGATGCCAAGCACTTCTTAGTTGTCAATATGCGTGATTTAACGGCTGCCCCGATTGCCAAAGCAGCCGCTAAAAAGCTGTCAAATAAGCACGCTAATATTTCTAGCCAGCAAGTATTAACCAATATTAATAAAGTCATTGTGGCTTACAACAAAGCACTGGTGAAAAAGTTCGCTAACTTGCATGAAGTAAAAATATTTAATGTATACCAGTTTGATCAACAGCAACTGAAAAAGGCCAAAGTCACCAATAAAGCCTGTTATGTCAATAACGGCAACTATATCGACCCGCAAGGCCCTGCTTGCAAAGACCCACAAAATTACTTTTTTTATGATCGAATCCACCCAACAACCACTACACACAAGGCTATGGCTAAAGCTGTCTTCAAGTCACTTGCAAAACATCCTTCCAAAAATAGAAGCAATTAAACAGGACTTTGTTGATTAGCCCAATAATTACTCAGCCTACCAAAACATGTCTGATAATTTTCCCAATGCTGGTATTGTTATTCCGCCTAACAGCAACGCCGTTTATAACAACAAAAGCCATGCACAAAGAAATAATAATTTACAATAGATTAAAATATTTGGGCGCATGGCTTGGCAAAAAATAATTTAGAAGCCGTTACGTACCAGGCAAAATCATACATAAAAGTGATTAATATATTCAGTTAGATCTATATTGTTATGACTGAGTTTGTTTGTTAATATGCGGTCGAATAAAAAAAAACAAACGTTATGACAAAGAGGGTACAGGTATGAGCAGAGCGCCACAATTGCAACCACGATTGGAGCCTGAGCAAGTAAAGGTATTAAGACGTAAGCTATATGTTCTTACAGGCGTAACTGCGACTGGTTTAGCGGGTTTACTTGTTGCTTGTGTATGGGCTGCTACTTGCGCCAATATATGTAGCGATTCACGCTCTATGGATAAAACAACCAAGGCCATAGCAATTGTTGGTATGGGGTTGGTGTCTGCTTTGGTTGGTACTATTACGGGATATTTTGCGAATAGAGTGTATAGCGAAATATTTTATGGCGGTTATACATCGGTGTTTTGTGGTAACACACAAACAGTACCAGAGGGCGCGTTACCAGAAGCCACTGAGGATGGGGATGCAAGTACCATATATCGAACCGACAAACCACTTCGTTCAAAATAGCCACCTGCACACTCAATGAGTGTATACAACACCAGATATATTATGGCCTATACTATCCACCATATAAAATAATTACCGCGTGGAAAAACTCATGAAAAAAGCATTTTACGGTTTAGGCTTATTAATATTAACGACTACTTCATTCGCACAACCCAACACTGTTTGCGGCGCACTGCTTAAATGGCAAGCCACACGGGCAATCACCCCAACCGCTAACAACCCTATCGAATATACGGTGTCTATCAACAAAATATTATCAGGCCACCGCATACAAAAAACACTGACCTTATCTAGCACCAGCGATGGCTCTATAAACCAAACCAGTAAATGCTTATTGCTTGATCACCTCATGCAATCAACCTACGCGGTAACGCTTGAGGCTAGCTGTATATATAAATTACCCAACAGCGATGTGAGCATTAAAATGCCTGTTTTATTGATTCAGCACGGCGCCCGTTAGCTTATTTCGATGCCGTAACATGCGCCAGGAACTTGGCTTCTGTAAGGTGCTTACTCACCGGATTAGAAAAGCAAAAATACCAAATCAAAAAGATTAAAATCATTTTGACTATAATCGCTAAAGTAATTTCTTTACGTAGTGCTTTAGGTTTTACTAATTTGGGTGGCTTCATGAATACACCTGTTAGTTGTCATCAGCATGCATAACGCACACATAACGTACAAAACGAATAGGATTTACAGATGGATTCAAAGCTTTTGGTTGCATCTTATTACCTTACATCCGATAATCCCGTCTATGCAAAACATTAGTATACGGTCCTGCGCGCCAAGCGGCAAATCCGATAGGGTAACACTCGCCGTGCCGCCCTCTAAGTCCCATACCTTGCGCGCCATTTGGTTTGCCAGCATGTCGGAAGGTACAAGCATAATACATAATGTGCTCGACTCACCTGATACCGACAGCATGATTACTGCTTGTAAACTTTTTAGCGCAACTATCGTCCGTAATGAAAACACGTTACACATTAAAGGATTTGCGGGTAAACCAAAAACACCACAACTATCTATTGATTGCGGAAACTCTGGTCAAGTATTACGCTTTTGCAGCGCTATGGCCGCACTGTGCGATGGGCCGGTTAGTTTTGATGGCGATGAATCGATAAGACAACGCCGTCCTATGCAAGCCGTCATCGATGGTATTAATCAACTGGGCGGCAATGCGACCAGTCAAAACAACAACGGATTAGCGCCTCTCACTATTCAAGGGGCATGCCATGCCGGCAAAGCTGCCGTCAGCGGGCAATTCGCACAACCGGTATCCAGTTTAATTTTATTAGCCACACAACTCGAAGGCACAACTACCATTAACGCTGCACCACTAACCGAACCAAGCTGGGTAGCATTAACGCTCTATTGGTTAGACAAACTTGGGCTGTATTACACGGAATTGAGTGAAGGACATTACAAGATCCAAGGCCAACAAACCATTAAAGCCTTTGAAACCACAATACCTGGAGATTTTTCCAGCGCCGCCTTTCCACTGATTGCATCTATAATTCACAGCCGCCCTATCACACTTACAGGTTTAGACTTTAATGACCCTCAAGGTGATAAACAGTTATTTGATTTATTAGAAACAATAGGAATTCCATTACAAAAAGATCACGCCAAACAACAATTAACATATTTAGGCGATGGTAAAATAAACGGCGGCCGGTACGATATTCAAGATTTTAATGATGCCATCGCGATTCTTACTGTATTAGCGTGCTTTGCCAATGACACAGTCACTATCACTGGCGCCAGCAATACCCAGCACAAAGAAAGCAATCGATTACAAGCGATTGCCGATGGCTTAAACAACATGGCAGCTGATATAAAAGTGACAGCAGATGGTTTAATCATCGAGCCAAGCCTATTACAATCGGCAACTGTAAATAGCCAGCATGATCATCGCATCGCCATGGCATTATGTATCGCCGCTAGCGCTACCTTTTCCGGCACCACACAAATCAATGACACCGACTGCATAGCGAAAAGCTACCCGAACTTTAACAGCCATATGCAAGCCATTAGCCCTGAAAGTTAAGTAGGCCCAGGAGCAGCGTCAGGTTTTTCCTCAGCATCACCTGGAGGTGAATCCACACCTTCACCAACAAGTGGCCCATCCTCAACAACTGGCGGAGACTCTTCAACAACAGCTGGCGCCTCGCTAAATAGACCAAGTGAAGACACGCTGGGGGTTTCAAGCAAATTAGTAATATGCATTAATTGAGGCGGAAGTAGTTTACCACGTAGAGCATTATATAATCGTTTTCTTTTGCCAGCACAATCAAACAGCCTTTGGATTTCTGGTTGATTGACAAAAGCCTCAATACGAAAGAAAGCTTCCGATTTGAATAAACCAGTAAGCATGCAACTAATACCGCACACCTCCTCCACAGAGGTAATTAAATTATTACTACAAGCCTTAGCAAACAGCATGTCCATCACATCCACCCCAGAACTTGCAAAAGTGAAATATATTTTCTTGATAGCCCATACCAAGCTTGCCGTGCTTTTAATAGCGCCGAATGACACCGCAGACTGCACCAAAGTTGAAGCTGTTTCTGCTGCTTGCTCACCCGCAATATCTGGTAATCTTCCTATCATATATAATACTTTATCAAAACCAGCATCACAATCTACAAAAGCATTGCGAAAAAGCACTTCATCCTGCAGTAATTTTGTAATTATTGCATTGGATTCACTGCCCAATACCTTAGTAATAATACTAATCACACATATAAAATTGAAATCACGCTTAATATCTGGTTTCATTTTTTTAGGATCTAACAGCAACTCGAATATATCTTTAGATTCATCCTTTAATTCTGAAGCAATATGAGATACGAGAAAAATCAGATCATTATACGTATCTACCACTTCCCAATAATCAATATGACGAAGGATAACAGCAGGATCCACCCCACCATCATGCTCAAGTGATAAAGCCCATTTGACAAAAGATTTTATTTCAAAAAATCGAAGCAGATTAGTAAAACCGATAACTAATATAATGTTTTCATTAGCATATTTCGGCAAAGCGTTCGCAAGCCCGTAACATAAATGGCGAAAATCAGATTCGTCATTGATAAGACTACGCACTTTATCATGTGTTATACAGCTTTGAATTGCATCTTTTGACTCAACACCCAACACTTTTACCAGTGCTGTAATTGTCAAAATCAAATCATATAGATAATGTACTTTTGAAAATGCTTCACGACTCGATATTAATTTTTCAATAGCCTCCTTCCTATCACTACCTTCAGGCAAAACTAAGCATGACAATAAAACATCAATATGTAGTGGGTTTCTTCGTGGATTCTGCTTGCTAATATAATCACACAAAGCCAAGCAGTCCTCATGACTTAAAATAGCTTTTAACTTTTGTGTTATTTGAAACATATCCTCAACAATTTCCTTACTAGGTCTGACAGTTTGAAGGCTTAACATCAAACTGACAATTGCTTCAAAATCGATTCCAGAGGCATTAAACTCACTTAACTGCGAAAAAATTTCACTTTGCATTGGTGTTGCAGCATCACCCAGATTTGTTTGCCAGTGTTTCGCTTTTTCGGCAGCTTGCATTGCGATGCTGACATCAGAACCATCTACTAATTGTGCATAGTGCTGCAATGAAAGCTCATTTTCGATTATCAAATCATCAGCCGTTATTGCATCAAATTTTTCTTGATCCAATGTTTGCTCTGGTAATAATACAGCGGTAGCCAAGTAGGCTTGATAATTTCCTGCGGCTAATTGAGATCGCTTTCTTTCTTCAAGGTAACTCTCTGCCAATGCTCCCTCATCAGGGCAATCTCGCATAAACGCAAGAAGTAATTCAACAAAATTGTCAAATTGGTAAGGGTGAACATCATTAACCGTAAAGTAAATTAATAGTCGACCTAACAACCCTTCCGGCGAACTATACTCACCATCAACCGCCAAACACCCCAGCCAAAAATTTACTGCGCCAGGTGCTGTTAATAACATTTCCGTTTGATGATGGTATTGTCGCGCAACTGTTATAGATTCATCACCACCCTCATCCTTCATTTCTTCTTCTGTTGCTGTCTCACGAACAGAACAATCTACGGACTCAAACGTTTTAAGTTCATTATATAATGCATTAAAGTCAGTATCGGTATATCTCACTTCGTAACGAGAATTTTCATTATGCAGACGTGCGCCAACAAAATAAGGTGCGAGCCCATGAGTTGTAGCATAAGTCATATAGATGCTATTGCCATTGTTGGCAGGTATCAGTAAATTTTTTGCGATGACAGAAAGCCCTATCTCGTGCATTGCACCAATAACACCGTTCATAAGATACAAACCATCAGGCGCTTGCAGTACAGCATCTAAGACTGATAGTTGTGTTTTAGTTAAATCTTCATCTGCTTGTAATATTTCAAACAATATTTGCTCGAGCACCTGCAAGCTAACATCGTCATAAATTATTTCCTGATCACATACTAAAGCAGCAAATTTTTGATTAACCTCAACTATAAGCTGACTCAGTAAATCCTCGTTGATCATGATCTCATTTTTTTCTGAAGAACCATAACACCAATCCGGTGCCTCTTCAGTATTTAACTCGGTTATACCACTTACTAGCTCAGTGACTGTCATTTTTATATCAATTTCAGACAAAGCTTGAGTTATTTTCATTAGTAGAGTGAGTGAACAATCATCATCATAAATGAAGCTGCGCCTTTTTCTACATTGTTGCAACCATGCGCTGACACTGTGACATTGTTCTGCAAGTGAAGATCGATACATCGCGAGTATTTTCTGACCTAATGATTGTAAATGTGTTGTAGCGATAGGTAGACGATAGGGATCAGTTTTGTAGGCCTCCGGTATAAATAAACCTAAAGACCGCAAGAGCTCCGCCTCATCAACATGAACCTGTAGACCCGGACGTGTGCCATATTGTTGGTGAAAATACATTAACTGTTGTCTTTTGACGTCATTAAATATTTTTTGATGGAATGGAATAGCTAAGAAACTCTCTAAAGCCATAAATGCTTCTTCGACTCCCGCGGCGCAATTATCCATTTGACCAATAATATCTGTATTAGCGAAATTTTCACGGCACTTTAATGCCTTTACTTCAACACCCGCCTCATAATAAATTGTCTCTACAAAATCGGGTTTTTGTAATGTAGACCAGATATTGGCACAAAACAATTCCAATCGATAAACAGTTTGATTAAAGGTATGTGCCATACGAATTGATGTATTAGCCTCTAGCTTTTCAGCAATGGCGACAAAACCTTGCGCCTCTAACCACCTAAGTAATGTAAAAAATCGTGTAATAATGTCAGGATTAACATCATCTACAACATAATCCGCAGGAGCCATCGGGGGATCATCTGCTGCTATTGCATTAGAAAACCCTGTCAAATCAACAAAACCAAACGGCTGTCGTGACATATGCATGGTTAAGCATGACCGACCGGTCGCTTCACAACTCGCTTGCTGCAACTGCTTAATGCGCTCTATACGGCGAGCTTTTTGCCCTTCGGATAGGTATTCACTCGCATTGATTTGAGTAAAATAATCATGCACACCACGCAAATAAGCGTACGGATCAAAAAATGGTAAAGCAATGACCCGTTCAAACTCATCATCAGAATCACCAGTAATCACATCAAATATAAACTGCTCATTAAGAAGCGGTAAGCTGTTAGATAACACCTGCCACTCAACAGCATTGGTTGGTCGTGCAGAAAAAAGAGCGCGCTTAGTGGGCCCTAGATTAAATACAAATGCCTCATAAAAGTCTTCATTAATTACCAAGTCATCTTCACTAACACCCCACACAAGAAACCCGGCTTCGTCAGCAACCCACTGACGAAGCTTGTTTCTTAAATGCATCAAAATAAATGGATCATAGCCATCGGGGTAATTCTCTACATAGGCCGCCAAAATAAACGGAACCGCGCTCGCTTTACTTCCAGTAAAAAGCATTAGAAAATCACCGACGCTTAAATAATCTAATGTATCACCGTCACGACACAGCTCATCCCAAAAGTTGTCTGCCATTTGCTCAGAGATTATATGCTTTAAAACTTTTCTCATTATTAATACCTATCCTATGCACTGACACAGCATCACATAAGGCCATGTTACTAGGATGGTGGTATATATAAAGTGTTTTTTACTGGACGGTATAATTCAATATATTCAATAAGATACCGGGGTTAGAACCCCGGTGTTTTTTTAGCGCTTATTACCGTTAGCTTCGGTGGCTTTAGATATTAAAAATGCCAAACGGGTAGACATTTTATCAACCGCCTTAATAGCATCTGGGTTTTTTAAATCTAGCATCGGTGTAATATTGTTTTTTGGATCCCAATAAGACACGTGGGTTACACGCCCCTTATCTTCCCACACCACAAATGCCATCGGTAAAAATAATGCAGACATCGGGTTAGCATTAATTAACGGGTAATCAAAATCAGGACGACCGGCCAAGATTTCGATATTAGCGTTGACCTTATGCCCCAATGATTTGGCAATCGCTTGATGGTCAATCAGCCCACGCACAACAAAGTTATCACGGCGCAAAATCACCACCAATCGTTGCACCGTTTGCTTAACGTTGTATTGACTGGTTACGGTTTTCACGCCGGTTACCTGTTGAACAGCTAATGACCATTGGCAAGTCAGCGCTAACAGTAGAGTAACCAAGGGTAGTAGTAATCGTTTCATGATAAAGTCCTTATTTATTAAATTCCTGGATCCCGGATCAGGGTCCGGGATGACAGCACCAAGCCCGAGATGACAAGGTTAAGAATAACAGCTCGAGCTGTAGTCTTCCACATTGCCCTCATAGGGCGCCACCCTGGCATCCGCCACGGTGAACAGCTCATCGACCAAGGTACGCAATAAGTAACGATCATGCGTCACCAATACGACACTGCCTTCGTAGCTTTGTAGCGCTAGCATCAATGCTTCGCGCATTTCCATGTCCAGGTGGTTAGTCGGTTCATCGAGCAATAAAAGACCAGGTCGTTGCCAAACAATCACTGCCAAAGCTAAACGCGCCTTCTCACCACCGGAAAACGTATTAATGGTTTGCAAGGTTTGATCACGACTAAACGCAAAACCGGCTAAGAACTGTGTCACCGTGCGTTCCGCTGCTTTCGGCGCCACCGAGCGCATGTACTCCAGCGCTGTTGATTCCAACGGCAAACTATCCACCTGGTGCTGCTCAAAGTAACCAATGCGCACACCGGTGAAGATTTGTAGCTTACCTGCTTGCGGTTGTAACGTACCACACAACGCTTTAATCAATGTACTCTTACCGGCACCATTGACACCCAATAAACCAATGCGTTGACCCGCACGAATACTGAAGTTTAATTGCTTTAATACGGTATGATCGCCATAGCCCAAATTGACTTTATTCAACGTAATCATCGGGTCCGGCATGCTATCCGGTGCTGAAAACTCAAAACTAAATGGCGATGATTCATGCACAGCAGCCACTTGTTCAATGCGTTCAATAGCCTTCAAGCGGCTCTGTGCTTGCTTTGCCTTCGATGCTTTAAAACGAAAACGATCCACATACGATTGCATATGTTGAATCTTAGCTTGTTGCTTGCGATGCTGCGCACCTTGAATCGCTAAATTCATCGCGCGTTCTTTTTCAAACGTTGAATAACTGCCGGTATACATCTTTAATTGGTGATTTTCTACGTGCGCAACATGGGTCACGATCGAATCTAAAAAATCCCTATCATGCGATACCAACACCACAATACCCGGATAGGATTTAATATGCGCTTGCAACCACACCACACTTTCAAAGTCCAAGTGATTGGTCGGTTCATCGAGTAATAAAATTTCACTGGGCGCAAATAAACAGCGTGCCAAATTCAACCGCATACGCCAACCACCTGAAAAACTCGATACCGGTTTTTGTAAATCTTCCTGCATAAAGCCTAAGCCCACTAATATTTTGGCAATAATCGATTCCGCACGGTAACCGTCACACTCAGCTAACTCACCATGACAATCCATCATCGCTGCATAGTCTTGCACCTCTTCTGCTTGCGCTAACTTCTGATAGATTCCACTTAGATGAGCATCCGAACCCAACACATAATCATGCGCCGATCGCTCAAGACCGGTGATTTCTTGCTCCAAACTGGACAAACGCGCGTCTGATTTAATCGAGATTTCGCCTCTGGACAAAGGCCCATCACCTTGCAGCGCTGCTAATAAGCTGGTTTTACCGCAGCCATTCGAGCCTACCAAGCCAACAACCTGCTTGTTGTAAATGGCTAAATTGATGTCTTCAATCAGTGGATTAGCACCGTAAGAAAGGGTTGCGTTTTGTATGGTTATCATCAGACGTTCCGCCAGTTAATCGGCGGATTATATAGTGGCCAGTGCGAGTTAGCAATGGCCTAAAGACAACACATGCCCCATCAACAGCACCGCCACAAAAGCCGTACTCATATTGATGAAACTCATCATGCTCGACGCTGAAGCGCGGTCTTTTGCATTTTCTAAAGCCAACCATGAACCCGCAGGGAATAATAACCCCGAAAACAAATACATTAGCGCGGTACCACTAAAAAACAGTAACGGCGTTAACGTATATTCACTATGCAGCAATACCAGCGCTGCAAAGGCGACCAGCACACCGACCATACCAACAGCCACCAAGCGTTGCGCCCCCAACCGGTGCATCAATGCACGCGCTAAAATACCGCTAAATAACATCCCTACCATATTCAACGCATTCCAATTGCCATATGCCGCCGAACTTAAATGCAATTGCTGATGAGCAATCAATGGTGCAGCAGCGCTATAACAATAAGACACCATGGAACATATACCCACCACCAACGAAAATATAAACAAACGCACACTTTTCAGTGCCGCCATATAGTTGCCAATAATCGTGCTAACAGAAATGCTGTGCTGAGGCTGCGATAATGGCTGAAAGAATAGTGTCGATAGCAACATCACAATACCGTGCACCAACAACACCAACAATAAAACAGTCCACGATAAATATTGCGTAATATAACCGCCGACTGACACGGCGGCACCAATTCCGACAGTAAAACTAACAATCGCATAAGCCAGCACCTTTGGCGCTTGCGCCTTGTCACAATAATCATGTATTAACATCATGCCACACGATAAGCCCGCCGCCGTTCCTAACGCCATAACAATGCGCGCTATCACCAACAACAAAAATGAATGCGATAACAGTGATGCGCCTGCTAAGGCGATACCAATTAAGTTAATCAACAAACCAACGCGCAAAGCCCATAAGCTTCCCCAGCGATTAGCCAATGGTCCATAAATCAATTGGCCAATCACATAGCCAAATAAAAACCACGACACCACCGCCATGACCGTGCTCTGGCCAATTGCATAATACTGCGCAATCGCCGGTAACGCCGGGGTTAATAATGCCGCGCTGATTGAGGCCGTACTGATATAACTCAGCAGCACGATGGATTTCCAAGGGCTCATTTATCTGTTCCTTTTAAGTACATATATATAAAGTGTCATTTTATAGGTAAATATAAATTAGACAATAGACATTATAATTAACTACTGTATACTAAATATATACAATAATAGGTGGTTGCTATGAAACAGCCCTCATTACAACAGTTTGAAGTGTTCCTCAGCGTCGCTGAGCACAATGGCTTTACCGCCGCCGCCAAACATTTAGGTGTCACCAAAGCTGCCGTTAGTCATCAGGTCCGCCTGCTCGAACAATCGCTCAAAGCCCCCCTCTTTAAGCGCACCACTCGCCGCATCAGTTTGACCGATGAAGGCGAACAACTCGCCCAACAATGCCGACGCCTACAACGCGAACTCGATAACGCGCGTCATTTGGTCAGTCAATTTGAAGCCGAACCCAGCGGTACATTGCGCATCAGCAGTAATCCTTATTTGGCCAACCAATGGCTACTGCCAATACTGGCAAATTACCGGCAACAATTCCCCAAAGTAGACATCGATTTACGCCTCGAAGAACGCATGCCCGATATGGAGAAAGAATCGATAGATTTGGTCTATGCCGTTAACTGGCCACCACCGGATGACATCATTGCACGACCGATCGGCAAAACACGCTATGTTTTGTGTGCTTCACCAGCCTATTTACAACAACATGGCACACCCAACACACTGAAAGATCTCGAACAACATCAGTACCTCGCCCACAGTGGCCGACGTGCTAATAATATCATTGCGCAACTAAAGTCCCCCACAGCACTACACCTCAATATCGCCATGCGTATAAATAATGCCAACACACTAATACAAGCCGCACAAGATGGCTTGGGCATTACACAACTGCATGATTACATGGTTGAAACACAACTGGCTAATGGCGAGCTAGTTGAAGTGCTTAGCGAATACCTCAAACCCAGCATCGACCTGTTTATCTATTACAATAAACACCGCTATGTGCAGCCCAAAGTACGGCAACTGGTTTCAATGATAATCACCACATAGAACGGTGACAGCAACACAAATACCCCGGTGTTTTAGCGCTAAAAGCTTAACGCAAGCTTAATAAATCAGGTAGTTAGCACATTTAATATTACCTTAACAGCTAAGGAGTACACTTCATAACATATTCCAACGATGAGCATAGAGCATTAAAAGGTAGTTATAGACATGAAAGTATACGACGAATTTTTAGATCTTCTCCGCAGCAATATTATACCGCAGCTTAAACCCACATCAACCCAAAGCTTTAGCAGCTACCCCGGTGCGCCAAAGCCATTAGACCAACAGCTAAAAAACCTATTAGATGTGGCTGAATCACACAAAGATGTCACACTATCACAGGAACAACAGCTTCACGCACTAATAACTCAATTAGCAGCAATAGAACTTGCCCTACAAAGAGAAGTCTTTCTAAGCGCCCCAGCTAACGCGACAACCCAATATAACCTATCTGTCGTTAAATTGGCTCTAATCAATTTTCTTCATCCCCATTTTCCAGACATTAACGCTGAACAAAGTTTTAGTGATATAGCTGACTACTTCCACAGAATTACGCAACCGGTAACAGACCCAGAAGAAGCTACCAGAAACCTGGTGCGCTCTGTCGCTGAAGAGATCACTCAAGAGCTTCCTCAAGCAATACCTTTCCATAACTCAGCTTCACGCCACGTACCCAGAGCAAAACAAATACCAAAACAGGTCCGAATAACAATAACCGAAACTGGTGTCACAACAAATGGCGATCCTGAAATTGCAGAAGACGATAAATTACAGGACACAACGCACAATGAAGGAAACAAAGTTCTGCATGCAATGCAAGTAAACTGGTTAAATACGCGCATCAAACAACTGACTAAAGAAACTAAAAGCGAAACCAATATAAATGCACGCAAAAATGTAAAACTTGGCATTCTGGTATTACTTAAACTCAAGATGCAAAAAAATAATGATTACTTTGTGCTTGCAAATGACGATGTAAACTCAGCTGCTGATGAACTTGCAACAACCCTAAACCAGTTGAACAATAAAGACAGGCAAGGCCGCAACGGTTTAGTACGTTTATTTTCATCAGAGTCTACTTTAACTAGGGAAGATATGAAAAGTAAATTGTATGCTGGGTTTTTTAGTCGCAAAACAGCAAAATTAAAAGTATTAACCCAACAAGGTGATGCAGCCATCAGGCATGATGGTCCTCAGGCAGCTGGCTAAATATTACTTAGCCTTGGCCGCCGCATGAATCGACGCCTCACCGTCATTCCATAACACGGATTGTTTTATTTGCGTGATTAGCCAGCGATCATTATGCTTTTCCAGCACATAGTCATAAATCGCATGGGTATCGAAGCGCTGCCCATCTTCATCACAACGCATAATCAATGCTGATAGCTGACAAATGGCACTATCAGCATCTTCTGTAATACACAAATTTGAAAACAAATGCTGGGTCTTTAGTGGCGTTAACGCTTCTTTACGCAATTGTACATATTCTTCTCGCGTGCAAGTCTCTACCACGCCTCTCAGGTCACGGTAATCACACACTATCTTATCCGCCAAACAGCCACCTAACGCTGACCAATCCTTTACATCAAAACTATTGGCTAAACCATGCAAAGTTTGTGCAACACCGCTCATATCCTTCTCCAATCCATTGACTGCCTCAGTATAATGCGCTCTAATGGCAAACTAATCAAAATCATTGACATACATGTCTATTTATAGCCAGAGGAACGCTGTGAGCAAAACTGCCATTATCACTGGAATCACCGGCCAAGACGGTGCTTATTTAGCACAATTATTATTAGAAAAAGACTATAAAGTCTACGGCGCTTATCGCCGCACGGCCTCCACTAATTTCTGGCGTGCTGCCGAATTAGGCATCGAGAATCACCCCAATCTGCACTTTGTTGAACATGACCTCACTGACCTCGGTTCAAGCATTAACCTGCTCAATAAAGCACAGCCGGATGAGCTGTATAACTTAGCTGCACAAAGCTTTGTCGGCGTATCGTTTGACCAGCCATATACCACCGCTAAAATTTCAGGCATTGGCGCATTAAACTTATTAGAAGCTATTCGCATAGTGAATCCAAAAATTCGCTTCTACCAAGCGTCTACTTCTGAAATGTTTGGTAAAGCGCAAGCCGTACCGCAAAACGAAGAAACGCCTTTTTATCCACGCAGCCCCTACGGTGTATCAAAACTGTATGCGCACTGGACCACAGTAAATTATCGCGAATCGTATGATATTTTCGGCTGCAGCGGCATTTTATTTAATCACGAATCGCCATTGCGCGGCATCGAGTTTGTTACCCGCAAAATCACTGATGGTGTTGCCAAAATCAAAAACGGTCATCGCGATCTGTTAGAACTCGGCAACCTTGACGCTAAACGCGACTGGGGCTTTGCAAAGGATTATGTTGAAGGCATGTACTTGATGATGCAAGCCGACACGCCTAAAACCTATGTATTAGCCACCGGCCGCACCGAAACCGTGCGTGATTTTGTTGAACTGTCATGCCAAGCCGCTGGTCTTTCCATTGCGTGGCAAGGTGAAGGTGAAAACGAAGTCGGTATCAATACCGCCACCAACAAACCCATGGTGGTTATTAATCCAAAGTACTACCGTCCTGCTGAAGTTGATTTACTCGTCGGTGATGCAACCAAAGCACACAAAGAATTAGGCTGGCAAGCTAAAACCTCACTAGAAGCATTATGCCAAATGATGATTGAAGCCGACCTACGTCGTAACAGCAAAAAGGCGGCTGAAACAACATGCGCGTCTTAGTTACCGGCTTATCTGGCTTTACGGGCAAATACGTTAAGCAAGAACTTGAAGCACATCAGCATCAAATCATTGGTCTTAAGGCGGATCTAACTGACTCAGACGCCGTCAATAAAGAAATTGAAGCCGTAAAACCAGAAGCAGTGATTCACCTAGCGGGAATCACCTTTGTGGGTCATGGTGATGCCAATGATTTTTACCGCGTTAATGTGATCGGTACACGTAATTTACTGGTTGCTTTAGATCAATTCACACCTAAAGTAAAAAGTATCTTAATAGCCAGCAGCGCTCATGTTTATGGCTGTCAAACTCACGACACACTATCAGAACAAGACCCGCTACAACCCAATAATGATTATGCGATCAGTAAAATGGCCATGGAGAAAATGGCGTTATTATGGCAAGACCGCTTGCCACTGTTTATCGTTAGACCGTTTAACTACACTGGTCAAGGGCAAAGCAATAGCTTTTTAATCCCTAAAATTGTCGAGCATTTCAAACAAAAGCAACCCTCTATAGCGCTAGGCAACCTCGATGTATACCGCGAATTTAATGATGTGCGCATGGTGGCGGAAATTTATCGAAAGCTGCTTGAAGCTAATCCCGTCGGAAGAATTATTAATATCTGTAGTGGCACCGTTTATTCCTTGCAAAATATTATCGACCAATGTCAGCAACTCACCAATCATGCCATTGAGATAACGGTCAATCCAAAATTCGTGCGTGCTAATGAAATGAAGACGTTAAAAGGCTCCAATGCCTTATTGTCCAGCCTGATCACTGACTACCAGATCAAACCACTGGAACAGACCCTGGAATGGATGCTAACCAAGAACCACTAATCATGATACGTTCGATTTATCGCAAGCTGCCTATCCTCAACAGCTGTCAACTAAATGTACTGATCAATGACTGCCGATCAACACGAGCTAACACACCGCCACAATGCAGATAGTACACTCCAACGCATCACTGGCCTTATCAATCACAATAATAAGATTACTGATGGCAATAAATTTCGTCAACGCCTAGCTATTGTAACTGCGTTGAACCAACACTGTTAGACATGCTACTATATGGGATCAATTTGGACACGACGTCAGCATGAAAAATTTAACAGATTTGTTAAACCTAGGCAGCAAAAAGATTCGTTGGATCGTTGGCATTATTGTCGTGATTTTACTCGTCATTGGTTATTATTTTCTCTTTATTAAAGACCCCTATACCACCGATGCTTATGTGCAAGCGAACTGGGTAAAAATTGCCGCTCGAATCTACGGCCCCATCACTGAAGTTTATGTCAAAAACAATGAAACCGTAAAAAAAGGCCAAAAGTTATTCCAGATAGACCCCACCGATTATCAACTAACGTATAATCATGCCAAAGGCGAACTGCGCACCGTTCAGCAACAACTGGATGCATTACGTCAATCCATTCAGGTTGCTGAACATTTAGTACGCGAACGCAAAGCACAACTAATATACGCGCAAGAAGAATTCGCTCGCTTTAAAAGATTATCGAATGAAAACGCCGTATCTGAAGCACAGTACAATCAATCACAATCACGTTTTGCCACGGCCAAATCACAAGTGAATCAATCTGAATACACCGTAGCCAAATTAAAAGCAGAGCTAGGCGCTTTCGAGCACAACGGTGAGCTGCACAGTGCCATGGCAAAAATGGCATTAGCCAAAAAGAAGCTCAGCTATACAACGATTTACTCGCCGGTTAATGGCACCCTTTCCAGCTTCTATCTACGCGTCGGTGAATACATACACGTAGGTGAAAATCTATTCTCTATAGTCGACAATAGCTATTGGTGGATACAAGCCAACTACCTCGAGCCTGAAATTGAACGCATTAAAGCTGGGCAGCGCGCCAAAATCCGCGTATCGCTATTTCCAGGCGAAACCTTAAACGGTACCGTCACCAGCGTTGGCCCCGCTATCAGCCGTGGTCGTGTTATTTCGGAAAAAACCAACTTACCAAAAGTCGCTGAAACCATTAATTGGCTACGCCTCTTCAGTCGCTTCCCTGTATTCATTCAAATCGATAACAATGACACCAAACATCCTTTACGCGTTGGCGCCACTGCCGCAGTCATCATTGAGACCAAAGGATGAAAGTCTCACGCGCTATCGATCATCATTATTTGATACACGCCATGAAAGCAGGTATTTCATTGTGCGTCATTGCCTCGATCGCCATGTACTACCACTACCAAGATTTTTGGTGGGCAATATTTCTCGGCTTTATGTGCATTCAACCCAATGTCGGCCAATCAATCAAAATGATGAAAGGTAGATTTATCGGCACCTGGGTGGGTGTCGGCCTCGCTTTGCTTATCACGCTTACCTTCAACTTTAATTGGATCTACTACCCACTAGTTATTATTGCCGTCGGCTGTGTGTTGTATTATGCCGCTAAACCAAATCTTTCATGGGCTGGTTTATTATGCTGCTTAGCACTAATCAACATCCTTGTGCTAGGACCATACAATCAACACAGCATTGCGCATTTTGCTCTCGAACGTGGCTTAGAAATATCTTTAGCCATCATTGGCTCAACAATCATATTAATCGTACTGCAATTTGATTGCGCCCATAAAACCTCTTTAGACTTGATCTGCAGCTTACTTAAACAATATCAACACTTATACCTACACATAGTTGACCCCTATATAAATCAAACAAAACCCAGCCGATACTACACCATACAACGCCAACTCAAAGCCTGCACAGTGCATATTAAATATTTATTATTGCAAATGGAGTTTGCACGACACGAAAACAAACGCAAGCGCTTCCACCCACAACATGGTACACGTCTAACCTACCAAATGAAGCGCATACAACTGATATTAAATACGCTGCGCATTATGGGTGAATACTATACCGTCAAAGATTGTGATATTGCCAAGCATGATCGTGAAGTGCTCAACCAAGCTAAATCGTATTGCGCCACACAATTCTTTCGCCTACAACAATTAGTCGCACACCCTGAAAAAAAACAACCGCAAAACTACAAGCAACAATCTGCTAAACGCCTGCAGGCTTTATTACGATTAAATATAAAACGCCTACGTCATCAAGCCGATACCAAACTGCTTAACCGTATTATCTGGCTGTCTATCATGCAACGTCTGGTGACAGTACTGGGCGAGAGCGAAGCAATTATCACCGAATTTCGCGCGATCAAATCAACACCACCTACCCGCTCTTTGGAAAGTGAATTCGGTGGATTGGCCGCTCCTAAAAAAACCAAAGCACTGCCACTGAGCAAAGAACGCCTGCATTACAGCTTACATGCCGCCTTATCATTTTGTATCATACTGATGTTGCAACAATATTTTCAATGGAGCGACATGATCCCCGTCATTGCCGGAACCACAATCGCACTTGCCACGGTATCTAATTACAACCCTCTACTGTCAAACTTGGGCCTAGGTATTTTGGGCTCTATTTCGGGAACCGCTGCGGTATGGTGCGCACTCTACCTGCTCAATTATTTTCCTCAATTTGGTATCGTACTTGGCTGCTTATTCCTAGCCACCACGTTCGCCTCATATTTTTTTACGATTTCACAACTGCAAAATAAACCCTACATGCTGTTTGCCATCTTTTTTATATTATCATTTGTGATTGCTATCAGCACATCACCAGCAACCCGCGGTAATTTAGATACAGGTTTATTTATCGTGATCGCCATATTACTGGGAGTGGGCGTAATTAGCCTTATTAGTCGAACTGTTATGCCTTTTGACTACCTAAAATCGTATCGTGATGATTTATCGGCTTCACTACAACACAGCGCACACGCTTTAACTCAACTGCAACGACCGAACTGTCAAGCACTACATGTTCAAAATGAAGTGTTACTGATGCATCAATCACTTGAGAAAGCTGACCGCTCATTACAACAATTAAATTGGCAACACAAGCTCGTCAGTAGACGGGCCAGCCGCGGTTTACATTTATTAGATTTCGCAGAATCGATGGCCTCTACCGTATTAATGATGCAACATTTTTACTTTCGATCCCCCACCAACAGTGAGCTAGCAAAAACATACCTTGCAAAATCAAAACCAATTTTTACCGAGTTAACCAACAATACCACCGAGTTAATTGCGGAAGTACATCGCCACATTACTACTTTTGATAACCAAAAATACAATCGATTAAAGCAACAGCTGTACCACATCATTCAACCGTTACTGAGCTCACCGCTGTGGAGGTCAAGCGGTATTGTAGACATTCAAACCGTAGCACTGCTGCATAACGGCTTACAACGCCTTATTGACTTACAAGCACAAATGGATAAAGCATTAGCGGAAATTATTCAAGAACAAACATATGTAAAAGCCACATAAACCGCCACACTAACCAGTAAACTTAATAACGTTTTACGTTGCCACCAATGGATAGCTACTAAGGCTAATAACCCCGCTACTGCCGGAATGTTGTAAGGTGCCTTTGTAAAATTAGCTAGACCAATTTCAAAAATAGCCAACAGCAACATAATATAGGGCGGCAAATATTTGCCAATGGAGGTTAAAATAGGGCTATTCTTTAATACCGATGAAAAAATAAACGGCAGTATCCGTGTTATTAAAGCAATCAATCCTACTAAAAAAATAACCAGAAGAGTGTAAGGCATTGAGGCAGTCATGCTCGGCCTCGCTTGTATTTATCAACAATAAGAATAGTTAGAATCGACAAAACAATCGCAATAATTAGGTATTGGTTAGGTAACCACAAGTACGATACCACCGATGCCACAATGGGCACTACCACCATATGCCATTCACGTAACTTAATCCAATAACCTACTGCAACGGATAGAAAAAATGCTGGCAAAATAAATTGCAGCGCACTAAACGGTGGTATCCATTGCGAAAACAACGCACCAATAACAGTGCCACCCACCCAATATGACCAAATCCAAATTGATACCCACAAGCAAAACTTTATATTACTGTGCTCGGCTTTAGTTTCATGCGATAACAATAATGCGTACGTCGCATCCACCAATAGAAAGGCCAAAAAACCTTTCATTAACCAATGAGTATCATAGCGATGCAAAAAATTCAGGCCATAAAATGAATTTCGAAACGCAACAAAGAAGCTCGCAATCAGTATCGCTAATAATCCAGCATGCTCCTGCATCATGCTCAACACTAGAAACTGAATAGAGCCACCATAAATCACAGCACTTTCAATCGGCGCCAACCACCATGGATAATGCTCCTGGGTAAACAGCACGCCAAACACTATGCCAATAGGTGCATAAGCAAAAAAGATAGGCCAGCTAACCTTTAATGCATACAAGCACTCGCCCTGGGTTTTTATTTCAGCTGCCAATGCTGCTCTACTCCTTGTAAATCATCACTGCAAAATGCTATATGCCAATCGGGTCTAATCAACACATACCGATACGGGTAACTAGTAGGCTCTAATAATACTTCTTCTAACGATATGCCGAGATTCGCCGCTTGCTGTTGCAACTGAGCAATCAACATATCATCTCCCGCACCGGACACAATCAAACTCCATTGGGTTGGCGATAAATGCTGATACAAGGCCGTTTCATCCGGTAGTCGTAGATGCGGGAGAAAATACCCCGGCTGAACCGTTGGCATATAAGCATTCGCTGGCATGTGATCCGCCTCATCAAGACCATAGCCATACCCCAAAGTTAAACCCAGGGTATGCATATGCTGCTTAGCAATTTTTGCATTCGCCTGCGCATATTCTTCTGGCTGCGTTTTTACATCTATGCGATCACGCAACCCCACCATATCTTTTGCATTTTTTTCAGCCGCCATTAAATTACGTTGCGCAACGGGCCGGCGTTCCTGCTCATAGGTATTCAATAGCTCAGGTGATGCAGCACCTTTTATCACTTCTGCTAATTTCCAACCCAGGTTTTCTACATCACCAAAACCGGTATTTAAACCAAAGCCGCCGGTCGGGGCAAATGCATGCGCACTATCACCTACCAAGAATACCCGTCGATCTTTGCTGAACGTTTCTGCTATCTCCACCTGCATCATCCAAAAATGCTGATCAACTAACGTTAAATCAAACTCTATTCCTGTTAAGCGGTGTAACAACGCAGTTGCATCAATATCTTTCGCGTGTTGTTCCTGACCGGTATACACCACCTGTGCATACCACAAACCACAACGCGGGTCGACTATACCAACAGCACAGGTCATTTCTGCACCTAAGAGGTAATATAAAAAGCCCTTTTCTACCGTTACTTGCTGCAGCAAATCTGGCGCTTCAAATAATAAATTTAACACTTTACGTGCTGGCGCCAAGCCTTCAAAAGGGATACCCATGGTTTGACGCACCAAGCTGTTAGCACCATCACAAGCAATCACATAATCGGACTGATAGGTTTCGCTGGTATGACTTTCACGATGCGCCGCCGTTACTTCTATTACTGCTTGAGTTAGTTTAACCTCAGTTACTGGACGCTCACGTAAAAAAGTCACCGAAGGTAATTCAGCTATACGCTGTCGCAAGACACCTTCAGTAATCCATAAAGGCACTCGAACCGGTGATTGCGGCGTTAACTCAGATAGGTCCTGTTGTGCTGATCCACCCACCGAATAGGTTGTACCATTGAGCGCGGAACACCACACACCCTGTAATGGGAAGTCTTCCGGCAATAGCAGCTCATCGCGTAAGGCATCAGCAACACCCCAGCGCATAAAAAACTCCATCGTACGCGGGTTCAATGATTGCGCACGTGGCGACACCAATGGTTCATCGTATTTTTCTAGCACCAAGGTTTTGATGCCATTAAGGCCTAGCTCAATTGCCATGGCAGCACCCGTTGGCCCACCACCCACAATAATCACATCGTATTTCAAAACAACACCCTATTCGATCCGTTTGGATATACGATATCAGTCTTGATCAGTGGCTGCAATAAAAGCAATCTAAGGAATTAACTCGGTCCTAACGAACCATATGATTGTGTTGGTTGCTGATGAAGAGCCGTAGTATCAACAGGCGGCAAACCTGACTCCATGTCTGGGTGCCCATGCACACTTGCCACTGTATCAGTAGATGGTTTATTCGCTTGAGCGCAGACCCCACAGTGATAACAGCAACCAGCAATAAACAAAGCATCGCACACCGCTGTTCCTGCAAAAATAAAACCAGCCGCTTGATACTTACCTTCCTCGAACATGATCTTGCTCAACGAATAAGCCGTAAAACTTGCTACCATTGTAATTGCACATACAACACTACCTAACCGCTCTCGCATATCTGACATCTCTGCTTACCTTTTGATAAATGACTATAACTTATTGTATTACTAGTTAGTTGAAGGTTATCATATGATCATTTTACGGTCAACCACCGGCAATGCCAAAGCAGATTAAAAGTGTTTGGATATGGAATTTTACTGCGCTCGTAATTAATTTCATATAACTATACAATCATATAACTATACAATAAGATACGAATGTCGCATCAATGAAAGGAATCGTTATGCACCTATTTATCTATATCATCGTCCTTATTATCACTGGCAGCTTCGGCGGCATCTTAAGCGGCTTTTTGGGTCTAGGCGGTGGCGTGCTTTACGTACCCGTGCTTATCACCGTATTTGAAATCTATGACCCAGGCATCCCTACAGAAATGCACACAGCTGTCGGCACATCATTGGCGCTATTAATACCTGGCGCCATATCATCAGTACACAAACACTACAAGTCAGGCAATATAACACTACCTGAAGTCTGGCGCTGGTGCTTGTTTGTATTCTTTGGCGCCATACTGGGGTCGATTATTGTTCACTTCTTGTCTGAATTTGTACTTAAGATTATCTTTAATGTCTTCGTCTATTTTTGTATTGCTTTATTATTCTTTAAAAAGGAAGAGGTGCACGGTGCTATTCGTGTAGTGAGCAACTGGATCATGTATAGCTACGCCTTTATTGTTGGTACCATCTGCGTCATGCTGGGTATCGGTGGTGGCACGTTGACCGTACCGTTTTATAAAATTCTGCGTCATCCATACAGACATGCCGTGGCCGTATCATCCTCTGGAGCTATTGTTATTGGTATCACGGGAGCAATACTAATGATTGTCTCCGGAACCCAGATCTCACAAGCGCTACCAAGATACTCATTTGGTTATGTCAACTGGCTAGCATTTATTTGCGTATCGCCACTGGCTATCGTATTTGCGCACTTAGGCGCCAAATGGGTGACCAATTGCCCAGAAAAAGTCACTAAAGCCATTTATCTACTTGTGTTATTAGCATCCGCGGTGTATATGACTGTTAGAATTTGTTTAACATACGCCTAGCGCAAAAAGGGTCCAAATGCACATCTTTATCTATATCGTAGTCTTGATCGCAACAGGCTGCGCAGGTGGTGTACTCAGTGGTTTTTTTGGGCTCGGTGGCGGCGTGCTGTATGTCCCTGTCTTTATCACTGTATTCGAATTATTCGACCCAGGCATCCCCACTGAAATGCATACCGCGATTGGTACCTCATTGGCTTTATTAATCCCAGGCTCATTATCAGCGGTCCACAAACACGTCAAATCTGGCAATATTACACTGCACGACGTTTACCGTTGGTGCATCGTGGTGTTTCTTGGCGCCCTACTCGGTTCCGTGATTATTCATTTGCTGTCTGACTTAGTGCTGAAACTTATTTTTAATCTTTTCATGTATGGCTGCATTGCTTTATTATTTTTGCAAAATGACGACCTGCACGGCACCGTGCGAAAAGTCAGCCGATGGGTAATGCTAGGCTACGCTTTTTTTGTCGGCACCATCAGCGTCATGCTCGGCATTGGTGGTGGCACCTTAACCGTACCTTTTTATAAGATTTTGCACCACCCTTACAAGCGTGCAGTGGCAATCTCATCTTCAGGAGCCATTGTTATTGGCATTACGGGTACCGTATTAATGATACTTTCCGGCTTGCACCTAAAGCAGCCCTTACCCCAATACTCTATTGGTTACGTCAACTGGTTAGCCTTTATTTGCGTTGCACCATTTGCTGTTATATTCGCGCGCCTGGGAGCACGCTGGGTCACACACAGCCCCGAAAAAGTGACTAAAACATTGTATATTTCGGTGCTTTCCATATTAGCTATCTATATGTCCGTGACTATCGCCATACATTACACCTAACTATTTCAGTCGCTTATAAGCCTCTAAAGCACGCTGCCTAGATAAACGCAAATCGATAATCGGTTTAGGGTAAGTGTCCCCCAGCTTCACACCTGCCTGCAGTAAAACATCATCAGGTGCCTCCCACGGCGAAAATAAATATTTTTCAGGAAGCGACGACAGCTCAGGCACATACTGTTTCGTATAATCACCCTGCGGATCAAATTTTTTACCTTGAGTCACCGGGTTAAAGATTCGAAAAAACGGTGCCGCATCGGCACCGCAACCGGCCACCCACTGCCAGTTGGCACTATTACTGGCCATGTCTGCATCGAATAAACAATCCCAAAACCATTTCTCACCTTCACGCCAATGGATCATTAAGTTTTTCACTAAAAATGAAGCCACCACCATACGTATCCGGTTATGCATAAAGCCGGTTTGCCATAACTCACGCATGCCTGCATCGACAATTGGATAGCCCGTCATACCACGCTGCCAAGCCGATAACAATTTCTTACTTTTTTTCCATGGGAAACGATTAAATTTTTCCTGCAAATTTTTTGTAGGCAAACTGTTGTTGTAATACAAAAGACTGTATGAAAATTCGCGCCAAGCTATTTCACTCAAAAAAGTATCACTATGCTTATTTTGCGGCAACTTTTTAAACTCATACCATACTTGATGTGGTGAAATCCCCCCCCAATGCAAGTAGGGTGATAAACGTGAGATACTGTTTTGTGCTGGAAAATTACGTCCTTCAGCATAATCAGACAAACCATCACTAATAAATTTTTTCAACCGATTTTTCGCTGCACGTTCACCCACCCGCCAATGTGACATTACCGTATTCTCCCACGGCATTGCCGACAACAAGCCCAACGATTCAATCGACTGCGCTTTTATGCGATGGGATAAATACGTGATTTTCTTCGGAGCTGATTTCGGTTCACGCGGTGGCGGCTGTTGCAAGCAACCTTTGCGAAAAAAAGGAGTAAATACTTTATAATTACTGCCACTTTTATTTTTTATATCCCAAGGTTCCCACAACAGTGACGCCTGATGACTGATTGCACTAACACCTCTATCTAGCAGTGCAGTTTTGATAGCTGTATCACGTTGCATTTGCCAAGGTTCGTAACAACGATTCCAATGCACTTCTTCAATGTTATATTGCTTAACTAAATCAATAATAATCGACCGCGGGTCGCCAACTAACACCAGTAATTTATCGTCAAGGCGTTCATTTAATTCCGACAAAGCATGGTGCAACCAACAGCGACTCGCAGCACCTAATGGTTGATCTTTACAGTTGACGTCATCATAAATAAATATGGGTAATAGCTCCCCCTGACTCACCGCTGCCAATAAACTCGGGTTATCACTCAACCGCAAATCGCGACGGAACCAATGTATTTTTTTTATGCTTGTCATGCGTGTTCACCGTATCAGTTGTTCATTAAGCCACATTTACACTGCTGTCATTTTCGGATACAGTAGTGATGATTCGTCTAAAATAAAAGACATATAATACAACAAACCTACTATATAACCACCGCCTTTTTTCATGATATAAAACATAGAGGATGCGAGAGCCTTGAAAAAACCACACCAAATAATGCTCATACTATTACTTGTATTCACCCCGCTAATCTCACAGGCAATCACAATGCTGCCGGTACCCAGCAACTTGATTGCATTCAATTCTGTAGAAGGCCGACAACTGCTCAACTCTGCGAAACATAAACAGGCCTTCTTTGCACTGTCGCCATACTTCGTCACCGAAAAAGGTTTAGCCTATTGCGGACCAGCCAGTGCAGTTATGGCATTGAATGCACTGAATGTTGACCGTCCATTAACACCACAACACGCGCCTTTTAGGATTTTTACTCAACAAAACTTATTCAATAAAAAAGCCATAGCCGTAATATCACCCGCCTACATTTACCATCAAGGCGCTACACTCGCTCAAGTCGCCGGACTGCTGCAAGCAAACAAAGCCAAAGTTAAAACTGTCTACGGCAGTCATGTATCATTATCACGCTTCAAAAAAGATGCCATCACCGCAGTCAGTAGCAATCACTCATTTATACTGATCAATTTCTGCAGAAAATACATTCATGAAAAAGGATGCGGACACTTTTCACCACTGGCGGCTTATGATAAAGCCTCCGACCGCTTTTTGCTGTTAGATGTGGCGCGCTATAAATACCCACCGGTATGGGTTACCACAAGCGATATCTATAAAGCACTGAGCAAAGGCATTGATAGCAGCAGCCATAAATCCCGTGGCTATTTAATTGTCCAAGCGCAGTAATATAAATGATGAACGCCCCAATAATAACATCAGATAAAGCATACAAAAACCGCTGCGCAGATACAGCATTCTGGCAGCCCTATGTTTCAAGTGTCTTACAACGCCACAATTTAGCCGCTGATGGTACCCCTATAACCGCTGGCTTTAATAGCACTTACCCGGTTTTCATTACAGGCGACTTAGTCATCAAGTTCTTCGGCTATAGAAATAATTGGCAAGCAGTATTTAAAAACGAAATGGCCGCTCATCGCTGCCTTGCTACAAATCCCGACATAAAAGCCCCGCAAATTATTGCCAGCGGCGAGTTATTTGAAGACACTGAATCACCCTGGGCCTACAGCATTGCGCGTCGCATACCTGGCAATTCATGGTTAAACACACCGCTCACAAGAAAGCAACAAATAGACCTTATTAAAAACATTGGTCAACAACTCAAACTTGTCCATGCCCTACCCGTAAGTAATCAACTGAAAACCGACCATAACTGGTCCTCGCTGGACCTAAAAGCCGCAGCAAGAAAGAGCGTACTACCTGACCATTTAATCGCACAAATCGATGACTTTATTATACAGCTTGATCCATTTGATACAGTATTTGTTAATAGCGATATTGTAGCTATGCATGTATTCGTCAACAATGCGCAGCTCAGTGGCATTATTGATTGGGGTGACGCTACGGTAGCTGATCGTCATTATGAGCTGGGTAAGCTGTGCCTCGAATTCCCGGGTGATAAAGAGTTACTGAAGACTTTACTCGATGCATCCAACTGGCCAGTTAGCAAAAACTTTGCCAATCAATCATTGGGGCTGGCTTTATATCGGCAAGCCGTTGGATTAACCCAACACAATACTTTTGATGTATTTTATAAAATTCCTCAGGTGATTACGCTGGATGAGATCACAAACTTAAATGAACTAGCGAACCAACTTTTTAATATTAAATGAATACCACCTACCATTGGCGGCTGCAGCGCAACCATAGCGATCAATCATACAACGCAACACATAAATAACTATTATTTATAATAATTAAATTAATATAGTGTTAATGTATTTCTAGTATACTGGTTGTTTGGCAACAAGTAAGAAGATAACATGAGAGAAAGCAAGCACACCCCTGGCGAGGAGGACACAGTCGATGATTCAACCTCAACGGAATCAGTGCCCCCCTTATTTACCTGCGAACCGTTAGCTCAAGGACCATCCACTAAAAACCAAGCATTAAAAGACGTCGAATACATCTTCCAATGCTTGTTAGGCGTAGAGCACATCAGCGTTGAACAATACGGCGAACACTACGCACCACGAGATGACAGCACGGGGTCTCCATTCAACTTCCAGCTCAACAAGATAAACAGCGACAATATCACCGCTCTTTGCCCCAACGGTCAAACATACAACTTATCACTCGCATTAAAACATGCCAATCTAAACTACTTTATGCTACAAGATGACGCACACTCACTGGATATTATTAAACAGTGCTTAATAAAACGTGGCGCAGCACCTGATGCAGCAATAGCTAAACCTGCTGACCGTTTATCATCTGATATTGGCCGCGCATTAGACGAACCTACCGCAACAGGGCTACCTATCTACGCCTCTGAGCAAGCGGCTATTAAGTTATATTCTAGCAAACAGTACCAAAAAATGAATGCGCTTTTACGTGCGCAACCTTACGGCTTCACAACAAGCTCCTTGGAAAAAACATTTATTGAGTGCATGTTAGCCATCAGTGGGGTGAATAAAAACATTCGTTTTGAAGCGGTCACAGCCACTGATCGATCGGTATTAACACGATACGAAGGCAAATTACCAATAACGATGTTTGAACGAATGAAGATCCCTGGACAAACCGTATTGCGCCCCGGCTTCATCAGCTTTTCAGAAAAAATTCCTTCAGGAGCATTCCACGGCTACCCAAGCGCAATAGTGATAAACAATACTAAGCAACAACAATCCACTATAGCCCCCGTCGCGGTACACAAAGGTGAGTTAGAAATAACATTTGTACAACCTAGTATCCAGATCACATCTTACCAAATAGATCAAGAAAGTAAAAAAACCGTATTTAACGCTGCCATTGTTAATGGCGTAGCCACTGAATATGACAATCAGTATTTTATTCAACTGGCTTTAACCGATGCCTTTGAACTGTTGAAACAGCCTTACAAAGAAATGCCCGATCCTTTATTTGGTGTGCCACGCCACGTACACGGCCCAGCTCATCATGTAAGAGCAAGTACTTTAGTGCCTCCAGTGATTAACTACCTCAAAAAACATGGAGCATCAAAAGCGCTTAAGACATTTTGCGCTAGCCTCACACCGCTAGAAATACAGATTATGCAGGTTATGATGCTGTTTTCACGCACGGGTCGTGAAGGTGAAGCCGGCCCAAGAGAATTAGAGACCTTTTTAAGATATAATTACGCCTCGGCTGATAACCTAGCAAAATTTTTACGTGAACGCATGGCTGTTGACGAAGCTGATATCGAGCTATATAAAGAAGTATTAATAAATGCAGGGAACCCTCGCTATCACGAACTCGTAACCGGCGCTAACGAGCAAGAGAAAAATCGTAAATTATTTTTAAGCTACATAGCAGCATTAGCCCACAAACTTGACTTACCACGCGTGTACACCAAACGTGAATACAATACGGCTCTAGCGGCATATAGCGGCACAGCACCTGCATCAGGCACAATCGAGGTCGTAACACCGTCAGTCAATCAATATAATGCATTTAAGCATTTAGAATCTTTCAGCATGTCATTATTGATCATCACCGGTGATGCGATTATGTTCCCTAATAATGCTATCGAATCTAAATCACACAGCCGTGAAACATTCATCAAAAACAATTCCGACATATTATTTTGCTGGCAACAATGTCAATTAAACCACATTCGTTTTTTAAAAATACACAGTCCAAATAGTGTAAAACATCTGGCATTGAACCAAGCTATTCGTGTTAACAATGTCGATACTATCACCTATAGCTTGCGTGAATTCACATCAAATGAATTTATGCACTTCGAAGAACTGTTCAACAAAACCGTAATATCCGCCCTCACGACTTCAGAGCATGATTATTGCGGTCTATTAAAAGCAGCTTTACAGGTGATACCAACACATCGACTGGCGCTGCATCGAGAATATGATATAGCGATAAACCATGAGCGAGCAGATATAGCCGAATTGTTGATTGATTATCTTGATAGAGACCAACAAATTGAAAAGCTCGTTCATACATTAACCACGCGGTTCTACGCGAGTGTATTTGATAAGCTATTAACAAAGATCGGCGACCTTAGCCAAGTCAGACTCACAAAGGATTCGATTATATATCTGGCGGTAAAATCACGCCGATCACTAACAGACATTCAAAAACTTATCGCAAATAATGCTCACGTTCGCAAGCGTGACATTTTGTGCGCTTTTGATTGTGGCCCACACAAACACACCATCACAACCCTGCTTAGTCACCTACCTAGTAACCAGCTGGATATTAATCTTGTACTTCGATTATTAAAGGAACCTAACCCTACCGAATTCAGAACAACCCTGGCTGCGCAATTAGGCACCGAAGCGGACACGATTTCATTATTGTTTACCCACTACTCAAAAACAATACTTAATAACCCAGCCATAGTCGCTTTATGCTTAACCAATTTGCCATCAGAATCAGCACTCATCATTGATGAACTGGCGAAACGTCGTTTCGATTTTGTAGGTACAGATCCTCGCCAATCCAGGTTACTACTAAACGCAGCTAAAGATATTAGCATTAAACATTTATTATTAAATGAAATGTCTATATCACGGGTAGACAATAAAACCATTCTTGATTACCTCGCATCTTTGCCACTTGAATTACAGCAAACAGAGACTCAATATATACTGTCAAGACAGGCTTATGCGCCAGAAAAGAATGAAAACTTATTATATTGCGCCCTTCAAACAGAGCAGTGTTGGCCATTAGTTATAGTCATGACCAATACAGACGAATCTATCGATTATGTACCTATTAATACTGACTTATTACTCTCCGCAGCGCATAGCAAACAACCAAAGGCTATTATTGACCATTTTGCCAAACATGCTCCAATCGAGTTACTCAACAACCCTGACATCATTTTAAAAATTATTACTAACATGGGGATAGGCCACTCCATCGACTGGTTAGATGCATTCATCGCAAACGGATACGACATCAATACTCTCGATCACCGGGGTGAAAGCGTATTAAGTGTAGGGCTTGCCACGCATGGTAACGTGCTTGAAATTCAACAGTTAATTACAAGAAAGGCTCAGGTAACAGCAGTAGCATTAAATTACCTCGCTATGGCTTGCCGTTATATTTCAACTGAAGTTCAACAAATTATTTTAGACAACACACCAGCGAGACACCTTTCAGACACACCACGACTTACATTACAGCTGCTTGAATGGATCGACGCTTCACAGAAGCTCCCCTTACTGCACAAGGCGATATCTGTCGGCTTTGATGTGAATTCTCGCAACGAAGATGGAGCTACAGCACTTTGCTCAGCAACCCTAAATCAAGCGCCTAGCGAATACATAAAAGCATTACTCAACAATGGAGCAATAGCCACTCAAGATAACTATAAACAATACATAGAAGCATGCGGAAACGTAGATGAAGTTGCTTGTTTACTGCTAAAACAAATACCCGTCGACAGTATTAATGCAGATGATTTCATTCATATACTTACAGCTACACCAACAAAAGATCAACTCCTCGTGTTTAACACATTGCACACCAACAATTTTAATCCGACTGAGCATCAACATTTAACTGGTGCCTACAGAAGTATAATAAAATGTAGCCTGAAAAAATATTTTTCTGTAGATGTTATTGTTGCGATGATCAGCATGGGCTGCACGGTAAAAGGTTGCGACTTATATCTTGCTATCCATCTAGGATATGACGATACATTAAAAACGGCTATTTTTGATCGCCTTGAAAAAAAAGAATTAACCAATAATATTATCATTCATATAATCAAAGATACCACCGATGAAACCATAACAGGCACCTTAGACGCCTTGCTCGCCAAGGGCGTTATATTCAACACTGATAACCCTACAACAGAATCCTTAGCGATGCTAGCCATCAGTGCGCAGCTACCTGTAGCTACTTTTCAAGCATTACTCCGAAAAGGTATCAACGTGACCAGCAAAGATTTATTATTCGCTTACCAAAAAATGTCTGAAAAACATTGTGACATAGACACACTGCAGCTGTTATTAAATGAAACTCCTCTGGAGGTAATACAAACCATTATTGTGGAAATTATAAAATTCGATAACTACACACAACAATTTGCTTATTGGCTGCATCATGACTTCATTGAACCCGACGAAACACTGCGACAAATACTCTGTAATTTTCCTTCTATACCTACCACTAGCGCGAAATCCCACCAGAAAGTTATTGCACGCCAACAACAGAACATACTAGATGCACTGACCTTAATCTTTCATAAACAGCCCGCATACCTTTCAACTGGAGCCGTAGGTGCTGATGGTAAAACCGTGTTGATGAAAGCCATCATCGCTGGCTTGAAACCAGTGATCGATTTATTATTTCAAAAAGGCGTTGATGTTAATGTTTGCGACTCAGAAGGTAATAGCGCACTCACTTATGCCATCAACCATAATGATATTGAAACTGCTTGCAAGTTACTTGAAGTGATTGACTCTGCGCTGTTAACCAAACCAAACAATTCCGACGAATCGCCATTGATCTTAGCGATGAAAAATCGTCACATTGGAAACCTTGGGGCACGAATTGCCGAACGTTGTGACGTATCATATTTATCTAGCGAACATATCGAGAAGATACGACGCACCTGCTTAGACCCAACTGAGACTCAGTTACTGTTAGATCGTTATTACCAGCATGTTGACAGTAGCTCGGTTACTAGAGCGGCTCACTATCGATTAATCTACTCCAAACCAAAAATCAGACAGCAAGAGCGAGATGGCGATAGCCTCTCAGCACATAGCAGCTTACAAGCTAACTGACGGCACCGCTGGGTCACCCACCTCTTCAGCCCCCCGATCGACTGGCGGCTCAACCGGCGATGGTGCAAACAAGCTTGGCAATGGTACGCCAGCACCCACAGCTGTCCCTCCGGACAAGCCCACGTCAGCCACTTTTACGGCCGCTAACTCAGGGCGCATATGCTGACGGAATGTCATATAAGGCCCGACCGACATAAAGCTCGCCTTACCCAGGTCACCATCAATATTAATTCGGTTGGACTGCCTTGGCGTATAAGCACCGTCATGCCCATGGACAAATTGCACTTTATACAATGTATTGCTGGGTTCATACCGCACGTGTTTAACTAAAATATTATCGCGACGCGTCTTGTAAACACGTCCTCCTGAAACGCAGGGCTCGCCTGTGCGGTTCCAAATTAAATGATCCAGCGGGTTTTTCAAATCATCCAACTTTCGCATTAATGCCGAATCTTTGCGCTGTAATAACCGTTTAAACTCTGCATTAATCCGATCGATCGATGCCGCCAACAGTTCAGCAGTCGACTCATCATAAGCCACACCGAGCTGCATCGCAGCCCCTGCCACCGTTTCCAAACCTACTGGCGCATGAGTAAATAATGTGATCAGCGGATTCTCATCAGGAGAGAAGTGATAATCGATCAGCTTAATATGCGTCAATACAAACTGATTAAATGAACGGGAGACATCTTCTTTTGAAAAAATGCCTCGTGAGCTGGAGAACAAGTACTGCAAATTTCTGAGCGAGTCGTAATGGATAGAATCGGTCAAACCCCTCAACCAACGAACAAAATCATGGTCATGATTAGAGTAAATCACATCATACTGAATCTTATGAACACTCATTGCCTCAAACACCGCTAGTGTAAGCGCATCATTATTACCTCGATCAGCAAATAAATCCCCAAGTAACCGTAAACGACAAGCATCTGGATGGTAGGTACCATCAGCGAGTATGGCTTTAAAGCGATCCAGTCCTTTCGTGGTAAACCCCCGCCCCGATGCCTCATAGATCGCCCACAATTCTGCATAAGCCTCTTCAGTTAATTCCAATAAACCTTCTTTAATAAGTGTAAAAACCAACAGCATGGCATTGCCGTGTGCATCCCCACGGGTAATACAGTCGACTATAGCCTCATCACGTTTCGCCTCTTCGGCAACCTTGGGGTATTTTTTGATATTCACTGCTTCAGATAGCAACATATTTAACGCCTAGTAATGTGATTATTTATCGTCATAATACTAGAATTTTAATATATTGTCAGATGCAATTCGTGAGATGCAACTCTATATACTGCCTTCAGTGGGGGTTTCGCTTTTATTCACTAGCGTAAATAACGCTCCTTATATGATTTCGCCTACATAAAGAAACAAGCAAAAGTTAAGTTCAGTGGGATTTCTTAAAGGGAGCTTTATTCTTTATAAACAAACTGCCAAGCAACCTTCCATGGAACTCACCCAGTCCGGCCTTCCTTGGCCGGCCGCTCGCGCGCTGCGAAGGTCCACTGGACCTTCGGTCGCAATGCGAGCCCAGAAGGATTCGAACCTCCGACCGCCTGGTTCGTAGCCAGGTACTCTATCCAGCTGAGCTACGGGTGAGCAAGAGACCAAACGTCCAGTGGACGTTTGCAGCTCGCGAACGCGAGTCATGGATGACGAGCTGGGTGACTAACAGGATGTTTACTACTATTTGATTCGAAAAGAATGAAGTTAAAAAGTGGCGCGCCCGGAAGGATTCGAACCTCCGACCGCCTGGTTCGTAGCCAGGTACTCTATCCAGCTGAGCTACGGGTGAGCAAGAGACCAAACGTCCAGTGGACGTTTGCAGCTCGCGAACGCGAGTCATGGATGACGAGCTGGGTGACTAACAGGATGTTTACTACTATTTGATTCGAAAAGAATGAAGTTAAAAAGTGGCGCGCCCGGAAGGATTCGAACCTCCGACCGCCTGGTTCGTAGCCAGGTACTCTATCCAGCTGAGCTACGGGCGCACATTTTTTAACTTCTATACCATCTTCTGGCGGAGAGGGAGGGATTCGAACCCTCGATGGAGGTATTAACTCCATACTCCCTTAGCAGGGGAGCGCCTTCAGCCACTCGGCCACCTCTCCACAAATCTGCCAATTCGTCATTGAACCTGCTATTGCAGACCAATGTTCCGTCAACATGGTGCGCAATAATAACATTGAAATTGGCAGAAGAAAACTGTTTATTTGCAAAGATTAAGCTAATAAGCTGTGAGAAGTTTTAAGGCTTGGATTTGAGTACAGCTTGGACGAAAACACGAACGAGAAACCGGAATGTATAACTAATACCTGAGGATTTTGAGTGAGTGTTTTCGTTCAAGATGTGCCAAATACAAGTCTTAAAAAAAGCAGGGCTTTTAGAAAGCCCTGCCATATCTCATCAAACGATCACACTATTGTAAAAACGTTTACTCTGAACCTTCTGAAGCGGTAGAATTGCCGTTGTTTTCGGCTTGTATTCTTTCGTAAATCTCTTCACGGTGTACGCTAACGTCTTTCGGCGCATCAATCCCTAAACGAACTTGATTGCCCTTAACACCCAGAACCGTAACCTTCACATTGTCACCTATAATAACCGACTCACTAATACGCCTAGTCAAAATTAACATCATCCTCTCCTTTATCCATTCGTCTCGTACACTTCGATCAGTTAAAAAGACGCATACCTGTAGTTTAGTATAATAATTAAGCTAATCAATTCTATCGTAGGAATATTAAAGAAATCTTAAAGTAAAAATCCTAAGTTAACACCGTTTGTTGACTGTCTAATTTAAATGCCGTGTGTAATCCCTTGATAGCATTAGCACAATTATCTTCGTCTATTACCGCTGAAATTTTAATTTCGGACGTTGAAATTAACTGAATTTCGACACCTTCTGCATTAAGGCACTCGAACATCGTAGCAGCAACACCCGCATGCGAACGCATACCAACCCCTACCAATGAAATCTTGGCGATTCGATCACTACCACAAACCTGCTCTGCGCCCAAATCCTCAGCCACATCCTCAGTTAATTTCAATGCATCAGTATAATCATCACGGTGCACAGTAAAACTAAAATCAACACACCCCTTACTATCCGGGGAGTTTTGTACGATTAAATCCACATCAATTCCCGCTTCACCGATCACACCCAATACACGACTCACTATTTCAGCCTTGCATGGCACACCAATCAAAGAAATTTTCGCCTGATTACGATCAAACGCAATACCCGACACCACTGCTTGTTCCATCTTATTTTCCTCTCGGCTAATCAGTGTTCCCGCCCCTTGTTCAAAGCTCGATAATACCCGCAATGGAATACCGTATTTTTGTGCGAACTCAAGTGAACGAATTTGTAATACCTTCGAGCCTAAACTGGATAACTCGAGCATTTCCTCGTAAGTTAGATAGTCCAGCCGCTGCGCTGACTCAACAATACGCGGATCAGCCGTATAAATACCATCGACATCTGTCAGCATCTGACACTCATCGGCAGACATCGCCGCCGCTAAGGCTACCGCTGTAATATCTGAACCGCCGCGACCAAAAGTTGTCACATGACCTTTTGCATCAACGCCTTGAAAACCTGCAATGATAGGAATTACCCCTTCAGATAGGTCCTGTTTTAATCTATCAGTATTGATACTTACAATGCGTGCTTTTTTATGACGACCATCGGTAATAATCGGCACCTGATGTCCCGCATATGAACGAGCAGATAAGCCCATTTCAATTAAGACCATCGCTAATAAGGCTGAGGAAATCTGCTCACCCGCTGATACTAACGCATCGTATTCGCGCAATGAGGGTAATGGAGCGACCTGCTTGGTTAAACCCACTAAGCGATCAGTCTCACCGGCCATGGCGGAAACAACCACCACCACATCATGACCTTCACGTTGTGTACGTGCAATTAAACCGGCAATCGCACGAATCCTTTCCAGATCTCGAACTGAGGTTCCGCCAAACTTCTGTATTAACACGGCCATAGCGCGTTATCCTATCCCTGTTGTTTAACCGCAATCTTTTGGTCAACCCACTCATGCACGCTTCTTAAAGCCGCATCTAGATTTTCTGGCTCATCACCACCGCCTTGTGCTAAATCTGCGCGACCACCACCGCGACCACCTACTTGACTAGCGACAACTCCCAACAGTTCACCAGCGGTAAAATAAGGCTTATCTAAGCCACCAACACCCGCAACCAGTTCTACTTTACCATCATTCACTGCAGCAAGCACAACAGCATATGGACTAACCTTTTGCTTTAGTTGGTCTAAAGTATGGCGCAAACTGGCTCGATCCGCTGACTCTAATTTTTTCGCCAGCACCTGAACACCGCTAATTTCTAAAAAGTCACTCATTACATCATCACCTTGCTGACTGGCGAGACGCTGTTTATATTTTTCAACGGTTTTCTCAAGTTCTTGCTGCTTTATGTTGATTTGCTTTACTTTATCAGTCAGCTTATCGGGATCAGTCTTCAAAGTAGACGCTAATTGCAATTGGATAGTCTGTTGTTGCTCTACCCATAAATCTGCTGCTTCACCCGTCACCGCTTCAATACGTCGAACCCCTGAGGCACACGCACCTTCTGAAACAATTTTAAAGAAACCAATATCACCGGTACGAGATACATGGGTACCACCACATAACTCTATCGAGTAATCACCAAACGTCAGCACACGCACAACATCACCATACTTCTCACCGAACAAGGCTGCCGCACCTCTGGCTTTAGCTTCGTCTATATTCATTTGCTCTACTACTGCCGGGATATTTTCACGAATTTTTAGATTCACCATGCGCTCAACAGTCGTAATCTCATCGAGTGTCATCGCACCATGATGCACAAAGTCAAAGCGCAATCGACGCGCATCAACCAATGACCCCTTTTGCTTAACATGTTTACCTAAGACGCGGCGTAAGGCCTCATGCACTAAATGCGTTGCTGAGTGATTCGCCTTAATCTGCTCACGACTTAAATCAACCTCCGCCAACACCTCATCATTTACTTTGATTTCACCCGCTGTAACGAGACCAATATGCAAATAGGCTTTGCCAAATTTTTGGGTGTCGTTCACCTGAAACACACCCTGAGGAAAACGTAATAAACCTTTATCCCCTACTTGGCCACCAGACTCGGCATAAAACGGCGTATGATCTAATACCACTTCAGCTTTTTCACCCTTACCAAGCTGCTCTATCGGGTGACCTTCTTGTAATAATGTAGTAACCGTAGCATTGTCCGTTAACGTATCGTAACCGGTAAAGACCGTCTCATCGCGCAAGTGCAAACCTTCGGTATAATCAACACTAAACTGGCTTGCTTGCTGTGATTGGCGGCGCTGTTCATCCATCGCATGGTCAAAACCCACTTGATCGATTTGCAAACCACGTTCACGTGCAATATCCGCGGTTAAATCTAACGGGAAACCATAGGTATCATACAACTGAAAAATCACGCCGCCTGGTATCATGTCATCTTTTAATTTCACAATGGCATGATCAAGAATTTTTAAGCCTTTACTGAGGGTTATCGCAAATTGCTGCTCTTCTGCTTTAAGGTGCCGCTCAATTGTCGACTGCTCTTCAGCAAGCTCAGGATAAGCCTTACCCATTGCATCAATTAACGGCTGTACAAGCTTGTAAAAAAACGTATTATCAATGCCTAACTTATAGCCATGACGTATCGCACGACGAATAATGCGCCTTAATACATAACCTCGCCCCTCATTCGACGGAATAACGCCATCAATAATTAAAAATGCCGCTGAGCGAATGTGGTCAACCACAGCATGCATTGAGCTGTTATGCAGCTCATCAGTCTTAGCAATCGTGGCTAAGGCTTTTAACAGGGTTTCAAACAAATCAATCTCGTAGTTAGAGTGCACATTTTGTAAAATCGCACTGATACGCTCAAGCCCCATACCGGTGTCAACACACGGACGTGGTAACGGTGTCGTATTACCCATGCCATCGCGGTTATATTGCATAAACACCACATTCCAGATTTCGATATACCGGTCACCATCTTCATCCGGTGACCCCGGTGGGCCTCCAGGGATGGCCTCGCCATGATCATAAAAAACCTCAGTACACGGGCCACAAGGACCGGTATCACCCATCGACCAAAAGTTATCTTTTTCACCGCAACGTGATATGCGCTTCTTACTGACGCCAATGTCATTTATCCAGATATCTTCACTTTCTTTATCATCTTTATAAACAGATACCCACAGCTTTTCTTTGGGTAAGCCCAAAACATTCGTTAAAAAGTCCCAAGCAAACGCTATCGCTTCCTGTTTAAAGTATTTACCAAAACTAAAGTTGCCTAACATCTCAAAGAAGGTGTGATGACGCGCGGTATAACCCACGTTTTCTAGATCATTATGCTTACCACCGGCACGTACACAACGCTGCGAACTGGTCGCACAGTCATATGGTGCGGCTTCGCTTCCTAAGAAATACTCCTTAAATTGCACCATACCCGCATTAGTAAACAATAAAGTGGGGTCATTAGCTGGGATTAACGAGCTGCTGGGCACAATGCTGTGACCACTCTGCTTAAAATAATCTAAAAAAGCTTGTCTGATATCATTCGATGTCATGTACTGCATGAGTTAACACTTCTCTTATCTGTTCTGGGTCAAAACCCCTATTCAATAAAAATCGGTACTGTTGGTTATAACGCTTCACATCGCCACCTGCTGGCTGGCCAAATTTCCGCTGCCAAACATCCCGCAATCTCTCTGTCCACAAGCCCTCACAGCCTTGTAAACCAGCAGCAATCATAGCATGATCAACGCCTTTTTGCGCCAATTCTTGCTCAATCCGCCGGGGGCCGTAACCGCTTTGAATACGATGGTGAATATAGTTATCGACAAACCGCTGGTCGCTTTGCAAACCTTGCTGCTGCAAACGATCCAATACCGCTTCAATTTCTTGATCATCCAATGACTTTGCACGTAATTTCTGCTGCAATTCCTTACGCGAATGTTCGCGGCGTGCCAGGTAATCCATGGCACACTCACGAACACTGCGAACTTTAGCTGGCAAATTAAGCCTCGACTTCTTCTTCAGCCGGTTGCTTTTCCACTGCCTCTGGCTTAGCCAACAACTCTTTGCGAATCGCCGCTTCGATTTCCTCAGCCATATCAGTATGCTCTTTTAGGTAATTTCGAACATTATCTTTACCCTGCCCAATACGATCGCCATTGTAGCTGTACCAAGCACCTGCTTTATCAACAATCCCTAGCTTCACACCATGATCAATAATCTCACCTTCACGAGAAATACCTTCACCGTATAAAATATCAAACACGGTTTGTTTAAATGGTGGAGCCACTTTATTTTTCACCACTTTAACACGTGTTTCATTACCTAAAATTTCATCGCCTTTTTTAATCGCACCAATACGACGAATATCTAAACGTACTGAAGCATAAAACTTAAGCGCATTACCACCGGTTGTGGTTTCAGGATTGCCAAACATCACACCAATCTTCATACGAATCTGGTTAATAAAGATCACCAGTGTGTTTGATTTTTTAATGTTCGCTGTTAATTTACGCAATGCTTGAGACATCAAACGCGCTTGCAAGCCCATATGCGAATCACCCATATCGCCTTCAATTTCCGCTTTAGGCGTTAACGCGGCAACAGAGTCAACCACCACCATATCAACAGCACCGGAACGTACCAACATATCGGTAATTTCTAAACCTTGCTCACCGGTATCAGGCTGTGATACCAATAATTCTTCAACATTTACACCTAATTTTTCAGCATAAACTGGATCCAATGCATGCTCAGCATCAACAAAGGCACACGTCCCGCCCTGTTTTTGGCATTCTGCAATCGCTTGCAACGTTAATGTGGTTTTACCCGACGCTTCCGGACCATAAATTTCGATCACACGTCCTTTTGGTAAACCTCCAACACCTAACGCAACATCTAAACCCAGTGACCCTGTCGAAATCACTTCCAAATCTTTAATACCTGTGCCATCGCCTAAGCGCATCACAGAACCTTTACCAAATTGACGTTCAATTTGAGACAGTGCTGCACCCAGTGCTTTATCTTTATCACTCATGTCGACTCCTTAAGTTTGCATGCAGAGCGCCTTTGCTGAGTAAAAAGTAGTCAGCAACATAACCCCAAAACTAAAGTCGATATTATTTCACAAATTGCAGCAAATTACATGACGTAGTTTAGCTAAAACCTAAGCCTACCGTTACACGTGGCTCTCGCGTGCCGTCATACAAATCGTGTAACTTTGCACCCAACTCGGGCAGTAAAATTAGTAAGTTTGCACCAAAAATAACATCATCATGCTTTTGCAGATAAGCGACAAATCTATTTTGTGTACTTTCTGGGTAAACTGTAATATCAAAAGTTGATTGCATTGATGTTAATTGATCCAGTAGCTCCTCTACAACCTCATATTTAAACTGCCCCTGCATTTTTAATGTGCGCAAGATCAGCAATGGATCATTCTCAATCGATACTGAAGAAATGATATTAAGCGGCGCCTGCGCAGAAGCCATAACAACCGCTGGATCAGAAGAGCCCTCATGATTAAGAATGACATGCTTGCCATCTTTCGATTGAAAGGTATACAACCCATTAGCATCAAAGTCCGTATTGCTCGGTTGAGTCAGTAAATACTCCACATCTTCATCGGCACATGGCTGCACCGTGATATCAAGCATTATTGTTTCGCGACTGGCTAAAGTCAGTGGGACCTTGGTTTGCAGTAACGCACCCTCACTGGTCGAGATAATATTAACCATACCGACCGGCAGTAATCGCTGAAATTGTTCCAAATCACCAAAATAACGCATATCCCAATCACCGTCTGATTTGCCTAACAGTAAAAAGTCACGCAGCCGACCGCCCTGCACACGCATGCGCCTAGCCAAATCGGGACTGATGCGATTCAACGCCTGCATGATCGCGAGAAATGTTGGGTTCTCATAGACAATACCGTGGCTCGGCACTTCAGCTTGTGAGCCTTGCCCCATAAACCAATCAGTCGGCGATAAAACAGAAACAGCTGTACGCGCCGCTGTTGATTGCGCTTTTGCTTTAGCCACTTTGGCACAAGCCTTGTGCATTAATTTAATACCAGGTCGTATACGTGGCGCAGTAAATAAAGTTGATCTGCCACGCTCCCTTCCAGCGCGACCATCCGGAACAGTCATATCAACAAAAGCAGCTGACACACCATCACCATCAATCAACCCCGCCTTTCTTGCATGTTCATTAGTGCGCGTACTTGGATGCCATTCGTGACGCGGCTTGGGTCGTGTTTTGATGCCGGACTGCTCAAATTTGCGTTGACGAGTCGCCTGCGCATGAGCGAGGATTTGTTGGGTATGGTTATAATTACGCTCAGCCGCCTGCACCAAACGTTGATGACACAACCCCACCTCATCAATCAATACACCCAACAAACCCTGATACTCATCAGCTAAGTCAGATAAATCGGTTTCTTGAAAGGCTAATATCAGATCCATCGCTTCACGTGTATAACCCGCCACTGTCTCCAGTTGTGACTCAAGACGTGATAGAAAAGGCATGTGACCATAGGTTATTTGTAGATACATCCCCACCATAAACAACAACTTTTGTGCTCGATGGTTACTGTCAACGTCTTCAATAAAATCAACCACGCCATGTACCGTTTTCATCTGGGTATTTAACTCGGAAAAATCTCCGTTTTTATCGCGAAAAATAACTGCCAGTTGCCTTCTTGTAACACCTGCTAACTGCATTAAATCAAGGTGTAACCGGCAACAACCAGCCTCATACTCCGGCCGTAGCAAGGGAAACATGTTTTTTGAAGTTGCCTGACTCGCCGCCCGGCCTAGTGGCACACCACTTTCAAAAGCACGCTCTTCATCACTGTCATCATAATCTTCACCTTTTTCTTCACCTTCACCTAAAACACGCGGAGCAGGAGTCATCAGTCGATCTAAATGAAGCTTGAGTGCACGCTCTTTAGCTTGCTTTTGTTGCTGGATTTCTTGTTGCCCGGTGAGATAAGCCTGCTGCTCTTGTTGATAAAAAGTTTCATGTGACTCCGTCTTAGCTCGATATTCACCCTGTCTTTTCGCCGAGTTTTTCATATAAGATAAATAGCTCTTAAGCAGTTTACGCTCCCTATTATCTGGGTACCGTTTATACAAGAGCGACCACAACGTCTGCGCAGGATCAACCGCGTTAAAAACAGGGGTGGCGCAAATATAGTTTGGGATAACACCCACTTGCGCATGGATGTTAACATGTTCATCCCATGGAAATAAAACTCTAAAGTCGTTATGGCTAACGAAACGATCGATATAATCAACCATTCTCTTAGTTAATTTCTCGTCCGTATCACTTTTTAATATTTCACACACCTTTTTGACCCTATCGATCACTGCTTGATTATCATCCGTGGTTTTACCTTGGATAAAGGCCTGAATATCGAGCATGATAATTAAATTAATAACGGGCCCTCGCCGAGCCTTGTCATCAAGCTTATCCGCAGGCGTATTAATCAGCGTAAAATAATACTCTATATATGCTTGATAGAATGCGGGGATAACACAGTTAAGCCTTATTTCAGGCTTGGGGTGATTCATCATTTGTTTGATTATCTCGATACTGCGACTAATAAAAGATGAAGGTGTTTCAATTCTGATTCGAATCAATTTAGTCACATCATCAATTAAGGACTCGATCCCACTCTCAGCCCATGCTCCGCCAGGAACATTACTAAACTCCATAATAATGGTATGCAACACCAGCGTCTTACTGCACAATGACCCCAAAGCGGAAGAGTACGTGCTGTCGGCTGGTAAAGGTTTCGGCCCGGACTCCAGTGCGTGCGCCATGTCACGTAAAGCTAGGATATAACGCTGAAGAATAGACACTATACGCACTGCTTTACCTTGATAAAATGCAGCTACATTTTTCACAAAATACATACCAGATGTATTACCACTGGCTACAGCCAACTTGGACTTCCTATCCATAACTCGTCGATAGGTTGAATAGTTAAATCCTGATTGCTTAAATAGTTCTTCACGCGCTACAGCAACATTAACAAGCACAGCTTCCCAGCTTAGTCCTTCCGGACCAGGGGCAACACCTGGATCAACGCCATCAACCCCAGCACCAGCAGGCACCGTCAGCTCAGGCTTTACCTGACTGTTTTTATATGGATTTTTCTTATTACTTTTTTTACGACCTTTATGACGATTACGACGCGACATAGCTACCCCCTAACTGAACCTTGGAGGCAGATAATACTAGTCTAATAGTAATATATCAATGGTTATATGAAAATATTACATGGTTATATTTACGTCATAAGGAAACGCAATTAGCGACCCACTGCGGAATGACACGTTCAGCGTAGTTATTAAATTTCCAGACCCCAACGCTCAGCTCACGATGCCCAGCACGATCCGTAACGCTTTCAGGGAACGCAATACCGAAACCATACAACCCGGGTGCTATCACACCGGTTTGAGGATCATACTCACTGCAATCCACACCATCAATCTGACGCGGCGAAAAACCCACGGCATAGACTGCTTGTTGGCATGCCGGCAAATACTCTGCAATATGCTCAGCATCACTCGGGTAACGGGTTAAATTGGGATAAGGCTTCGACTCTAGGTTTTGTTTTGCCCAACGCGCTGCCAAACCTTTTAAACCGGTATTGTCATATTCAATCCAGTCGCCATGATAAATCGCATATAACAACGGACTTCGGTAAAAATTAACCACATTACAGCCGCGTTCCAATAAATTTTTAATCACTAACACCGCCGAGTGAGACGAACCAAACACAGCAACAGTATTATCAGGATTCACCTCAGCAGACACACGCTCAGGGTTTAAAGCAACCTGCAATGGCATTTCTTCTACGGCCTGGTTTAAGCTTTTTGGCTCAGCACCCACGCACAACACCACTTGACTGGCTTGTAATACATCACCATTTGCACATTGTAATTGCCAGCCTTTGTCTTGCTGCGTCAGCGCTGTCACCGTTGTTTGTTTACCGGTAACTTGCGTCAATAAATAGTCCGTTACTTTTTTGAAAGGAGCAACAGTGTTGGATAATTGACAGGTATCATCCGGGTCTAAATCTTCTAATGCACAACCATCACAGTTCATTGCGTAATCAAATGCCTTCGTGGCTTTTAATGAAGCAATAAACAAATCAACCTTGGTATTACTGGATACATTCATCCAAGTTTTACCCAAATCACCAACAGCAAACGCTGGATCAATCCACAGCAGTGATTCTGGCTTTACGCCTTGGTCCAATAATTTTCCAACCGCGATAATTCCAGCAGGCCCTGCGCCTACTACCGCCCATGCATATGCTGTCATGCACTTTCTCCATTAGTAAATGAGCTAACAGCATAACATGAAATGCAAACATGCCCCAATTAACCCAGGCGAGTATAGTGACACGTGTCAGTTAATGGGTCTTCAGCACCCGCCTTATCCATTGCTGCTTTTTTTTCTGAATCACTAGAAGCTGAATAGGGTAATAGCATCTCAGCCATTTCAGTCCGTGCAGCTAATGCATCATTGGCCAATAAGCCGACTTCATTTGATTTGGATTTGGATTTGGATTTTTTATCTGATTTTTTACTTCCTGTAAAAAAACGAATCGCTCGCATGGTGGCTCCCTCCACTCTTACAACAAAGTTCAGTATGGAGGGATTTGTATAGTGGTGTCAATTAAGGCCCGAACGTAGCCGCTCTTGCTGCTATAGCTTCCTTTTCTCGTTCTGCAAACACTTCAAATGGTGATAGGTACTCTCGCACCTCATTATAAATACCAGATTTTTTAACAGCAGCCTTTTTAGTACACACATCCAGGTACTGCTTAACAGTTTGCACAGTTGACTTCAATTGAACATAGGTCATGGCACACTCAGACTTGCTACCCGCTTTTACTTTGCCCGAACCATCTGGCAGCAAGTAATAGCCAAATGCTTTATCCACTGTGCTTGTGCTTAAAGTATTATGCGTCAAGCTATCCATCTGCCCCATCATGACACTCAACGGCTGTAAATCGACACTTTTACCTTTGAGATAACCAGCGGTAGCTCGCACAAAGCCATCGGGGGTTGTCCATTTTTGTATGAGCGCTGCATTAAATTCAAGAGCAACTCGAACAATTTCAGTGATATGGTGTACTCTATTATTTAAACGTGTTGCCTGACCATCGCGTAATGCCCCCGCGGCTATCAAATTATTATGATAAACAGCCGCAGGAATTAATTCAGCTAACGTTAAAGTAAGCTCTGTTTGGATACCTTTTTTAGTGGTTAAATCTGCTTCACGAAAAGAACCATCATTGTCCGGTAATAACCGATACCCCATCTCCTCACGCTCGGCAATTTCCGCTCCAGATAAATTTTCAGCATGTTCTCTTTTAAATAGCCTCGACATGTTCCACCTCTTTATATATCTCTTAAAAATTGCTCAGCATTATACATCAACAAACAGAAAATACACAATCAGTTACCCTGCAATTGATTAAACAACGCTTGGTACGTTTGCAGGTTATATTGCACTGACAACATTTCAGGATGAAAGAAGGTGGCGTAAATCATCATGGCCCACAAACCAAGACACACTAAAATAATGACCGCATCTAACATCGTTAAGTGCGCATTAACCAAGTGACCATGATTTAAGCGATTGATCGTCTGCTGCAATGGCACTAAGGCAATTAAACCCGAATAATTCACCAACAAGATCCACAATTCACCGCTGGTGGTAGAGATACTGGCAAACAGCGCCACATACGAAGCGGCAATCAGTGAAATCACAAACCAGCTAGCAAACCACATACAGCCAGGGATACCCTTTTTATCTTGTTGCTTAGCCTGATGATCAACATCACGGAACAAAGCATATACGGTAAAAATCATAAAGAACGATCGCCAAAACGAACTCTTATGTGAGTCATCACGCCGTGTAATATATTGCCAATTGCGATACCAGATAAAAAAGATATAAAAACCGAAGGTGAAAAAACTCATCACCAACAGTTTAAAAATAGATACCGGATAGTATTGTACTTGTTGTTGTGTCACTGCGTGCCACCCATTTTGTAAAGTTACATAACGTTACCTTATCTCATGGGGCAATGCCAGTTGATGACACACTTACTATTTTCCGTATTTGGATTCTGCTGCTTCAGCTGCAGGGTCTTCCGTAACAGCAGCAAGTACAGTTTCAGCCTTGCGTCTTCTAAATTTACTCGCCAATTTAGTGGCTGCGCCTTTAGCTGTTACTACAGCACGCGCATCTACCAATACTGATCCTTGTCGACGTCGCAACTGAGCGCGTGATTGATCAACCAATGTATAGAGTTCAGAGGGTGAATCTTGTTGCGCACCGCCGAGGCGATCCATAACCATCTGAGTAGCGCCAAAGCGCTGCACCATAATCTTCACTAGCCCTTTATCATCAGCATCATAAGCCACCTTTAAACATTCCGCAGTAGTGTTTGCTAGAATTGCTTCTTTATCCCTACGGTGCGACACAGCAATTTGAAAACGCTCAAAAAGGTAAAAGTAAGCATGCATATTGCCGCAATGACAAGCATGTTTCAGTAAAGCAACTAATTGCCCCTTATCTTCATCGTTTATCTCCGCTGTTGCTGTACCAGAAAAAATTTGATGTTTATGTGAAAACGCCACCAAGCTATCTTTACCTTCTTCACCATACTCAATCATGGCAGCTGCTATATTACGCAAGTACGACTTTATCACCAACTCATGCTTTAATGCATGTCCTTCAAAACAAGCTAACGCCGATGAAAAAGCGTCAAAATCACGAACCACATCACCGGTCGATGGATTTCTATTTTGTAATAGTAAATACAATACCGTATTAAGCATGGCGGCATCTGTTACAACATCAGGAGCAAAAATTTCATCAACCATATCAAAACGTTTATTGACAACAGCTGATACTAATACCAGCTGCTTACCTGCACCCGTCAGTGCGGCAATATCGGCTTTAACAGCATCTGTTAATGCTGCAGCACCATAAACATGAACCAGAGTAGATTCAAGCCCTTTTGTTAAATCAGCCTCCAGTAATTCCGGTAGAAAATGTGTCGCAATTGATTTAACACACTCACCAACCAAGGCAGAATTTTCCGACTGCATAGCCGGCAGCAATATTCCTTGCACCACTAAAGCCAGTTGCGCATGCACATCTCTTATACTAAATAACTCAGACTGCAGTAGACCAACCTGCTCATTCTCATTAAATTTTTGCGGTGTTTCTTTAAATAATTTAAACAATTCAGCTGAAGCAAAAGCCATTTTTTCAGTATCAAGACGGATCATCGCATCACGCATAAATGTACATAACGTACGCGCACATGCCGTTACATCCACTGCTTTTATCGCGGCAATAATTTCAAGCGTAAAGTCTCGTCTCGACATCTCTCTCTCCAACTCATATACATTCAATAACTTATTACTATAAATTTAATACTCAACCGCTGATACTACCATACCAAATTACATTTGCAACTTTTTTGTACAGATGGGTGCATTTTTACATGCATTCTTAATAGAACATTAATTGCCACCGAGGCTATTCACGCTTGATAACTTTTAATATATTATGCTCAAAAAATCTAAATACTTAAGTATATAAGACGAGATAAGGGGTACTACAATGAGATCAGATGGTGCACAAGCCGCTCAAGTTATAACTAACCTATTAAGCACAGGGGAAATGTGGCGCTACTTCGTCACCGGACCAGAACAACAATCTGGCTTTCAGCTAATGGTAGACGGCGGTTACCTTGAGCATCAACTGCAATCTGTTGCATTATTACCAAGCATCGTAGATCAAAAACTTGATGTTGATACGCTTTATCGTATCCTTAACGATAATTTAACAACTAAAGTGCGTAGTACCACATTATCCATTGATGAAAGCAAACCACTAACAATTGAGCGTGCTACCTTCTTACAAAGTATTTTAGATACCTACCATGAAAAAATGGAAGCGGCCCATCGCGCCAGCCCAAGAGACATCATTGCAGAACAGCTCATAGCCATAGTCGAGCTTTGCAAACAACTACCACAACCGTTAAATCCTTTGATCTTACATCTGCTCTGCCTACAAAATAATTTTGTTATGCCACTGATGGCCGATTTAGATGTTTTTGCCGAAGGCAGCACCCACAGTATCGTTTTTGAAATGCAAAAAGGCATAGCTAAAACTCAGCAATTATTAGATGGTGAACCTATTGTTGCGGTTGAAAGCAGCCACTTTGAACATGTGACAGAAGACTTACGCCGTTATGACACTACTTGCAAGACGCTATCAAGCAAACTTACTGGCAGCTATGGCACCTCAACCATAACAAGTACTAAAATATTATTAATACATGCCGCTACCACCAATGATGTAGAAGCACTGATGATGTATATCGATGAGCTACGCAGTGACGCTGATTTTAATCGCATAATGACACATGCGTTAATTGAAGCTGCCCAGTACGGCAATACCGCTTTTGTTAAAGCTGTGTTAGACAATACCGGCTTAGATGTAGACAGTGCATCAACAGACGGGTTAACCGCACTGCATGCCGCAGCTGAATACAACCAACGCAAAACAGTTGAGCTGCTATTGCATAGAGGTGCTGATCCGCACGTCGTCTATGACGGCACCACTGTTTTTAATGCCGCACTCCACACTGGCATGGTTGAACTAGCATACCAAATGATAGAAGATCATATCAAACACCCTAACACTAACGTCTTAGGCGACATTGATACGATTGATCAAGCTGAGACCCAAATGCTAACAGAGTTAGCCTTTCTATTACAGGCTATTGAGTCCAACAATATTGCAATGGTAGCTAAGTGTGTTGAACTCGGCTTTATCTACAGCGAGGAAACCTATCGGCAGGCATTGGATATCATTGCTGAAAATGCCACAGAGCTAGAACCGGCTCAACGCTTTTTACTGCTAAGCCAGCTGCCAAGCAGTTTTGGTGACACCCCGAAATTTAAGTATTTACTCGGCAAAATGAACATTGAAGATACACTAATGCTATGCCATGTATGCTTACAATCACCACCCCGTAACGACAGTGAGTTACGACAAATAACATTATTCACATACCACGCATTACAAAAAATATTAGCTGAAGGCAGCACACACCAACTAGAGCAATATCTGGATACTATTTTAGTGCATGCATGCGCCAGCATCATGCCTATTGAATACAAAATGACGTTAGCAGCCGGTGCAATTGAAACGCATGATAACAGCATACTTCACACACTGTGCGATGCTAATAACATAGCAGCCATACAAACGTATATTGGTGTAGTAGTAAACGCTTCAGTGCTGGATGATCAGCAGAAAATTGAATTAGTTACAGCTAAAAGAATGTATGGCATGCCTATGAAATCAACCTCATTGGCAGATATCCTATATATGCAAGGCAATACGGTGGCACTTAACACTTATGTTAGTGCTATATTGGATAGCCATCTTGATGCTCAGGCTAAAGCTTCGCTTATTACCCCAACTGCATTACAAAGCAATACGGTTCTTAAAGAACTAATACGTAGTGGCAATACAGAGGAAGCATGCTTATTTCTTACTGTCATGTCTAACCCAGGCCAGCTATCTACTGCACAGCAGGAGAGACTGTTCAGCCCTGTTGGTGAAGGGGATAAAAAATACCGTAAGGTTCTTGATCAACTCACTTCATTCTGCAGCATAAGACAAGTGATTGACTTTGTTAATAAAGTTCTTACTAACGCAACACTGACTGCAGAAACAAAATATGCATTCCTTAACCCGCCGACACAAAAAAAAGGCGAAGCACATATTGAATACTTGATGAAACATGGCAGGCCAGATCAAGTGGCCGACTTTGTAAACAGCGTATGTAATGATCCAGACTTTACCGTAGAGCAAAAGCACAACCTTATTTCCCCTGCGGGAATGAAAAAAGGCCATACCGTTATTGAATACCTGTTTAAACACGGTTCGCCAAATGAAGTAGGTGGATTTATTCGCACTGTATGCAACACCATGCCCGAATTCAATACAGATCAAAAATATCGATTGGTATGGCCGCTGGGCAGCTCTAAAAGTAAAGGTTTACATGAACAATTTGACAGAAGCGCTAGTAAAACTGAAACGGTTTGTGCTTATTTAACCGCATTAATTACTTCTCGGTTATCAGAACTTGTTAAAGAAAAAATAGTGAGAAAACTTAAGCAACATCTAGGGCTCCCCATCAATGGTGAGTCTCTACAGCCTCTCGACCTTGCTGTCTTAGGCTACCACCACTCCAAACCCGATCTTTCTTGTTCATTATTTTGCAAGTCAAATACACACACAAACCTTGCAGCTAACCTTACATTGGTGCTAAATCAAGAGTTACCAACAGAGGATGATGAAGTACATGAGTTTGTCACTGATAAAATTCGTGAAACTTATCTGCACCCCAATATGGCTGACAAAGAAAATGGCTTTGCTAGAACTCTAAAAGCACTCGCCGATTGGTTGAAATTGTCACTAGAACCGATCAATGCAGAAGATGACACCACCTTGGCTACCGAATCAACCGCTGCTACATTTTACCGTGATCGCGATCTCTCAGCCCCTATCGCAGTACCCCAGCGGCCAACAGAAGCTTCACCTCTTTGCGGCAAGAAGGACGCTGGCTTGAGTTACGGCACGGCTGCCTCAGAAACTTATCAAGACTCATTCATGACGCAAAGAATGAAGCGCTCCGCCAGTGGTACATTGTATACCATGGAAGAAAAACACTCTGGTAATGTTGCCGAAGTTGATGGCGATACAGCTGCCGCTATACCGGCAATGTAGAACTCGCTAAGCAAAAAAAAGCACAGTAGATATACTGTGCTTTTTTGATTAGAACGTAGTGAGCTTATTGGTTACCCAATTTTCCGCCCAATTTTCCACCCATATTATGATGTGCTGGTGGAGTTTGATACTGATCAGCAGGTTGGTTATCTGCACACCCGCCTAAAATTAAACCTAATGCAATAGTGCATGCTGCTACGATATATTTCATGGTGATATTTCCTTTCAAGGTTGCTGTAACTTGTATTTACTCGCATCTCGATAAAAAATGCAAGTAAAAATAAGTGATTTAAAATCGTTTGATTATTTATTGATCTATTGCAACCAGCCAACTCGATAATGCTTGTGAAAATACACTCGGCATTGTTTCTTGAGCAAAATGCATCGCCTCACCCAATTCAATTAATTCTATTTCATTAATGTTATCGCGCGCCCACAATACCGTATCAATCGTGGTGATAAAACCAGGAATAGCATACATCAATAATTTAGGTATGGATGAAGATTGCAACCACGTAGAGTAGTTATTAATCAAATCAACCACATCCGTATTACCATCGCCCAGCGGTAAATCTTGCACATATTGCCATAAAGGTTTACGGCTTGCCGCATCAGGAAATGACTCACGGTACTTTGCAATCACATCTTGTGACAATTGATTAATGGCACCACTGGGTAACAACTTCTCCACCAAATAATCGTGCTCAACAATTGCAGAGTAACTTGCTTGCGATTGCAACATCGAGGCCAGTTGTTGCACCGGCAATGACAACATATCCCAATCAATGGCCGCACGCACATGCGACTCATAAAAAGCCATCGCCTTAACATTACCCTCATGACGCCTAGCATAATCAAAGCCCACTAAAGAACCCCAACCATGCATCACTAAAGTGATATCTTTAAGGTCAAGCTCCTCAACAAAAGCATCGAAGTATTTAATATGATCAAAAACACGGTAATCTATATCAGGCTTATCTGAAGCACCCATACCAACCAAGTCGAGCGCAACACAACGGTAATTGTCTTTTAATTGATCTATGACATGGCGCCACAGATAACTAGAGGTCGGCATTCCATGAATAAAAACAAGGGTATCACCCTCACCTTCATCTATATAGTGTATCTTAGAACCCAGGATTTCAACAAAGTGACTTCCTTGCTTAACTGTCATTAACCTTCCTCATATCAGCTTTTTTAACTCGCTTGATCTGAGACTTCCATTTCTTTGCGATGTTTTCCAATTTGAGCTAGCTCCATTAGCTCGCGAACAGCCACCGACAGTATAGCAAAATCCGGTGAGTCTGCACTGCGTAAATCAGCTATCACTTGTCTCACTCGTAACACAAGTTCATCATTATCTTCCATCCAAGCCGCAATGCGACCAGGAATACTTCTAGCATCTGTTTCAAACCGCAAAACATTAACGGCTAACTCGCGCTGCACCCAATCCAAATCAGATTTAAAGCTAGCTCGAGCCAACACTGCCCAACGACTATCCACAGGATAAGCGTTAATGTAATCACGAATGGATAATAATTCAAGTCTGTCAACCAACATAAAGTATGTTTTTGCTACACGATATATCTCACAACCACTCGCTGTAGCCGCTTCAACGATATTTAAAGCATGAAACATAGGTACAGCACTGGCCACTTTTGCAGCAACTTGCTCAGGCGCATTAGCCAACATTAACTGCTGTTTACGCGCCTCATAGGCTTCGCGATCGCGCCCAACCAATAACTTTGGCAAGCGATTAAATAAACCCGATACACGATCGGTAAAGTGATTAATCGTATCTTCAATAGATAAGCCTTCACGACGATTACGCAATAGCCAACGAATAGAACGCCTAACTAATGCAATCCCCTCTAGCATCATCTGATACTGCACATCCGTTTCAATTTGATAGTCCAATGCTTCAATTAATTGATGGGTTTCAGCAATGCGGAAAATTTGTTTAGCACATGCATAAGCCCGAATGATGTTAGCAACACTTGCTCCAGTCTCATCATGCATTTGATAAACTAAAGTAATCCCCATATCAGAAACCACTTGATTGCTCAGCTGAGTGGCAATGATCTCGTGGCTCAGCGGATGATGGTGAATTTCGCTTTCATACTTATCACGCAACAACTGCGGAAATGCGTACAATACAAACTGACGTAAAAATGAGTCATCAAGCAAGTCAGATTTGAGTATCTCACTCTTCAAAATATTCTTACTATATGAGAAAAGCACCGACAACTCAGGGCGCGTTAAACCTAAGCCCTCAGCTTTACGATCATGCATTTGTTTGTTGTCAGGTAAAAATTCCAAATCACGGTTTATTAAACCTAAAGACTCAATAAAGTTCATGTAGTGTACATACAACCCCATATCAGACGGTGACATCAATGACAGCAAACTAATCGCTTGGTTTTGACGGTAGTTATTAGTTAAAACCAATGTCGACACTTCTTGTGTCATCTGTATCAATAACTCATTTCGCTGCTCTTCGGTCAATTGCTCTGACGCTACTAAAGGATTCAAGAGAATTTTTATATTGACCTCATGATCCGAACAATCAACACCGGCAGAATTATCAATAAAGTCGGTATTAACCTTGCCACCCGACAAATCGAATTCAATTCTTCCTAACTGAGTTGCACCAAGATTACCGCCCTCGCAAACCACTTTAGCTCGCAACTCATTACCGTCAACACGAATACCATCATTGAAACGATCACCCACGTCTGAATTCTTCTCAACGCTAGATTTCACAAAGGTACCAATACCACCATTCCAAATAAGGTCAACCTTCGCCATTAAAATCGCACGGATTAATTCATTAGGTACAACCACGTCTTTATCTAAATGCAGCAATTGCTTTATTTCAGGTGTTAAACGTATCGCTTTGGCAGAACGCTTGTATACACCACCACCTGAAGAAATAATCTTACGATCGTAATCATCCCAAGACGAACGAGGCAAATTGAAAATGCGCTTGCGCTCTTCATAACTTTTTTGTGGATCAGGAGTTGGGTCAATAAATATATGTAAATGATTAAAAGCCGCCACTAATTTCAAATGAGGCGACATCAAAACACCATTACCAAACACATCGCCAGCCAAATCACCAATACCAATGACTGAAATTTCTGCTGTATCAGCATTCAAACCCAACTCTAAAAAATGACGCTGCGCAGAGACCCACGCCCCTCTAGCTGTTATACCCATTTTTTTATGGTCGTAACCAACAGAACCGCCTGATGCAAAAGCATCCTTTAACCAAAAATTGCGATGCAAGGAAATTTCATTAGCAATATCTGAAAAAGTCGCCGTACCCTTATCAGCTGCAACCACTAAATACACATCATCCGTATCATAATAAACACTGTCTGCAGGGTGCACCACTTTATCATTGATTAAATTATCAGTAACATCAAACAGACCTCGGATATAATTTTGATAGCATTGCACACCTTCAGCTATAAATGACTCGCGATCCATATGAGCTGTGGTACGCTTTGTCACAAAGCCGCCTTTTGCACCTGACGGTACGATCACAGCATTTTTAACTTGTTGCGCCTTCATCAAACCAAGCACTTCAACACGAAAATCTTCTTTGCGATCAGACCAGCGAATCCCACCACGCGCAACATTTGAAGAACGCAGATGCACACCTTCGAAACGAGGCGAATAAACAAACACTTCATAGGCAGGTAGTGGTAATGGCATATCAGGAACTTTACTGGGATCCATCTTGAGTGAGACAAATATTTTTCTACGGCCGTGTTTATCACGCTGGAAGAAGTTTGTGCGTACTGTGGCGTATATAACGCTTACATACATACGCAATATTCGGTCTTCATCAAGACTGCTCACCTCATCTAACGCAGCAGTGATTCGGCGCTCGATCTGCTCACACTCTTGTTGACGATCGCCCGTAAAATCGGGCACAAAACGCTGTTTAAATAAATCGACGATCAAACATGAAATTTCACCATTTTGAACCAAGGCTTGTTCGATATATTGTTGACTCAGTGTAAAACCAATCTGACGAAAATACTTGGCATAGGCGCGCAACAAACTGACCTCGTGCCAGTTTAAACGCGACGCCACAACTAATTTATTGAAGCTATCGTTTTCAACATCGCGCTGCCACAAACGCAATAGAGCCTCATAAAACAGCTCATCAAACTGATTAATATCACACAATTCAGATAAAGTTGAGCTCAATGTGAAATCATTAATCCAATAGCACGCTCCATCATGCGTCATTACTTTAAAGGTTTCTTCACCCAACACACGAAAACCCATATTCTCTAATACTGGCACCGCATCGGATAAAGGAATAGTAATACGCGGATGAAATAATTTCAGTTTTACTTGATTCTCATCACAATCAGGGCTGCGATATAAGCTCATTTCAAGCGGGCTACCTGCTTTGCGTAGCTTTTCGATTTTTCGTATATCAAAAACCGCATTACGCGGCATAAAAGCTTCACGATAACCTGCGGGAAACGCTGTACGATACACGGCCAATAATTCATTAGCCGACTCTTCATCATAGAATGTAACTAAGTTTTCTAATAATCCATCCTGCCAAGACTGGCCAGTAGCAACCAAACGCTGCTCAATAGCAGCGAAATCATAATCACGCGGTTTAGAGGAGTCAACTCGAATAACAAAATGAATACGCGCCAACACTGACTCCGAGAAACGTGTGTTCATCATCACTTCAAGCGCATCTGTTTCTTCGGCAAGTATGATTCGCATCTGTTCAGCTAAATCAGTATTGAAGTTTTCACGCGGTACAAAAACCAAAACCGATACAAAGCGTCCATACATATCTTTGCGCGCAAACATACGAATGCGACGGCGTTCTTGTAAACGCATAATACCAGTAGCTAATTCAAATATTTGATCGGCACTGGCATGCAATAAATCATCTCGAGGGAAGGTAGACAGAATATGCAGCAAGTCTTTACCCGCATGACTTTTTGCCGGCAACCCCGACATTTGCATGATTTGAGCTACTTTTTCGCGTAAAAAAGGAATATTATTTGGATTACTGCTGTATGCGATTGATGTATATAAACCAATGATACGGCGCTCACCAACTAATTTTCCATTTTTATCAAACTTTTTCACACCAACATAGTCAGTGTAGGCTGGCCGATGAACGGTAGATCGTGTATTTGTTTTTGTAATGGTTAAGCAATGATCACGAGATAAAGCAGCTCGACGTGCTTCTTCAGGTAAATCTGCATACTGGCGCACTTGTTTACCACGCGTATCATCATATAGAACCCCCAAACCAGTACCGCGAACAATTTGTAGCGCTTGCTCACTTCCCTCACCCACCAATTGGTATTCACGAAAACCTAAAAACGTAAAACAATCACTCAACATCCAATCCAAAAACTCTCGCGACTCTTTCATGTCGGGAAAGCGTTTTTGCAGAGCCGGATCATTATATTCTTCAATGATTAACCGTACTTGTTTTTGAATTTCAGGCCAATCAGTAACGACACGATTCACGTCATTAAGTACACGCTTTAAATTTTCTTCAATGTCTTTCAATGCTTGCTCGCCACTTTGGCGATCAATTTCCATATGAATAGGTGCTTCAGCAGAAGCCTCAGGGTGCTCATCACCGTGCGCTATTAGCTCAACCACTTGACCTTGCTGACGTATGCACTTAATACCACCCAGATATATCATTTGGTGAATGGTCAGCCCCAACCGAGTCAACTCCATACTCATTGAGTCGACTAAAAATGGCATATCACCCGTCACCACCTCAACCACAGTATGAGTTGATTGCCACCCATCCTTATCTTTTGTTGGGTTGTAGACGCGCAAAGTTGTTTGATTTTCAGATCGCCGACATACTAAATGCCACTGAGAAGACACGATACCGAATAGATCTTCAACTCGGTAATTGGCCAAATCCTCTATGGAAAGGTTGCGTAAAAATATATGGATAAAGTCAAAAAATGCATCGTTTATGCCATCAATAGGGTGACTTTTAGCAAAATCAACCACTTGCTCAATAATTGAGCCGACTTCAGTATTGTGCTTACTCACTCAATCGCCCTCGAAATCGAATGCTAGTGCGCTTTATATTTTAATATTAACTCACTGAATATAAAGGCATTATTTTTGGTTTTTGTCTGACGCATATTGTAACACGTCTTAATCAAAAAAGTTAGCCTCGCTTAAAAAACTTTTTCAAGAACAAAAGACTACAACCCCCGGGGGTTTTTGCACTATAATAGCTATCGAGTTTGTCGGTTTTAAACCTACAGCAACAGTTGAGAGAAGGGCTTATCATGCGTGTGTTACTAGTTGAAGATGATGAATTATTAGGCGATGGCATTTGCAGCGGTCTGAAACACTACGGACACACTGTCGATTGGGTTAAAGACGGAAAATCTGCACAAGACGCCATTACATCCACCCAAGAAAGCTTTGATATTGTGGTACTTGATCTGGGACTTCCCAAAATGTCAGGCCTAGACGTGCTAAAAAACATGCGCGAACGCAACGTACCAACACCCGTAGTCATCCTTACTGCTCGTGAAACCATTGATGACCGCGTCAAAGGTCTCGATGCAGGCGCAGATGATTACCTGACCAAACCCTTTGATCTTGATGAACTTTGCGCACGTATGCGCGCCTTACAGCGACGCTCAAAATCCAGAGCGAAGCCGCTATTGACCTATGGAGATATCGTGCTGGATCCCGCGGCACATGTGGTGACTTATAAAGGCGAACAAGTGCTTGTCTCCCGGCGAGAATTTTCATTACTGCAAAAGTTATTAGAAAATGCCGGTCGCGTAATATCGCGCGAACAGCTCAACCAGACACTCTATGGTTGGGGTGAAAATATTGACAGTAATGCACTTGAGGTTCATATTCACAACCTGCGCAAACGCTTTGGTTCAGATTTAATCCGTACCATTCGCGGCGTAGGTTATATGGCTGAAAAGCACGACACATGACACCATCAATTCGCACCTTCTTATTAATCAACTTATTGTTGAGCGTAACGCTTATTACCTCCTTGGCGATTATTGGTAATTTATTCTTGGCACACAACGACATCCAGACCCAATTAGACTTACAGCTGATTCGCACCACCATACAAATTGAATCACTGTTCAGCGATGGCATTAAAAGCCGGCAACTGGGCGTCATCCAAAACCATATAGAATCATCGATAACCGCTTCACTCCATCTCAGCAAAAAAAACCCAAAGCTACTAAAGGCTCTAACGGAATACCATGAAAAAACAGGATTTCAAATTTGGAATAACAGAGGCAAGCTAATTCTGCACTCAAAATCAGCACCAAAAATTCCTTTATCAGACGGCAAACCCGGCCTAACGACATTATGGCTAAATGCACAATCTTGGCGTGTATTTACCGTTTATAATAAACACAATAAGCTCACTATCATCGTGGGTGAAAGACAAGATTTTCGCCAGAAGCTTGAAAACCAATTAACCCAAGATTCCATCTTGATCATGTTGATCACCTACCCCTTCTTGGGCTTTTTGATTTGGGTTATTGTTGGCCGCGGCTTAGACACACTGAAAAAAGTGGCGCGAGAAGTCAGCCATCGAGCGCCGAGCTACCTGGAACCGGTAGATGTGGAATCCGTACCCAGTGAAATTGAGCCACTGGTGGTTGAGCTCAACAGCCTATTTACCCGCTTGCAAGAAGCTTTTGATCGTGAAAAACGCTTTGCAGCTGATGCCGCTCACGAACTAAGAACCCCACTAGCCGCACTGCGCACCCAAACACAAGTAGCCTTACGGGCAGATACCAATGAAGACCGTGACGAGGCCTTACGCAAAGTGCTGGAAGGTGTTGATAGAGCAACACACGTAGTGCAACAACTACTGACATTGAGCCGCATGCTGCCACAATCAACCATTAACGAACCCACTTCAATCGACCTATCAACAACTGCTGCTGATGTCGCCGCTCAACTGGTACCGATTGCCATTGAAAAAAATATCGACCTTGAACTCATAGCGCCCAATGACCCCGCGCTCATTCGCGGTAATGCTACCTCAATTGGCATCTTGATTCGTAACCTGGTTGATAACGCCATTCGCTACACACCACCAGAAGGCTCGGTTGTTATTGAGATCCAAAAAACAGCTCAAAAGGTCACACTGAATGTTATTGACTCCGGCCCAGGCATACCCAAGCAATTACGTGACCGTGTCTTCGAACGCTTCTTTAGGGTTATAGGCAACAAAGCCCCAGGCAGTGGCTTGGGCCTAGGTATCGTGCAACAGATTGCGCGCCTGCACCAAGCGGAAATCCAACTGCTTACCCCCGCCTCTGGGAAAGGCTTAGAGTTTCGGATTATTTTCCCCAGCAACTAGACCAGGATCGCTTTCTCTTGTTATCCACAAAATCTGTGGATAACTCTGTGAGTAGATTGTTTTTATCTATCGCTAAGGCCTGATTTTACGTGCAGTTCAACAGATTGAATACAAACTAATCATAATAAAATATCACATTTAATCATATAGTTACGATTTTTTCCGTGCGTTTGGTTCAAAATACACTGCTATTACAGATCCAAATTATTTATTTTCATTTCGATGTTAACAACTCACATGAAGTCGTCTACAATGAGGCTCCGTCACAAGGAACCGTTACAAGGGCGCTTACCGCAATGTATTGTGAGATATTTTCCACTAGCCTTCCCGGCGATCAGATAGTTACTCCAAATCGTCGTCTTACAACTCGCTTACTGCAATGGCACCAACAACAATTTTGTACATCAAAAAAATCATGGGTAGTACCGCTCATTAGCTCACTGCCAGACTGGCTAATGCAGCACTGGCAAGTGGTCGGCAATAAAACTGTGCTGCCGGCTCATTCAAGCTTGCTGATATGGCAACAAATTATTGCACAAGACTTACAGTCGCAACCATTAGTATCAGCGCGTGCGTTAGCAGAACTAGCACAATCCGCTTATGACAACCTCACCCAGTGGAATTTATCACTGAGCGAGATAACTAAGGCGAAGCCTAATCAAGACCACATACAGTTTCAGCGCTGGGCGCAATCTTTTGAGCAACAACTGAAACAGCAGCAATTAATAACCAACCATCAGTGCCCAAAAGCACTGAGCGAACAATTAGCAAAAATACCACTAGCCGTTAATCGATTACGCCTGTATGGCTTTGACCAAATCCCGCCTAATTTATCACAGCTACTAAAACAACTAGAGCAACAAATAACAATTGAATATATTTCGCCACCCAAGCGCAACCAACAAGTTAAGCGCAGCAGATGCCCTACGCCACAACATGAACTGCAAGCGATGGCACAATGGGCAAAACAGCAATGGCAACAAGGCAAGCAACGCATTGCTTGCGTACACCCACAGCTGAGCACATTGCGCCATCAGCTCGAGGCCACTTTCCATCAGGTATTCGAGCATTTAACGCCCTACAACATTTCCAGCGGCGTATCACTTGATCAATGCGACATGGTGAGCTGCGCATTAACGCTACTTGGACTGCAAAGCGACCAATTAGATGTCGCTGTTTTTTCCAGCGTACTTCGCTCACCCTATATTAATGGTAATGTGATCGATAACGCCTGCGCCGCCTATCTAGATAAAAAACTGTACGACAACGGCCAGCCAAACATCAACCAGCAGCAACTCACCTCGCTCATTAATCAAGCAGCTCAGCAACTTCCCAAAGCGTCACTACCGCAACGCTTAAGGCACTGGCTATCGTTGCAACAGCAGCAACCTAAACGCAACCATAGTGATTGGCTACAACACGCCGCCGCGCAGCTCAATGCGATCGGCTGGCCCGGTCAGCGTGGATTTGATAGCCAAGAGCATCAAGTTCATCAACACTGGCAACAAATACTGCAATCATTTTTGCAATTGGGTAATCACTTACAAGCACCAACCAACAGCGCTGCACTGTCACAGTTACGTTATTTATGTCAACAACATACCTTCCAGGCGCAAACTACTGATGAGCCGATTCAAATATTAGGCGCACTAGAAGCTGCCGGTAATGATTTTGACTGCCTATGGCTCGCTGGCTTAACTGATAACTCGTGGCCGCCCAGCGCCAAACCTAATCCACTGCTGCCATTTAGCTTGCAAACGCAGCATCAATTGCCGCATGCCACAGCACAACGTGAATATGAATATTGCGCACAGCTCACACAACAACTAATAGATACCAACCCTGAAGTAGTCGTTAGTCATGCACAGCAGGAGCAAGATACCGCATTGCAAGTCAGTCCGATTGTTCAATCTATCGCCCTAGCTGAATTAGACCCTGCTGAACGCCCACAACCAACGGTTACAACACCCATCCTCGAACAGTTAGACGACGATACCGCCCCAGCGGTCAATGACGATGAAAAAATCCAAGGTGGAAGCTGGATAATTAGCCAACAAGCCAATTGCCCATTTAAAGCTTTTGCTTCTGTTAGACTGGGCGCCGAAGCGATAGGTGAACTGCATGAAGGCATTGATGCGCGCGATAAAGGCACTTTAGTGCATGCTTGCTTAGATGTTATCTGGACGCAATTAAAAACGCATACCAACTTAATCAAATGCGACGAACTGGCACTAGACCACTTAATCGATCACACCGTACAACAAGTATTGGCTGAATTTTCAGAGCACACTGAACCGCTTTTTTTACACAGTGAACAACAACGTTTACGTAAACTACTACAACAATGGCTAGAATTTGAAAAACAGCGACAACCGTTCACCGTGCAATCCACTGAGCAACGATTTGAATACCCATTACAGCAATTGACGATACGTATCGTTGTTGACCGCATCGACCAACTCGACAGTGGCGAAACTATTGTCATTGATTATAAAACAGGCATACAGTCAATGTTGGGTTGGTTTGATGAGCGTCTTACACAGCCACAGCTACCGTTATATGCCACCATTGAATCACTCAATGCCGATGGGCTGGCTTATGCAGAAGTTAAGCGCGGTAAATTTGCGTTTAAAGGGGTCGCCGCGAATGATATTGAACTACCCGGCATTAAAACGATTGAAAGCATTGTAGATAAAGACACAGGCGAATTTAAATATTGGTCTGATACGATTAAACATTGGCAGCAACAAATTACTGGGTTAGCGAATGAATTTATTCAAGGTGATGCCAGCGTTACCCCGGACGAATCAAGCCAACCATGCAGTTATTGTGATTTTCAATCTTTATGTAGGATTAACCATTAATGACACCCATTGCTGATGCAGACATTCGCCAACAAGTACTTAACACCAATGTATCTTTTATTGTGCAAGCGCCGGCGGGGTCTGGAAAAACAGAGCTATTAACCCAGCGATTATTAAAGTTATTAGCAGTAGTCAATCAACCTGAAGAAATTATAGCCATTACCTTTACACGTAAAGCGGCTGCTGAAATGCGCGCTCGCGTGATTGAGTCGTTGCATTTGGCATTAGCAGAAAACACCACGATAGAAGACCATAAAAAGGTCACGCTGGAACTAGCACAAGCTGTTATTTCAAGAGACAAAAAACAACAGTGGGGTTTATTAAATAACAGCAATCGCTTACGCATAATCACCATCGACTCACTCGCGGCTTTTATTTGTCGTCATATGCCGCTACTATCCAGTATCGATCCGAATATTCAAATCAGCGACAATGCGCAACCCTTATACCAAGCCGCGATTAAGCAACTATGTCAACAAGCTGCGCATAATGATGAATTACAACAAGCCATAACTGAATGCTTATTGCAGTTAGATAATGTAATGCCCTATTTTGAAAACTTATTACAACAGCTGCTGGCGAAACGTGATCAATGGTTGCCGCATATTATGCCGCATTATATGGACCGCGAAGCACTTAAATTGCAACTTGAAGACAGCTTACAACATATTACACAGCAAACTTTGCAACGTATTAGCCAAGCCTTTAGTGCCGAACAACAACAGCAGTTATTAGAGCTGCATTGTTTTGCGATGCAAAATCTTGATCCAGAATGCGATATTCAAACCGAACCTGATTCACTTGAATACTGGCAAGCCATTGCTGAGATGCTATTAACCCAAAAAAATCAATGGCGCAGTCAAATTACCAAGCGTAATGGCTTTCCAGCTGATAAAAAGCCACAAAAGCAGCAATGGAAAGAATTTGTTGCCGCCTGCCAAACCAATGATGCCACATTACCGGCATTAATCGAATGTCGCTTATGCCCGCCCGATCATTACCACCCACAGCAATGGCGCGTACTGGATAGCCTTTTAACGCTACTACCACAATTGGTGGCTCAGCTACAATTAATTTTTTCACAACAACGTCGTTTGGACTTTGTTGAAATTGGCTTAGCAGCCAATCGTGCGTTAGGTGATAGCGAGCAACCAACGGACTTAGCGTTGTACCTTGATTATAAAATTCAACATTTATTAATTGATGAGTTTCAAGACACCTCAACCACCCACTTTCGCTTAATTGAAAAAATCATTAGCGAATGGACACCTGATGATAACCGCAGTTTATTTTTAGTTGGCGACCCAATGCAATCGATTTATCGCTTCCGACAAGCCGAGGTGGGTTTGTTTTTGCATACGCAACGACATGGTATTGCACAGATTAAACCTACTGCTGTGTCACTGGTTAGTAACTTTCGATCGAATGCACGATTGGTTGAATGGTTTAATCAAACCTTTAATAGCGTATTTCCACGCCATGCAGATATTGATACTGGCGCCATTAACTATCACCCAGCCCAAGCTTGTCGGCCCGCGCACGACACACACCAGGCGCAGGCATATTTATTAGAAGAATCAGATGCAGCAGCCGAAGCACAATGTGTCGTTGATATCATTAAAGAAATTGATAGTCAAAGTGAAAGCATTGCCATCCTAGTAAAATCACGCACGCAGTTAGTCGAGATTATTCCAGCCTTACGCCAAGCTAATTTAACCTTTAATGCTGTCGATATAGAACCATTATTAATTCAGCCTGAAATCGAAGATGCCTTAACATTAACACGCGCCTTACTTCACCAGGCCGATCGTGTTGCTTGGTTAGCATTGTTGCGCTCTCCTTGCTGTGGCTTACTGTTGGCCGACTTATTAACACTATGCCAAGCCGCAAACAACAAACCTTTATGGCCAACGCTATTACAATACACCGACTTAAATTTAAGTAACGATGCTCAGCAACGATTGGCTTGCTGGATACCGCAAATGCAATACGCACTCGAACAGCAAGGGCGGCATGCATTTACGGTTTGGGTGAGAAATACATGGCAATCATTAGCATTTAACCAATTGCATGCCGAACCAATTCAGCAACAAAATATTGAAACGTATTTCCAAATACTGCAAAGCTTATGTGATAACTCAACGGCAATTGATTTACAACAAATCGAAGCACAACTATTGCAGTCATACACGAAGTCACCAAGCGAACAAGCAGCACGTATAAATATTATGACCGTTCACAAATCTAAAGGCTTGGAGTTCGATCATGTAATTATCCCCAACCTTGAACGTGGACCTGTCAGGGATCGTCCGGCTTTATTGCTATGGTTGGAACGCAATCAAGGCGACATGGCGAATGAATTATTATTAGCACCAATAAAATCACCTGAGCAGCAAGCCGATGATATTTATCAGTACTGTAAACGCGTTGAACAGCAAAAATTGGATTATGAAAATGCACGCTTATTATATGTTGCAGTTACTCGCGCCAAGCAATCATTACATTTAATTAGCACAGATATGGAAAAACCAAAAAACGGCAGTTTTTTAGCGTTATTACAGCAAGCATTACAACCAATTGCACACAACTATCAAACCAACCAAACCAGCAATGATGCACTTGAAGCTGAAGACGAATACTTCAGTCTCACACGATTACAGAAACTACCGCAAACATCAGAGACAACTATTTCGCGCATCTTACCTAATACCGAAGTAATACCTCAGGTCAATATTGATGAGCTACAAGTCGAACAACAGCTCGCCCCACTGACCGGCACGATTATTCATCAGCAATTATTTCGAATCGCAAAATATCAATTAGAAGATATAGATGAAAACAACATCATCATGCAATGTCACCAGCTAGGACTGAGTCAACAACAAATTGACGGCGTGTTGCCAATCGTAAAAAAAGCGATTGAACAAACGCAACAAGATCAGCGCGGTCAATGGATATTGAGCGAGCATCAACAGGATCAGTATGAATATGAAATACAACAGCGGCAGAATGATAAAGTAAAAACGTTCATCATCGACCGCTGTTTTATCGACAATAACACACGCTGGATTATTGACTACAAATCAGCCAAACCAAGCATTAATCAAACTCCCGACAGCTTTCTCTGTCTGCAAAAAGAACAATACTTTGAACAATTGCAGACATACGCTACACTAATGACTGAAATAGAGCCAATGCCAACCCGTCTTGGGCTGTATTTTCCGCTTTGCGGCTTATGGTCTGAATGGGTATTTCAAGCGGAGGCGTTAACTGTGGAGTAGTGTTATGTCTGTTGAACTGACTGATAAACTCGTGGTCGCTATTACCTCTCGCACCTTATTTGATATGCATAAAAGTAACGAACTGTATGAAGACAAGGGCGTTAAGGAATATGCTGAGCATCAAATTAAATACGAAGATAAAATCCTCAGGCCCGGCGCGGCATTTCCTCTAGTTAAAAAACTATTAAAATTAAATGAATCAGAGCCACTGGTTGAAGTTATATTATTATCACGTAACAGTGCAGACACTGGTTTACGTATTTTCAATAGCATTCAACATTACGATTTAGATATATCACGCGCCGCATTCACCAGCGGTGAATCGCCCTACCGTTACATACAAGCATTTGGTTCGCATTTGTTTTTATCCGCCAATGCAGAAGATGTAAAGGTTGCACTAGAAGCTGGTTGTGCTGCAGCAACCTTAATTGATAGTAGCAGCGAAGATTCAAGCAATCCTGAAATACGCATCGCGTTTGATGGTGACTCGGTATTATTCTCTGATGTTGCCGAACGCATCTTCCAAAAGAGTGGCTTAGAGGCCTTTACCAGTAGCGAAAAACAAGCAGCCGAGCAACCGTTACCCGGCGGACCATTTAAAGGCTTTCTATCTGCACTGCATCAATTGCAATCACACTTCTCACAAGATGACTGCCCTATTCGAACGGCATTAGTTACTGCTCGTCAAGCACCCGCGCATGAACGCGTAATCCGCACATTGCGCTCATGGAATATTCGTATTGATGAAGCATTATTTTTAGGCGGTTTAGAGAAAGGTGAATTCTTGCAAGCGTTTGGCGCTGATATTTTCTTCGATGACCAACAAGGGCATTGTGAATCCGCGACCAACAATCATATTACCGCAGGGCATGTGCCCCACGGTATTAAGAATATTACTGACTAGCTGCTGGAGCCGTTGCCGCTCCACCGGCAGCTGAAGCTGCATCAACTGCTTTCATATTCAACTTCATTTGCTGAGCTTTTTGAGGACCCTGATGCTGGCCACGGTATTTACCATGACATTTTTGTTTATATTTACCATGATGTTTCTTCATTGGTAATTCAAAATTAACACCGCTGTCCTTTGAAATTTTCATGCGTGTATCAACAGCGGTTTGCAATAATTGTTTTTGCAATGCGCTGATTTCGTCCACTGTCGTTTTAACTTTAGCTGGATCGCTATTTTTTTGCAGCAATAGCGCATTAAGCATAGTGCGTTTTGCATGCAATTGTTGACGTATAGTGCGGGCTTTTTCGCGACCTGCTTTAAAGGTTTTCATTACAGCAGCACGCTGATCTGACGTTAAGCTCTTCAGTTGTTTTTTAAGTTGATGCGGCATATGGCATTTACCGCCTTTACCTTGTGGTGCTGCCATCGCAACGGTTGTACCACCGAGCAGTGCTGCTGCAGCTATACCGGCTGTTATAAATCGGGAAGTGTTCATGGATTGCTCCTAAATGTTTATTTAACTGTTACCATCATAGCGCTATTTTGTAACCGCCTGATGAATCAGCACAGTTAAATTGTAACAGTTCGTTTACACTATCTCGTCATTGCGAGCAGCCTGCTACGAAGCAATCTAGATTGTCACGCCACTACGTGGCTCGTAATAACAGATCTGGTATACTAACCTCATGAATAAGATACAAAATCACATTCTAGTTGTTGATGACGACAGTGAAATCTGCCAATTACTCAACGATTATTTGCGTCAGCATGATTATGAGGTCAGCACCGCGCATAATGGTCAACAAATGCACCAGCAATTGTCGCAGCATACGATCGACCTGATTATTCTTGATGTGATGCTACCCGGAGATGACGGTTTGGTATTGTGTCAGCAATTAGTAAAGCAATGCAACATACCGATTTTAATGCTCAGCGCACAAGGTGAGGCGACAGATCGCATAGTAGGATTGGAGGTCGGTGCTGATGATTACATCAGTAAACCGTTTAATCCCAGAGAATTATTAGCGCGTATTAAGGCATTACTGCGACGCCAACAAAAAGCACAACGAACCGAGTCCAACTCCACACACATGCCTTACTTACAATTTGATGACTGGCATGTAGATCGTAATCGTCGGGCATTAATTAACCCGAAGAAAGTCATTGTCGCATTAACCCAGGGTGAATATGATTTATTAATCGCACTACTGGAAAACCCAAGGCATGTATTAACACGCAATCAATTATTAGAACACACACGCGGCCGAGAAGCAGGCCCACTGGACCGCACGATAGACGTGCAAATTGGCCGCTTACGTAAAAAAATAGAAAAGGACCCAAAGCAGCCTCAGCTCATTACTACCGTGCGTGGCGGAGGATATCAATTGTGTTGTAATGTAACAACGGTGAGCCACTATGAATAGAAGCAAACGCAACTTTGGCATACTGTTTATAGGCATGCTGCTATTATTTGGTTTTGCTACTTACCTTATCATTAATATGATACAAGTCGACAAACACAAGCTGTCACCGCAACGCAAGGTCCACACACTGCAACGCATACAGCAACAACTATTACACAATGGTCGCATACGAGCCATCATGCAAATGCGGCGCCCTGGATTACATATAAAGCCATCACTATCGCCATTAAAGGGCAGCAAACAAATCACTCAATTAATTGACCCGCCACTCAGGCAATGGATCAAAAAAAACCCAACAAAAAATAACTTTAGTCTAGCCTTTAGCCGCTCTGCAATTAATGGTCAGCAACGCTGGTTGATTATTCGATTTAGACCAGACCAATTACAGCACGCTTACCTGCAGCTCGATTTTTGGCTATTAATCGTGCTGGCACTCATTTATATCGTATTTTGTTATTGGGTCGTCTATGACTTTAATAAACCGATTAAACATTTAAAACAGCTGACCGATAAACTCAGCCAAGGCAATTATCCCATTCAAGTATTAACTGTTGGCACTGATGAAATCGCCCCGATATCTGAAGCCATCAATCAACTATCAGCTCGCATCAGCCAATTGCTCAATGATCGCACTCAGATGCTAGCCGCTATATCACACGACCTTCGCACTCCGATTACACGCTTACGACTGCGCGCGGAGAACCTTAAAGGTGAGCAACAAGCCAAGGTATTAAACGATCTTGATGAAATGGAAACCATGATCAATGGTGTACTTGAATTTGTACAATCCGAATCAGATGAGGCACCATCACACTTTGATATGATCGCTTTACTCGATACGTTATGCATTGAGCGTCAAGATGCAGGCCAAAATTGCACACTGCAGACTGACTTAAAACATTTCACTTATAGCGGTCAAATGCTAGCCTTACGCCGTACATTTGCCAATATCATCGATAACGCGATTAAATATGGTCAAATTGCGAAAGTCAGTTTCAATAAAACCGAAGATAAAATACAAATTAAAGTCAGCGATCAAGGGCCAGGTATTCCCGAGAATGAACAATTACGCGTATTTCAGCCATTTTACCGGGTGGAATCATCACGCAATAAAGCAACAGGCGGCACCGGTTTGGGTTTAGTGATTGCCAAAAACATTATCCAGCAACACCAAGGCACAATTACGCTGTCTAATTTATCGCCCAACGGTTTATGTGTCACCATTGAGCTCCCGTAATTAGTGGAATAACCACCATAGCCAGTAAGGCTGATAGGGGCATCTTTCGAGCGGCGTGTGGTACACGGAAGTAAAGGAACACGAGGATAGGGACATCCGTTCGCGAGACAGGTATCCCTATCAGGCTTACGATAAATGATGTGTATTATCAAGTCGCAGTAAAAACGGCACTACTATAAATCAAATCTGTTTTTATATATCAGCCTGACAAATATTATTGCGTCGGATGTTGCCACGTCACATACTGAAAACGCTTCTAAAAAAACCTTTTTAACAAAAAGGAGTGTGTGTGAGGATCGAGCAGCGCAAAGAGTTTAATAATACTGCCATTGAGCGTTGCATCCTTGAAGCTTTTAAATATGATCTACTCCACAGCTTGCCACAAGATTTTGATGCTTCATCACAAACTACAAAAAACGCTCTTATTGAACAACACCGGATAACAAAAGGCTTAGCACGCATGATGGCGGCCTTGCCTGGCAGCTATAGCTCAACATATCTTCGGATTCATTACTCATACTTCCTTGCAAAGCTCAGTACGCTGAATATTGCTCATAAAAAACTAAGGGATTTTCTAGCGGTGGTGTTTTTACATAACCCAGAAGAAGCGACAACATCCGATATTGCAGATTTCAAATACCAATTTGCAGACACCTATCCACAACTAGCAATCTTACGTTTTTTTACGCTACCAGAAAAGCTGACAAACTGCTTAGTACAATATGCTCAGCTACTGTTCAGTAAAATATATGATAGACCCACGCAACCAATCAAATACCAATGGGACACTCTACAAACATTATTAACTGAGGATTTTATCTGGAAAAATATCGACTGTTACAATGCCTATGTGACACTGCATACACTGTGTTTTCCATGTCTCGAGACCATAACTGAAATTGAAAACTCTGATGAAGAACAGACCCGCCAACGCTCATCAACAGTCAGTGAGCCAGCCATCGAACCAACGCCACCTGCACGCACAGCATCGCCACCCCCCTTAAAAGATTATCAGCCTCAGTTATTTACAGTTAAAAATACAGAAAAGAAAACAACACAACGCGCAGCAACTGCAGTCGTTAAAGCTCGATTTGATTGCCATTCATATTAATGAGCCTATCTGACACCCACACCTGCGACTGCAGCACCAGCAGAAACGGATGGTTCATCACCAGTAATCAGATCTCGTAGCTTCATTTGAAAATCCAATTTATTGTCATCACTGAATTGACAACACTCAGCATTTAAGTAATTCACAATAGGCCGCAATAGCGCTTGCTTTTGGGCTAGTGTTAAACCGGATTTATGATTAATATAGTCAATCGTACACTCTACGATAGCTAAATGTTTTTCTGCAGGTATACTGATGTCATTAGCCTGATCACCCATTCGCATTAATTCATCGACCGCTTCAACACGCGAGTCAAAACGCCACATTTTATAGATAACGTTCGCCACCTCGTAGGCCTTATCCCAATCCACCCCACCTTCAGAAATTTTACATTCCGGCTGAGAAGCAAAATGATAGACAAGCTGCATTAAAAATTGGCTATAACCTGTCACCATGGCGCAATTACCAAATTTTTGCGGCGATTTAGCAAAATGTGCAACGTGCACCAAACCGAAATCATGACCTATGCCATCACTATCCAGATCATCATTTTCCACATACGACTGCAAAACATATTTTTTCTGTAACTTTTGCATAATGATTGGATTGTTTAATGCTTCAGGCTTATCCACACGAAACAGCGTTATGCCAGAAATGGGATTACCAGCTGAATCGAACCTGGATGTATCACCTCGGTTGCTGATGGCCAAATAGACGACGTCATCAATTTTTTTGAATGAAAGCTCTATGGCATGCCCACCCCCTTTATCATTTTGCCAAGCACTGGCAAATGCAACGACACTGCCCTCATTTAGTCTAACGCTAAAACCCTCTTTCTGAGCATCGTTCCAATCCCCACGCCGGTATTCACTGTTATCCTTCGCTTCGGCGAACATGTTTTCTGCATCAATCGTACTGATACCATCACGTTTTTTATCTAAGAAGTGTTGCAACGATGGCAACATATATTTTTGCACCACATCTCCTTGCTCTCCCTGAAGCCTAACCGGAGCACCAAAAAAATTAACCTCATCAGAAAAACCACCCAATAGCATGGCTTGAAAGTTCAAATGTGCCATTAGAATACGCGGGTAGGAACCATTATGCCAAAACGATTGTGTTGATGATGCCGCCAAACGCGCAGGAGTAGATGCAGATGCTGATGTCGCTGCGCCCGTAATCCTCGCGATCATTTCCGGGTTGACTGTTGCGCCATAACCATGGCGAAAACAGCTCAATAACATATCACGAATTTCGGCAGGTTTACCCTCATCCTCATACCTATTAAGCAAATATGCCACAGCTGCACAGTTATCATCTGATTTGGCCAACTCAAAACAAGCTTCGGCATTCAGCTCAGGGTATACCAAAAGCAGTGAAGTGGTGTCACCAAGTTTTGAGGCTGTAATATAACATTCACGCGCCTGATCGTATTTTTCCAGCTGCTGATAGTAGTCACCCAGCGTTTTAAAATGTAACGGGTTATCTGGATAAATAGTTATACGGCGTTTTAACGCCGTTAATGCCTCCGCCTTATCATCTTTATATCCATGCAGCGCCACCTGCAGCAATGCATTATCGGCTAATGCAGGATCCTGACCATCTATATGGTACTGGTAAGCAAGCTTAAGCAGCTCCTTACAAGCATCCTTAATGAGCCCCATCACATCCAACCAATCTTCATCATCATTTTTAGCTTCTAGGCATTCCGTCAATACATACAGATAAATTTCCGTTTTAAAGTCGATATCTTTGAAACGATTCAAATAAAGCAAGCCGGTTATTAGTGCTATTTGAACCCAGGCTTCTTCATCATCGATCGTATACTCGTCAACTAATTCGAATATCAGCCGTTTAAATTCATCAGGATGATCAACCGCCGCTTCTAATTTGGCTAAATAGGCAGATGATTGCGCTTCTGCCTTGGCTTCCGCTTCTGCATCACCTTCGCTATCACTATATCTCATTGCTTAACTCTTAATACGTAAATTCTAATTTAAGTGTACTGCATGAAAGTTATTTAAACCTTAAGAGCTTTTTAGAATTTTACTATTAATAAGACTTATGACACCTGGCTGGACATATTGCGAACTAAACCTAACCCTTTGTATATCAGAGAGGTATACAGCTGGACCAGTGAAGCCCCATGATCCAACCGCCACTGCGCCTCTTCAGCAGAGTCGATGCCGCCGACTGATATAATCGGCAACTTACCTTGAAGATCTGCCTGTAAGCGCTGCAATACATGACGCGACAGATCACGCACGGCGGGACCTGAAAGACCACCAGGCAATTGTTGTTCTGCCAAACCCGGCTGTTTGCTGTGTTGCAAAGTGGTATTAGTAGCAATCACGCCATCGATATTATGCCGCAACAGGCATGCAGCAATATCACTGATTTCTTGATCGCTTAAATCTGGTGAAACCTTTACTAATAGCGGTGTTTTTTTATGATGTTGTTGCTGCAGTTTTTCAGCTTCGGCAGTTAATTCAGTTAACAGCTGATCAAGCATATCTTGTTGCTGTATATCACGTAGATTTTGCGTGTTAGGTGAAGAAATATTAATCGTAATAAAATCAGCATAGGCATATACACGTTGTAAGCAAATACGATAGTCATCGACCGCTTTATCGTTGGGTGTGTCTTTGTTCTTACCAATATTCACCCCCACGATACCGTCCAATTGACGCGCCTTTAAGCGCTCGACTAAGTGATCAACCCCCTTGTTATTAAAGCCGCAGGCATTGACCACATTTTCATGTTCGACATAACGCTTCACATGGGGGCGCGGATTACCCGGTTGCGGTTTAGGCGTGACAGCACCGACTTCAATAAAACCAAAGCCCATAGCTAATAGTGCATCAATCGCTTCGCCGTCTTTATCAAAACCAGCGGCTAGACCCACAGCATTTTTAAACTGTAAACCAAATAGCTCAACCGGTTTATTAATGGCTTTGCGTTGCATCCGACGACTTAACCATAATGGTAAGTGCTTTAAACAGCCAATGGTAAAACGATGCGCATTATCGGGAGACAAACAAAACAGTAACGGACGCAATAATGAATACAAACTAAGATACCTTACACTCTTTGGCCCATACACGCAGCATGGCATTGCCTTGTTGTTGCAAAGCAAATTTCACTTCGCGCACTTCAACACCTATATCTTCTTGTTGCAGCTGCATCATCAGCGGCCCAAGGCTGGGCGACACTTCACCAGTATGATCTAATACGGGGAAAATTCGCACCTCACCGCCAACACGCAACATTTCTTTAACAGTCTGCATTTGATAAAAGCTATCCGGATGATCACTGAACAACCAATGTGAAGATAACACCAATTCAAATTCATGATCATCATACGGCAGGCCTGGCATACGTGCTTCTTGATAACGCTCTTGTTGACGCCCCATCATGTAATCATCAAAAAATAATTTTGACGCCGCGCGTGCTTCAGCTAATAAATTACTCAATGTACGACACTCTTGAAGCGTATGCTTATGCTCATTAAGATGATCCTCTAAACCGACCAGTTGATTATCAATACGGTTCAACATCTCATTGGGCTGTAGATCATAAAAAGGGTCCGCACTGATCACGGTATGGCCTAGGCGGTTCATTTCTGCATTAAAGCTAGAAAAGCCGGCGGGATAATCTAAAATACCTTTTTCTAAATCCTGATCAGTCAGGTCAAACATTTGGCGATAATCTTCCAGTTCAAACGCGAACGTAAATGGCCTTGATACGTGCACAGACATAATGAATCCTTTTTGTGATTGACTGTCAGTTGCGATCACACAGCAAGTGCGTAATCTCCAATGCTGTAGTATTATACCCACAGTTTGAGTTTTTTACAGCACTGCGAGAGAACAATGGATATAGGTTTAAGTTTTAAATTCGATGAAACGTACCAAATGCTGAGGGATAGTGTTAGGCAGTTTGCGCAACAGGAAATTGCGCCCATGGCAGCAGAAATTGACCAAAGCAATCAATTCCCACGAGCATTATGGCCCAAGCTGGGTGACATGGGTTTACATGGCATCACCGTTGATGAGGCTTATGGTGGCGTCAATATGGGTTATTTAGCGCATGCATTGGTAATGGAAGAAATCTCGCGCGCTTCTGGTTCGGTTGGTTTGAGCTATGGTGCACATTCTAATTTATGCATTAATCAGTTGCACCGTTTTGGTACAGACGAACAAAAACAAAAATACATTCCCAAGTTGGTCAGTGGTGAACACGTCGGCGCCTTAGCCATGAGCGAACCGAATTCAGGTTCTGATGTTGTTAGTATGCGCTTAGGTGCTGAAGACAAAGGTGATCACTATCTCCTCAATGGCACCAAGATGTGGATTACCAATGGGCCAGAAGCAGAAACATTGGTGGTTTATGCCAAGACTGATCCTGACAAAGGGTCGCACGGTATATCAGCCTTTATTATAGAAAAAGGCATGCCCGGATTTAGCACAGCACAAAAACTCGACAAGTTGGGCATGCGCGGTTCTGACACCTGTGAGTTAGTATTTGAAAATTGCAAAGTTGATAAAGGCCAACTGCTGGGTGAACTGAATAAAGGCGTTAAGGTATTAATGAGCGGCTTGGATTATGAGCGCTTAATTTTAGCTGCCGGCCCTGTTGGCATTATGCATGGGTGTTTAGATATCGTAATACCGTATATTCATGAGCGCAAACAATTTGGTCAAGCGATTGGTGAGTTTCAATTAGTACAAGGCAAAATAGCGGATATGTATGCCACCTTTAATGCGTGTCGCAGTTATTTATATCATACGGCACAAGCTTGTGATGAAGGCACGATTACACCTCAAGACTCTGCTGCTTTGATCTTATTTGTATCGGAGCGTGCTACTCAAATGGCGTTAGATGCGATTCAATTGCTCGGTGGTAATGGTTATATCAATGAATTTGATGCCGGTCGATTATTGCGCGATGCTAAATTATATGAAATTGGCGCTGGCACCTCGGAGATTCGTCGCATGTTAATTGGCCGCGAATTATTTAAGGCCACTGTTTAATGTCACCATTGTCATCCCTGAAATTGCCTAGCAATTATCCGGGATCCAGGTAATATATGGATCCCGCATCAAGTGCGGGATGACAGTGCAGTACGCTGTGCGCCTTGATAGCAACCGTTGTTCAAATTAACAATAAAGGAATAAATATGTCGTCCGACCCTATCGTAATAGTTGCCGCCAAACGCACTGCCATGGGCAGTTTCGGTGGCGCATTTAAAACCACCCCCGCGGCTGACTTAGGTGCGGCTGCAATTAAGGCCTGCTTAGAACAAGCCAGTGCTGTTAAGCCTGAGCAAGTCGATGAAGCGCTGATGGGCTGTGTATTACAAGCGGGGCAAGGCCAAGCGCCAGCCCGTCAGGCAGCGCTTGGTGCCGGCCTACCCTACGCTACCGGCTGCACCACGATTAATAAGATGTGTGGCTCTGGATTAAAAGCGGTGATGATGGCACATGATGCCATTATTGCCGGCAGTGATGATATTGCCATTGCCGGTGGTATGGAATGCATGTCGATGTCGCCTTACTTATTACCCAACCATCGCTTTGGTAAGCGCATGGGGCATGACACCATATACGACCATATGTTTTTAGATGGTTTGGAAGACGCCTATGATCGCGGTTGTTTAATGGGCACTTTTGCAGATAAATGCGCCGCACAATATGACATCAGTCGCCAAAACCAAGATGATTGGACCATACGCTCGCTAGATCTTGCCAAGCAAGCCAGTGATACCGGTTTATTTGATGATGAGATTACGGCGATTACTGTTAAGCAAGGCAGGAATGAAGCCACCATTACACAAGACGAGGGGCCACAAAATGCACGCCCAGAAAAAATACCGCAATTAAAACCTGCCTTTGGTAAAGATGGCACGGTGACAGCGGCGAACGCTAGTTCGATTTCCGATGGTGCTGCTGCCGTGATGCTTATGCGTCAATCACAAGCCGAGCAATTAAACCTACCCATTCTGGCGACGATTGTGGGTCAAAGCCAGCATGCGCAGGAGCCTTGTTGGTTTACCACTGCCCCGGCGGGCGCGATAGATAGCTTATTGAAACAGCTTGATTGGGACGTCAATGATGTGGACTTATACGAAATAAATGAAGCCTTTGCGGTAGTTACTTTAATCACCCAACAACAATTACAAATAGACCCCGATAAGATCAATGTCTGTGGTGGTGCCTGCGCACTGGGCCACCCCATTGGCGCTTCCGGCGCTCGGATATTAGTGTCATTAATTTATGCACTTAGGCGATTAGGCCTGCAGAAAGGAATTGCCTCGTTATGTATTGGCGGCGGTGAAGCGGTAGCACTTGCGATTACTGTATAGACAGCGAAAAACTCTCTAGCCAACAGGCCATACGCCTTAAGCTTTAGTTAATATGTAACCTATATTCTATAGCTATATCACTAGATTGTAAGTAGAAATAACCCGGGTGACTACTTGTTAAACAAAGAATTAATTGGAGTGATTTATGAGCAGAACTGCATCGCCAGCCACACCGCAGCCAGCATCTGGCGCTGCCTCTGGTAGAGCCCCTGAAAGCCTGGCTCAAGCCAGACAAGCGGCTGCAGATCGATTAAAGGCAGGAGGATCATCCGCCAAAAAATCGCCCAAGCCAGACCCAAGCCTAGCGAACAACCCATTAGTGCAGCTACTAAAAGCACTTAACGAACCACGACCAGAAGCAAAGCCTAAAAGCAAAAAAACGAGTGAGCTAATGAAATTACTTAGCGGTCTCATTGAATCAGGGGCTGCACAAGCGCTAGCTGAAGGCAAACCCATGGCCAAAGACTCTCATAGTGCTTTACTTGAGGGCTTAAAGGGGGCATCAAGCAATCAAAACCTGCCTGCTAACATACAAAAACTAGCCTCATCAGCGCATGACTTTGCTAGCAAACATACACCCGGGCCAAATGCGGCTAAAAGTGGGTCTAAAACAGCAGGCATTATGAAAGATGCCGCTAAAATAATGTGCAGCGAAAACCCAACTGCAGCTGGCATGGCAGCCGTCATGGGTAAAATGAAATCCATGGGCACACTGGGCAAAATTGCCACCGGTGCTGGCTTAGTTACTGGAGGCATCACTGCCGCCGTATTAGGTCCTGTTGCCGGTGCTATTGTTGGTGGCATCACCGCTGGTATAACCAGGGGTATACTAGGTATCGGTGAATTAATTAAAGCGGGTGCAGATAAACTAATAGGTATGGCGAAAGGCAAAAGCAAAGAAAGCGCCAAGCCAGAACAACCCAGCAGTGATTTAGAGACCGACCCAACTAAAATCACATCAGCTTCAACAGATCCAAATGCTACACCAACCCCAAAACCAGAACCTGCAGCAGAAAGAAAATTAGATCATGAAGCTCAACAATCCACGCGCGTTGACGTCACTGATCCTACTTCTATTACGTCCTCATCAACTGCTGGACAGGATCAAGCCCCTGCTTCACCAGCGCCTAAAAGCTCCTCTAACGCGCGACCAAAACCACCCTCAAGGGGTGAAGCAGCAGACACCAGTGGAATAGAGTTATCATCACCTCAGAGCTCAAGCGATAGAAACCCAACCGACTCTCAAGGTGCTGATCATGATGGTCCAGGTATTCAAATGCGAGACCTAGCTGGTGCTAGAGCATCATCAGGAGGTGCATCACCTCAAGCTGATGTATCATCACTGCCAAGCATAGGCGGCAATTAAGCCTACCTACAAAACACTTAAGCATTTGTTAATCTGGGTGCATTATGGTAATAATTCAGACTGATATTCATGAATAAAGCGAGAATCCAATGGGCCGAACAACCAGACCAACCTCCCCGACCCCGGAAGTAACTCCCAAATCAAAACCAACACCAGCACCGACGCCAAAACCGCAGTTTAAGCAAGGGCTTAATAAAGAGCTCGATAAGCTGCAACAGCAAGTAGAACAGTTAGCTCAAGATCAAAAAAAACAGCAAAAAAAAACACCCAAACCGTCACCCGACCCAATGGGTAGCTTATTAAAACTAATAGCTGTAATGCGCAAATGCTTAAACGGCAGAGGTAACAACCCACTGATGCAACAAAAGTTAGGCCAGATGCAGCAATTAATGCCGCAGATGCCTAAACAATTAGCACCGCAAATGCAACAGGTTATGGATACCGCAAACACACAAAACGCTAGCTTAGCACCCCGACCTACCCCCGGTAGTAAAATAAAAAACGAACAAGATCCAAGCACCTCGATTGAGCAAAGAGATGAAAAGCAAGCCCAGCATCACGCTGGCAAATCAGCGACGGGCAAAGGTATTAGCGCTGCCGCCAGCGCTGCGGCAATCACTCCTTTAGCAACAGATTTAGCTGTAAAATAACCCAGGGGATTTTAATGATATACTCAATAACACTTGCAATGATTAAACAGGAAGCAAAGCAATGAGCAGAGATGGAGCAGCACCAGGCAATACCCCAAAACCCGCACCCAGCGGTAATACTGGTGGCTCGGATGCGAAAGCATCGCCCCCACAAGCTAAAGCAAAACAATCCTCTTCTTCAGTTAAAGCCCCGCTGCTAGTAAAAATTCTAATGGCATTATTAACTGATCAAAACAAAAAAGAACCGGAAGAAGAACAGAAAAAAAACTCCAGCCTAATTGCCACTGCAGCCAAGCTAGTAGTAGCCGCAATGGCACTGCATAACCAGGCAAAGAATGGCAAGTTTGATGCTGAAATTAGTCAGCTTGATGGCAACATGAAAGAGGCATTTGATACCAAAGAGTTTAAAGCCTTTGAAAAAGAACACCCCGCCATGGCAAAATTGACCCGAAAAGTTGCGGATAAATTTGCAAAATTTGCAAAGAGTTACCTTAAAGACGAAGATCAAACTAAAGATCAAACTGATGATCAAAGCAAACAAGATACACCAACAGATGACAAGCCGGCTAAAGATGGCGACACTGCCGATGCTCAGAGCACAGGAGCTGAATCGGGTGCTGAATCGGGTGCTGCTAGCGGAAGGAGTGCAGGTGGTGATGCTCCCAGTCCAAGTCCAAATGCAAGTAAGGGAGACACCTCTCCTGAAGCACAAACTTCTAAAACAGATAGATCTAATGAAATATCAGCCGACCGCGCTGAACATGGTGGAGGCAACCCAGCAGCGACTGCTAACACACCCACACCGTCGACATCAGCAATCCCAACCTCCACTCCGTAAACAAAGCCAAGGGAATTAATGGCGGCGGCGTTTCGCTGGAGCCGGCTCCATATCCGCAGCAACCTCATGCGCGTGCACTGCTAAAGCATCTGTTTGCGCAGATGCGGCGGCTGGCCCCGACACCGCAGGAGCAAACAAACCACTCGCCGCTGCACCTCTAGAATCTGATGGCGGCACAGGCGCCGCAACCGGCGACAGTAGCGGAAATTTTGGTTCGTAAGTCCCTGTGTATGCCGGGTTATATGTAATCTCCCCCTTACCTCGCCGAGTAACAACCGAAAAAATAAATTGCGGCAGTATAGGCTTCAAACAATTCACTTCACCTAACTCAATACGATTCTTCTTATGCCCCAAAAAAGATGCCGTGTATGACACACTCACCGCCATAGATCGCGGATCAACAAGCTGCGAAACATCAGCATATTTAATGGTATAGACATTGCCTGCATATTTAGCGGCTTGCAGCATATGACACGACGTTGAAACCCCATAGTCATGTGTGATGGGCCGACAAGCATCCAAGCGATAAGGCATATCTGCCAACGACTCCCTAAGGCGGAAGCCATTTCTAAAAATCGTCGTTGATCGGCGCCTGTCTGCACGGTACAACACAATATCTTTTTTACCCGCATCAAATAACGCTTCATAAAATATCACTGAATAAGCACCCGTCAGTACCTGCTTATAAATACTTGGCACTAACTCTTCTATATGTCGCAAAAAAAACGCATTAAATGTTGAGTTCTTGTAAGAATTCCACTCAGTGGGCTCCTTCTTAATTTGGGTCACACAGTCTGCCGCCACATCGTCTGATAAAGATAATTGCGTCCTAAATTTAGTAACATCAGATAGGTTACTCGCCGGAAAAATAGTGTAACCGAATAGCTTCCAGCATGATGCTTTATAGTCCGCAATCGCCATATCACAAGCTACAAGTGCAGCTGCACGCAATCGGTCTAACGGAATATCTTGATCATGCCTCATAATGCTTTAGTCTTTTTTATTATTACATATTACTAGTTTTGTAGTATTTTACATGAGCAACAGAAATAAAGCAACTACAAAACCACATTACAGCTATGGAACTTTCACGACAAGCTATAGGTTTTAGGGTATGATATCCGCTATTCAATAGACTGTTTTTTAGGGATTCTCGATGGCCAAAATAGCGTCAAAAATCAACTGCACTGATCCATTATTTAAAACCAACCAACAAGCAATGCAAGGTTTAATCGATGACCTTGACAGCCAGCTGGCACACATTCACCAAGGCGGTCCGGCCAAATCACAACAGCGTCAACGTGACCAAGGAAAACTATTAGTGCGCGAACGCTTGGATTTATTACTGGATCCAGGCTCACCGTTTATGGAACTGTCGGCCTTTGCCGGTTATGACATGTATGATGATGAAGTACCAGCCGGTGGCTTAATCACAGGCATTGGTCATGTCGAAGGCCAAGAGTGTATGATTATTGCTAACGATGTCACAGTAAAAGGCGGTAGCTACTACCCCATTACTGTGAAGAAGCATGTGCGTGCCCAAGAGATTGCTGAGAAAAATCATTTGCCGTGCATCTATTTAGTTGATTCTGGTGGTGCCTACCTACCTAAACAGGACGAGGTATTTCCTGATCGCGATCACTTTGGCAAGATATTTTATAACCAAGCACGACTATCGGCAAAAAACATACCACAAATCGCAGTAGTCATGGGTTCATGCACTGCAGGTGGTGCCTATGTGCCTGCGATGGCCGATGAATCGATTATGGTGCGTGAACAAGCCACGATCTTCTTAGCTGGCCCACCGTTAGTTAAAGCCGCCACCGGTGAAGTGGTTTCTGCCGAAGAATTAGGCGGAGCAGAAGTGCACTGCAAACAGTCAGGGGTTGCTGATCACTATGCGACTGATGATCATGACGCTATACGCATTACCCGCCAAGTAGTCAAAAACCTTAATCGTAAAAAAGCGATCAGCTTAGCGACACAAACGCCGATTGATCCTGCTTATGATACCGATGAGCTATTAGGCATTATCAATGTTGATGTGCGCAAACCGTATGATGTGCGTGAAATCATTGCACGCTTAGTCGACAACTCAGAGCTGGATGAATTTAAAGCATTATTTGGTGAGACCTTGGTGTGTGGCTTTGCGCATCTGTATGGCTATCCGGTGGGGATAATTGCCAATAACGGTATTTTATTCTCAGAATCAGCACAAAAAGGTGCGCACTTTATTCAGCTGTGTTGCAAACGCAAAATCCCATTGATCTTTTTACAAAACATTACGGGCTTTATGGTCGGCCAAAAATACGAAGCGAAAGGCATTGCCAAACACGGGGCAAAATTAGTGACAGCTGTGGCTTGTGCCGACGTACCTAAGTTTACTGTCTTATTAGGCGGCTCTTATGGTGCCGGTAATTATGCGATGTGTGGCCGCGCTTATGATCCAAACTTCTTATGGATGTGGCCGAATGCGCGCATATCCGTCATGGGTGGTGAACAAGCCGCGAATGTATTGGCACAAGTCAAAGAAGAACAACTGGCTCGTCGTGGCGGCGAATGGGACCCGAAAGACAAAGAAAAATTTATGACGGATTTGCGTGATACTTATGAAACACAAGGCCACCCCTACTACTCCAGTGCACGCTTATGGGATGACGGTGTAATTAATCCACTCGATACACGTCGCATTTTGGGTCTAGCCTTGTCTGCTTCGCTCAATGCACCGATGACTGATTCTACCTTCGGGGTGTTTAGGATGTAAGCTAAAGAAAGGAATTACTTATGATCCAAAGCAGTAAATGGCTAGCGCTAACATTATGTGGCGTTATGATGACTTCGACCGGCTACGCTTCGATATTCGACCTTGGCAAAAAAGATACAAAGCAGCAAACCATTTACGAACAGCAAAAAAAAGGGCTGGGGTTTCTAAAAGCTTTCAAGCAAAAGCAAACAAAAATCAATACCGACTATAAAAAATTATCGATCTCGCAATTACAAGCTCTGATTAAACAGCAAAAAACTGCACTAAAAGACTTACAACAAGCGACACAACTGCTAAATAAAGCTTCTTGGGCACAACAACAAACAAAGACACCTCTTATTAGGCAAAGCAGCAATGCGCAGAAGCCATATCACTGGGTGAAAACGTCTGCTGGTCATGCTGTCAAGCATATGGTGACAGCAGGCTATAACCAGCAAGGAGCGGTTCATGCCTGCCAAGCTTTTCATAAAGGTGGTCTCCACCCAGGGCAGTTAACTGCTCAAGGTTGCCACATTAGTTATGCTGGCAAAGCTTTTTTTGTAAAAAAATACGCCGTACTGGTTAGCCAACTGCCCAATGCCTGGCTTCGTGGCGACTCAAAAAATGTTTATAGTAATCAATTTTCATCGTCACCAATCCCAGCAGGTTATGAAGGAGGTCATGCACTTTACAGTTGCTGGGTGATGTATAAAGGGCAACCGCATGTAGGCAAAACAGTCACCGGTGCCTGTGATATTGCTTATCATGGTAAAGAAATAAGAACAGTCTCGATATTTCATGTGATGTCGACACTACTATATTAAGGGGAAACAGATGGCAAAACTTACGCTACTACTCATCATGACCTTACTGCAAACTACACTTTTTGCCTTTAATTCAGCACCACTTCCAATTGATCCTGCATCAGCTTCAAAACCCGTCTCATTTTCGCAGCAAATTGAGCAAGCCATCAAAATCCAACAACAAGCAACAGATCTACAGGGTAAACTGGCCAACATTAAACAAGTGAAACAAACTAAACAAGTAGATCAATATTTAGAATTACACAAGCGTGCCATGAATTTACAACAGCAAGCCACCTCTCAGCAAAACAAATTACTCAATCACGCTTGGTCAAATATTAATCTGTGGCAGCAACGCATAACTGAATTAAAGCTTATTCAGGATTATACCTGGATTAAGGCAAAACCTGGTCAGGCAGTTAAGCAAGCGGTTGTGGCAGGCTACAGCCCCCAAGGAGCTATACATATTTGTCATGCTTTTCACAATGATGGCGTGCATCCGGGGCAATTAACAGCAAAAGGTTGCCACTTAAGTTATGCCGGCAAAGCCTTTTACGCTAAGCGATATGAGGTATTGGTCAGTCGGTTTCCAGTTAAGTGGTCTTTAATGTTACGCTCTCGATTCGCTTTTAATTATACCCCCCCTAGCTCAGCTATCGTGGGCGGACATCAGCAGGGAAAAAACCTGTATATTTGCCGTGCCATCTATAAGGGGGTAATACATGCGGGTAAGGTTGTCAGCAGTGCGTGTGATATCGCCGTTGATGATAGAGAGGTTCGCCTTGCTATCTACTCTGGCGCCCAACCAGCGGTTATGACCGCACCCAATGCATAGACTAGGATGACAGAGCTTACTTCATCGAGTGCATAATCTCATAACGGTTTTCATCAGGGAAGTACTGACGCCTACCGAGCTTAACCAGGTCACCACCATAAATATGTAAAGAAATGGTTGACTCGCATTCGGAGTTATTCACCACACAATGCAGACCATCATTCGGTAAAGTCATCACATTACCAGCATCGACTAATACTTTTTTGCCTTTTTCGACGGTGGCAAATCCAGGCTTGGTACGGTCATCGGTACGATGCCATAAGGTATGCGTTTCTTGGCCTTGCGCCACACCAATCACAGCCCAAGTGTTGTGATCATGCACACAACCCTCATCGCCTTTGCGCCAACAGATCACGGTGATTAAGATATCATCCTTATCACCCTCATATAATGGATAAATATCTTCATCGGTCTTACAACGGCAGTATTCCGGCTTAATCCAATCGGGGTTTTGCACCCATGGGGTAATAATGGCTTTAATTCTATCGGTAATGCTAGAATCCGCTTTATATTGATCGAAACAACATCGCAACTCATTAACCAACACATCTAAATCCTGATAGGTTTCCACCATTTTGTTTCCTTTTTGCTCATTACTGCCATTTACTACTGCCCGGAGGCGGAAACAGTTTATCTTATCTGGATACTGGATCAAGCCTCGCATAACAAAAAACTCGAACCCAGCATCGCATGAAATCTATACTACAATTACTATCGACTTCAGACGGCTTAAGGGACGAAACCATGTTAAAACGAATTGCACTTTTATTGATCAGCCTTTCCTTTATCACTCTCAGCACAACCGGCTTAAGCAAGCCCACACAATCGTGGAATAGCTGGGTACGTGACTTCAAAGTAGAAGCGATGGCGGACGGCATCAGCGCGCATTTATTTGACCAAATATTCAACGGCTGGCGCCCCAACAAAAGCGTAACCAGTCTCGATCGTAACCAGCCCGAGCATCGATTAACCTTTCTCAAATACCGCAACACACGCGGCGAACCCTACCGCATTACATTAGGTAAACGTGAAATGCGTAAACACAACCGCTTATTGACTGAAGTCAGCGACCAATATGGCGTAAGTAAATGCTACCTCTTATCATTTTGGGGATTAGAAACCAGTTATGGTCGTTACATGGGTCGCTTCTCAACCATTAAAGCCTTAGCCACATTAGCCTACGATGGTCGTCGTGCCACCTTCTTCCGCAAAGAACTACTCTATGCCTTACATATGGTGAATGATGGTCATGTTGATCATAAATCATTAAAAGGTGAGTGGGCTGGCGCGACGGGTCATCCACAATTTTTGCCATCTAGCTGGCATAAATTTGCGGTTGATTACAATAACGATGGTCGCAAAGACATTTGGAATAGCATGGGTGATGTATTCGCCTCAATTGCCAACTACTTAGTACAAAATGGTTGGAAAGCTGGTGAACCGATTGCTGTTTCAGTAACCGCTCCAAAAAGCTTTCATCTCAATAAAGACAATGACAAAAACAGAATCAAAGTCTTTAAACCAGTTAAAGAATGGTTAGCTGAAGGCGTTAAATTGAAACCGGGTGAAATTGTGCCAAACACCAATTTACAAGCCGCATTGATTCGCCCTTATGGCGGCCCATCGATGTTAATCTTTAATAACTTTAAGGTCATTATGCGCTGGAACCGATCCACGTATTATGCCGGTACCGTTAAATACGTTGCTGATAAGATCTGCAGCTAATTAATTAAAAAATCGATCTGGATATTGTCATACCTGCTTTAAGCCGGTATCCAGTTTTATCTGGATCCCGCATCAAGTGCGGGATGACACAGCATAGTTTTGTCATGCCGGCTTTAAGCCGGTATCCAGGTTTATGATAAGAACAGACTTAATTCATTCATCAATAAACTATTGTTAGAGGCTATATCAAAGGTTTCTGAAAAATGATCCAGTCCAGGCAATATCAACTCCTTCACCGTTCCGGGCGCTTGCTGTAAGCGCTTATAAAACAAGTCATGCCCTGCTCGCATCTGCGGGAACTCATGCTCACCTACAGCCACAACAAAAGGTGTGTAATTACCATTGGTTTGATTAACCGGGCTAAAATAATGCGCATCAGCCATCGAGTCCAGTGCGTAATTGGTTACACGTGGTATCGAATTTTCGAAATCATATACACCACTAACAGGCACACACAGCTTAATAGTATTTGCCGGGCAACCACTAGCTTCCAAGTCATCATGATTTAATGCTACCCAACTGGCCAATGTACCGCCCGAAGAGTGACCACCTAAAATAATATTATCTGCATTGCCGCCGTATTCAGCAATATGGTGGTAGAGCCAACTCACCGCCAGTGTGACATCTTCAATTTGTTGTAGCACCCGTGCTTGAGGCGCTAAACGGTAGCCAATCGAAACAAAGATCGCAGGCAACTGAGTTATTGCTGCTGCCATATGGCCGCAAATACGTTTATCACCATTGGTAAAGTAACCGCCATGCACAAAAGCAATGACTGGCAACGACGAGCCCGTATTATTTTTTGGCAAATAAACATCCAAAGTCTGACGGTCTTCATCACCATAACGAACATCCAAGTGTTTTGGCAGGTCTGCCGTTAGCTTCTCGGTAAGCTGTAAAGAGTGGTCGGCCCATTTTTGAGCAGGTCCTGGCCACGAAGGTTGTTTGTCATTTGGCATGCATGTCTCGCGCTGTTCAGTGTGATTCAAATCAGCTATTATAGTGACAATTTCAACAACGTGCGACTTTTATGGAATATATACAAACTGTAGTTGATCAAAGTATCGGTTACTTATCTCTTGACCGCCCAGACAAACACAATGCATTTAATGCTGAACTCATTGCCGAAATTAAATCAGCTTTACAGGCATTAATTGACGACGACAACGTACGCGTCATTATTATCCGTTCAACCGGTAAAAACTTTTGTGCCGGTGCTGATCTCAATTGGATGAAAGCAATGGCAGGCTTTAGTCAAGAGGAAAACCTCAGTGATGCTCAGCAACTGGCCGATTTATTTAACCAAATTCACCAATGCATCAAACCCACCATTGCGCTCACCAACGGGTGGGTGCTGGGCGGCGGCATAGGCATTGTCAGTTGCTGTGATATTGCCATAGCTGCGACCAACAGTACGTTCTGTTTTTCAGAGGTTAAATTGGGTTTAGTCCCGGCCACCATCTCACCGTTTGTGATTCGAAAAATCGGCTGTGATGCCGCTAATCGTTACTTTATGACGGCTGAAAAATTTGATGCCGACACCGCACTAGATATTGGCTTAGTCAGTGAGATTGTCACATCAGCCGAATTAGCAGACCGTGGTGCAGAGTTAGCCAAACAAATCACACACAATGCGCCGCTAGCGGTTCAAGCCAGCAAAGCGCTGATTCAAAAGCTAGACCCTTTATCATCTGACGTGATGAAAGAAACCTCAAATTTAATTGCCACATTACGCGTATCAGCAGAAGCACAAGAAGGCTTATCAGCCTTTTTAGAAAAACGCCAACCGAATTGGATTAAAGAATAGTGTTATTTGACAAAATATTAATTGCTAATCGTGGTGAGATTGCTTGCCGCGTTATTGAAACCGCACAAAAACTCAACATTAAAACCGTTGCGGTGTATTCCGACATTGATGCGCATGCCAAGCATGTCGCTATGGCTGATGAAGCTTTTTGCATTGGACCAGCACCGAGTAACCAAAGCTACTTATGTGGCGATAAAATCATTCAGCTAGCCAAAGACTGCGGAGCGCAAGCGATCCATCCCGGTTATGGTTTCTTATCTGAAAATGCAGATTTTGCTCGTGCTTGTGATAAAGCCGATATCGTATTTGTCGGGCCCAGCGGTGACGCGATTGATGCCATGGGCTCTAAGACGCAAGCTAAAATTTTAATGAAAAAACAAGGCGTGCCTACGACGCCAGGCTATGAAGGAAAAAAACAATCAGTAAAAGAACTCAGCGCCGAAGCAGAAAATATTGGTTTTCCGGTATTGTTTAAAGCCTCTGCCGGTGGTGGTGGTAAAGGTATGCGGTTAGTGACTGAATCCGCTGAATTAACTGACGCTATCGAGAGCGCCAAACGTGAAGCCGCTTCCAGTTTTGGTAGTGATGAGTTACTGATTGAAAAATACCTCGACAAGTCCCGCCACGTTGAAGTGCAAATCTTTTTGGACCAACAGGGCAACGGTGTTTATTTATACGACCGCGACTGTTCAGTGCAGCGTCGTCATCAAAAAATTATTGAAGAGGCCCCTGCCCCAGGTATCGATGACAACATCAAGAAGCAAATGGGTGAAGCGGCGATTCAAGCCGCCAAAGCGATTAACTATTGCGGCGCTGGTACCGTAGAGTTTTTATTCGACGCACCGAATAAGTTTTATTTTATGGAGATGAATACGCGCTTACAGGTTGAGCATCCTGTCACTGAAAAAGTTACCGGCTTAGATTTGGTTGAATGGCAATTGCTTGTCGCCTCAGGTGAAACACTGCCTTTACTCCAAGATGAGATCAAAGTAAATGGGCATGCGTTTGAAGCACGCATTTGTGCTGAAGATCCATTTAATAATTTTAATCCGTCTTGTGGTCATATTGATATCTTACACATGCCAGAAACCAGTGAGCATGTGCGTGTCGATAGCGGTGTTCGTCAAGGCGATGATATCAGCCCCTACTACGACCCGATGATCGCTAAGCTTATCACCTGGGACCAAGATCGTGACAGTGCCTTACAGCGTCTACATGATGCGCTAACGGAAACCGTTATTATTGGTGTTAGCAGTAATGTCGATTTATTAGCGGCGATTAGCCAACACGATGACTTTAAAGCAGCTAAACTCACCACCCGCTTTTTAGATATTCACCCACACCTCATGGACCCAACCACCGAACTCAGTAACACACAGCAAGCGATAGCTGCCATTGGTTATATGACCCTGCGCCGCTTGCAAGCACGGCGCTTACAACACAACAGCAACGACAGCCATTCACCGTGGTTTAATACCGATCATTGGCGCATGGGAAAGGTTTCAGAAAATGTGATGTTATGGTTTCGTGATGAACCCATAAGCTGCAACATCGCTCATGCAAAGCAGCCACGTCATGCGATTATCACCACCGATGATAAGTCTTCATTCGACCTATCACTTAAATGGCATCAAGGCCATTGGTTTGATTTCACACTCAATGACGAACCAGTCAAAACACGTTTTTTACTGCACCGCGATAAGCTTTATATGTATATTGACGAAAAAACTTTTGTGTTGGATTGCATTCCACCTGGCTCGGGGGATTTGCAACACGGCGTCAATAGTGAACTATCAGCACCCATGCCTGGCACAGTGATTGAGGTCGTGGTTAAAACTGGTGACAGCGTCGCTGAGGGCGATAAGTTGGTCGTGATGGAAGCCATGAAAATGGAACACACCATGAAAGCGCCTTATGCCGGCACAGTCACCGAAGTGTTTTTCGCTAAAGGCGATACCTTCCGTGAGGGCGATGAACTGCTGCTGATTGAGAAAATCTAAGCCATTGATTTAATGATGGCGGAGCACCAAAAAATACTGAATAGCGACATTATGCAGTTGTTCAGTAGAAAATAATACGCTAAAATATTTACTGAATATCGACAAAACGTAGGAACTCAGTAATGTTTATTGGCCGATCCAGCGAGTTAGCAAAATTAGAAGCATTTAGCAGACGCGAAGTCGCCGGGCTTGCTGTTGTATATGGTCGACGTAGAATTGGCAAAAGCAGTCTAATTGAATATTTTTCCAGAGGACACCGATTTTTAGAGTTATATGGCCTTCCACCACGGGAGTGCGCCACAAATGCGGATCAGTTAAAGCATTTTGGACGATTGATGGGCAAAGCCTTTAATGTTCCTGCGATGTATTTTGAAAATTGGTTTGATGCATTAAGTACTTTGGCAGGGTTAACAGTTGAAGGTGAATATATTATATTGCTTGATGAAATTTCATGGTTGGCACACTATGATAATGATCTTCCAGGTATTTTAAAGGGTATATGGGATACCGAATTTAAAAAAAACAAACAGTTAATACTTTTTCTTTGTGGCTCAGTTTCATCATGGATTGAAAATAAAATCTTAAAAGATAAAGGCTATGTTGGACGTGTTTCATTACAGCTGAAATTAGAAGAGATGCCGCTTTATGATGCGAATCAATTCTGGGGAAGTGAAGCTAATAATATATCGGCTATGGAAAAATTCAAGTTATTGAGCGTAACTGGAGGTGTTCCGCGCTATCTGGAAGAGATAAACCCTAAACAATCTGCAGAAGAAAATATCAAGCGTTTTTGCTACCATCCAGATGGCTTATTATTTAATGAATTTGATACTATCTTTAGAGATATTTTTGGTAAACGTGATAAAAAGTATCGCGATATCGTTAAGCTGCTAGTTAATGGTGGGTTGGAGCAAACTGAAATATGCAGAAAATTAGGAATTGAACCATCCGGTGTGTTTAGTGACCATTTAGATGGTCTAGCTTCTGCTGGGTTTATACGGCGTGAATATGTATGGAGTATCAATTCAAAGAAATCTTCGATGAGCAAGTATAGGCTCTGTGATAATTATTTAAGATTTTATCTGAAATATATTGAGCCTAAACGAGACTTAATACAGCAGAATTTATATGAGCACGCACACCTTGATCAGCTACATCAATGGGCTACTATCATGGGCCTTCAATTTGAAAATTTTGTGCTCAACAACCTTAAAACGGTTATTCAAATGCTGAATATAGCACCCGAAACAATAATCAGTGCCGCACCTTATTTTCAGACTAAGACCACACGCCAACCATCTACACAAATTGATTTACTTATACATACACAATATACATTATATGTATGTGAAATTAAGTTTCGAAAGAAAATAGGTACTCAAGTTATAAATGAGATGGTGGATAAAATTAAATGCTTAAAAACCCCCGAACATTTAAGTGTTCGCCCTGTATTAATCTATCAGGGCGGACTCAGCGACACTGTCTTACGTTCAAACTATTTTACACATTTAATTGCCTTTTCTGATTTATTACAAATACCGTGTCGCTAAAGGGGATGAACTACTGCAAATAGAGCCAGGCGCTTAAGTCCCCGCTCTAACCCCGAGCGCCTCTCCGCTCTCAGTTGAAACAGGCACACCAGCCCCAGGCTCTTGTTTTTCTTCAACATCACCCGCAGATGCCTTATCACTCTGCACAGATACGTTGCTAAAAAAACTTGATTCACTTGATACTACTGAGACTGGTAGTGATGACATCGGTATTGCTTTATTTAACGGAAACCCGAAAACTTTTATCGTATCGATCACCATTGCATAATGTTTAGGTGTATTTATCACACTGCGTGCCGTACTAATGGCTGCTTTAAATAAATCAACATCCATTGATCCAAAATCCGCATCTTTTGCTGATAGCTGAGAGTCAGAAAAAATAGCTACAAACATTTGCATCACTTGGCATTTGATACCTGGGTTACCATATAAGCCTGAACCAGTCGGCACACCCTCCAAAATTGATAAGATATGCTGACATAGCGCAACTTTTTCTTCTTGATTTTCTTGAACCAAGGCAAGCGTAGATAATTGCATTACAATAGCTGACAAAGGGTCCCCCAACTCTTTACTTGATCTAACCATTTCAGCAGGCGATATTGCATGAAGACTTGCCTTTACCCCTTGAATTATTTTACTTAAAAGTTCAGGGTCAAATTCTGTATCATTAATAAAGCCATCAATCGTACTTTCAGTTAGCTGCAGTAAAGTAGTAGTTAACTCGAGTCGCTGATCCAGCCCCTCCTCTTCCAAAGGCCAAGCAGCAATTCGCTCCATCAAAGCATCAATATAGCGCTCATTTTGACCAAAGCATTCAATATCCTTTTCAAGAAAGACCTGATAATCACTAAACTTTTCTAGCTTAGCTAATGCATCTAAGCGCAAGCTTGGGTTATCACTTTGTAATGACTGACCTGATGCCAACGCATATTGCTGTTGTGGCGTTTTTTCTTCTAGGCTATCGATTCTACTAACAACGTCGCCCAAATCAGATCCTTTATTTTGCTGAGCATACAAAAATGCACTATATACAAACCATTTCAGTGCAACAGGCTTCACACCATGAATAAGGGCGGCATTCCAAGCAGCGTCAGCATATCCTTGATTAGCTGCAGTTTGAAAATTTTCCACTGCGACAGCAAGACGCTCATCACTGGTTAATTCGGCACCGGTCCACCCTTTTTTATACCTGCATGCCAATTGATATAATGCTGGTGCATACCCTTGATCAGCCGACGATTGGTACAACCGGTCTATTTCACTGTTTCGATGTTCGGTAGTCATCTCTTGGCCAGCCGTATTAATTTCATACTTTCGAGCCAACTGATACTGAGCCAAATAATATCCTTGATCAGCAGATGCTCTAAACCACTTTACAGCTTCAATATTCTGCTCATCAACTGTAAGAGAAATGCCTGAAGTACCCGCATGATCTATATGCGCAACTCCATTAGCATACAGCACCCCCAAAATGTATCGTGCAGCAGGAAAACCCTGGTCAGCCGCTTCCTTATACAAAGGAGAGACTCTCTTATAACGCGTAAACTTATCCATCTCTGGACCTGCTATGCCGTTATCATACATTCTTGCAAGATTATATGCTGAAGGACCGTAAGCACTGTTTTCATTGTACAACTCAATAGCCTTACCGACCTGCTCCTGCTTAGGCAGCCCTACACTAGCCCGGCCTTTTTTATACATTAAAGCAAGCATATGTTTAGCTGCTGGGAAGTCGGATGATAGCTCTTCAAAATATCTTGTAGCCTCCTCATCAGATTGCACAACGCCAATCCCGAAAAAATAACATAAGCCACGTTGAAATTTTTGTTCTTTATTCGTCTCATCACACGACAAACACCCTGCTCGAGGCATGTCGAATTCAGAAATGTCTAACTGGTTAAACAACTGGGTCGCCAACCTACTACCATTTCGCGAAGCATCGTAAAGCATACCTGCACCATCAAGGAATTTACCTTGTTTAATTGCCTCTATCGCATCGGCATATAAATCATTCGCTTCAAACACAGTGGTACCAGGTCTCATAAAAACTCCATAACTTTGTTATTACTAGGTACATAGAATATATATCAATCTAATACATTACCATACCCGGGGTTAAACACATGAAATTTGTTAAGAAAACGCTAATATTGGGCAACCGGAATGAAACCGAAACTGCTCATCAGGTGATTGAATCAATTGGTTTTCAACCTTAGCTAATAACTCCCCCGCATAGCGCGAAGGTGCTAAATGCGTATAAGTATATCCGCGCTTGCGAATCAATTTCAGCACCTGTTCAAAGTGACGCATTTCTTCGCGCGCAAAACACGACAACCGATGCAATAAGTCTGGATATTGCGGATAGCGATAAATAAGATTCATGGCGGTCGAGGCTGCTTTCTTTTCACAATGTGCATGGTCGATTAATAACAGCTCAATATTGTCTGCTGCCATTTCACACCAAGCAATAGGTGTTGGTTCAAGGGGAAAATTTTGCCAACTATTCATGCAGCGGATTCTATATTATACTGAGGCATAATCCAAACGGAACGTAATACCTGATGTGTGCAGTAATTAACTGATTATTAGTTGAATTACTTCCACCACCGTAATACGAGCCCGCAACTACCCCGCCACCACAGTAATGGCAGTACATAACTGTTTGATTAGCATTCTCAATTCAAACGAAACCCAGTGGCGATGCTCTTGGTTCCGGCAGTTGCAACAAATCAACCGGTATCTCTAACAGATTTAAATGCTTTAAAATCTTATCAATCACCGCCTTTTCTTCAATACAGGCGATGATCTTGAGATTACCTTTGCATTGGCTGCAAGTGGTGATGTCTATTGCAAATACTCGCTTCAAGCGACGTGCCCAAGTCATCCCTGATCGGCCCTCGCCTTCTGACCCTGTGTCGTCGATTGATGAGCTTGAGTTCTTTTGGCATGACTTCTTAAGCTTACTGATTATCATTGAAAAGGCTGACTAGCCTGGAGCTAAACCGACTCCTGCACCATTATCCTCTACATGCTCATCGTCTGCTGTTGCGCCGGGTGGTAAGGCCCTACCGGCAAAAGGCGGTTGAACAGCGTCGGCAGTAGCACCTGCTTCAGTCGGTTTGGTGATTTTTGAATAAAAAACATCAGTCGTAGTCCTCGATAAATCACATTCATATTTTGTGCCATCTGTTGTTGTCAGCACCAACGTATTAAAATGTGGGAATTGAGCCATATCAATATCAACAACATCTAACCTTGGAGATACATGCTCATTTGAAAATGCTGGAATATCTGTTGGTTTTTTTAGTATACGACCACCATATGTACCGAATTCATCACCAAATCTGAGGGTTTTACCACATATAAAAACTTTTCCTTTATCCGATAAAAACACAGACAGTTCATAGCCTGCCACCGCCTTAATGATCCGATGGTCTCTTAATGCCTTAATCTCAGTAGCTTGTTTTCTATCTTTATTATCACCACGCCCCAATTGAAAATTGTAATTATCACCCTGACTGTATACACGGCCATTGGCGCCTAAGTATAATGTATGCCTATTTATTGATGGAGATATTGATACGTCTATAATGGGTGTTGATCGACAAAACATAGGATGAGGTATATTGATCTTTTTCGGCTTTACTGCGACATGCTCACTTAAGTCAAATGCCTCTGGTCGCAACGATGATTCATATATTTCTCCCTTATCAGTAAAATATACTAACTTTTGGTCGGGCATGCGTTTAAAATCGACGATACGTGTACCCTTAGGAAATTGAGTTAATAGTAAAGTCTCATGGCCATAACTTCCGTCTCTCCAACCTTTAGCTATATAATAGATATGACGTCCACTATCAGCTAAATAATAATCATGCTTAGTTTTGCTAAAATGTAAACCGCTGGGTAATGGGCATATAGGTGCCGTAAAGTAACTAGGGTCAGGATAACGCTGCTCTTCTTTACTGATATAAATACGGCCATCGTTACTAAAAAATTTGATTTCAGGAAACTGTCGAACCACTTTAACGATTTTAGTATCAGCTAAAGTCGTTATTTGTTTAGGCACATCCGCTGAAATTTCTTCATCAAGCCGGCCTAATAATCCACTTGCTTTTTCGCCGAAAACAAACACTCTACCATCAAGCGCTACCATGATTGACAAATCTGGCTTAAAACTACCACTTACGATTTTAATTCGCTCTCTTGCTTGAAACGCGACTATTGCCGCATTAATTCGGTCCGCACCTGTTAACCACACGTCCCCAATAGTTTTATTAACAGCCTTATTTTTAAAAAATTTCACTAAATTTGAAGCAGTTGGGCGCGTCATCAGTAATACCTATTGGTAATAATATAATACATAAATACTAACAAGTTAGTATTAACTTAAGCTTAAGCTAGAGCGTGCTTATTCACACAATATATAGCTATACCAGGATTTAAACACTTAAGATTTGTTATGAAAGCGCCAATACAGGGCAACCGGAATGAAACCGAAACTGCTCATCAGGTGATTGAATCAATTGGTTTTCAATCTTAGCTAACAACGTAATACGCGCATCCGTATCGTAATCATCAGGCGCAAAGTGCTGAGCCAATTTTAAATAGGTCGTAAAGTGACGCGCCTCAGCGGCTAATAAACCACTGTAAAATTTCGCTAACTCATCATCGAGATATGGTAACAAAGCACTAAAACGCTCACACGAACGCGCCTCAATAAACGCCGCTAACAACAACGTATCGACTAAACGAAAAGGCTCAACCGTTGCTACTTGTTTATATAACTCCCCCGCATAGCGCGAAGGTGCTAAATGCGTATAAGTATATCCACGCTTGCGAATCAGTTTCAGCACCTGTTCAAAGTGACGCATTTCTTCGCGCGCAAAACACGACATCCGATGCAATAAGTCTGGATATTGCGGATAGCGATAAATAAGATTCATGGCGGTCGAGGCTGCTTTCTTTTCACAATGTGCATGGTCGATTAATAACAGCTCAATATTGTCTGCTGCCATTTCACACCAAGCAATAGGTGTTGGTTCAAGGAGAAAATTTTGCCAACTATTCATGTGGCGGATTCTATATTATACTGAGGCATAATCCAAACGGAACGTAATACCATGTTTAAATCTCGAAAAAGCGACAGCCTTAGTACCAGTTACTTTATACCCACTTATGTGCGTGTCATGATTAGTGACTGGTCAAACATTGCCCGGTTTATTAGTGAGCATGCACGCCCGATGAAGGATAAGGTTAACCCAGATGAAAACCAACAAAATTACGTACCCAGTGAAACCCAAGTCAATGATGCAATGAATGGCCCCTATAACGCCTTTATTCATCAGTGCATTAGTGGCTTCGCGAAAATCGCGCGCGTAAGAATTGAGCATACACGCAAAGACAGTGACTTTTTTATTGAAGAGGCCACTGAAAACAATCCCAGCGACATACCCGAACGCTTATTAAAACAAACCAGCGCCGCCGAATGCGACAACTTAAGCAAACAACTCAATGATCAAGTAGCCACCTTTACCCAACAATGGCGCGATGCCGCCGATCATTGGGTTACACAAGTGCAGCAACAACTGGTATCACAAGACTTACCTTTATCTGAAATTGAAATTACAGAATTAAAAGACGATGAACCACTGTCCGATATCTTGGATCGCTATACCGAACTTAAAGTCGACCAACCCAAACTGCCGAAAGAAATGAATTTTGCGGTGTACTATAAACTTAAAGCCACGCTGGCCGTGCATAGCGTGTTATCACGCCTGCAAAAACCACATACCGCAAGCGATATCGACAAGCACATCAAACCACTGAAAAAAGTATTCGAAACATTTACTGAAGAACAAAACCAGATACTCGCCAGTCAACAACAGCAAATCGCTGAGATTATTGCACCAGTGGATTACACTGCCCGCTAATTACTCAACATCGGCCGCTAAAAACAAACGCAAGTCTTCAATATTCTCATCGGTTAATTCTAACCAGCGCTTAGTGCGCAACGTGCTCGGCAAAGCCAATGGCCCAAAACGCACGCGGATCAAACGACTGACACGCAATTCCACCGCTTCAAATAATCGACGCACCACACGCTGACGACCTTCCATCGTTACCACATGATACCAACGGTTCGCGCCTTCACCACCCTGAAACACAATATGCTCAAAGCGTGCCTTACCATCTTCTAACTTAATGCCTTGCGTTAAACGATTCGCCATATCATCAGTCACTTCGCCTAAAATACGCACCGCATATTCACGCTCAATAGTGGATGAAGGGTGCATTAATTGATTAGCCAAATCACCATCGTTAGTAAACAACAACACCCCCGAGGTGTTAATGTCCAAACGCCCTACCGAAATCCATCGGCCCGATTTTAAATGCGGCAAATGCTCAAATACTGTCTCACGCCCTTCCGGATCATCACGTGTGCAAATCTGCCCTTCTGGCTTGTGATACAACAACACGCGCGTTCGGTCATGATCAAAAGCACATTCAATCAATTCACCATCCACTTCAACTTGATCTTTATGGCCAATGCTCTGACCAATCTCAGCCGGCTTACCATTCACTACCACGCGGCCAGTTTTGATCCACTCTTCAATTTTTCGACGTGACGCCAAACCAGTTCGTGCTAATACTTTTTGAATTCTTTCTTTTGACATTTATTTTATCGCTTCTTTTTATGTAATTTCTATTAGCATCCATGACGACTCAACATTATAGTGTCCTATAAACTCAGCATTCTAATTATATCTGTAGCTAGCGAAAGATCTACGACTAAACAGCTTCTATTTCTTCCGGATCAGACACTTCATCATTTTCATCTGCCTCTTCGCCTGTCATCCCGCACTCGATGCGGGATCCAGCCTCTACAGCTTCTTCACTGGATCCCGGCTCGGGGGCCGGGATGACAAGCTCTTCAGCCGGGATGACATTTTTTACATCTGCATCTTCAATAGACTCGCTCAATTCTTCAGCTGCAATCTCTTCAACAGTGGCATCATCCGCAGTCTCTTCCTCTGTCATCCCGCACTCGATGCGGGATCCAGCCTCTACAGCTTCTTCACTGGATCCCGGCTCGGGGGCCGGGATGACAAGCTCTTCAGTATCATCCGCCATCTCTTCAGTCGAAATCACCGCCTGTTCAGCATCCGGATTTGCTTGCTCTTGCAACGACATATTCAATACCAACTGCTCATTTAAATCTTTTTCTTTTTGATCCAGATCAATAATTTCTTTTAAGTCCGGCATGTCTTTTAAATGCTTTAAATTAAAATAATCTAAAAAATCTTTAGTAGTACCAAACAACGCAGGCTTACCCGGCACATCTTTGTAAGCGACAATCTTTACCCATTCCCGCTCTTGCAATACCTTCATGATATGACTGCTGGTACTCACACCACGCACTTCTTCAATCTCACCACGCGTAATCGGTTGACGATAAGCAATCAACGCCAATGTCTCTAACATCGCACGCGAAAAACGTGGCGGCTTCTTTTCCCATAGTTTTTGCAAATACGGTGCATATTCTGCCTTCGCCTGAAAACGATATCCCGACGCCACATGCGATAACTCGACACCGCGACCTTCATAATCTTCCGCTAATGATGCTAATGCCGCACGAATTTCTTCAGTACTCGGCATATACGCTTCGTCAAATAACGCCGCCATACGCTTCACACTCATTGACTCGCCTGAAGCAAAAATCGCCGCTTCTAAAGTAGCCTTTAATGACTCAGGTGATAACACACCATGATTCAAAATCTGTGTTGATGCCGCAGTATCATCCTGTTCATCAAGCTCAGCCCCGTCAACTTCTTCAATAGCAGTCTCATCAATAGCGGCCTCTTCAACAACTACTTCTTCTTCAGCGTTATTCTGTTCGCTCATCACTTTCCTCGTTTTCTTCTTCAGTGCTATTACGCGCCTTAACGTAAATCGGCGCAAACGCTTCCGATTGTGTTAATTCTAAAACACTATTGCGAATCAATTCTAGAATCGCAATAAAAGTCACCACCACCCCCATACGGCCCTCTTCTACCGTAAATAAGGTTTCAAAACGACTAAAGCTGGTGGCATTCAATTTATCCAATAACTCTGTCATGCGCGCGCGAATAGACAAGCCTTCCATCTGCACATGATGAGAAGTAAACAATTTCGCACGCTGCATCACATCCTTTAATGCGCCCAACACCTCATCAAATGACACCTGCGCTGGCGGCAAAACAAATTCCATCGGTGGCTTATCTGCCTCTGCTAGATAAATATCACGCTCCAAACGCTGTAGCCGGCCAATATCTTCAGCCGCTTGTTTGAATCGTTCATATTCTTGTAACCGTCGTACCAACTCCGCACGCGGATCATCCTCATCACCTTCTTCAACGGCCTCAGGCTTAGGCAATAACATGCGTGATTTAATCTCAGCCAAAGTCGCCGCCATCACCAAATATTCAGCAGCCAACTCCAAGCGCAACTCTTGCATTAAATCGATATATTCCAAATATTGACGCGTAATCTCAGCGACAGGTATGTCCAAAATGTCAATGTTGTGCTTTCTGATCAGATAAAGCAGCAAATCCATCGGCCCTTCGAACGCTTCAAGGAATAAACGCAATGCATCTGGTGGAATATAAAGATCATCTGGCAGCTCAGTGATCGGTTGATCACCGACTTTTGCCAACCAACCATCGCTCCAATCGACCATTTGGTTGTTTTCGTTCGCTTCTGCGGGGGTATTTTCGTTAGTTTCAATCATAAGGTGAATCATACCCGATTCTTGCTAAAAAGGCAGCTTAAGCGCGTGAAGTTTTATACCAAGATACGGTGATAACATGATTCTTATTGGTTAATTAATGTGCTAGACTGCCGCCCTTATAGTGATAAGAAATATAAACGGGAGTAAGACAATGAGAAATGAACAGAATAATTATAAAGTTATCGGTGCCGTCGCGGGCGGAATTGCTACTGGAGCATGCTGCCTACTTTGGTCACTGTACAACCTACAACAAGAATTCACCAACCCACATGCCACACTAGCAAGAACAATTGCAGTTGTTTCATACCCTATCGCGCTCGGTGCGATTGTTGGCGCTACAGCGGGTTACCTTATTGGCAAAAGCTGTGTAGGCAACGCCCCAGCACCAGGTGATGTTGAAAACCCCGTCGATAGTGATGAAGATCATCGTAAGAGCCCACTCCTTGGTAAACCCTAAAATAAAGGATTAAACAATGGCAGGACTTAATGATGTACTTACGCCACATGAAAGACGAACCAACCTCTACATAAACCGAGGATTTACTGTTGGTGGCTTAAGCGGTCTTGTGCTGGGCGCCGTAGTGACAGGAATACTGTCAAAACAAGTATTCCCCACCTTTCTATTGGGGGTATGCGGCGCTGCCCTTGGTATGTTTACCGGTGCAGGCATTGGCGCCTGCGTAGGCAATTATCAAAATCGGGTTAACCCATTAGACGATGGCGATGATCTACCTGCCAATCGTGTATTGTTACTTACCCGGTTATCGATAGTAAACGGTGCTCAAGCACCAGCACTACCCGTCGCAGAAGTGTTCGTGCAGCCTACCGCTGCCGAAGCAGGCACACAGACGGCCAACACAACACCCTCACCTCGCGGTGTAACAGAGGTTTAGCGATAAAAGCACCGCAAGAATAACCGCGGTGCTTTTATTCTACTTTAATTAAATCTATCTCAAATCAATCATTGCGAAGTAAGGCGACAACTCACCCTGCAATTTCGTGTAATACCCACCGGCATACAGCACATCAGCGGATGGCAGCAACGTATATACAATACCATTAGACGCTAGACTAAAGTTGCTATCAATTTGTTTAGTTTCGGTATCAAGGCGCTGTAAATAATCTTGGCCACCCATGTAAATATACTTACCATCTTTGGCTAAAGAAAACCCTCTCGAAAGCGCAAAATTTTGCAAGGTCTCGCCGCTCTTGGAATTTAATCGTGCCATCGCACCAGAAAAATAACCTGCGGCATACACATCTTCACCATCAACGAGGATGTTTTTGACGGTTCTGTTTAAGTTCGGCTGAAAGTCGAGCACCCGACTACCATCAGCAACCTTATATTTCCTTAACTTGTCAGTAAAATCACCGCCGACATACACAGCATCACCAGCAAATACCACATCCCATACTTGTTGATCAAGCCCTAGTGCAAAATCACGGTCGTACTGCTGAGTATGCAAATTAAATCGCGCCATGTATTTTGTGTTGTTACTTCTGGCAATATTAGTGAAAGCACCACCAACATATAAATAACCATCATGAATACGCAGCGTGTTTACACTGCGATTCGGTGATAATGCCAAACCAGTAGGCACGGTTTCACCGGTTGTTTTCGATAAGGCCACAACATAATTCGCTTTATGACCATTCACCTTGGTAAAACGGCCACCCACATACAACGTGTCACCATTCAGCACTAAGGTATTCACTGAATTATTCAATACCGGATGAAAAGTTGGATCTAACTTATTATTTAAAAGATTAAGCTTTGCTAAAAAAGACTGATTTTTACCACTAGCTACTTGAAAATAACCACCAACAAATAAATCCCCCTTACTCAAGCTGGCTGTTAGTGTCCGATTCGTGATAATAGGATGATAGCTACGATCCAACGCAAAGGTTTGGCGATCAAAACGAACAATGCGCTGATAGTCGCGATCATTATTCACGGCATAGAAACCGCCCGTCACATAGAGGTAGTAGTCATCAAAATTTAGTGTATCTGGGTGTATATCAAATTTTATATCTGGAAATCCTGTATCTTGCTGCCCTGTCACGGCATCATAACGACGCAAAAAGGGCGCCTTCCCCCTCAGCACATAAATATAATTTCTATCGTAAGCCACATTGTACGGCAACCTGTTATCAGCAAACGTAAACTTACCATCAACGTTACCGGTGGTTTCATTAATTTTAATCACCGGGCTTGGTAAATGATAAACGATGACATATAAATTCCCCCGATAATCGGCGGTAATCGCCTTCACATTTCTATTGGGTTTAAAGAATCGGACATCCGGTGCGCCGGTATCGTAATCAAGCTTAGCCAACCCCCTTATATTGACGCCATTGACCTGACTAAAAATACCACCAATATAAACAGCATTATCGGTAGCCGCGAGTGAATTGATGGTCTTATTAACGTGCGTAGCGAATGCTGGCTCTACTGCAGCATTATCGGTATTAATTTCATAGACATTCAATCTGTCGGCGGCATATAACATACCGCAGTCAAACGCAAGGTGTCGAATGGGTGAAGAGAGCGCAGGCTTGAAGGCGTGATCAACAGAGCCATCGGACTCAATATGGGCCAGGTAAGCAATCCCGGTGTGATCCACATCAGTAAAGTCACCAGCCACATAAAACCCGCCATCACCATCCTCAACAGAAGCCCACACCTTGCCATTATATCTCGGCGTAACCGCTGCCAAATGGCCGTTAGATTTAAACATGGCACCACCACCTGTCACCGTACCCACGGCTTGGAAATGACCAGCAATATACAATGCATTATTGTGCTTATCCTCAACCATGGCCAACAATGGTCCGCCAGGCGCCTCAGTGTTTAGCATGCTTAAATGGCTAGCCGCATGAATCGGCACCACACATAGCACCATCAGCATAGAAAAAACAACACCAATAATATTTATCTTGATGGTAAGCTTCATATTTTTATATCCTAGAAAAGGTCAACGTAAGGTTCGCGCGGTACCTGAAGTGCAATCGATGACTTGAGTTGGCTCCACCTTGCAACCACCACTGTCCAGTAACACCCCATCATACGGAGTTAAGACTTTAGCGACTTGATCAAGGTCAACAACGTACGAATCGAGCGCATCCATACGCAGTGACGCAGACATCAGCGGCGCATCGATAGCACCGAGCAAAGCGGTAACAATCGGGTGAGGACTAACGCGCACACCAATGGTGCGACGCTTGGGGTGCATTAAGCGGCGAGGCACTTGTTTTGTGGCTGGTAAAATAAAGGTATAAGGACCGGGGGTCTCAGTGCGCAATAAACGAAAAGTCGCATTATCGATAATCGCAAATGAAGATATTTCAGACAGATCACGGCACAGTAAAGTAAAATGGTGATCGGTTGGTAGATCGCGAATACGACGAATCAGATCAACACCGGCTTTGTTATCAAGCATACAGCCAAGCGCGTATCCCGATACAGTTTGAAAAGCAACTACTTCACCGGCCTGCAGCGCTATCATCGCCTGCGTTATTACGCGCGGATGTGGATTATCTGGATGCAAATACAATCGTTGCATGGTATTCCGTTGCCAAGTTTACCGATAAGGCACTGAATATAGACTAGGATGACGTCAGACGCAATAGTTGATTGACACTGACCAACTGTTTACACTAGAGCCATCATTCACAAACCCATCTGAACCTTATGCAAGCACTCCTCGATTTTTTCCCGGTTATCGCCTTTGGTGTCTTTTACTTTATCTATGGCATCTATGCGGCCACCGCTGCCGCAATGGTCACTTCAGGCATACAGGTAGCTATCCACTGGTTTCGGTTTAGAAAGTTCGAAAAGATTCAGACCATCACCTTCATAATGATCATTGTCTTAGGTAGCGCCACTTTATTGCTGCATAAATCGATCTTTATCAAATGGAAACCCAGCGTGATTTACTGGTTATTTGCCGTAGTCTTATTAGGCAGCCACCTGATGTCACCACAACCTTTAATGCAAAAATTATTGCACCAAAAAATTAAATTAAAAGACGTCATCTGGAAACGCCTCAACGTCATTTGGGCTGTATTCTTTACCTTTATGGGTTTTTTAAATATCTACATGGCGTATAACTATTCCACCAAGGTGTGGGTTTATTTTAAAGTTATCGGCACATTGGGACTTACCATTTTATTTATCTTTGCACAGGCGTTATATCTTGCTAAACATGTGCAAGAGGATGACAAAGAAAAGCTGGCTAAGCCATGATGACAGCAGAACAACGCTTAGCGGAAACTGAAAAACGCCTAAGGGAGACTCTGTCACCAAGTCACTTGATGATTACCGATGAAAGCTATAAGCACAAAGGCCACCCTGGTGCCGCTACTGGCATGAGTCATTTTCATGTGGAAATTTGTGCGGTATCACTCGCCGGTAAAAATCGAGTCACTCAACATCGTATGATTTATGGCGCGCTGGATGATTTAATGAATACTGAACTGCATGCCGTGAGGATCACTGTCTTGTCACCCTAGTCACTGGGCTTGTCATCCCGGCCCCCGAGCCGGGATCCAGAAACAATATTACCTGGATCCCGGATCAAGTCCGGGATGACAACGCCAACCCCGGAATGACAACATCAAGTCCGGGAAGACAGGATCAAATTTGAATGAAAACTAAGAATCTTCAGCAGGCTTTTCAGCGGCTTTCTTGATACCGGCCGCTTTTTTGCCGTATTTCTTGTTAAAGCGTTCCACACGACCAGCGGTATCAACCATTTTCTGTTGACCGGTATAGAATGGATGGCACTTAGAACAAATATCGAGGTGTAGCTCTTTGTTCAATGTAGAGCGTGTTTCGAAAGAATGACCGCAACTGCAGGTCACTTTGATTTCGTTGTAAGCTGGATGTATATCTGCTTGCATTAGGGTATTCCTTATCGTTCAATTTGAGCGCATGATAGCTTAGACCTCATATTAAATCAAGCGCCTAATGGGTTCATGGCCGCTTCGATCACTTGAGCGCCCGCCGCATCATCACCACCGTGCTCACTGAGGTATCTGCGCCATTGGCGCGCACCAGGCATACCCTGAAATAAACCAATCAGTGGCCGGATCAAGTGCCTTAAACGTGTGCCTTGCTTAAGCTCATGCTCAACATAAGGCAGGTAACGCCTAACCACCTCAAAGCAACCTACAATCTCTTGATTATCATTATAAAATTCTTTATCCACTGACGAAAACAAATAGGGATTTGAGTACGCTTCACGGCCTATCATCACCTCATCAACGCACTGTAAATGTTCACGAACCTGGCCCAGGGTTTTAATGCCACCATTGATACCGATATGACAATCGGGGAAATCTTGCTTCAGTTGATAGACACGATCATAGTGCAACGGCGGCACTTCACGGTTCTCGCGGGGGCTTAACCCTTTAAGCCAGGCTTTACGCGCATGGATAGTAAAATTATCACAGCCGGCCTGCTGCCACTGGCCTATCACATCCACCAGATAGTCATAACTATCGATATCATCAACACCCAGTCGCGTTTTAATCGTTACCGGCACATCGACAGCCGCTCGCATCGACTGTATACAACTCACCACAAGTTCTGGGAATTTCAGTAAACATGCACCAAACATCCCTGATTGTACGCGATCACTCGGGCAGCCTACATTAAGATTTATCTCGTCATAGCCCATTTTTTCACCGATGTTAGCCGCTATAGCTAGCTCAGCTGGATCGCTACCACCCAATTGCAGCGCTACTGGATGCTCAACCTGGTCATATTGCAACAAATGATCACGGTCACCATGAATGATCGCCTTGGCCGTCAACATTTCGGTATATAACAGCGTATGCCGCGTAATACAGCGCATTAGCTGACGATAATGCCTATCGGTGCAATCCATCATAGGAGCTACCGACAGGCGAGGATTTTTAGTGTAATTTTTCATCGCTGAACTGTAACAAATAGCCACCAGTAAAACCAGCCCGACATACCAACACCCCGAGAATCACACCATGTGCCCACGTACCGAACAGGCTCCAGCAGCAGCGCTATCAGCCACTTGCCTTGTCGCCTGCAACACTGGGGCAGTAGTGGACGATGGCATAAGTATCGAGGCGGTTAACGCCGATACCGACACCACAGGTCGCGGCACAACACCTAGCCTCGCCTTATGATACCGCAACAAATCCAATAGACTCTTCGCCTGCTCCATGGAGCCATCCAAAGCACCGCCCTCATGAGGCTTAGACAAAACCAGCACTCTTTCAGTGTCGTCTAAAGCAAAATAAAGCGCTGTGGCTAAATGCACACAATCAGCCCTAGCTGGCAAGTCGCCATAACCATCATAGATAGCTTGTAACAGGTTGGTAAGCAAAAACCTCATCACCCCATGACCATGCAAGTCAGGATGGATACCGACACTAATAATGTCAACACCATAAAGTGGCGACGCAGGATTAGTCATCACTGCAATTCTCGCCATCGCTAACTGTTTACTACCAGGCTTCGACGGCGAGTTGTGATCCGCATCCAACACCTCACAAACCATTCCGCCTGAACGTTTTTTACTGGGTAATATCGATAATTGAGACAGAGGTAAAATTGCAAAATCACAAATCAAATGACCCAGCCCAATATAGCAATCGACAAAAAAACACAGCGTGTCTTCGCCACACTTTGCCGCCTCAAATACCGACCTATCACTGCCCTCCATCAACTGATGCTTGTAGAAAAATAACCGATGAGACTGAGAGGAACCTGTTTTAGCCTCGTGATTGATCACAAAAAAAGACTGCAGCGCAGCCGGCATACTTTCAACCGCCATCCAAGGCATAGACTGTAAAATAACACCCAATTGATTATCAAGACGAGACAAATTCAGACCACCCAACTCTGTTGCTTATTGGCCAGCACCATATCATACGAGGATTATCAAGCCAAAAGATTTTCGACGCTAATCAATCGATTATAGGCTTCAGCTGACAAAACCAAACAAGGTCGATACTTACCAATTTCCTTACCTTTTGCGGATCTACACTATACTGGTAAGTATTATAAGCACCCGCTGGAGAATCAAATGCAACACAGTCATCAACAAAAACAAGACCTTATCAAAAGCGAATTCATCATTATGGCTTCTCATGCTAACGACAAAATCAATGCCGAATGGCTGGGCAGCCCAATGAATTACTTTTTATTAGAAGCCTATATTGACCTGTGCGCGCCGGATTTAATCACCAAACACGTTAGCCCACTGAATGGTCATTCAAACCACAAGCACGACCACTCTTAATTAAAAACCACAGTTAAACATTCATGATACGGTTATTTCTATAACCGTATTTTTTATTGCCAATCTCAGGTACAATGCCTCCCATAAAATCATTGACTAACACTGTGGGGGTATTAACAATGCGTAGATTTGAACACAATCCTAGTGACGCTCCATACCACGCTATGCCCGAACATGATGACGCACTCCAACCCTTAATGCCGCCCGCACCAAAACCACTATCTGCACCAAAACCCGCTGCAACACGAACTGGAAGGGGTGGCTTTGATTACACCAGCCTGGCCGGTGAAGATTTAGATGCCACCAGCCAACAACAACACATTTATATTAAAACCGCAGATCAAGTCAACAGACTCGCCGAAGCATTCCCCAGAGCGTCTGCGAAAAGAAAAGCCGAAATCACTCAACACATGCAAAGCTTATTACAAGCCGCGCAAGCACTTGGTGGCTTGCTAGAGAAAGCACCCGAGCCGGCAGAAACTGATGCGCTTACAGCCGCCACCAAGCAACATGCTGTTAGCGTTTTCTTGCTACTGGTATCGCAGCTTAAACCTAGCAATGACAACGCTAAGTTAGTGAACACTATTCACCAACATCTTTACGGTTGCTACACATCTGGCATGGATGGCGTTGACTTTAGAATTAAACTTACCAAACAACAAAAAACCAACTTACTTCACGGCTATGGCGTATTCACTGAAAAACATGCGGTTTTTCAACTGATGAAAGAACAAGAAGCAAAGTTAGCGACTGCAAAAGAACCCACGCTCACCCCTTATAAATAGCAATCACCATGAGAGCTTACAGCCTACACTTACGCCTCACTCTCTACGCAGCTTAGGATGTAATTTTAAAACTATGGACTATGAAACAGTACACTTAGAAAATGATGAGACTTCATCAGCGTCTACAGCTGGTAAGTTTACTATGTGCTCTCTGAAGACTTGAACAGTTTCGGTGTAGCCATTTTTTGCAGCCGATCTCACGGTTCCGTCACGTCTTGTATCTTGACATAACCCTTTATATTCCTAAATAATTTTGCAACGGAGCCTTTTAAGTTGCATGTGCGACTCTATTGGCTTTAGCCATTCTTAAAAACTTTGCGAACGGTTTAACTTTTTTATGGTCTTGAGCTGCTTGCCATAAATCAAAATCTCTTTGTAAATTTAACCAGAATTCAGCTTCCATTTTAAAAGCATCCGCGAATGCAAGTGCAGAGTCTGCGCTAACACCGCGGCGACCATTGATAATTTCATTAAGTCTGGCGTATGTCCACCCTAGATGTTTAGCAAAATCCTTCTGAGTGATTTCCATTGGCTCTAAGAACTCTTTTAATAACATTTCGCCAGGATGTGTTGGTGCTCTTTTTTTTGGTATCATTGTTTTCTCCTAGTGATAGTCTAATACATCCACATCAATAGCTTCATTGTTTTCCCATTTAAAAATAACACGCCATTGCTTATTAACTCGAATACTCCAATACGTTTTATAGTTTCCTTTAAGCTTCTCCAAATTATTGCTAGGTGGTATTTTCATCGTATCAATCGACGTTGCTACATTGAGTTGGTCAAATAACCTTGCAACTTTAGCGTGTAGTTCTTTCGGGATTTTTCTACTGACTTTGCTATTAATGCCATTGTAGATATCCTCAGCAATTTTTGATTTGAAGCTCCGTATCATATTTACATTATATACCGATACTCGATATATTTCAATATTAAAATGAATATAGCGCCCCACCCCTCATTTAAAATTGGTAGCTTTTATTAGTCATAAATATCAAGGGGCTATATAGCGCGGCTAGTTAACAGTGCTGTAAGGATTTATCACGGTTAACTCTATGAAATAGTACACATAGAGAATGATGAGACTTTATTAGCTAAGCTTTCTATGTGCTCGTTGAGTACACGAACGGTTTCGGTATGGCCATTGTCTCTAGCGCACAATAGCATAAAACCATGACTTGAATGAATATCAACACCTCTATCTAACAGTAATTTAACGGTTTCGGTACAACCATATTCTGCAGCCAATCTCAGCGCATAATCACCCTTTGCATTAACATTAGCACCTCTGTCTAACAGTAATTTGACGGTCTCGGTATGACCATTACTTGCAGTCCATACCAGCGCAAAATCAGACGATGCATGAATATTAGCGCCTTTATCTAACAGCAATTTAACAGTTTCGGTATGACCATTTTTTGCAGCATCCAACAGCGCATAACCATTCCTTGCATTAACATTAGCACCTCTGTCTAACAGTAATTCCACGGTTTCGGTATGACCAAATTTTGCAGCCAATCTCAGCGCTTCATCATCCTCTGCATTAACATTAGCACCTCTGTCTAACAGTAATTTAACTGTTTCGGTACGACCAAAGTCTGCAGCCAATCTCAGCGCTTCATCATCCTCTGCATTAACATTAGCACCTCTGTCTAACAGTAATTTAACTGTTTCGGTACGACCATATTCTGCAGCGAGTATTAGCTTAAAATCATAACCCGAATGAATATCAGCACCCCTGTCTAACAGTAACTCCGCAGTTTCGGTGTGGCCATTTATTGCAGCCTCTCTCAGTGCATCATCATACTCTTCTTTAACATTAGCACCTCTGTCTAACAGTAATTTGACGGTCTCGGTATGACCATGTGCTGCTGCCCAGCTCAGCGCTCTATCATGCGTTGCGTGAATATTGGCGCCTCTGTCTAACAGTAATTTGACGGTCTCGGTATGACCATGACTTGCAGCCCATACCAGCGCTAAATCGGACGATGCATGAATATTAGCGCCTTTATCTAACAGCAATTTAACAGTTTCGGTATGACCATGTTCTGCAGCCCATATCAGCGCAAAACCATTCTCTACATTAACATTAGCACCTCTGTCTAACAGTAATTCCACGATTTTGGTGTAGCCATATCCTGCAGCAGGAATTAAATTATTAGAATTATTTATAGTATTTTTCGCATATTTTTTCATACTAAGGTAGTAACTTATCATGCCTGCATTACCTAGCCTACAAGCTTCCTCAAAGCTCAGCAGCATCCCATCTTTATATGTGAGATCGTTGATATATTCTCCTAACTCGTTGTCCGAATTTATAGAAACAACTTCTATTTCATTACGGCCTTTTGTTTCTAGATACCATAGGCTTTCATCTGCAATAATATCTTTTTGCTCATCATCCGCTTGTGATGATTGTGGAGGTTGTTTTGCAGCGGAATTGATAAAAGATAATGCGGCTAATAACTTCAACGGTGGCACTGTTATATTAAATGACTGCGCTGCGTTAGTTTTATGATGATATTTACCTTCTGCTGGCTTTTGTTCTGTACTCATGCTTCATACCCACTCGATTACTGTTGAATTTAATTATTAATTAACTGCAAATAGTGTACGAAAAGCATTGATTGCGCACAATAATATTGGTGGGTTCTATTACCGCGCAGTAATGCTTTGAATAGTTGAGTAAGTACATGAATTTCATTCAGCTTCTGAGCTAAATAAATATTTACGAGCCAATGAATCAGATGATACCAAAATTTCACTGCAACTATTTAGTCAGTGATGACAACGCCAGTTGTGATTGTCGCGTAAATTGCACTTTGGCTTGAAAAGTGACTCTATATGTTTGAGCGAATCAAAACAATGAAAACATGAAAATTTATGACGATTGTTATTACATAGAAAAATTTGATTATGTTGTCGTCTATTTACCATAGGCTAACAAGCCCCTCTACATAGGATTACATCCAAAATATTGTGTATTTTATATAGATCAGAAAAAGAATTGAAACGCTTATTTTTAATTACTATCTATTAGTGAATTTGATAACTGATTAACCGCCTTATTCGTTAGATTTCCTCGACCATACCAGCATCATCTTGATACTTAGATTTGGTTTTATCATTACGTAAAGCTTCCACCGCATCGAGATAGGCTTGATCGACATCACCCGTCACATAGTCACCGGTAAAAATAGAATCTTCAAAGCGCCCATACGCCTCAACACCCTCATTGCGTGCTTCATTAACGGCATCATAAACATCCGACAAGTCTTGATAAATTAACGCATCTGCACCTATCAATTCTGCAACCTGTTCTGCCGTGCGACCATGTGCTATCAGCTCTTTGGCACTCGCCATATCGATACCATACACATTAGGGTTTCTCACTTCCGGTGCCGCCGAAGCGAAATAAACTTTCTTCGCGCCAGCATCACGTGCCATTTGAATAATTTGTTTCGATGTCGTGCCACGCACAATCGAGTCATCAACCAATAAAACATTTTTACCGGCAAACTCTTGCGCTATCGCATTCAATTTCATTTTTACCGTTTTCTTACGCACACTTTGGCCCGGCATAATAAACGTACGACCGATGTAGCGATTTTTAACGAACCCTTCTGAATAGCGCAATCCTAATTTATGCGCTAAAGGAATAGCTGATGTGCGTGAGGTATCAGGAATCGGAATCACCACATCAATATCATGATCTGGCATTTCTTTCATAATTTTTTCTGCTAGCTTCTCACCCATATTCCAACGCGCACGATAAGCAGACACACCATCAATAATCGAATCCGGGCGTGCTAGATAAATATATTCAAAAATACACGGTGTATAAGCTTCATCGGTTGGGCACTGCTGTTGATGCACCTTGCCATCCAAGGCTATAATCATTGACTGATCCGGTAGCACATCACCCTGTGATTTAAAGCCTAACGCATCCAAGCAAATGCTTTCTGATGCAATCATTGCATCCTGCCCAGCCTCGCCTTCTCGCACGCCAAACACTAAAGGTCGAATACCGTGCGGATCACGAAACGCTACCAAGCCAAAGTTTTGAATCATCACAATCACAGAGTACGCACCTTTAATGCGCCGTTTAACACGTTGAATGGTATCGAACACGATTTGTGTGGTTAGCTCATGTTCGCAATGATTTTGCAACTCATGAGCAAATACATTTAATAAAACCTCAGAATCTGACCCGGTATTTAAATGACGCAAATCGGATTTAATTAAATCATCGGTCAATTGTGCCGTATTGGTTAAATTGCCGTTATGCACCAAGCTCAAACCATACGGTGAATTCACATAAAACGGTTGTGATTCTTGGGCACTTTGCGAACCAGCCGTCGGATATCGCACATGGCCAATGCCCATGTTACCTTTAAGGCGTAGCATGTGGTTGTTACGTATCACGTCACGCACCAAACCATTGGCTTTACGTAAATACACTCGACGATCATCGGATGTCATAATACCAGCCGCATCTTGACCACGATGCTGAAGTATCGTTAAACCATCGTATATATCTTGATTAACAGCATGTTGCGCAATTACCCCAATAATACCGCACATAAAATTATCCTACTCTGATTCAGATTCTGATTTAGCCTGTCTTTCACCTACCCATTCTGACATCCTGCTCACGCGATCGGGCACATAACTGTCTAACCACTTCACCAATGGCTGCATGGTTTTAATTAAATAGGATTGCGTCACCCATTCTTGGTTTTTCCAGGAACTCATACCAATAAACATCAACACCATCGACACCACCAACACACCGCGCGCAAAACCAAACAAGACACCAATCAAACGGTCAAACAGACTGAGGCCGGTTTTATCAATCAACGCGCGCAACAATGCACTAATGATCATACCGATAATCATAACGGCGATAAAAATCACCAAAAACATCACAATAAAACGAATATCTGGCGAATCAATAGCACCGGATAAAAATAGTGTCCCCAGCCCCTTGGAATATTTTAAGCCCAACAGGATGGCAACCACCCAAACACATAATGATATCGCTTCGCGAACAAAGCCTCGCAGAAAACTAATTAATACCGAAAAACCAACAACAATGACGATACAAATATCTGCAATCGTCATACTGCTCATCATGTGGTTCATACGTGATACCTTCTAATCATGCCTTTTAAACGGTAATGTTTGCTCAATTGACTCTGCAGACTTTCAATGCGATGGCGATTAATTTCAGGTCCAACAAACACTTTATGGATCACCCTGCCATTGGCGTTAGTGGCATGGCGAGTATAAGCATCATACCCTGATTGTTGTAATTTTTTGACCAAGCGCTTGGCATTCGTACTGCTACCAAAACTGGCCAATTGTACCACCCATGCTTTGTTTGATATCGCATGCTTAACCGCAGATTTTGCCACAGCAGTAGGCTTTGCAGCCACAACTGTTGCTTTCACTTCCGGTTTGACCTCTGCCTTGGCTATAGCTACCGGCTTTGTAATAACGATTGGTTTTGCTGTAGCAACAGGTGCAGCCGTAACAGGTGCTATGACTGGCTGCGCCGCCGCGCTAGTCATCGCTATTTGTTGTTGCGCCATTGGCTGCTGAACATCGGCCGGTTGCGTTTGTGCAATTTTCGGTAATTGCAATTGCACCTGCGGTTTATTTGGCACGCCCGGCGCATGATTAGACAGCGTCGCTGAAGGATGGGGGTTATTAAAGAATAATGGTAAAAAAATTGCTAGCAAGGCCAGTAAAACTAAACCACCAATAATTCTCTGCTTAATTTGTGTACTCAAGTGCCACTCTCCGAGTTACGGGTGCTTGCAACCATTGCTTGGCTAAGCCCACTGTTACAAACGAGCCATACACCAACACCGATTGCGTCACCGACAGTTCAATATCCTTACTGCACTGCTGCAGTGCTGCATCCACAGACGCCCAAGTATAACAGTTTTTAGCGCCCATGTTAGCCAGTTGTTGGCGAATTTCAGCAGCAGCTACACCGCGTTCATCCGGCAGTTCTGTCACATGCCATTGCTCAACATAAGGCAAAAGTGGCTTCAATATAGCGGCAATATCCTTTGTTTTTAAAATACCCACCACCGCACTCACTGCTGTATAACCATAACGCTGGCATTGTTTAGCTAAATAGGCGGCAGAGTCCGCATTATGCGCCACATCCAAAACAACGGGTAAAGGATGATCATGCTGTTCAAAACGGCCTGCAAGTCGCGTTGTTTTCATCGCTTGTGTCATAGCTATCGCTTTGACAGGTAAACGAGACTGCAACGCCTGCACTGCCGTTAATGCAGTGGCGGCATTTTGGCACTTCAATTGCGGTATCGGCAATTGCAAACAATCATTCACACCGAAATATTGCCAATGATTAGCTACCACGCGGTAATCAAAGTCAGCTCCCCATTGCAGTAAATGGCAGCCGACTTTATGCGCTTGTTGCGCGATGGTTGCCGGCGGCTTTGTATCACCACAAATAGCAATGCCGTCTTTACGGAAGATGCCTGCTTTTTCTGTAGCAATCGCTTCGCGCGTATCGCCTAAATAATCGCAATGATCTAAACCTATGCTAGTGATAATAGATACATCGGCGTCCAAGATATTAATCGCATCTAACCGACCACCCAAGCCCACCTCGGTAATAACCACATCAGGCTTAAAGTTTCTAAAAGCCTGCAAGGCGACTAACGTAGTGTATTCAAAATAAGTGGTATCACTACTACCAATCACACCATCCAATTGCTCAAATGCCAGCACCAAATCATCATCAGTGATTGACTCACCGTTTAGGCATATACGCTCATTGAAATCGATTAAATGTGGTGAATAATACGAAGCCACACGGTAACCGGCTTGTACATACATTTGCTCCATTAACTTAACACAAGATCCTTTACCATTCGTACCCGCCACTAAGATCACGGGGCAATCCCACGTTAACAGCTCGGCTTTTTTGGCCTGCTGTGAAATTCGCTCTAATCCAAGTTTAATTTCTTTCGGGTGGGCTGCGGTAATGTGTTCGATCCATTCGGCTAAGTCACGTGAATGTTCACGACGTGACATTTAGTTCTCCTCTTTCTCCATTTCAAGTGCCGATTGCTTGGTCATTTTTGCTAATAACCGAGCAATGGTTGACTTCATTTGTCGGCGATCAACAATCATATCAATCGCGCCATGTTGTAATAAAAATTCACTGCGCTGAAAACCTTCGGGCAATGTTTGACGTATAGTTTGCTCAATCACACGCGGCCCAGAGAAGCCAATCAACGCCTCAGGTTCAGCAATAATAATGTCACCGAGTGTTGCTAAGCTTGCTGACACACCACCCATGGTCGGATCCGTTAACACCGATATAAATGGTATGCCTGCTTGATTCAAGCGCGCAATAATCGCGGCGGTTTTTGACATTTGAAACAATGAAAACAAACCTTCCTGCATGCGTGCACCACCACTGGTGGCAAAGCACACGAATGGCACTTTATGTTCCAGCGCATATTCAGCACCAATAACAAAACGCTCACCAACGGCCGCACTCATCGACCCGCCAATAAAACCAAATTCGAAACAAGCTGCCACTAAGTCCAAGCCATGCGCTTTACCGGCAATCACCACCAGCGCTTCTTTTTCTTTGCTGCTTTTTACAGCGGTAGAAATACGGTCTTTATATTTTTTTGAATCTTTGAATTTGAGCCGGTCTACACTCACCACATTCGCAGCCAACTCCTGTTGTGCACTGCCATCCAAAAATTGGGTTAATCGTTCACGCGCACCAATGCGGCAGTGAAACTCACACTTGGGACACACAGCAAGATTACGTTCAAGCTCTGCTTTATATAAGATGGCTTGGCAATTGGGGCATTTACTCCAAATACCTTCCGGCACCCCTTTTTTCTCAGCAGTTGAAATTTTCGGTAATATTCTTTTAAACCAACTCATTGCATTTACCTTTTTTACACTGGCTCCCGCATCACGTGAGGGATGACAGCATTTTAACAATGCTGCCAATTATAGCCATCATTAAAGCATTGTGCCATGCAAGAAAAACGGCCCAATGGGTATTTTAGGCAGGCTGTACACACTCGGGTAGTTAACATCAACAAGATACAAGCCTGACGGTGAGGCCGTAATGCCTGCTTCGCGGCGGTCTTTGGCCTCCAGCACTTCAGCTACCCAATCCGCATCACGGTAACCTGAGCCTACAGCGAATAATGTGCCAACAATATTGCGCACCATATGCAATAAAAACGCATTGGCTTCGATTTCCATAATCAATAAATGCTTATGCCGCGAAATTGCTACTTCTGTTACGGTACGTGTTGCTGTTTTGGCCTGACATCCCGCACCGCGAAATGATGAAAAATCATGCTCGCCAATTAAGTGCATGGCCGCTTGCTGCATCTCACTTTCATCAAGTTGCTTATGATGCCAACCTACCGCATGACGCAAAATACCAGGGCGAACTTTATAGTTGTATAAAATGTAACGATAGCGTCGACTGTTAGCACTGTAACGCGCATGAAACTCTCCATCGACATCTTGCGCCCAGACCACACTCACATCGGGTGGTAAATGACTATTCGCACCAAACACCCACGCATTTTCTGTGCGGTCAGCATCACTATCAAAGTGAATCACTTGCTGCGTTGCATGCACTCCGGCATCCGTACGACCCGCGCAAGTGACAGCAACGGAATGATTAGCCACACAGCTTAAGGCCTTTTCCACCTTAGCTTGCACAGTGGCCAGCTCACCAAATTGTGCCTGCCAGCCATGATAAGCAGTACCGTCGTAACGGATCCCCATGGCAATACGTTTACTCTGCATGATGATCTTTCTTGGTTATTTCAGCCAAAATAGTTTGCGCCTGTTGTTTTTGTTGCTCATCGCCTTTGCGAAACACTTCAGCACACACACCTTTGGCTGAATCGAAATCTTCCATCGCTAAATACGCGCGCGCTAAATCCAGCTTTGCAGGGATAGCTTCTGATGTTGCCATAAAGTCATACTCAGACTGACTGTCTGATGTCGCGCGCACCGGCTTTGCTTTTGGTTTGTTTTTTGGCCACGCAAACCATATCAACATTAATAATAGAGCGACACTAGCACCAAGGCCCGCATAAAAACTACCAGCACCCCACTGCTGCTTCATGCTCGCAGCCCAGCCTGACGCGTGTTGAGTCGGTTGTGCAAATTGCTCATGGCGGCTTTGCAAGGATTGTACTTGCTGATCAACGGCCTGAATGGCACCTTGCATTTTATGCACAATATTCCCCAGCTGTGCTTCTGAATTCTTTATACTATCAATGCGTTGCATCGTATTTTGCTGGTTGATGGTGATCTCTTTATTCAGCTGCATAATTTTTGACATCAACACAGCGATCTGTGAATCGGCAGCTTGAGCTACCACTTGCTTCTTATTGTTTGTGTTTGGTTTTACCACCTGAATAACGCTAGGCACTTTTTGGCTAGCTGCATCGTCCGGAAGTGCTTGTTGGTATTCTTGCGCAAATGCTGCTGACGTTAAACAACCGCCCAAAGCCAGTGCCAGTAAGGGGTTTTTAATCCGTTTCATTTTTTAGTCTCTTAGTAATGGTCCTCGCCTGAGCGCTAGTCTACCAAGCTTGATCGCTTTTTTACAGTGCAAACTAGGATAAGCTCGGCACGGCTGCCGAACAGCGCTAACATGGCAAGATGATACGGCCAGCATTAATGCTGAATAACCATCCAAGGTCGGCGACCTTTAAAATACGGTATTGTAATTTTTTATCCCCCAACTTATCGTGTGAAAATGGAAATCAAACTTCTATTAGATAATGATTATTCTTTATTGATTAATCAGCTGAAACAAAAAATAACTGTTGCACAGACGCGTGCAAGGTTAGCTGTTAACTCTGAATTGATTCAGCTGTACTGGTCAATTGGAAGAGTACTGTTTGAGCGTCAAAAAATTGAAGCCTGGGGGTCGAAATATCTTAATCAGGTAAGTAGTGACCTAAGCTATGAATTCCCAGAGTCAAAAGGCTTTTCACGGAGAAACCTAGAAAGAATGCGTCAATTTTACTTAATATATCAAGTCGAACAAATTGCGGCACAGCCTGTGTCGCAATTACCATGGGGGCATATTATTTATTTAATTCAGAAGGTTAAATACGATATTCAAAGGGAGTGGTATATACAACAAACTATCACTCAAGGTTGGTCAAGAAAGGTATTAAGCGTGATGATCGATCAGGATTTATATCGGCGACAAACAAATAGTTCAAAAATCACTAACTTTAAGAATACGTTAACCAGTACACAATCGGAATTAGCTCAAAACCTGTTTAAAGACCCCTACTGCTTTGAGTTTTTGGCATTAAAAAAACCATTGCGTGAACGTGATATCGAAATAGCATTAGTACATCAAATTAGAGACTTCTTATTAGAATTAGGACAGGGTTTTGCATTTATGGGAAATCAATACCATCTGAACGTCGGTGGTGATGATTTCTATATTGACTGTCTATTTTATAATGTAGAAATGCGCTGCTATGTGGTGGTTGAGTTAAAGTCGGGTAAGTTCAAACCTGAGTATACAGGCCAACTTAATTTCTATTTAACAGCAATAGACCAGCAAATTAAAAAAGACACTGACAACCCAACAATTGGAATACTATTGTGCGAAACAAAAAATAAAATCGTTGCACAATATGCCGTAGATGGTATGACTAAACCGATGGGTATTAGCCAATATGAGCTGAGCGAGGCCTTAACACAACGTATCAAGCGTATAACAGCTGAAGATAATACTTAAGAAGAAAACGGATTGATGGTTGTTATATGGCAATTTTTAAAATCTTTGACATTGCGTGTTACCACAGCGGCATTCAATGATAATGCGATAGCTGCAATTTGACCATCAAGTGCGCTCATCGGTTTACCTTTGATTTTACGCTGCGCCATGACATCGCCATAAAAAAATGCAGCACGCTGATCGAAGCTTAATACACGGTCTTCAAAACCGGCTTGGATCAACTGTTTAAACGCCAGTTCCAAAGCGGCTCGACGCTTACCTTTGGGTAACACAGCTAAACCATAACTGATTTCAGCCAAGGTAATCGTAGTGATATATAACTCCGAAGCAATTTGATCACTGATCCACTCGACGACCGCAGGTTGGGGGGCTCTGCGCATTAATTCAGAAATCACATTAGTATCGAGTATTTTCACTAATCAAAATCCATTGGCTTATGTGGCTTATCTCGCTTTGGCACTGTCAAATCAACACCATTTTTAGCACCAAAATATTGTTGAAATATATCATTCAAATTTTCAGGGGCAGCCAGTTCGCGCGTTAAAATACGCCTCACCTCTTCCTCCATTGATAACCCATGCTTAGCAGCGCGTATTCTCAACTTCTTATATACCTCATCATCTAGTTTGCGGATACTGAAGCTTGCCATAACTTTTCTCCCAAGAAAATACCGGATAAATCACTAGGATTGGTTTAATGATAGCATTTGATATCGATGATGGCAACTGATAGCATGCTTCATTAGCGTCCACAACCACCAATCGTAAACTGTACATTTACAGCGTATATGATATAATCATGATTACTGCATATATATAATAACAAGTAATAGAGAGTTGACATGAAAATCAGTATACAATTTACAGACATAGACCCCACGCACCCCTTCCACAAGATAGGTCACCGCTGCAACGAGAAACAAACATTACAAAGTCTCATTGCCGACATTAAGGAACAGCATGATTTCGTCATAAAAGCGCTATCCGGAAAGAAAGCCGACGACCTTTCTTTATATACCAAGGATGGCACCAAGCTCGATCAAGCGGCATTTACTGCAATGCTTCAAAGCGGGAAAGACACCACAATACATGCCAGACCACGCAGACACATGCCACTAACCGCAGGAGTCCGTGGAATCAAAGTACACTGCCTAACATCTCTATATGGAAGCAATAACCCTACTTTGGGGCGCAAGATTGAAGACCTTCATGGGCCAGCTTTGAGTCATGGACTATACCGAAGAGGCAGGAGATCCGGGTCTACAAAATCAGAAGCAAGCTCCACAACACTTAGCCCATACGCATCGTCACCATTATCACGATAAATCCGCCTCCAAAGCGAACACATACGGCTATCTGACTGGATTCCTTGACCTGACACTATAGTGCAGGGCGTATAGTGCAAGTCATATACTGCTATTCCGTTATAGATTAATGAATAATCAACAAGATAAACATATTGCCTTTGAATAACAATAAGAAGAATACAGCATGACAAGACCAACCAGGCCGATAACCGATATAAAACACTTCAAGCATGAATTTCTTTCTTCCTATATGGCTGAAATCTGCAAGGGGTATAGTTTACTACCTAAAGAAATTAGGCCTTTTTTCGACCCAAGCGCATCTAAACATAAAGCTAAACGAATATACATGATTGACCACAAGGTCCAGTTAGCTGAATCTACGCCGTTAGATGAAATTGATGACGACGATTGGGTGTTATGTTTTGACCTGGTTACATCATCAACTCCGACCCGCTCAGATGAAAACATTACCGCAAATAACATTACTTTTAATTTAATTTTGACAAAAGCGAATCGTGTGGATAGGCATCTTGGGCATAATACAGTGAAGTTTCCTGATTTTGACTTTTCCACGGCCGAATTCTCAGCCGATCTTTTGCTAGGTATAAAGCTGGGGTTAAGCCTGGTGCATTCAATAGCTACCGGCCTTACGGATGAGAATCTCAGCAAAATCGAGCATCGTTTAGCAATAGAGGAACTAACACTAGCTCCTACACTGCAGAATAAAAAAGTAATGTCTGTTGTAATGGGGCATTTATTTACTCTTTGCTATAACCGCATTGGACCAATGCGCACACTAACCGCTGCAGCACATATCGCTACAGCCATGCTGCTGCGTGCTAGTGATGCACATTTGGCACTAATAAAGAAAGCTTTCCCCCCAGTTGATGACACGGACCCTGAAGATTCGGATGATTCCGATGCTATTGACCCTAACGAAACAGCTCCATGGGAAAGCCAGCCACTACGGGCGATTGTAGAGTATCGAAAACCAAAACTTCCTAGATACTTTGCTGAGAACATACGACTAATGCTGATGCCACCGCCTGCTGTTGAACCCGCCTCTACATCCACAGCGAAAGACACGTCACCCCCCGCTCAACTTGTCTCTTGCATTCCTCCACGCCGTGGGGAGTGGTCTGATGAGGCGGTGGACTATGTTCTTAATACCGCATTTAAAAAGTAAGGTTAAGCGATTAGTGTTATGAAAAAAGCGGAATGCATAGACGAATACCTGAGCATTTTTGAATAGTGCTAATCGCTCAAAATTGCCCACGAATGGATTTTTTAATTTTGAGAACCTGTGTCTTTGGCAATCGCGTTCCCAGCTAATGCCCCACCAATCGCACCCACCGCAATACCCACACCACTGCCACCACTGATCGCGCTACCGACTAAAGCGCCAGCGCCACCACCGACACCAATACCAACATCTTGCTTAGTACATCCTGCTAATACGATTGCTGAAAAAGCGACTGCAGATACCATGGCACATGTCTTAATCTTCATCCGTTTTCTCCGATAGACTTTAATAGAGGACAGTATAGAAGAGTTTACACTGGGTGCTTATGAGCCATTGGTAACGAATTGTATTGATGCATAAAACGCATCAGACTAAAAGCTAGGTTTAATTTAGACTGCTGTGCGAACTCATGGATTTTACCATCACAAGTTAACACAGTTACTTTGTTATGATCACCACCGAAGGTTTTGCCTTCCACCAACTGATTGGCGACGATAGCGTCCAAACCTTTGGCCTGTAATTTACGCTCAGCGTGTTTTAGTAGATCTTCGGTTTCTAACGCGAAACCGACAACAAATGCATTAGGAAAACTAGCGGCGACTTCTGCCAATATATCGGGATTTTTAATTAAGCTAATCGACTCTTCGGCTAAATGTTTTTTTATCTTTTGTTGCGCGACAATGCTGGGACGAAAATCTGCCACAGCGGCGGCGGCAATAAAGCCACTCGCTTTTGGCATTACAGCCATCACGGCTTGCTGCATTTGCACGGCTGTTGTTACCCGTACCACATCAACACCCTTTGGATCCATTAACGCCGTCGGGCCTGAAATTAATGTTACTTGCGCACCAAGTTGCACTGCCGCTTGCGCTAACGCATATCCCATTTTTCCTGAACTGTGATTTGATAAATAACGCACGGGGTCTATGGCTTCTTGTGTTGGACCAGCAGTAATCACCCAATGTTGGCCTTTTAGTATCGGCGGCTGCCATTGTTGCTGCAGTTGTTCCACAATCTGCTCGGGTTGCATCATACGCCCCGGGCCAACTTCGCCGCAGGCTTGCTCACCGGCGTCTGGGCCTAATAACAAAACATCGCGTTGCTGCAAACGCACTACATGCTCTTGTGTGACCGCGCTCAACCACATTTGTTGATTCATGGCGGGTGCACAGATTAATCGACTGGTAGTGGCCAAACAAATCGTGGTTAATAAATCACTGGCTAAGCCTAAGCTCACTTTTGCTATAAAATCTGCACTGGCAGGTGCAACAATAACATCATCGGCCCATCGTGCTAAATCAATATGCGCCATCGCATTGTCAGTTTGGTCGTCCAATAAATTATCATAAACCCGATGACCGGTTAACGCTTGAAATGTCATTGGTTGAATAAATGCCTTGGCAGCATCGGTCATCACGACACGAACACGGTGACCTTGCTTAATCAATAAACGCACCAGCTCAGCTGACTTATAAGCCGCAATGCCACCGGTTACGCCGATTAATATGTTCTTAGCTAAGTTCATGCTTTAAGTCTACCACGATTGGCTCTAATGTTTCTTTATCTGGATCAATCATCGCATAAGAAATAATAAACAGCTCATCACCCGGTTGCGCTAATCGTGCTGCTGGGCCATTCACGCCAATCACTTTTGAACCTGCTTCACCTTCGATCACATAGGTCTCAAAACGTTCGCCGTTATTAACATTGACGATTTGCACTTTTTCATTAATACGCAAACCCGCCGCATCAATCATGTTCTTATCTATCGTTATACTACCCACATAAAACAGTTCCGTTTGGGTCACTGTGGCATAGGCTATCTTGGATTTCATTACCGTAATTAACATTTTGTTCTCACTCAATTTCTAAATTATCAATCAGCCGCACATCTTCAACGTAGACAGCGGCGTAACGTCGTCCTTGATAATCTTCCACATAATCGATTGCGTACCCAGCTTTATTTAGCTGTTCTGTCACAGCCTCAGCACTGCTGCCTTGGGCCAACTGCTTCGCAAACTCACGCGCTTTTTTAACGCCATCTTCTGATAAGCGGTTATTACGTGAGCTTAACGCTAACCCATACTCATCACGCACGATCGGACAAGCAATCACTTCAATTGGCAAAAACATAGCGGATACCATGTCTTTAATGAGTTGGTATTGCTGATAATCTTTTTCACCAAAATACGCGCGCTGCGGCTGCACTAAGTTTAATAACTTTAATACCACCGTCAATACACCATCAAAATGCCCAGCACGATGCTGCCCTTCTAATTGCTGACTCAACTTCACTTCTTTGACTTGATAACGGTATTCCAACGGATACATATCTTGTATCGCTGGAATAAACACCCTATCAACACCTAACGCCTTAAGCTGATCAAGATCTTGTTGCAAACTGCGCGGGTATTTTTGTAAATCATCTGGATTATTAAACTGGGTGGGATTAACAAATATCGATACCACCACAAAGTCGTTTTCCGCTTGTGCCTGTTTCACTAACTCCAAATGGCCTTGATGCAAATTACCCATGGTGGGCACAAAGCCTATCGACATATGCTGGGCATTAAACCCTTGCCGCCACTGCTGCCATTCGGTGACTGATTTAATGATCTTAAGCATAACAATGTTCGGGCTGGGGAAATGCATTCGTTTGCACTTCTTGTTTATATTGATTAAACGCTTGTATCATAAGGTCTTGGCCATTTAAATAACGTTTAATAAACTTACTATTAAAGTCATTCATTCCCAACATGTCATGAAACACCAATACTTGACCGGATGTTTTTGGACCGGCGCCGATACCAATGGTAGGGATTTGTAACGCATGGGTCACTTGCTCTGCCACTAACTCTGGTACGCACTCTAAAACCAAACTAAAGCAGCCCGCTGCTTCTAATGCTTTGGCTTGTTGCAGTAATAACTGCACGGCGTCATCACCACGCCCTTGCACTTTATAGCCACCTAACTGGTTCACCATTTGCGGCGTTAAACCCAAATGCCCCATCACTGGCACACCGGATTCAACAATATGTTTGACCAATTCCAGGTTACCGGCAGCGCCTTCAAGCTTAACGGCATTAGCGCCGGCTCGCATTAAACGTTCCACCGCATTCATCGTTGCCGTTAAGCCTTTGCGATAAGATAAAAACGGCATATCACCAATAATAAATTTTGATGGTGCGCCACGCGATACAGCTTCAACGTGCATTTCCATCATATCAACAGTGGCTTTTAATGTGCTGTCATAACCGTATTCAACCATCGCGACAGTATCACCCACCAGCAAACAATCGATCTCGGTTTTATCCAGAATCTGCGCGGACCAATTGCTATAACAAGTCGAAACGACTATTTTTTGATCAGATCGCTTCATGCGCTGAAAGTCTTGTATATTCTTCATGAGGTTACCTGCCCGATTATCGCCATAGTTGCCAATATGCATCGTCGAAGAATATAGAAATCATCATATGAATGCAAGGTGTTACGGATGGCCAATATGTACACCCTCAAATGCAAAAGGATTTAAAAACTGGTGCTTCCAAACACAGATAAGTTAGAATTGATCATCAACTTTATCCGTTTTTTTACGAATCGCTTGCGGCAATAACGCAAGCTTATCATTCATTGCTTCATTGAACCGCGCCATATCCCCCCCATCACTATTAAACAAGCAAATGCCTAATACTGAACACAGCTCAAACACCACACCAATTTCACATTTAGCATCACCTTTCTCAATCTTATATAAGGTGGAACGACAAATACCCACCCTGTCAGCAAGCTCCTGTGCCGTCATTTTCTTTGCCTTACGATGCAAAGTAATTAGCTTCGCTAACACCTGTAAAGCATCTAAGCAGTAATCCGAATAGCTTCTAGTGGTTGTATTAGTCATATTCACCTCATGTATATTATCACACACATAAATTGTATTTACGTCTATTACAATATACATTTTAATTAATAAAGCACAGAATCTCTTTACCCACCTGGCTTGATGGAGGCGCTTGATTTGGTTTTGGCTATAACGGGATTTCCAGTGGATAGTGTAGCGATTATTGACGGTATCTAGATACAACAAAGCCACCCTCGCGAATAACGATAAGTGGCTTTGACAGCGAAAACTTACTTCATTGTATAAGGGCCGGCACCCCAGTTATAAGGCACCACATTGGTTGATGTTGTGCTACGCACATTGCCTGGCAACGCACCGCTAAAGGCTAAGTTAGCAGCCCAGGTCATCAATCCACTGATTTTCACTCCAGTCGCTTGAATGGCTGGGTCTGTTTGCAATAAGTGCCATAATGCTGGAACCTGTGCTTTAGCTACTCCAGGATTCCCTGCCGCTGGCGCACCACCGGTATCGCTTGCACCTTGATCAGTTTGCGATAACACACCCACGTTAATTTCACTATGGTCACCCACAATGTCATGTAACTTTGTTAAAATTTCCGGCACCTGATCACCAATGGTAGGCGTTGTATATTTTGGATCAGCATTGTTAGGGATATTACGTGCTGGATTATCATTATAAAACTGCGGATTTATGTCATTAAAATACACGCCTTCACTGGCCAATTTTTGCAGTAATTTACCAACAAAACCATAACCACTGGCATCATGCCACGAACAATATTTTTGCGCACAATAGATATCAGAAGCACGGGGCGACATTGATAAAATAGGTTGCGCCTTCCCCTGGGCTTTATAATAGTTAACGAAATCAAGCACACCTTGAGCTAAATCATCAATTGTTTTTTGTTCGTCTTTTGGCTGACAAACATCACCTTCACAGCCGTCAGCGTATAATGTTTCCACATCGAGATCGATACCATTATATATACGAACACCACCATTAGTTAGCTGTGAAATACTCTCCATGGCTTGCGCAAACTTATCCGGCTGGCTAATTAACCCAGCCCAAGCGGGTTTTTCTGGCAGTTTTGGTACTAACGGTTGACCCGTCGCCGAACCACCCATATTCCAACCGCCAATACTGGCCAACAGTTTCACATTAGGCGCTTTTGTATTAATTTCTCCCCGCAAGTGAGAGATGAGCTGAGGCCCCGACGTATGCAATGATGTCCAATAAGTGTTATAAGCATCGCCCGCTTGGTTGGGCGCTGCACCCCCTTGATAATTATCCCAAAAAGCATTATCAATGCTATTAGTTAAACCCGGCCCAGGGGCGTTTTTTATACCCTTACATTCTGGAATGGGGCTGCCTTTTCCCGGCTGTCCAGAACCATCACCCCAACAGAATGGGTAATTTACCCAAAACGCATCAATTAAAATGGTATATCCTGATTGTGATAATTGGGTCGTTGGCGTATTAAAATACCAGGCATTCGGCCCATCGTAACTTTGAAAAAAACCAATCACATTTTTAGGTGCTTCAACTGAAGCAGCCATCACACCAATGCTCATGATCGACAGAAGGGCTGTTGCTGCAATCTTTACTTTCATACTGACACTCACATATTATTTATAATTCAAATTTTGCGTACATTATGCATTTATTGTACATTTGAATCAAATAAGAACCGTTAATACTAACTATCTCAGGTATTAATAAACTTAATTTTAATGAACAAGACACCAATTCAACCTGTTTAACCCTACCTTAACATCAAACTGCTAGAATAATCACAATCAGTTCAAACATGTATTAACCTATGCGCACAGATCAGTATAAAAGCAAACCAGTAAAGCACCATTGGCGCCCTCCAGCGTTTAATGTTCGTGATATCGCGCGACTCAAAAAACCAAGCACATGGGATGCAGCTGATCTCGCACATCAATTGCGCTGCAACCGCTTATTATCCCCCGACGCACTATTGGTGGAACCTGAACAGCTATTAGCTGATGCCCGCGTATTACACTCTGATTGGTTAACGGATATTGCACCACTGTCGGCAACGGCCGCATTAACGATAACTCTCGCAGCAAGGCTGGTTTGTGATTATCGAGTCACTACCAGTGAATTGAATGATACAACCCAATGCTTAATAACACAGCTACAGTCAATAATTCCTAGCCTATTCGATCGACTAAATGATACCGCGAACCAGCAAATGGATGATTTGAGTGATGAACTGGTTATACGTATTCGTGAAAAATTTATTGCGAAATATCCCGGTCATGATGACAAGAGGCTAAGCGCTGAACAAGAACGAGTTATAGCAGCACTTTCTCGGGTTGAATACGGGCAGGCTTTTAATCAACAATTAACACGAGCTATAAATGAAATACTTGATGACCATCTTGATGTCATTACAGCAGAGGTTGGTATTTCGCGTAAAGTACAGTCAGCAGCACAATCAGATCTTGTGGTATCAGGCGCTGCCGGCAGCGGTAAAAGCAGCATTGTGCGGTTGATACTCGAAGGCGATGATCAATTAAATTATGCCTCTGTAGTCACCGACGACTATCGCGGCGTCATGCTTCCAGGCAATAAAGATAGCGCATTGCAACAACGCGAACGATACATCGCCAGTCAGGACATGGCCTACCTGATTAAATGCGCCGTGATCCAACGACTTACAGCACAGAAGCATCATCGCGCCACCATGGTAATCGATGGCATTATACTCGAGAGTCAGATGTTGAAATTACTTGATAGCGATGCACGTGTTGCTATTGCTTGCTTGCCCGATGTCAGTAAAGCGCCCTACCGAGCACATAAGCGAGCCAGTGAATCGAAAGATCCCGCCGATGCTAAACGGTATGTCCATACTACGGTATTACTCGATGGCCATATTCGCAGTAGTCATCAACTATTAACACGTCTGCCAAACGCACTGCAAAACGTCACTTTATATAACACCGCCGTAGCATATGGCACACCGCCACAGGCCATGGCAAGCATCTATTGGCGCGATGGTGAAAGAATTATTGAATGCTGGGACATTGTAAATGTAACGAAATTTTTTGGTATTGCACGATTAAACAGCGCAGCGACTTCTAAATCAGCACTGTATCGTCCCGACAAAAAAAGCCATGGTTTTGCATACAGTGTTAAACAACAAGTAGCGTCATTATTAGACCAATTGAATCGGTGCTATAAGTCCGACAACGGCTACACAATGATATTACAAAACCAATCACATGAAAGTTATGCGCGTATCAGCATGATTGACGGCAAGCCTGAATTAATCGTAACTCACTCAGAAAGATTCAACCTACTTATGCTAACTCGCTACACAGAAGAAAGAGCCGTGGCGAAGGAGCTTGTACTGCAGACCAGTGCACATGCCGATAAAACGCACTACCTTGGAAGAGCAGCAACGCTCAAACTCGCTATCCAGGATATTCAATATGATACTTCGGCAACACCTCATCGAGCGACAGCTATCGAACCTTAGGGTTTAAATTTACCCGTTAAATAGCGCTCGACACGTGCTGCCATTTCCGCTGGATTCAGCCCTTCAACATCTAGGTCATCTAATGATAGCCCCACCGCCTCATCATCAACCGCAGCTAATGGCACAGGAGCAAACAAAGTACTCACATCGGTTACTTTCACCGTTCGTGCCTCAGCCGCTAGCGATCGCCCTGAACGGCGCGCAGCGATTTCAGCCAATGCCTTATCCATCGATGCTATTGATTGCCGAGTAACACTAGGTTCAGACGGCACGGGGGCAATTGCCTCAGGAACTCTCGCTGGAGCTGGCGTTGAACGCACCAAAGACACTTGATGCCAAGCTTCATCATATGCCTGTTGGAATTTAGCTTCATCAATCTCCGCGCCACCACCTAGAGCAGCATAGCGACGTGTAATCAGCTCCAATAGCTTACTTGGCAAACAATGTTCACACATGCTAGCTGATTTATCGGCTTCATAAGCTGCTAGCCTGGGTCGTGGTGAAGCATCCAATAAGTATTCACCGCCCTGGCAAGGCACCGCTACTTTCCAACGCAAATTCAAACCATGCAACGCAAACAGTGCATTACATTGCCGAATCAATTCAGGGTGTGTCTCATAAGGGTTATCATCCATCAACCAACAAATTTTAGTCTCAGCCTGATCAAACTTCTTACCGGATAATATCATCCGTATGGTGTGATACATCATTTTGGTGCTGTAATGCACCGGCCCTAATATTTCACCGCCCGGTCCATTTTGATGACAATGGTGATGCCGACTATCCAAATACGAGGCGGACTCGCTCATTTGCTGTAATTGTTTATCGGGTTTACGCACATCTTCACGCGACATACTCGACACAGTGCTACCAAGCGCAAAGGAGTCGATCGCCGCCAAATTTTCGGGCAATGGTCGCGGTCGCGATGTAATGAAAACAGTGTCTGCCCCCGCCCTTTTAGCCTGATGCAAACACTCAAGGTCATCTTTACTAACAATACGCTTATAATAAAGCTGGCCACCTAACGCATCCAATGACGCTAAAGAGCGTTGAGCTAACCGTTTTAATGCTTCAGTATGTGAAGGGTTTCCACTCCAGTAAACCAACATATTACGCAATTGCTTTTCACGCTCACCAAAAGCACCAGCCCGCTCCTGTGCCACTAGAGCCTTATAAGCTTCATCCATTTGCGTGATATATTTTTCTGGTATATCTGAGTTCGAGCGTAATGCATTAAACCATTCGTCTAAATGAGCACTATAAAGCTCCTGATCATGCAACTGCGCCAACTCCGCCTGAAAACTATTAAAAGCTTCTTTTGACAGCCGACCACCGCCATTGTCAAAATCAGCTACTAGCTGCGACTTCAAAAAAGCAAAGCGCTGTTGAGAAGACCCCTCTTGTGGGTACCCTGTAATATCGGCAAATAAACGCACTAAACGCTGATGAATACGATCACAACCATGACATAAATTAGTTTCTACTACCGCCGTTAAGCCCGTTAATAAAAAAGTTTCATCGACATCAGACACCACACACGCCACACGATCATTACGAATATCTTCTAGCATCTCACGCTTATGTGCTGGCCATAACTGCCCAGCAGCAGCTAAGTGTGCCTGAGAATGTGATCCAGCATCTGAAAAATAGCTTTCCAAACCAGCTGCAAATTTTTCATCACTCGAATAATATTGCACATGATCTGCTGCACCAACCTCTCTAAAGACAGGAGCCTCTTCGATCACCGCGCCACTGGCCGTATCAATATGATAATTAGGCAAAGCAGCCAGCCGATAGCTTTTTACATCATCCAATTCATTAAAGTCCAATACAGCAACAAAATCCGCATGTGGAAAAAAATTTTCAACATTATGCTGCTTCATGTACTTCAATTGTTCCATAACAACTGAAGGTTTGATGCCTGGCAACAAAATACGACCTTCACCCATATTGCTGGCGGAAAGTCGCTGCATAAATCGATCATCATGCATCGGCGTAACGAACATCACTTGATCGCCTGCTTTAACTCCAGACAAAAATCGCTGAATCTTACTGCCACTCACTCGAACACCAGCCGCCACACAAGCGGTATCTGTCCTCAGCTCGGCTTTCAAAAAATCATGAATATCGAACACATGTATCGTAGACAATTTAGACTTACTCCCAATACTCCCTCATTTCAGTCTAAGAGTGGAATATTAAGGAAATCTTAAGGAACAGCGTTAACAAACCGATCTTAATGCACTTTTTGTACTATTGAGTGAGCACTTTTTTAGTTTTTTCCTGTGTGAACAATAATAATACAGCCGTTACAACACCAGTAACCGCCATCGCCGTAAAGGCAACCGACACACCATGACCACTGGATTTATATAAATAATAAAATGCAAAAGTAATCTGACCGCAAAATGCACCACCAATATGGCCAATGCCGTCAGTGATCGACATACACGTCGCGCGCACTGGTGTTGGGAAATGCTCAGCCGTAAAGGTGTACATCACAGGGATAATCACACCAATAGAAAATGCAGCCAAGAAACCAAAAATCAAAATAACTAAAAAGCTGGTGCACCAACCAATAATTAATAAAATGGCCGCCCATAACACACTAACAATAAAGCAAAACCATTTGCGTTCAAAGCGATCACTGGCCCAAATCGAAAACACTGAACCGAACACAAAGCCGATCGAGGTTAACGACACCAACAATAGACTGTTCTTCAATTTAAAACCGGCTAAAATAAATAGCTTGGTATCTAACGTTAACCAGGCATAGTTACCCATATAGTAAAACGCCCACACCAACGCAAATAACGCGACATAACCCGTGACACCAGAACGAAATATTGATGAAAATTTATGACTGCCATGGTCTTCAGTGTGCGACTCGTGAATCTTAGGCTCTGGCAACTCGGTATTCAAACGATGCTTAGCCTCTCGCTCTAATTCCAATAATTGCATATAAGCTTTATGCATTTTTTTATGTGTAACCAACCAGCGTATTGATTCAGGGGTAAATAAGCGCATAAACATCACCAACACACCGCCCAAGCCACCCAAAATAAACATCAAACGCCAACCCCATGGGAATTGTGGCACTAACGCTAAACCAATAAACGGCACAAAGGCAAAACCAATAAACGCAAACGTCACGCAAATGGCACTGTAACGACCGCGCTGATCCGCCGGAGACAGTTCACCGATATACGTCACTACATTCGCAATCTCAGCACCTATACCCATACCAATAATAAAGCGCCAAATAACCAGCTGAGTTAAGTCGGTACTGGTCGCGGATAAAATCGAACCACCACTAAAGAATAATACCGATAACAACAACGCCGCTTTGCGACCAAACAAATCGGAAATACGGCTATCCAGAAATGAACCGATAATATAACCAATCAAACCACTGGTAATCGTCCACGTTGCCGCTGCATCTGTGACATGAAATTGTTTGGTAAACACAGGCAGAGCAATACCAATCGTTACAATATCAAAAAAGCTAAAAAAGAAACCAACGCCAATGATCAATAATAACCAATAGGAGTAAGGCCAGACAGGCAAGCGATCGAGCCGCGCTAGAATTTCTTGTTTTGATGGTAGTGTTGTTTCTGTCATCACTCTTCCTTGAGTTTTTGGTAGCGTTACATCCCAGCCGAGCAACACATACTGGTATGCCCAGATAGGTTATGCAGTATGATGCTGCGGTTTCGGCAGCTCAGCTAATTGCTTCGAGTTCGGATAGCTCTTCGCCAAAATATCATAATACATATCGGCTTGCTGATTCATTCTTAGCTTGCGATAACTTTTTACCGACAATGCCAAGGCGTTCAACACTTGCGGTGAACCTTGGAAATGCTGAATCACCGTCATCGAACGGTTCAATGCCGCCACATACGCCTGACGATCATAATAATATTCCGCAACATCCATGTTGTGTTTCGCAATCATGTTACGGATATACAACATATGCAACACCGAATTATTGCGGTATTTACTGCGAGGGAAACGTTGCACCAATTGGTTAAACGCACCAAACGATGTATTTAAATGCGACATATCGCGCGCCGATGGATCAGAACCGACCATTTTTTGTAACCAGGTCATGCCTTGACGGTAGTCTACCAAACCTTTCATATAGTAAGCGTAATCAACGTCTGGGCCTTGAGGATACAAATGAATATAACGATCAGCCGCGACCATCGCCGACACTTGATCATCATTCATATAATAAGCGTAAATAATATTCAACTGACCTTGGCGCGCAAATGCGCCAAACGGATAAATCGCATCCAATGCCTCTAACTGCTTAACAGCATCACCATACTCACCATCCGCCATATTCTTTTGTGCATCGGTATACAGTTGACGGGAAGTTTCTTTACGGTAAGGCGCTAAATCATCTTTATGCGCACTGTTGCCACAACCCGTTAAAATCAATGCAGCAAGCACAATAAGCAGTAGTTTTTTCATATTGGTCCATTCTTTATCAGTCAGAAAAGCAGCGATTATAACCGATCAAACCCATTAACACCATCTGGACTTCAGCTGATAATAGTTGCGTCGCGCTAACTGCTCACATACACTAGCGGCATGACAACTTTTAAACAAACAATATCATTCGACGAGTCCGCTGTAGATCAGCGACTTGATCAAGCACTTGCTGCCGCCCTGCCGCAGTTTTCGCGCGAGCAAATCAAAGGCTGGATTAAACAAGGCCTGGTAACAGACCATCAAAAAGGCAGCTTGCGGCCACGTGACAAGGTAACTTTAGGGCAGGTCGTCAATATCGAAATTGAACTCGAACAAACCAACAGCTGGCAAGCCGAGCCACTTGATCTGGATATCGTCTACGAAGATGATGACCTCATCGTGGTCAATAAACCTGCTGGTTTAATCGTCCACCCCGGTGCTGGCGTAAAAACCACCACACTGATTAATGGCTTGTTAAATTACTGCCCTGCCCTGGCTGAATTGCCACGCTGCGGTGTGGTGCATCGCATCGATAAAGATACCACTGGATTATTGGTCGTAGCGAAAAGTCAGCTAGCGCATAATTCATTATCCGAACAACTGCAAACACGCAGCATGTCACGCAAATACGAAGCCATCGTTAAAGGCACATTAGTCGCAGGCGGTAAAATAGACGCGCCGATTGATCGCCACCCCAAACATCGTACAAAGATGGCGGTTCACCCGATGGGACGTGAAGCCGTTACGCATTACCGCGTATTAGAACGCTTTAACTATTACACCCACGTCAGTGTGTCGTTAGAAAGCGGCCGCACCCATCAAATCCGTGTGCACTTTGATAGCGTACACCACCCACTGATTGGCGACCCCACTTACGGTTTTCACACTAAACCACCAGCCGCTAAAAGTGATGCCTTACGTGAATGTTTAAAACACTTCAAACGCCAGGCGCTACATGCTAAATCATTACAACTCGAACACCCACGCACCGGCGAAACCATGCAGTGGGAAATACCGTTACCACAAGATATGATAGACTTATTGGCCGCATTACAAATAGAGCAAGACACCATAGAGAGGATTTAATGTCAGCAACGGATATCATCACACCTGACTGGTCAGCACCGAAAAATATTCATGCATTCACGACCACTATTGCACAAGGCAATATGGCGGATCATGTGCCGGCTGCCACAGCGGATGTTGAAGTCAATCGCCAGCACGTCATTGATGACAATAACGTACCAACACCCGTTACGTGGTTACACCAAACGCATAGCGATATTGCAATTAAATTACCCTGCGATCAACAACAGCCCACCGGCGATGCCAGTTATACCGAAAACCGCAATGTGACTTGCGCTGTGATGACGGCCGATTGCTTACCGCTATTAATCTGTCAACAAGATGGTCGCGAAGTGGCGGCAATACATGCCGGTTGGCGCGGACTCATGTCGGGGGTTATTGATACCACCGTTAAAGCCATGCAATCATCCCCTGCTGAATTAATGGTGTGGTTAGGCCCAGCCATTGGGCCACAAGCACTGGAACTAAATGCCGATATCCGTGATGAATTTTTAGCAGTCGATACGCGTTACGCTGAAGCATTTACGCAAAACGATGAAGGCGCCTGGTTTGCTGATATTTATCAAATGGCACGCTTATGTTTAGGTAAATATGGGGTGACTCAGATCAGCGGTGGTGAGTATTGCACTTACAATGATGCTGATAAATTCTACTCCTTCCGCCGCCAAGGCGATGACAGCGGCCGTATGGCTTCGCTTATTTGGACCTCCTAAACTGACACAACGAAGTAGCAATACCCCTGTGTTTTGACGTTATAATGAGCTCAGAATAAACTGTAAAAATAATAATTAAACCAGGTATCAAAGCAATCAATAGTAACCGACAAGAATAATTCACGGACTAGCTATCTGAGTAATTTTTGATTAAAATAACGTTTGCGTTTTAATCCAGGACCGAACAAATAATGAATAAATTCAAAAAACTAGCTTCTGCCGCCCTTATTGCTAGCGGCCTACTCATATCATCCATTGGCTTAGCAGCATCTCACCCAAGCATTGCATCGCAAAGTAGCAGCATCGCACCGATGCTAAAAAAGACCACACCAGCCGTGGTGAATATCGTTGTAATGCAAAAAACACCACCGTTTATCTTGTCACAATTACCACCCAACCTACCGAAAAATGCCATTCCAAAGAATGTTGCCGTCGGCAGTGGTGTGATTTTCGATAAAAGCAAAGGCTTAATCGTTACTAACGCCCACGTATTAGCACATGCGAAAATAGTGGTAGTTACCCTAAAAGACGGTCGCCGCTATCGCGCCCACACCGTCGCTAAAGCTGAAGATTTCGACTTGGCTGTGCTAAAAATCAAAGCCAAGCATTTAACTGAAATGCCTTTCGCTGATTCCGATCAACTCGAAGTTGGTGACTTTGTTGCTGCCATTGGTAGTCCTTTTGGCTTAACCCAAACAGTCACCTCAGGTGTGGTATCTGCACTCGATCGCGATCGTCCGAAGATTGAAGGCTTTCAAAGCTTTATTCAAACCGACGCACCGATTAATCCCGGCAACTCTGGTGGTGCCTTAGTTGATATGAAAGGTAAACTGGTCGGTATTAATACTGCCATTATTTCAAAAGTAGATAGCAGTGCCGGTATCGGTTTTGCGATTCCCAGCAATATGACCAAAGGCGTGATCAAACAATTACTCAAATACGGCAAAGTTGAACGCGGTATGTTAGGTGTTATGGCACAAAACATTTCTGCCGATCTCGCTAGCGCTTTAGGTTTAAAATCATCACATGGTGCACTGGTAACACAAATCGTGCCAAACTCACCCGCTTCAAAAATTGATATCGAACCACGTGATGTGATCTTAAAACTCAATAACACTCACATCCGTAGCGCCGATCAACTACGCAACGATTTAGGTTTAATGCATCCAGGCAGCAATATCTCATTAACACTCAACCGTGATGGCAAAATCTCAACTCAGCATGCTACCGTTGCTGATGTAAAAACCATGAAGGAAGAGACAGAAACACCTTTTTTATCCGGTCTTACACTGCGTAATTTCGATGAGCTGGAATCTAATGGCAAGCACCTTAAAGGCGTCGTGATTGTTGATACCGATGATGCCAGTGGCGGCACATTAGCCGGTTTACAACCCGGTGATGTAATTACAGCCGTTAATAAGAAAGCTGTCACAACCACAAAACAACTGCATAAAATGGCCGCAGATACGCATAAAGATCAGTTGCTACTTTCATTAAACCGTAACAACACCGACCTGTTCGCAGTAATTGATCGGTGACGGAAAGAGGACGAGCATGACCAAGAATAAACGTCGAAAAATAGTCATCACCATTAGCAGTGCGATAATCGCACTGCTAGCTATTAGTGTCGGCGGCGTTGTTCATGCTCACAACAAACACAAAAAAAACAAAGTTCTGCAACTCGCTCAAGCCAATACACCGATCGTTGTTAGCGTGACACCTGTCAAGCAAGTGAAAGTGGCAGATGCCGTACAAGCCACCGGCACACTACTGCCGATCCACACCACAACAATCACACCCAAGGCTGATGGCTATATAAAATCAATCATGTTCCATGAAGGTGACCATGTAAAAGCAGGTCAACTGCTGATTCAACTCGATAATAGCCAAGAAAAAGGTAACTTAGCGCAAGCGAAAGCCACACTGGCTATTCAACGCGATAGCTATATACGCAACGCTAAAGCTAATAAGCAGCACCTTGTAGCAACGCAAGACTTAACTAAAATTCAATCTGCCTATGAAAACGCTAAAGCTGATTTGATTATGAAACAAACACTATTTAATCAAAAAGCACTGCACGCTCCATTTGCGGGCACCATGGGTAAATTTTTATTAAGTGTTGGTGACTATGTCAAAGCAGGTACACCACTTGTTACACTAACCAATGACAACAAGTTAATAGTGCAATACACGCTACCAGGGCAATACATCAATCAATTGAAACTCGGCCAACCTATCGATGTTGAGTTATCCGATAACCGTCATCACGTTAAGCCCGCAAAAGGTAAGGTCTCGTTTATCTCACAAACCATTGACGCTACCTCACAAACCTTTGAAGTACACGCCGTTGTGAATAATCATAATCACTTATTGCACCCTGGTAATTTTGTCAGTGTGCAACAAAAACTAGGTGAAGCTAAACAACAGCTGGTTGTGCCATTGCGAAGCGTTATCCGCTCCATTACCGGCAACAGTGTGTTTATAGCTAATAAAGGCGTTAGCCAGCAGGTCAATGTGACACTAGGCGGCATTGTGGGTCATGATGTGGTGGTTAAATCCGGCCTTAAACTCGGTGACAAAGTCATTACCGAAGGCCAATCACAAATTAAACCTGGCAGTCATATTAAAGTAGTTTCACCATGAGCATGCCTGAAGTTTGTATCCGCCGTCCGGTTTTTTCATGTGTTATCAGTTTAATATTAATGGTGGTGGGTATTTTAGCATTCACCCATTTATCGACGCGCTATTTCCCACCGTTTGAATCGCATGGCTTACGCATCGTCACCAATTACGCTGGCGCAAGTGCCAAACTGATTGAGACCAATATCACTACACCATTAGAAAATGCTATCAGCGGCATACCGGGCATCGATACGGTTGAGTCCACTAGCACGCAAGGCAGCAGTGTAATTAAAATCAAACTCAAAGCTGACAGCAATCCCTACGATATCTCCAGCCAGATTCGCAACAAAGTCTCTCAAGCACGTCAAGAATTACCTGATGATACCGATGACCCCATCGTCAATGCTGGTCGCAGCGACAGTGAGCTAATGGACTTTGCTTTTACAGATAGCACTCGCTCCACCAAAGCCATTCAAGATTACTTGGAACGGTTTGTAGTCAATCAAGTATCGGATTTGGATGGTGTCGCCAGCGTTGATCTATTTGGTGCTGGTAAATACGCCATTCGCATACGACTCAATCCATCACAGATGCATGCCTATAACATCAGCATTGATGACGTTATCACTGCAATAAAAGATAACAATATCGAATTGCCCGCAGGTGAGATTGATAGCAAAAACCTGTACTTTCCTGTCACGGCCAAGACTGGCCTCACCACACCCAAACAGTTCGACGATATCCCCATAAAAAAAGTCAACGGCAGCTTAATTAAATTAGGTAATCTTGGTACGGCCATTTTAGGCAATGACAGCACAAGCCCGGCTATCGTTAAATTCAATGGCAAACCAGCTGTCTGGATGAGAATCACACCAACCACAGAAGCCAACCCAATAAAAACGGCCAAGCTCGTTCAGCAAAAACTCAACTTAATGTCTACTCAGTTTCCGGCTACCACTAAAATGCACTTATTCTTTAATGAAGCTAACTTTATGAAGAGCAGCATTAAAGAGGTCTATATCAGCATAGCGATCGCGATCCTCTGCGTAATGTTAGTCATCTATTTATTTCTAGGTAACTTGCGCACCGCAATCATCCCGATCATCACCATTCCAGTTTGCTTACTCAGCAGTTTTGCTGTGATGGCCATGTTTGGTTTTAGCATTAATGTCATCACTCTGCTTGCCTTGGTGCTATCAATTGGTTTAGTCGTCGATGATGCCATCGTTATGTTAGAAAATATTCACCGCTATATTGAGCGTGGTGACAAACCAATGCTTGCAGCAATTGTTGGCAGTAAAGAAATCACGTTTGCTGTTGTTGCCATGACGCTCACCTTAGCCGCCGTCTATGCCCCTATTGGTTTTTTAACAGGTCATATGGCAATTATATTCCGCTCATTCGCCTTCACCTTAGCTGGCGCTGTATTAATCTCTGGCTTTATAGCGCTGACCTTAACACCAATGATGTGTTCACGCCTAATCCCACCGCACCAGTTAGAAAACAAGCGCAGCTATGCGGCTAAATTGGAACTATGGTTTGAACATTTATCGAATGCCTACCGATCTGCATTAACAGTACTCTTAAAGTTTCGTCTGTTGATGATTATCATTGCAGTATTATTAGCCATAGGCGGTTACTTTTTGTTTAAAACAGTGCCCAGTGAGTTTGTACCGCAAGATGATTTAGGGCTTATTTTTTCATTGGTTAATGCTCCCACTGGAGCCACCAATGCATTCAGCGAAAAAATACTAAGCAATACACAACACGTGATAGATAAAAATCCCGGCGTTGATAATGTCATTACCATTGCTGACAGTCATCCCAGCCCCTTTAATGCGGCATTGGTCACACTTAAGCCTTACAAACAACGCAACCAATCAGCTGCTGATATCGCAGAGCAGCTAAATAATAACTTTAAACAAGTGCCAGGCTTAGATGTGACTGCTTTCCCTATCACTTTCGGTGGCAGCACTAAAGCCCAATTGCAATTATCAATCATGACGGCAGGCAGCTATATAGACTTATACAACACCTCACAATCAATCATAAAGAAACTTCAAAACCACCCTGGCATCAGTCATGCATCAAGCTCAATGAATTTTGATAGCCAGCAATATGAAATCAAGGTTAATCATGCCATCGCCTCACAACTGCAAGTCAGCACCAAGGTCATTGACCAAACCATTGCTGCTTTGTTTGGTGGCAGTAAAGTCTCTACATTTAACGTGGATGGTCGTAGCTACAATGTTTATGTTCAAGCAGTCGCAGGACAACTAACCAATATCGATCATTTAAAACAGCTGTATGTTAATAATGCTGAAGGTCAGAGCATTCCACTCAGCAGTTTAATTTCGGTAAGAAGCCTCACGGCGCAACCCAGCCTAAGTCATTACAATCGCTCACGCTCAATGACCATATCAGCACAGTTAGCGCCTCACCAAAAGCTAGGGCAAGTAGTAAAATACTTACAAAACAATTTATCAACCTGGTTACCAACATCAGATAACTATGCCTTTATGGGTAAGGCTAAAAAATTGCTAGAAGCTAGCAGCAGTTCTTCGATGTTGTTTGCGCTAGCATTCGTATTTATTTATTTAATCCTCGCAGCGCAATTCGAAAGCTTCTTAGACCCTTTGATTATTTTATTCGTTGTACCACTCAGTGTGATCAGCGCGTTAGCGGCATTAAAACTATTTGGTGGTAGCCGTAATATTTATACCGACATAGGTCTCGTAACATTGATTGGACTGATTGCCAAGCACGGCATTCTGATTACCCAATTTGCTAATGAATTACAAAAGCAAGGCGTTGATATGATGGAGGCTGTACTTAAGGCCGCCGCATTACGCTTACGCCCGATCTTAATGACCACCGCTGCCATGGTGTTTGGTGCTTTACCATTAGTGTTTGCCCAAGGTGCCAGCTCACTTTCACGCCAACAAATCGGTATCGTTATTATTAGCGGATTATTGTTTGGAACCTTCTTCTCATTGGTACTCGTGCCAGTGGTCTATAGCTATATGGCGCAGTTTAAACGCTTCTGCAAACGCTAGCGCATATATAGCCATCAATGATAAAGCCTGTTATTCTATTACCCTTGAGCATGCGTCTTAGGGAGGAGAATTATGCCGAAGTGGAGTGATCGCCGAGCAATTACCGTTGACAATCTATTAAAAACCTTTAGTACTGACACCTTAAAAAAACTATTGTATGGTCACCTAGAATTAACAGTATCTACTGATGCTACAGCACGCATTAAATACATGCATCCATGTGATACTGAAAAGGTGGATGCACCGCGCTATTACGCGATGTATGCAGGGTCAATGAAATATGTACCGACGGATATTAGTGATCGATACAAAACTGAACGTTTGATGTTAAATCAGCGCGACCTGATGGATTTGTTAGAGCGCTCAGTCAGTTCCCCAAAAGCCTTAATTGCCTTGCATTATATAATTACAGGTAGAGACTATATAAATTATCCACAAAGAACCTTTTATCATGCAATACGTGAAAAATTTCTTGGTCACTTAGTAGAAAACCCTCAGCCACTGATTGCTTTGGCTGGCTCTGTAGCTCTAGCGGATGAAGATCAACAAGGGCAATTCATCGCGTTTTTATTTGCAATCAAAAGAGCAATGACAGCTGAACAATTTGCTCATATGATGACAGCAACGCATGCGACAAATAGCGTGATTAATGCTTTGCTTGCTTCTAAGCAAATGTGTGATTCATTGGATAAAGCACAATTTTTTACTGTGATAGATATTGCCTATACGCATGCAAAAACACCACTCACAACATCTTATATAGATAAAATTTTATCTTTTCACCCGAGTGAAACCAACCTATCCCACGTATTTTTTGGTGCAGCACGGTGTGGTGATATCGCGATGGTACGTCAGTTACTAGCTGTCCATGCCACCACGCGACTGGTCGATGCGGATTACGTTGATCCGATTACAGGGGAATCGGCACTGCATTGTGCGTTACAATCAGCACTCAGTGATGAAATAGTTGGTATGGTAATAGCGCAAACGAAAAACAAAACCCGTTGCGATCATTGCGGGTACAATCCATTAGCGTTGGCTTTAAAATTAGGCCGGGTGTCAATTGTTGATACCTTGCTGCTTATTCCGGCAGTACAAAAAGAAGCGACAGCTAGAGTACCCCTATCGAAAACCGTGCTGCACGCCGCAGTAGAGTCGCACGATGATGGCATGTTGCGCAAAGCACTCACCATTCCCGGCATAGACCGTATCATTGACTGCCCTGACTTACATGGCGATACTGCTTTAAGTATGGCGGTAAAGTTAGGTAAATTTGATCATGTGCAATTGTTAATGGCATATGGTGCGGTGACACACTCGAGCAATATCGAAGGGACTTCTCCGCAAGATTATGCTAAGCATAACCGTAAAATGTTGGCGTTATTGCAGCGATCGCCTGCTGATGCTTTGGCACTGTCCGCAACTACGCCGCCAGCAAAAACAGAACCTGAGGGCGAGTCTTCTGATTTCGAATTAATTAAAACGCAGGTAATTTCCATTCTGGACGGCCAAGTTAAATCGGATTGGGAATATACTGTCGATGTGCCAGTGGCGCGCTTGCATTTGTTTGATGCGATTAGTGATATCAGTCAGGCCAGTGACTTACACTCTGTTCATCAATTATTAATTAAATTACAGCAACAACAGTTTGTAAAAAATGATGGTAAAGGTGAGCCTATTACACACAGCTTTTTGCGACAAACCACAATAGTGCATTTGCAGTATTATGGTTTTTTACAACACATCCCAATATCAGGTTTATCTGCAAAGCTAGCACAAGCTCGCAACTCAATGCACGCACTGTTCTACCAGAAACCACCTACCGTACCGATCGAGGCACCAGCGGCACCACCAGAGCCTAGCGCGCCGGAACTTAGCGAACAGGAAAAACCAAATGATGTGGCAGCTAAGATGAAGGCTTAAGCTGAAAAGTTAATAGTAAAGTACGCTGTGCTGACTGGATCCCGGATCAAGCCCGGGATGACAAACTAAAGTCCGGGATGACAAACTCGTCATTGCGAGCCACGTAGTGGCGAAGCAATCTCACGACAGAAGCTTAGATTGCTTCGTCACAAGCTCCTCGCAATGACAAATAGAATGACAAAATTTATTTGAAATTTTCAACCAGGTATTCTTTAAAAGCTTGCGCTGTCTTAGTCAATTTCTTGTTTTTCAAATGCACTAAATGCACCTTAGACTTAATAGGCATACCTACTACATCCAGTTTTACAATATTGCGCGCATCTTTTTCCAACATATAGTCTGGCAGTAAGGCAATACCGACATTATCTTGGATAGCAGCACGCACTACCTCAATATTATCAATATCAACACAACTGATATCCGGGTTGTCGGTGAATAAATCATATAGCAAGTCACCCTCAAACCAGTTTTTCAAATAACGTACAAAGCGCTGGTCAGCTAGATCATTCATAGCAATACGCTTTTTATTAGACAAAGGATTCTTTTTATTCGCTACGATAACGTAATTAAAATTACGCAATGGCGTATAGGTCAAGTTCTCAATTTGGTATTTACGTGGCGACAAGATCAAATCAATCTTATTTTCCAACAACATATTCAATAACAATTCGCGATGAGAAACATTCATGCGTAAAGCCACTTTTTCGTTCTGCTTTAAAAACTTAGCATAATATTGCACAGCAACCGAACCCAAAGAAGTGCCAACACCAACTCGCAAATCACCGGTTAATTCTTCATCCGCATCACAAACTGTATTATTAAGGTCATTTAACACTTCATCAAATCGACGAGCATGCCCCAACACTTTTAGCCCCATATCCGTAATATGCACCCGTTGACGGATGATATCTACCACTGGCACCCCAAGGTGCTTTTCCATTTGTTGGATTTGCTTCGATACGGCAGGTTGAGATAATCCTAGCGATTTAGCAGCCTTGCTAATACTACTGTATTTAGCTACAGCTGAAAAAATCTCTAGTTGTCTCAATGTGATAGGCATAATACTAACCTCATATTCAGTTTACGGTTCATTACCGTTTATTATAGTCTCAAGTCATAAAATTTGCGACAGGTTTTTTTACAATTAAACCACTTCCTCGACACCCACATCTTGTTTTGAAGACTGTCGTCGAATAGTTGCACCTAATTGTGACAGCTTTTCTTCGATACACTCATAACCACGATCAATATGATAAATACGGTCTATCACGGTATTACCACTAGCCATCAACCCTGCTAACACTAAGCCGGCCGAAGCACGTAAATCCGTAGCCATCACCGGCGCGCCATTTAGCATTTCCTTACCAATACAGTGCGCGCTATTACCTTTCAATCCTATTTGCGCACCCATGCGTTTTAACTCATGAACATGCATAAAGCGGTTTTCAAAAATATTTTCAATAATCTCTGACTCACCTTCAGCCACCACATTCATCGCCATGAATTGTGCCTGCATATCAGTCGGCAAGCCAGGATAAGGAGCCGTTTCAATATTCACCGCTTTCGGACGCTTACCTTTCATATCAAGCTTGATCCAATCTTTGCCGATCTCAATCTCTGCACCCGCCTCTTTCAACTTATCCAATACCGATTCAACGATCGATGGCGTGACATTTTTCACTAATACAGAACCACGCGTCATTGCCGCAGCCACTAGGTATGTACCTGCTTCAATTCGGTCAGGTAACACGGTGTATTCATCACCGTGTAATTTTTCAACACCATCAATAACCAGCGTTGAAGTACCGATACCGCTGATTTTAGCACCCAACTGATTCAAAAAGTTGGCTAGATCTACCACCTCAGGCTCAATCGCCGCATTATTAATAATCGTTTGGCCTTCAGCTAATACCGCAGCCATCATAATATTCTCTGTGCCTGTTACTGTAATCCCTTTAAAACTTAACTCGGCACCTTTTAAACGGCCATCTACACGTGCATTAATAAAACCATTTGCCACCGTAACTTCAGCACCCAATGCTTCCATACCACGGATATGCAAATCTACCGGACGCGAACCAATCGCACAACCACCGGGTAATGAAACTTCTGCTTGTCCGTAACGACCCAACAGAGGGCCCAACACTAAAATAGAAGCACGCATGGTTTTAACCAACTCATACGGCGCACTGTATTGTGATAAGTTAACTGTATTAATCTCGATATTCATGCGCTCATCAACGGTGAACTGGCCACCCATACGCCCGAGTAATTCCACCATGGTGGTGACATCATTTAAGTGCGGAATATTTTTAACCTTAATCGCTTCATCGCATAATATTGAAGCAGCTAAAATCGGTAACACCGCATTTTTTGCACCTGATATTTTCACAGAACCTTTTAATGGGTTTCCACCGGTAATAATTAACTTATCCATTCAAACCTCTTTCAACAAGCGGAAGCAACTTGTCTAAACCATATACACGTGCCATATCAATCAGCTCATCCGACACATTAATAAAACGACAAGTTACGCCTTGCTGTTTAGCAAGACGTAACCAACATAACATCAGGGTTAACATGGAGCTATCGTAATCAGCCAATCCAGCAAAATCAATTTCAAATGGCGCTTTAGCCATCTGAATCTGTTTTGCCACTTGTTGTCTGACATCCATTACCGTGTCATAACTAACAACTTGGTTGAGTGATATCACCATTGTCATAACACTTTACGCCCCTCTTGATCTCAACCGTGAATTCAATAATTTCAATCCACCTTGATTTAAGACCGACGAAAATTGCGAGCGGTAACTACGCACCATGCTAATATTTTCGATACTGAAGTCATAAATACGCCACGTATTACCACGACGCACCAGATTATAAGCCACTGGAATCTTTTGTCCATTGCGACGCACAATTAAACTACGAACAGTGACGGTACGTTTATTTTGGTAACCACCGCGTAATGGGTAGAATTGAACAACATCACCATCATATGAAGATAACGCGGTTGAGTATGTTGAAATCACCACATTAGTAAATAAGTTTTTAAATTGATTGCGCTGTGCCCCCGATGCTTTACGCCAGTCTGGACCAACGGCCGATGCCGCCATCACATTAACATCTGCATAAGGCACCAAGTTATTCTTTACTAATGAACTAACAATACCAGGATTGGAACTTAAACGGGCTTTGTTTTTCTTTAAGCCTGCAATCATATTGTTTGCCATGCCTTGCAACATAGTAATCGGTGATTGAACGGCAAATGCCAAGTTAAATGACAGCAACAACAATAGTGCTATCGATAGTTTTTTAACCCCTGAGGTAAACATGTTGTTCTCCTTTGTTAAGTTGCTAAAGTTTTTTGCGGTGTTTTTTCGTCGCTGTTGCCACTGCTTTTCAAGCTATACATCAGTTGACCAATTAAATTTTCAAGAATCATGGCTGACTGTGTGGTCTCAATCCGTTCACCAGGTTTTAACACTTGTTGCTCAAAGCCTGGTGCTAAGCTGATGTAATTTGAGCCCAATAAGCCTTGCGTCAAAATACCTGCAGAGGTGTCTATTGGAATGACGTTATATTTATCTTTAATTAATAAGGTGACCTTCGCACGAAAGTCTTGCTCGTCTAATTGAATTTTTTCAACTTGACCCACCTTAACACCACCAATAGTCACCGGCGCACGCGGTTTTAAATCGCCGATATTATCAAATTCAGCGGTAAGCGTATAAGACTTGCTATTACCAAACACCACCAGACCACTGACATTAAAGGCTAACGCCATTAAAGCCAACACACCCAAAATAATAAAAATACCTACAATAAATTCAGCAGTTTTCGAAGCCACTTACCAACCCCCCATCATAATGGACGTTAATATAAAGTCTAAACCTAACACTAACAACGAGGCGTAGACTACCGTTTTTGTCGTTGCACGACTAATGCCAGCCGCATTACCCACGCAATAGAAACCTTGATAGACAGCCGTCCATGTCACCACAAAGCCAAATACAACACTTTTAATTACACCGTTTAATATATCGTCACGAAAGCTCACCGCCGATTGCATATTGGCCCAGAACGATCCATTATCAACGCCCAGCCAATCAACACCCACCATGTGACCGCCATAAATAGCGGTAATATTAAATAATAAGGTTAACAATGGCAGCGCAATAATCCCCGCCCAAAAACGCGGTGCAATCACACGCCATAATGGATCTACCGCCATCATTTCCATGCAACTGAGTTGCTCCGTTGCACGCATCAAACCAATTTCAGCGGTTAATGCAGAGCCGGCACGACCAGCAAATAATAACGCGGTCACCACCGGTCCTAATTCTCTCACCACACTCAAGGCAATCAACTGCCCTAACTCTTGACCGGCGCCAAATTTACGTAAGGTGTTATAACCTTGCAAAGCAACTACCATACCAATAAACAATGCTGAAATCAGCACGATCGCTAGCGACAACACGCCGACTTGATACAGTTGCTGCATAATCATGCGATAACCTTGACGTACGCGAGGTCGCTGAAAAATAGTTTGTAATAAAAAAATCAATGAACGGCCGAGGTGACTGCAAAAACGCACACCGCCCGTACCCACTTGATGAACTCGACTCAACACAACTCCAACTCCTTAGCATAATCCTGCGCTGGATAATGAAACGGTACCGTGCCATCTGGCAAACCATTAATGAATTGATGCAGCCCAGGGTCAGCACTTTGCAACAGCTGCTCTGGTGAGCCATAACCCAAGACTTTGCCTTCGGATAATACGCATACACGGTCGGCAATCATTAGTGTTTCTTTGACATCATGCGACACCATTATGGTGGTCATTTTTAAGGTGTCATTTAATTCACGAATCAATTTTAGCAATACGCCGCGACCTATCGGATCTTGTCCCGTAAATGGTTCATCGTACATCATGATTTCTGGATCCAGCATAATCGCTCGCGCTAACGCCACTCGACGCGCCATACCACCCGACAATTGGCTGGTATCCATATAGGCCGCACCACGCAAGCCTACCGCTTGTAATTTCATCAACACTAAATCGCGAATCATGTCATTCGACAGGTTCGTATGTTCGCGCAAAATAAACGCAACGTTTTCGAATACATTTAAATCAGTGAATAAGGCGCCCTGTTGAAACAACATGCCCATGCGACGTCGCAATTGATACAGCTCATTACGTGATAAACCAATATTGGATTGACCATCAATGCGCACATCACCATCATCCGGCTTTAATTGCGCACCAATAATATTAAGCAGTGTAGTTTTTCCGGTGCCACTCGGCCCCATGATAGCAGTGACCAAACCGCGCTCAAGACGTAGACTAATTTCGTTAAAAATTTTCTTTGCTCCCCGGCTAAAACTCACTTGGGATAATTCGACCACCGGGGTATCGCGCTCTGACATAAAATGGGAGTACCTATTCAAGTAGATTAAAGCTATAATACCGAAACGACTGACGCTACGCTAGTAAAAACCTATGATAACAGAACAATTAAGCGAAATTGAACAATATTGCGCCTTAGGAAAAGCCGTAATAGAAACCGAAGCAAAAGCGGTAAAAGCCTTACTGTCACGCATCGATGAAAAATTTGTACAAGCCTGCCAGCTATTGATTGACTGCCAAGGGCGCATTGTCGTCACTGGTATGGGAAAATCTGGACACATCGGTGGAAAAATTGCCGCTACCTTTGCTAGCACTGGTACTCCCGCCTTTTTCGTACACCCCGGCGAAGCCAATCATGGCGATATGGGCATGATCACCGCCAAAGATGTTGTGCTGGCTATTTCATATTCAGGCGAGTCAGATGAGATTCAAAGCTTCCTGCCGCTAATCCATCGCTTTCGTATTCCGTTGATCAGCTTAACCGGTAACTCAAAATCCAGCTTAGCCAAACGCTCCAATGTACATATAGATGTTTCTGTTGACAAAGAAGCCTGCCCATTAGGTCTGGCTCCCACCGCTAGCACTACCGCAACATTAGCGATGGGCGACGCACTGGCGGTCGCTTTGCTGGAGAAGCGTGGCTTTACCGCTGAAGATTTTGCGCTCTACCACCCCGCCGGCTCATTAGGTAAACGACTATTACTGCGTGTTGATTCACTGATTCAAACCGGTGATGCAATGCCAGTAGTTACACCGCAAACATCCATTGCCGATGCCTTAGTGGAAATCACCAGCAAGCGTCTAGGTATGACCACCGTTATTCAAGACGGTCAATTGGCTGGCATTTACACTGACGGTGATATCCGCCGCACACTGGATAAGCAAGTTGATATCCATCGCACCGCCATTGCCGAAGTAATGTCCAAAAACCCAAAAACCATTGCATTAGGCACACTAGCCGTCGCCGGCTTAGAAGTCATGAGCCGCCATAAAATCACTTCCCTTGTCGTGGTGAATGAACACAACCAGCCTGCCGGTGTATTACATATGCACGACTTACTCAAGGCGGGAGTCGCTTAGTGAGTAAAACCATCCAGCTGTTAATTCTTGATGTCGATGGTGTATTAACCGATGGCAAAGTGTACCTCAGCGCAGACGGTGATGAACAAAAAAGTTTTTATGTGCAAGACGGCATGGGTATGGTTAATTTAATTCGCGCCAACATTCCCATTGCGATTATTTCAGGGCGTAGCAGTGGATCCGTTACACGCCGCATGCAAGAACTCGGCGTTAAGCATGTCTTTCAAGGCATTGAAAACAAACTACCCACATTTGAACAGCTAATAAAAGACCTGGGCATTAGTGCAGAACATGTCGCCTACGTCGGTGATGATACACCCGACCTTACCATCATGCAGCATGTCGGTTATAAGATTGCCGTTGCTAACGCCGTACCGGAAGTACGCAGCATGGCGGACTGGGTCACACAACGCAACGGAGGAGAAGGCGCCGTACGTGAAGTGTGCGATTGGATACTGAGCAACAACCATGACTAAATCCAACCAACAACTCACGTTATGGTCAATCATCATTGCACTGTCTGCCCTTGGGGTTTATTTGATTTTTCATTCACTCGAAAGCAAACCAACCAAACAAACATTGGCATCACATCCTGATGCATATATGGTAAACGCTGTCTATGAAGACTATGATGATGACGGCCGTTTACATGCTTTTTTAAAAACGCCAAAGATGACCCACTTTCCAGACAAAGATAGCGCACAATTCCTTACACCAGACGTGATCATGTATACCGCCGCACATGTTCCTTGGCATGTCACTGCACAGCATGGTCGCAGCCAACACGGCACCAGTAAAGTATTTTTATGGGGGGATGTTATTATTCACCAACCCACTCGCTCAGGCTTACCCGAAACCACTATAAAAACCAGTCAAATGACCATCTACCCCGACCGTCAATATGCTGAAACCAAAAAACCAGTTACCATCATTCGACCTGGCTCCATCACACAAGGTATCGGCTTAAAAGCAAACTTTAAAACAGGTATATTCCAGTTGCTGTCACATTCACGAGGTCAATATGCGCCGAATAGCCAGTAGTATTTTTATCATTTGCCTACTGTTTAATAGTATTTATGCATTGAGCAGCGATACCGACAAACCTTACCATGTTAGCTCCAAAACGGTGTTATACGATCGCACACGCCATCGAACCGTTTACACCGGCGATGTGATTGCGACGCAAGGCTCAACCACAGTGACCGGTGATCGCTTAATTATTTTAAGCTCTCCCGACAGCAACCAAGTTGAACTATTGATTGCTCACGGCGATCTGGCGCATTACAGCACGCTGCCCAACAACGAAAAACAAAAGCTGTACGCACAAGCTGAAACCATAAAATATTGGCCGCAACAAAGTAAAGTGCTCATGGTCAAACAAGGCAAAGTAACGCAACATCACAATATTTTTACCGGTTCGTTGATTTGGTATGACGTCAAAAAGCAAACGGTATTATCGAGCAGTAATTCAAGAAGTCATACTAAAATTGTTATTCAACCCAAACACATTCACCACATAAAAACGGCATCGTCATCATGAGCAATTTACGAATTGAACATTTACAAAAACAATATAAAACCCGCAAAGTAGTAAAGGATGTATCACTCACCTTAAACGATGGTGAGGTTGTCGGATTACTCGGTCCAAATGGTGCCGGTAAAACCACTAGTTTTTATATGGTCGTTGGCTTAATTGCCGCTGACAAAGGCAAGGTAATATTAGATGATCAAGATATTAGCCATATGGCTATGCACCAGCGTGCACGCTTAGGGATAGGGTATTTACCGCAAGAGCCATCAATTTTCCGTAAACTCAGTGTGGCTGATAATATCATGGCCATTCTAGAACTGAATCGCGAACTCAACCGTGAACAACGCCATCAACAACTGGATAGCTTGCTATCTGAGCTGCATATAGGGCACCTAAAAGACAGCATGGGTATTAGTCTGTCCGGTGGTGAGCGCCGACGTGTAGAAATTGCACGCGCACTAGCTATCGAGCCTAAGTTTATTCTACTCGATGAGCCATTTGCCGGTATTGACCCTATCTCAGTCATCGACATTAAACGTATTATTGGTCATTTACGCGATCGCGGTATTGGCGTACTGATTACTGATCACAATGTACGCGAAACGCTGGATATATGTCACCGTGCATATATTGTTAGTGATGGCTGCATCATTGCGAGTGGTAGCCCACAAGACGTATTAACCAATCAAACCGTGCGCGAAGTGTATCTGGGTGATGAGTTTGATCTGTAAAACTGCTATAATCACGGGCTAAAAATAATGGAGAAGACGATGAAGATAGAAATCACAGCCCACCATATTGAACTAACCGACGCCTTGCGTGAGTTCGTTGAAAAAAAACTGGCAAAGTTAGACTCACATTTGCACTCAATTGAAACAGTGCACATGACTTTAAAAATTGAAAAAAATGACCAAATCGCTGAAGGACGTGTGGTAGTGCCTGGCAATCAGATCCTGGCTGAAGCACAAAGTGAAGACATGTATAAGTCTATAGATTTGGTGACGGATAAATTGATCAAGCAATTAACCAAACTCAAAGAAAAATTAACCGACCATAGGTAAAATAATCGTGATGGATATACACCTTTTACTCAGCCCCGAACGCGTGGTTCATGCACATGAACTCAACCCTACTAAAAAGCAGTTGCTTGAACTGGTGAGCCACCTCATTAGCCATGGTGAACAACGCTCAAAATATAAAGATATTTTGGAGTCGTTGTTGACGCGTGAAAAATTGGGCAGTACCAATATGGGGCATGGCGTTGCTATCCCGCATGGTCGTGTAAAAGGTTTGTCACATGCGATTGCCACCTTAGTGTTACTCGATCAACCCATCGCCTATGATGAAAGTGATAAACCGGTTGATATCATTCTCGGCTTAGTGGTACCACAAGATGCCGATGAGACACATATTGAAGCGTTATCAACATTAGCTGATCGATTGTCAAATGCGGATTATCGCCAAAGCCTACGCAAAACTGCAAACAATAAAGATTTATATGAAGCGGCACTGGCGCCTTTAAATATGGACACCTTAGTAACGGAATAACCACATGCAAGAAAAAAAACTGACTATCGTAAATAAGCTTGGATTGCATGCCCGCGCCGCCATGAAGTTTTCCGACTTAGCCATGCGTTATCACAGCAGTTGTTATATCAGCTTTAATGGTCGTCGCGCCGATGCTAAAAGCATTATGGAAGTGATGGTAGTCGGCGCCACACAAGGCAAAGAAGTTGAGTTGATTGTTGAGGGTGACGATGAGGAAGCCGCTATCAGCGCTTTAGCGCAATTGATTAATGATCGCTTTGGTGAAGACGAATAAGCTTAAAATCGTACGGCGCCTTTACTCCAACGACCGGCTTCACCGTCAACGTACACTACATCATTGTCTTTAAGAGGAGTCATGCGCTTTTTCGGGGGCGTTTTATATAACGGTAGCATACAAAAAGAGCTAAAAAGCCCCTTAGGAACGAGTAATTCATGCCCTCTCTGACGTGATCGGCATTTTTTGTAGTCATGCCCTATCAAGCTGCGACGCGTCAGAGGCTTGAGATCTTTAGCGGTAGCTAACGCTGTAAACACTAAAAAAATAATACCTGGATCAAAGTGGGTCCCACTCCGATAACTAGACAACGACACGCTATTAATATTGGCATAGTGAATAGCTGCTGCAAGACTGTCCGCAATATGTAGGCATTGATTTTTAGGGTCATTCGCACTGTGATAAAGACCTAAGTTACGGACTGAAGTGCTAATGCTTGGAAAAAGAACCGGGGCGCTATTCACGCTAGTGCCATGAAAACCAATAAGTTTCATGCTCTGCTGAAGCTGAGCCGAAGGGTAAGACTCACCCAAACCAAACTCATCAACGAGCTCCGTCATTACTGGCTGTTCATTTACTTTCTGTAAGAAATCCGGCGCACCATACTGTGGCTGTGATGCGACGAGGTGTTTGTACCAAAATTGACTTTTGACCTCTTCAATCGTGAAGGTTGGCCGAGTATCCACCAACGATACACTGGAAAGAGAGCAGAATAAGCCAACCCGTCTAGCAGGCTTAGCAATAAGCTGTTTTGTAATCATGGGTGTCTCAAATTTTTTGGGGTAATTATACACAGCCACATCGGTAATGAAAGGAATAACCGACAACTTGATTGTAACCCAGCTTAATTAACGCGCTCACCATCCAAATGACGCCGCATATTCCTGTCTAATTGTATCTCATAGGCTACAGCTTGTTGATATGCGGGCTCAGTTTTAACCCGCTTTTGCATTTGCATCACCATCGACGTGGTATCAAGAGATTCAGATGTAAATGCGGTAGCCACGACATCCATTACATCCGGATGAGTGAATGGGCCGTCAGCCAGAATCAAACTAAAATCTGTACCATAGCGTTGCGCCATGCCATGACACCCCATGCAGCCTCCCATATTAAAGCGCCCTGCTGCGCCATGCGGGCTAGCTTTAGATGGTGGTAATGGCGAATCAAACTGAAAATTCTTACCAAACGTTTGTATATTATAAACTAACGAATTATACGGTGAAAATTTATAATCAGCGATACGGTTATAGTATGAAAACTGCGGAGTTCCTGAAGGGAACTGAAAAATATTGCCACGAAAATTCGACATAATTAATGGTGTTTCAATCGTGCCATTAGCGGTGTAATACGAACTAGCAAATTGCTTAACGGGTGCATAGGCATGCTTTTCATTTTTAGCTGAATAGTGACGCGACGGATTACGCGGTACCCACTGCACATCGGTTAAGAAATAATTTTGCCACACCGTGTTATTTAATAGTGTGGGACGGTATTTATCCAGCACACCACCCGGATGCAGTACAGGCGACAAAGCATAGCGCCGCCGCTTGACACACACCGGCACCGACGTTCCAGCCAGTTGCTTATTTAAATTGCTTGGAATGTTTTGCACATAAGACATTAAAAATGGCGAATGGGTACTGCTGATCGGGCAGCCGTCGGGGTTCTCAGCTTGCAAACTCGGCTTAGTTAATAGTGAAACAGCATTATGCGCCGGTTTTTTTGCCAGTGGCATAATCGGATGTGGAATAGAAATGCTCGGCACATTAATAGCGCCACCTTCACTCGCCTGCTTATAATTATTTTTTTGCTCGAAAGTGCTAAATACAAAATAGGGATATGGTAATTTTTCGCCGTTTTTAGCGATAAAATACGGCTTAAGAATAATATGCCAGCCGAGCATTCCCCAGATATTCTTTTTACCATAAGCACGGTTTTCAGCTATTCGACGCTTTTTTGCATTTCGAATGCGTGCGATACGTTTTCGCATTGCGTGAACAGCCTTAGGATCATCAGTATCGATATAACACACTTGCGGTATTTTCGCTTTTGATAGTGCATAGTAACGCACACGTGCCATATAAAATTGGTTAGTTTGAATTTCAGCGGGTGTTAGTTTACGCCATGAAGATTTATTCTCCATGGTACCAGCCGGAAAAAATAATACCTTTTGACTGGCTGGGTATTTACCCTGGATTAACGCTTGGTTACCTAAACGATAGGGCGTTAAAGTTGTATGGTTATACAACTGCCGATTCACTACATAGTGATATTCAGTGTTATTGAATTTGGCTTCAAATAAAATCGGTTTCGGGGTGCCGCGTGGTTTATTAGCGGCAATATACACCACACCAATTTGGCTATTTTCATCTAAGTTGTGCCAAGGTGTTTGGCTCGCTGGCGTATCTTTGCCCTTACAAGCATGAATAATCTTTTGGCTTTTGTTTGCCAACGGATTAGGATAGGTATAGATAGGTCGCTTAGTTAATGGTATGTTTTTATTAATAGGTCCTGTGGGCCCAATCGCTATCGTTGTCGTTGGACTCGTCATCTTACCGGCATATAACTCGATTCGATGATGCTCTGTCTCCCAAACGCGCGGCCCTTTACCAAAATGCTTTTTCTGATTCGCTTGTCCGCGATAAGCTGAAGGCCAATTCAGTGCGACAAAGTTATGCCATGCCAATCGCGCCATGACTGTATAATTGTGCTTTGTATTTGGATTGTTATTCTTTACAGATAAAGGCAAACAAGCATCGATTTGATACGGTGGCACCTTAGCGCACTGAACACCATTAAGCGGATTGCTGCCATAGGATTTTAATGCTGAATAAAATGCTTTAGCGGATGCTGGTCTAGTAAGATCAGAGCTTAACGGAATGCTGATGCTGTCGACTGCTGCAAAGCCAATTGAATATATACAGCCTATTAATAGAGTAATGCTTAGCTGCCTCATCTATTTCTTCCTTCTATGTGATTGCGTGGTACGTCATTGCGAGGTACGTCATTGCGAGGAGCTTGCGACGAAGCAATCCATACTTAAACCCTGAGATTGCTTCAGCCTTCTAACGAAGGCTTCGCAATGACGGAACAGCTAAGCCCCTTTCAACAAAGCCGCGCCCAGGTGAAACCAGTCTTTTAAGCGATGCTCAACCTTGCTTTCGATGCTGGTAGTCTTGGGAATTTCAGCTGCTTTTTTCTTTACTTCATCTGCCCTTTTAGCTTTTGCTGCCGCTATATCTGCATTACTAGCACCAAACCCACGCCTAATACTTCTCACATAAGCATTCGCTTGAGCTAACGCCTGTTGGTATTTAGCATTGGTTTTAGCATTTACTGCAACATCATCAATACCTGTCTTCATTTGATCTATGCTCTGAAAACCCGGAAACGAATTCGCTACCGTATCAACGGTAGTTGGGCCAAAAATCGTGCCTAAATCACCCAACAAGAAACTGAAGTCACCACCACGCGCCTGATTGGTACCATGACAACCTTGACAGCCACCCATATTAAATTGACCCGCATTAACCAATGTATTAGGTGTTGGAGAATCATACTGAAAACCGCCACCAAAGGTATGCACGTTATATCCCAATGTGTATGGTTGGGTTATAGAAAAATCAGCAATACGATTATAAAACTGCTCATTAATTCCCGTGGTTAAAAAAGCAAGACCACGAAAATTTGATAATGATAATGGTGTTTCAATCACCCCGTTAGCTAAATAATATGACGATGCATAAGGCCCTGTGACTGGCGGATAAGCTGCCTGAACCAGCGGCACCTTTTTTTGGTACTTTATTGCATTAGGGTAATCAGGCGATGGGTTAGTCGGTGCCCACTGCACATCAATTAAGTTGTAGTTGTTCCATACAGAACTAGAACCAACCCTTAAATAGGGCTTAGGTGTTTCTGCTGCTACTTTAGAAACTGCACTTCGTCTTGCCACCACACATACAGGTTCATTTACTTTCAGATTGTTTGGTGGATTTTGCAAATAGGACATAATCAGTGATGTATTTCCAAGATTGCTTGTACAAGATGAGGCACCAACTGTTGCAGCTAAGTGTGGCGTTGATAAAGGTGCTGCCAGACCTTCACTGGTAATAGGTAAAATAGGTGGCTTATTAGTAATTTCCGGGGTATTAATAGCAGCTGGTTTATCTGATCGTGGCGATAACTGATAATTATCCTTTTGTTCGAAGGTACTAAAAACAAAAAATGGATAAGGTTGTTTCTTACCATTAGATACAAAGTATGGCCTAATAATAATATGTAAACCAAGCAGCCCCCAGATATTTTTACCGGCATAAGCTTTGGCCAATGTAGTCTTCCCTTGAAGTATCTCATTGCCAATGGCCTTTTTTTCTTGTGGAGTCAGATCTTTATTTGAATCAATGTAACATGTGTCATATTTTTTTGTTTGATCGTTATATTTTAAAGAATAATAGCGAACAGGTGTTGAGTAGAAAGCATTACTTTGAATTTCTTCAGGTGTCAATTGACGCCAAGCTGCTTTGGTTTCTATTGAACCCGCTGGGAAAAACAAAGGTGGAGCTGATGGTTTTTGACCCTTAATAAGTGCTTCATTTCCTGCTTGCGCACCGCTGGTTATGACCTTCCCGATGGGTGTCCAGAATTTATAATTATTTGCAATGTATTGGTAATGCGTGTTATTTAATTTCGCTTCAAATAAAATAGGGCTAACTTGATTTGATTTTGTTTTAGCACCTATGTAGACAAAGCCAATTTGACTGTTTTCATCCAGGTCATGCCAGGGCGTTTGCGAACTAGGCGTATTTATACCACTGCAGGCATTAATTCGAACAAATGAATTGGAGTTTGACACTTTTGGTGTAGGAAAACCTGTAAATGGATTACCTTGAGCATCTTCTGAAAACAAATAGTGAGGTTTAGATGTTAGAGGAACTGGATTGTCAGGTGTGCCAATTGGCCCTGTAGGTCCAAATACTGTACCTGTAGGAGCACCCTTAACCGCCTTATACGAGCCATAAAGTTCCGTACGATGATGATAAGTGCCCCACACTGTTGGAACATTATTTAAACCAAAAGAGTCAGCACCATTGGAATCTGGCTCGCCGCGGGCACCGGCTGGCCAACTCAGAGCATAGAAATTATGCAGCGCTAAGGCGATCACTCGCTTGTAATTAGCAGAGCTTTTTATAGGAGACGTTAAAGCCAAACAACCATCAACCATATAAGGCGTGTCACTGATAGCTGGACATGAATTTGGTTGAATATCCTTACCATAATTATCTACTGAGTTGATGAAATCAGTATTAGTTTTCGGGGTTGCAATCGTTGAAGGTAATGGCACATTAACATCACCATTAACTGGTGCATATTTATGAGGCGCTAGAGCTGGCGTTGTAGCAACCGCCGCCAAAACAACCGAACTACTCGCGGCTGTAATCAACAAAGCAGAAACTAAAAAAGAATAAAAAAAGGACAGGTGTTTCATCGATCTTCCTTGATCTTCGTAAGTATTATTGTGATTGTACCTAGGGCAATATTAACAAGCAAATAAATCCACTACACTGGAAACCTATCTAACAGTGATGAAGGCAATGCTGGCGTAACGGGAGTGGAGGCCGCAGTACGTGGCGTGCATACGACACTATTAGCGATTAACCCTTTAGTAGCCACGCATAAATCACTGGTTTTTTGCTCCTGAGCAACCTCTGTCCTTGCAAAATGTATTCTATCTAAAAATGTATCGAGTTTAGCATTTACACCTTCATCAGGAAGATCGGCACTGTTGCAAAAAAATGATTAGTCGATTTATGAAATTTAAAATCATTCTATACTGCTAATCCAAATAATTGCTGAATAAATTTATTCTGTTTAACAATATTTTTACCTACGTGACGCAATTGACCTTTTTGGATCATACGCATTGTTTCCATGCCATCAAGTGCATTACTTGCAGTAGAAAATGATTGATACCATTGTCTATGACGTGATTTTGATTTAGTAAATTTATGATCATTTTCCATGCTGTTATTTAAATACTTTACCGCTCGTAATTTTGTTTTAACTGGCATTTCATTGGCAGCTTGAAGCTCATTTAATGCTGGTGGGAAAGTTGGACTTTTGTCGACATTAATCACTCGAGGGTTTGTCGTGTGAGGATTTCCCAATACCTTTTTAAAGAAGCGTTTGGCTGATTGTTTATTGCGGTGCCTGCTGAGCATCCAATCTAAAGTATTACCATATTTATCAATGGCTCGATAAAGATAGTGCCATTTACCCTTTATTTTTATGTATGTTTCATCACATTTCCAAGAATCACAAGTTCTTTTGAGGTGTGGTTTTACTCGCTTACTTATTTCCGGCGCATATTCCTGAACCCATCGATATATCGTAGTGTGATCAACTATCAGACTACGTTCCTGTGCAATCTCCTGAAGATCTCGATATGATAAAGCGTAACGGCAGTACCAGCTAACTAACCATAGTATAAGCTCGCCCAGCGTATGCTTCCATTTGAATGGTTTCTCACTGTTTTTGTGCTTTTTATTAGCCATTCCATGTCATCCAGGATTAAACGTTGGCCTAGGGTAGCAGTCATAGCTATTTTTGCAACAGTGCCTGCAAAACACTGTCCGTGCTATCCCTGCGCACAGCATCGGCTAATGCAAGATTTTTTAACATCGCATTATCAGTTGTCGCACTTAAATCATCATTTGCCATCGCATGCATAAACTCTATTGCTGGCATTACCGCTAGGTATTTTTGTTTTTTCTCAGCATCACTCACCGTATCAATATATAATCGCGCACATGCCACACTGTGATGTTTTTGTATGCTTGGCCACAACGGAGCATTTAATAAATACACGTTATCAGTTAGCAATACCTTTAATGCTGCAACATCATCTTTGCGTATGGCTAATTTGGCCGCTTCAAGTGGTGCACACTGTGGAGCTAATCGATGCAATATATCTACTACCTGTTGAGCATAGATCGTATTTTCTTCGGCTGTTTGATCATAAAATTCAGCATGCTCAACAAGCGGAATGCCTTTCAATAAACTTTAGTTCTTGTCATGCCTGTTTTCATTTCAGCAACAATTTCTGCTACAGCATGACCGCGAAACATACTGGAATCTTTCATTAATGGCGGCAACATATTATTCTGCATACACAGCATATACGGGGCAAGCATACAGAATATACGACCATTACCATCTAAGTAAGGCTGTAACTGCGTTGCCTTATTGCAAAAACGCGCGATCGCTACTAAAATCGCTTCACTATCGTCACCTGCTCGAGCAAGCTCCTTATTGTATTCTGCTATAAGGCGCTCGAATTGTGTTGCTGGGAGAACGGCATCATTTTGTGGTCTAATATAACTAATACGCAAACTGCTAAAATCTAAGCAACCCCTATCAACCACTTGCTGGAATTCATCTACACCAAATAGTTCAAGGCACTTATCGATACAACCAGATTGCTTAATCGTTTCACTATTAATAACTAACGGTGGCCGTGCTTGTGTCGTAACACTTAGGTGAAAAGTATTATCACCAGCTGCTAACTGAGCAAGTAACTGCTGCAAACCAGCTAGAGAGGTATTCGCTTCTGTTAAGGGAAACTCAATCTGTGAATCTACCGAGCGGCATTTAGCTGGGTTGATGAAGGTGTCGCTCAGATCCGTAATATATTTTGGATCAGTTCTTTTGCGATAATTAGTATTGGTAACTTTAAGCAATGACTGGGCATGTAAACGATGAAAATCATCGATATCCAAAGTAGGTTTCGATATCAAGTCAATGTTATTCACTAAAGTATCCAATAAAGCCCTAAAATATCCGCCTTCGCTGGAACCCAACCGCCCTTGTTTTTGGCTTGGTCCTGCGACAAAATATCGCCAAACTTCACCGCTATCATACAGTCCAAATAAGGACTGCTTGAGACTGACACTGCTGCGCATACACATTACTCATCTTATTTACATATAAGGCATTATACTTAAACTAGATTAATGGATATTTAACGAATGACGAAGGTTACTGCAAAAAAAATATATATTTATCAATAGGCTGACCAGTATTGAGAGCTGACTGTTAGACTGGATTGTATCTTAATCATTCTGCAGTTCTGGGGACAAGTTTAAGTTAAATA
>JARGOB010000014.1:37244-85464 GCA_029212925.1 Coxiellaceae bacterium | reverse complement strand
TTATTTAACTTAAACTTGTCCCCAGAACTGCAGAATGATTAAGATACAATCCAGTATAATAAAAAGCGAGGCTAGGTACCTCGCTTTTTTTTTTAAAAACGCACTTAATATAGCAAGGGCTAAACGACACTGCGTCAGTTATCAAGGCGCACAGCGTATCCATTTTACTTCATGGCTCGGATCGAAGATCCTGCGCTTTACTTCCGTAAAATGGACACCCTATACACCTTGATGTCAGCAATGCAGTTTTTAAACAAGGGCTGCTGGGCCGGGTTTGTCTTCTTCTTGTGTGACTTCTTCCACTCGATCAGATCGTGTTACCGCTGGAACAGCTGGTCTGCATGTGTTGCTAATACCATTCACGAGCTTATAAGCAAATAATCCTGCAGCTGTTGCGGCAATGGTGAGGCCTACTTGTGTTGACGTAGTAAATGTCAGCTGTGATAAATCGTGTGCTTGTTGATCGCCTTTATGCCAGTGGCTTAAATGCGGTGCAGCACTGTATAAGCTATCCGCTAAAAAATTCACGCTAGCAACGGTGGCAATACGATTAATATTGTTACGCAGTATCGGTTTACTATGTATCGCATGCGCGATATTACTCATTTTGGTAGCGCCTAATAAAATCGGTATGCAGGCCGAGAAAAAAATCATGCCGGCGGGGGTGAATGCTTCACTTAATGATTTGAGTGCTTGTGGTGTGATAATTTTAATCGACTTGAGTACCATTAATGGGCCCAGTTTGGCTAATACCGCAGCGGCGGTGATTAAATGTTTCCAGCTTAAATCTATTTCTGGATGGTTGTGATTAATGACCGCTGTAATACCATCGGATATGCCAATAATGGGAATGACAATAAAGGGAACCAGTGCTAACCATTTTTCTGATGTTTTTATGGTGGTTGTGCTGGGGTTGTTCAAGCTGTGTTTGAGCACTAAAGGCAGCAATGACATCGAGGCGCTTAATGTGGTTGCAATCGCGGCGCGTTGTATGCGGTAGGGGCCATTGTGCGTTCGTAATGGCAGTAGCGGGCGGGCTACTCTAGTGGCAGATGCGGCAGGTGTTGTTGCTTTTGCTTCTCCTGCAAAGGTTGGGTTGATGGTGCTGATATCAGGGAGGGCATCAGCTGGCTGGCGATGGGAGTGCTGATAAAGCTTAGTGGCGGCATAAGCGGCAGCATAAGACAGTAACACCGGCGCAACAACATTAAGGCCTACTTTATTAATGAGTGACGGCGAGAGACCATGATCTTCAATAATGTTATCGTCATCAATAAAATAACTGTCGGCACTCATAAGGCGGCACAAAGGCAGGACAACAAAGGTGAGTGCCATGCTGGCTGTTTCATGTAAGTTATTGAATATATTTCTCATTGGCGACTACTCTCTATCATTATATACAATTATTATCTTATTACTTATTATGATGTGTATATTAGCGCAATTAATGACTGTTTGCTAGTGGTTTGTTCATTGTAATATTTTGCTGGATACCGGATCGGGGTCCGGCATGACAAGATTGGAGAGCTGTCATCCTGAGGTGCGTCATTGCGAGCCACGCAGTGGTGAAGCAATCTCACGATAGAAGCTTAGATTGCTTCGTCGCAAGCTCCTCGCAATGACGGGGAATAGTTTTAAGTGTAGTGTTGGCCTGGAGGTAAAAGACTTCCAGTTAATTCAACAGTCTTATCAAATGGATCATATGCCGCAGCATCTGCCGCTTGTTTCTCTTTGTATGCAACACAGCAATCGTTCATCTTAGTAACCGCTGTATAGCCTACCCAAGCAATACCGGTAGCAGCAGCCGTTAAGCCTAATTGAGCTGATGTGCTAAGCATTAAAGAGCTAGCCACTTCTGCCGCTTTCATGTCATGTTCTGAGCGTAAGAAACCCGCTAAATTACCAAACATCCACTCAGCCACATAATTTGTAGCAAATACCGTGGCGGCTAATTTACCATTTGTACGTAAGGCGTTGGTAACTTTAGCAGCTGGCATTAATGTCGTGATAGCTAGTGCCATTGGTACGATAGCGGTTAAACCATAAAATAAATTGGGAGATATCGCCTTACCCATACCTTGCAATAGATTTGGATTAAATAGCTCAATCATCTTAACAATAATAAACGGACCGATTTTTGCATTGAGCGTTGCGGAGGCAAAAAACGCCGCGGGTGTTATATCGACGTTTTGTTCTTTGTGATACGCCAGATCCGTGATGTCATTGGCCATTGCGAATATAGGTATGACAGCCAGTGGTGCTAAAGCAAAGATTTTTTCCAGCTGTTCAACCGTATGTTGGTTGGGATTACTCATGCTGTTTTGCACAATCCAAGGAATCATTGATAAAGCAAAGCTAAAGCCAACAGCACCTAACGCGCGCTGCACACGAAAGCGTGCGAGTTGATTGTCATTCAGCTCTCCTGGCGCAACATATGGTTGTACTCTGGGTGCAGACGCAGATGGGCTTTGCGATATTTCTGGTGGATGTTCGCGGTTATAAACTGCAGCGGCAGCATATGATAATAATAAAGGTGCGGCGACATTCATGCCAAACTTAACCGCTAAGCTAGTCCATGTACCTTTGTTTTCAATAATCGAATTACCTTGAAAATCAAAAATATCGTAATATAAAAAGCGGCATAGCGGTAACATGCCGAACATGGCCATACCGGCGCGTGCGTGAAGTCCATCAGTAGTGATTTGTTTTTTAGGTCTCATTATCATTTCTCCCACAAAATTGATGACAAGACTATGCTCCTAAATATTACTTGATGCTATATCCGTGGGGGTCAATTAATTTATTGTTAAGGTTTTTGTCAGGGTCGGCGCGCCGATTGACGCGCCTGAATGATTGTTCTGTTATTTTCGTAATGCACTGGTGGCGTTAGCGTTTTCATCTGCATCTCTTAACATTTGTTCTTGAGAGTCTTCATCAGGCCCATGCAATGAAACACCCTTACGTGCTTGTCATTGCGAGGAGCTTGCGACGAAGCAATCTAAGTTTTAATCCTGAGATTGCTTCGCCACTGCGTGGCTCGCAATGACGTAGTTGCTTAAGCGTCGTGGTGCTTATGATGATGTGGTTTAACGGGTATGGTTAAGCTCTGGCCGATACGAATGGTATTGGTTTTAAGGTGATTGGTTTTGCGCAGCGCTTTTGAGCTGGTGTGGTATTTCACAGCGATACGGCTCAAGCTGTCGCCATTTTTTACTTTGTAATGTTTATAACGCACACGCGGATCGCTACGGTGTGGTAACCAAATCACCAACTTGTCGCCTTTATGCAATTTGGAGTTATAACTTAAACCATTCCAGAATTCGAGTTCACTGACTGTAACACTGTAACGCGATGCAATCGTCCATAGGCTGTCACTGGTTTTGACATGATGCACTTTGCGACGTGGCCCAGGCAGTTTATCTTCAGCAATCGCGCCGTGTTGTAAATCAATATCAAGTTGATCAAACTTACCACTCACAGTTAACGGCACTAATAAGCTTTGTTTAATCCGAATACGATTAGACGACATATTATTCACTTGGCGCAGTGTTGCTGCTTTGGTGTGATAATGCAAAGCGATTTCACTTAGCGTTTCGCCGCTTAATACTGTGTGGTGTTGCCATGTTACGCGATCAGAATCGTCAAGCTCACTTAAACCTTGTTTAAATGTGTTTAACTTATTGCGTGGCAAAATGAGTGAATAAGGTTCATCCGGTAACGTTGCCCAACGTCGGAAACCGGGATTCAATTCACGCAATACTTGTTTATCAACACCGGCTAACTTAGCGGCTTGCGCCATACCGATTTGTGATTTCATATCGACTTGCACAAAATAAGCATGATTCGGAATCGAAGCTACTGGAATATGGTAATGTCCGGGGGTGGATAAAATTGCACTTAATGCTAACAGTTTAGGCACGTAATCACGTGTTTCATGTGGTAATGGCAATGACCAAAAATCGGTTGAACGGTGATGTTTTTTATTATAACGCAAGGCGCGCCGCACCGTGCCTTCACCAGAATCATAAGCAGCAATCGCTAACAACCAATCATTGTTAAAAAAGTTATGTAAATAATCGAGGTAGTCGAGCGCGGCTTTGGTGGAAGCAACAATGTCACGACGGCCGTCATACCACCAGTTAATACTTAAACCAAAACCCGAAGCGGTACCTGGCATCATTTGCCATAAACCGGTGGCGCCTTTGTGCGAATACACAAACGGATTAAAGCCACTCTCTACCATTGGGATTAAAGCAATTTCGGCGGGCATATGACGCAAACGTGTTTGTTCGAAGATGTAGTACAAATACGGCCCGGCATTATCTACCAGCTCATTAATATAGTAATGGTTGTGCATAAACCAACGGATTTCGTGGCTTAAGGCAGGGTTGTAATGATCGGGTAATAAACCAAAATGTGATTTCATCGCTACCCATAAATTAGTCGGGCGCGCTGGATGAAAAGAAAACAGATGAAAGGCAAACGCACTGCTAGTAATCAACACGCACAGCAATGCTAATAGTGCTGTGACTCCCTGTTTAAACCTTGTGCGTATTTTCAATAACATGCGCGGCAGTCTAGAGGGTTTTTTGGGTGGCTGCAAGCATCGTTTAAGGAGGGTGAGTTGAGGCTCTGGGTTTGCATGCCTGTGTTTTTTTTGATTGTTATTATTTTAACCTGCTGATAAAAAATATATTTTTATTTAATGCTGCCTTAATCTTTGTATTTAAGAAAGACTTAATATTACAGCAGTAACATCGCCCCTGAGAATGAACATATAGAAATGAGCAGTAGGGGTTGGAGAGATGCCGATATTAAAAGATAGTGGCCTGGAAAAAGCGACAGAATTTTTAAATAGATGTGTGGGATTATTGCAAGCACATGTGGATGGTCGTTTTCCATCCGTAAGTTTACCTGATCGATTGGCTTCGATTATTGCGCCAGACATGGAGCATCGTGGCAGTGCGAGTGGTGGCTCTAGCCCAGTGTTAGGTGATCGTGCTGTTGGCGGCATGTTGTATTTGCCGAACGGTGCCTCATTTAGTTTACCGAAAGCTTTTGCTGAGTCTCATATTGTTATTAATCAAATCCAATGGGCCAATCCATCAGTAAAAACTTTAGTACAAGCGATTTATTGGATGAATCAGATTGTTGAACATAATGATAACAGCTTGTTGGATCCTGGTGATGCATCGGGAAATACGCCTGCTGAATTAGTACGTGAAGGGTTTGAATATTGTTTTGTTAGTTTTAGAAATGCTCTGGATGCACGGACTGAAACTTTTTTCCCAGTAGTGTCTGACGAGCTATCAAAAGAATATACCGGTCTGATTGGAGTTTTTGTAGGGCAGCTAGATCCAGTTAGTGATATTTCTTCTAATGTGCTGTCTCGCATACCGGGAATACCTGGTGGTTCAGTTGGTGGTACGATGCTGGGTTTCTTAGCTAAAAGGTTGGCTCAAGTATCGTCTACAATAGCGGGTAAGATTAATAAAGTTAAGCAAAGTGCGGTTAATGCTATGCAACTGAATTCAGCGGTACTTGATCCAAGCTTGCGCATGGCAGAAAGAACGATGAAAGCAAATCACTTTAGCATTAAAGTAAAAGAAGCCTTTGCAGCATTGCATGATTGTGCCAACAAAACCACATTTACTGTATCAGACATTGAGAGTTTAAAGGCACATTGTGATGTTGCTGAAGCAGTAATTGGTAGTAAAGCGGCAGCAGAAGTTACTCGAGCAGATATTGCTGAGATCTATAAACTCACTGTTAAGTGGGTAACAGAGAATATGGCTGCTGAAGTCCGTGGCGTGTTTGATGAAAAATCTTTTGTGGGGCGCCTGGCACAACTTCAAATGACATTGCTCTCTTCCGGTCATGAAACCGATGAGGTAGATGCATTGTCTTTTGATCAGTTCGAAAAGGCTGAACAGTCGGCAGAACAACAGTGGATTGATTTGTTTCAGCAAGATAAACAGCTGCGTGCTGATTTAGCTGATACAGGTGTAGCGCTTGGTGACAGCATGATAGAGCATCATTTAGCAAACGTAGATGGCGCAGCAGTAACTGGCCGAAAGGGTGAGATTGTAGCCGCGGCTGAAACAATTATTGCGTCACTTGCTGACAGTATCGCTAGAGAGAGTGTAACTGACGGTGTGGTTGGATATAAACGTGATAATGCTAAAGGTGCTTTAGCGGATCGTTTGGTTGCAGCATTTACAATGCTGAAAGCACGCCCCAACAGTAAGGCCGCTTTATTGTTTGCTTATGCTGAATTATTTGATGTGCATGTGCAGTTAAAACATTTGCTGGGCCATACAGGTGTTTACAGGGATTATCCTGCGACTAATACCTTTTCGAATTTTGGTATCCATTTGACTGAAGCCTTTAAATTGATGGTGCCAATAGTGGATGCGATGCAACTGAGCAATGATGCGGAACTAGTTGATCGATTGCTGGCTTTGCCAGCTGTCGAGGCTAGAGCTTTAGTTGAGCCGGTGGCTGAAGTATCACCAGCAGGTTCACCAGTAACACCTGTGGATGCGTCTTCTGCTACGGCGTCATCAGGTTCAGACGGTGATGCATCACCATCACCAACCGCATTACCATCAGCTGCTAAGTTAGTTACACGATTGGGTGTTGTGGCTGCCGGTGCATCGCCAACAGCTGCTTCTGTTGTTCCAGCTGAAGGCGATGATGGTGAAGATGATTTTGTTTTTGTTAGTACACCGACTTCAGGTGTTTAAAACGAATCCTTCCATTGACGCACAGCAGCAAACACTTCAACCGCTGAGTTAAGTGTTTTGCCGCTGTGTGTTTCGGCGGCTTGTTTTACGTCAGCTTGATCACAGCGCATAAATGGATTAGTTTCGAGTTCTTGAGCAATAGTTGAAGGCAAGGTTGGCATACCCAATTCACGTTTTTCTTTACAAATCACGATGCGTTGTTTAATCGCATGGTTATTCGGTTCGACTGTTTCAGCAAACGCTAAATTCGCTAGCGTATATTCATGACCGCAATACACATGTGTATTAGGATTTAATGCCGCCAAGCGTGATAGCGAATGGTGCATTTGTTCGGGCGTGCCTTCAAATAAGCGGCCGCAACCGGCGGCGAATAAGGTATCACCAGAAAATAGTGTTTGATCATTATATAAGGCGATATGACCGGCGGTATGCCCGGGAATGTCATACACCTTGAGGCTCATTTCGATATCGGCTAGATACATATCATCACCATCACTGAGCGGATGATCGCAATGCGGCAGTGATTCTTTGGCGGGGCCGTATACTGGAGCCGGGCTGTATTTGATCAACTCTTTTACACCACCGACATGGTCTGGATGGTGATGGGTTAATAAAATCGCTGCCAACTGACTGGTGCCAGATTCGATATAGTCAATCACTGGCTTGGCATCACCGGGATCGACGACAACTAAGGCATTATTTCCGGGGTGACCTATCGCCCAGATATAGTTATCATTGAATGCTGGAATCGGCGTGATTTGATGCATGCTGGCCTCTTAATTGGATGGTGTGTCTATGGACAAGCAGATTATCGCAATGCAACGCTGGTATCAAGCACCGCCTGGTGACTTGGTGGCGGCGCTTGAGCGTGAGCAATTAGCGAGCATGTTACCGAACTTTTTTGGCCAATACGCATTGCAAATGGGTGGGCCGCCGAATTTGGCGTTATTAGAGTCATCACCGATTAAGCAACAATTTCATGTGTTACCCAAAGTGAAATGCACTGATCAGTTGCATTCAATTGAAGTTGATTTTACTGAAATGCCATTTGCACCGAATAGCGTTGATTTGGTGGTGATCGATCATCTATTGGAATTCATAGAATCGCCGCGCCAATTACTTAGTCAAGTCTATCAGTGTTTAGCACCACACGGTCATATTGTTATTTTAGGTTTTGCGCCATGGAGTTTATGGGGGATTCATCGTTGGGCGCATCGCCGTAAAGGTATCCCGTGGTCTGGGCATTTTTGGCGACCTGATAAAGTGGAATATTGGTTGCGTGAGATTGGCTACGGTGCCATGCAGAAAGATTGCTTTTGCTATCAAGGGCCGCTTAATTGTACGCGTAGCAAACGGGTACGCACCGCATTAGAAATGGTTGGAAAGTTTTGTTGGGCCGGCTGTGGCGGTATCTATACGGTAGTCGCGCAAAAACAAATCGTGACGATGACACCCATTAAGGCCAGCTGGTGGGCCATGAAGGAAACGCCTGCTTCTGTCTGTGCTGAGCCTTCAGCGCGTGTTCGACGTTGATCACCTTGATTTAATTTTTACGGCTTTTATACTGGCTGCCTTGCATTAATCATACGTGGGGGTTTTTATGCCGCTTGGGTCAACGGTCATTACTAAAGAGTTTGGAGCTGCTATTCTGGCGATACTGCCGCAACTGCGGGAATGGATTGCAGAGTTGAGTAGTCCAGCTGCAGAAGCAAAAGTCGATGACGCTGATTATTCTATCTTGTCATTGCTTAATGATCTCTTGGCGGTGTTGACACGGTTGGGTAATGATCGTAACCGTGCGGCCTTGCAGGAAACTGAAACAGAAATGCATCCTGACGCGGCGCGTTTAGTCAGTGCAGCCGATGTGGGTTTGCAAAAATGCATATTGCCACGCTGTAAGATGAGCCATCGTGTAGCCGTTAGTTTGATGCAGTTGTTAATCACAGAAGAGAAAGCATTTGAAGCATGTGATCGTTCCGTACTCGATAAAGTCATTTTGGGGGGAATGAGGTTTGACACTTCGAAAACACCGTTTATGCAAGCCATGGCTGAATATTATGGTGTTAAGCCATTTGATAAACTATTGACTCGAAAAGCACGACATTTAAGTGACGTCAAGACAGCCGATATATACGGGCCAGTATGCGTGCAAGTGGCACACATTGAGCATTATGAGTGGTTTAGTGAGCGCCAAACCGCTAGGCAGCAGCGACAGCAGTGGTTGGCTGAGTCAGAGTCATTACTTGATGAGCTTGGCGCGCAGCTGCTTTTGTTTGCGCGCTATGCGTTTAGTGAAAGTTTGCCGGTCGACGTGACGCCAGAAATATTGCAAGCTAACTTAATACGATGCGGTTTAATTAAACCAGAAGATGAACTTGCTGACGTAAGTTATGAAGCAGTTGTTGCGGCGTATACAGCACGAATGCAGCAGCTATATACGGCACATGATCAGCTGGTACCTTATTCAATTGATCCGGCTGGTTTTTATCAGCTATTAGAAGCAGCTGAGCGTGGAGGCACGGGCGAGTTTGGTTTTTTATCAATTATATTTGGTGATGTTGAGTTTGATCCCGGTGTTGATACATTAACTGATTTTGTAAAGGATGCTGTGGCGCGTGACAAAATGATATCGCAACAGTTAGCTGCAATTAATCCGGCGTGGTCACCCATTGATGTGGCAACGAAGCATTATGCCCAACATTATGATGATGAAGTCCATGCTAAAACACGGGCGGAGAGTGAGTACCTACCGATGCGCATGAGGTCCGTTTTAGAGGCTTATATGGCGCATGCGAAAGTCGTTAGAACCGCTGAGGATATTGCTGCTGTTAAGTGTTTATCGCTAGTTATTGCTGAGGTAGCAGCGGATCCATTAGATAAGTCGAGTGCTTATAAGTTAGTGATGACCTTGTATCAGTTGCGTTATGCACAATTAGTACGAGTGAAGCAAACACCGGACGCGAAAATCACAGACAGTGCCGCTGTTTTATTAGGTCTGCAGCCGCTAGTGCATCAGTTGGTTAATTGCATTACGTTACAAACAGATAGGCAGTTACATAGAGCAGTAACCAGTGGATTTGCCAGCGCTGCAGTTGCAGCTCCCGTCGGTGGTTCGGCCACTTTTGGCCTGCCAGTGACACCAACCCCTGTTGTTTTGCCTGTTGAAGGCGCGAAGCATGATGAAGACGGTGTGGTGCGTTTAGGGACTTAATTATTGGTAAGTGGCTGATAATTCAATATAAATGCAAAGTGTTTTGTGCTTGCGGTGTGATTTAGTGCGACTGATTGTTTTGCTTTAATACCTGCTTAATCCAGTTGTTTTACAATACCGTATAGAGAATTTATACGGAATCATGTCATGCGCCTCGATATTGTTACCACAGCTACGATTGAAGAACTAAAAACACATATATTGCCTGATGTGCAAGCACTAGAAGCGCGTATTGCAGCAGGGGATTTTGAATCCAGTAGCGCAGCTAGCAAACGCTTGTTTGCTGATCTGAATTTTGCCTTGCAGGCATTGATTAGTGACAACAGCACAGCTTCTTTTGTAACAGATAAAAAAGTTGAACCACGCCTGATGAGGGCTTTGTTGGCTGTTGATGCTGGCATGCAGCAATGCTTGATGCCGCGGGATGAATTGACTTTTGCGATCGCCAATATTGCTATTAAGTTTATGGCGCAAGGCCGCTATAACCCTGAGGCTAGCTTTACCTTATATGAGCTCTTGCCAGCCGATTATGTACCTACAAAATCAACAACGCCTTTCTTGGATGCATTAAAGCCAGCATTAATGGTGCGAGAGATAAAAAGTTTGTTGAATGGTTCTATTGAGATGTTACTAAAACTGCCAGGTGTGCCTTCGGTAGATGTGATTCAACAAGTGGTACAAGCACGTGTCTGTGTTCAATTGGCTCATATGGATTTTTATCGATGGATGCGACCGCGCGTCCGGGGTAAACAGGCAGAAGATAAAGACTTGTTACGTATATCCGATTTAATGACTCATGTGATCGGATTTGCACGATATAAAGCTGACGCAGCATACCTACCGGCGGGTGTTGACACGTTGGCTGGTTTTGAGGTGAAATTAAAACAGATTGGTTTACTGGCTGAGACAGATAACATTGAAACGGTCGAATTAAATGCCGTTTGTGAACATTACCAGCTTTGCTTAAAACAGATTTATACCGAACACGATAAACAGTTACAGCTTGATCCCGCGGCAGAAGCAGTATCTCCGCTTGCCATTGCCCCAGTGGTATGTAATGAAATAGTAACTGGCGCGGATATACCTACGCATTCAGCGGCTTGGTTGGATCGTTTGGTTAACGTACCAGGTAATGCTGTTTTGGATCGCCATACCGATCAATTAACCGATTATGTCTTAAGCGCCTTGGAGCTTGAAGCAGGGATATCGCGACAGTTAAAGAGTATTGATCCGTCGGCACCTAATATTTCAGTGGCGCGTGAACATTATTCGAGTTATTACGATGCGAGTGCTGATACTGCAGGGCTAGTAGAAGCTAATGTTGATCTTATTATGAAAGTTTATCCGATACTGCAGGCGTTTGCATTGGATGGCAAAGCGGCACGTTCAGATACAGACAAGGCTGCAGTAGATCAGTTAACTGCCGCTTTAATGGAGTTATCTACTGCGCCATTGGATAAGGCGGCATTGCATAAGTTTGTAACGACATTTTATCAATTGCGTTTTCAATGCTTAGTAAATCAGTCACCCAAGCGCGGCGTAAAAATCGATTTTAAAAAATCCATACCTGATATGGATATTCATGCTTTATTCGTCATGATCCAGCCGTTGGTCAATCAACTAGCCAACTCATTAACTTTGCGTCACGATGCGACTTTGTATGAAGCTGTACAAAGTTTCGCGCCTGCTAGTGCGGTGACTACCGGTCTCTCATCGTCAGCAGGTTCTGCATTTGGTAGTGTGACAGCCGATGCGGGAGGGGTTGTGCCAGTTGGTGGTTCAGCTTTATTTGGGGCGGACACACGTGAAGATTCTCCTCCTGCGGAGGGTGGTGCTGCCCCAGCTGCTGGGCCATCTGTGCCTTTAGGTAAGTGATCTATAATTGTGAACCTGTCAATTTTCCGTGTATGATGTCGCTCTGTTATAGCGAGCTAAGGGATGTTATGCCAAAACTTGTTGAATTATTTACTGATGGTGCCTGTCGAGGCAACCCGGGGCCTGGTGGCTGGGGGGTGTTATTGCGCCATGATACAACCGAAAAGCGTTTATGCGGCGGTGAGCGTGAGACCACCAATAATCGTATGGAGCTGATGGCGGCGATTGAAGGCTTGCGTGCGATTAAGCATGCTTGTGATGTCAGTATCACCACGGATTCACAATACGTACGTAAAGGCATGACGGAATGGATCGCTAACTGGAAAAAAAATGGTTGGCGTACAGCGGCTAAGAAACCGGTTAAAAATGCAGACTTATGGCAAAAGTTAGAGCAACAAGTTGAGCGGCATCATAAGGTTGATTGGCATTGGGTGCGTGGTCATACTGGTCATGTTGAAAATGAAATTGCTGACGAACTGGCTAATCAAGGAATAGAGAAATGCGCCAAATCATCTTAGATACTGAAACTACTGGCATCAGTCCGCAACAGGGTCACCGTATTATTGAAATCGGTTGCATGGAAATGGTTAATCGTCGTTTAACTGGCAATAACTATCATGTGTATATTAATCCGGAGCGTCATATCGAGGCGGGTGCGATGGCGGTACATGGTATCACTAATGAATTTTTGGTCGATAAGCCGGTGTTTGCCAAGTTAGCCGATGAGTTTTATGACTATATAAAAGGTGCGGAGTTAGTGATTCACAATGCACCGTTTGATGTCGGTTTTATTAATCATGAGTTTCGTCAATATAAACCAGCGATTGGTTTAGTGGCGGATTATTGCAGCGTAGTAGATACGCTAGCCATGGCGCGTAAAAAATTTCCCGGTCAACAAAATAACTTGGATGCGTTGTGTCGTCGTTTGCATGTGGATAATTCCAAGCGTGATTTGCATGGCGCATTAATTGATGCTGACTTATTAGCGCAAGTCTACTTACTATTAACCGGTGGTCAAAAAGGGCTATTTGCAACCGGTGATGGTGATGATAAACAGGCTGCCAGGGCGGCACGTAAAGTGAAGTGGCAACGTGATGCGGAACCACTGCCGGTGATCAAGGCCACCGATGAAGAACTGCAGGCGCATCAAGCGTTTGTTGATCAGCATATCAAGCAACCTGATGATTAATAAATAAATTTTCATTATAAATACTGTAAACAGACAAATGATCATTTACAGTATCATAGTTGAGTGTTAAAATAATACTGTAAACAGACAAAAGCATATTTGCAGTATTTAATTTAATTAATGGAAAATCAATATGTTAGACGATTTTGGTCAGTTTGTAGGGCGTTTGAAGGAGTTGAATTGCTTAAAACCTTACCTAGAGAAGCAGACAGCATCACTGATTGTGGTCAGAGGCCGTAGGAGAATTGGTAAAAGTCGACTGATAAAAGAGTTTGCGAAAAATTCGACATTCTATTCATTTGCAGGTCTTGCACCAACCAAGCAAACAACGGCACAAATGCAGCGAGATCACTTTGCATTACAGCTTAGTCAGCAAACAGAACTTCCTGAAGTGAAAGCAGATGATTGGACTAAACTTTTTCAATTGCTTTTTGAAAAAATTAAACAGGGCCGTGTTGTATTATTGTTTGATGAAATTTCTTGGATGGGATCCGAAGATTCCGAGTTCTTAAGTAAAATCAAGCATGCGTGGGATGAATTATTTAAGAAAAACCCACAGTTAGTGTTTGTTATTTGTGGTTCTGCTAGTGCTTGGATTGAGAAGAATATATTAGCCAGTACTGGGTTTTTAGGGCGTGTATCCTATACGCTTACATTAGAGGAATTACCATTAAAGGATTGTGCTGAATTTTGGCATGACAAGTATCAAAATATTTCTGTATATGAAAAATTTAAATTACTCTCTGTTGTAGGCGGGGTTCCTCGTTATTTGGAAGAAATAAATCCTGCAATCAGTTCTGAGGAAAATATAGCAAGGCTTTGTTTCACAAAGGGAGGGATATTGGTTGATGAATTTGGGCATATATTTTCAAATATGTTCCAACGTCGCACCCCTTTATACCAGGCTATTGTAAGATCTTTGGTTAATGCACCTAAAGAGACTGGTGCGATTAGTGAAGCATGCCAAGTAGAAATAACGGGGTTACTTACGGAATATTTGGATGAGCTATCGCTGTGTGGGTTTATTCGGCGTGACTACACATGGAATATTGAAAATGGTCAAGATAGCCGATTAAGTCAGTATCGGTTAAGTGATAATTATATGCGATTTTATCTGCGATATATTGAAAAATATAAAACGAAAATAGATCGTGGCAGTTATGAGTTTGTATCATTCGCTTCATTGTCAGAATGGCGTATTATTTTGGGATTACAGTTTGAGAATTTAGTGTTGAATAATCGAAATTTCATTCAAGATTTTTTAAACATTAATGCAGTGGATGTTGTTAACGATAATCCTTTTTTTCAAAGGAAGACAACAAGGCAGCAGGGTTGCCAAATTGATTACATGATACAAACAAAATTTAATACGTTATATGTCTGTGAAATAAAGTTTTCTAAAAACCCTATTGGTTCTGATGTTGTCTCAGAAATACAACAAAAGATTAATCGAATAAAAAAACCAAAAGGTTTTTCATGCCGGCCGGTGTTGATACACGTTAATGGTGTGACTGAGGATTTAGTGCAAACGGGCTATTTTTCATCGATTATAGATTTTAGTGAGATATTAAATTAACTTTGTTTACTAAGCCTAACCAATGATTTAATCGATAAGCCCTGCACAATCACAGCAAACGCAACAATGGCATAAGTCATGGCCAGGATTAAATGCCGATCACTGCCAGCGGGCAATGATAAGGCTAATGCCACAGCAAGGCCGCCACGCAAACCACCCCAAGTTAGAATGCTAATGGTATACGGTGCTGTTTTGCCGCGATGCTTTAATGCACGCATTGGAATCGCAACAGTGATTAAACGTACCAGTAACACAATCGGAATGGCGGCGAATACGGCTATCATTTGTTTGCCATGAATATTCAAGGTGAGTAATTCTAAGCCGATCAATAAAAATAATACCGCATTGAGGATTTCATCAATGAGCTCCCAAAACACATCCATGGCTTCAACAGTGCTTTTACCGAAATCCCCGCGGCGTGCTTGATGGCCTAAATAAATGCCGGCAACGACCATTGCTAGTGGCCCAGAAATATCGATGGCTAAGGCTAATTGATAGCCACCAGTGACTAATGCGATGGTGAGCAGCATGGCCATTTTGCGGCCTTTGGCGGATTTTAATAAATTCGAAACTACCCATGAAATAATGACTCCGTAGGCAATACCGCCCACGGCTTGTTTTAAAAATAGTAAAGTTACTGAGCCAGCGGTAATGGTTGTGCTAGTAAAGGCCAGTTGATAAAGCGTAGTGAACATCACAATGCCAACACCGTCATTGAATAATGATTCGCCAGCGACGCAGACTTCCAGCGCTTTTGGTGCGCCCACTTCTTTGAAGGTGGCTAATACCGCAATCGGGTCGGTCGGTGAAATCAGTGAGCCAAATAAGAAGCAGTATAATAGTGGTACATGTATGCCTAAAAAGGGCAGTAGCAAGTAGGCGAGATAGCCAATAATTAAAGCAGAAGCGACGGTACTGACGGAGGCTAAAATGCCGATTTGCCAGCGTTGTTGTTTTAATAAGTCTAAGTCGACAGTAAAGGCACCGGCAAATAATAAAAAGCTCAGCATGCCATTTAATAATAAATGCCTAAAATCGAGATTTTCGATCATGGCAGTAACGTGCGGTGTAATATTGGTTGCGCCGGTGTATTGTAAAAATAATAACAGCAATGACAGAATCATCGCGCCCGCCATAATGGCGATCGTCATTTGTAGGCGAATAAATCGGTGATTAATGTAACCAATTAAAACGGCCAGGGTGATGATAATAGCTAGCATAGTGTACGCATTCATATCAGCATGATAAAGTATTGCCATGCTTCAAGCAACGCAATAGGGAAAAGTATGCCAGTAAGAACTCTTCGTGAATTTATTAGATTGGAAAGTAGTGGCGGTATCGTATTATTTTTGGCCGCAATACTCGCGCTAATTATCGACAATAGTGGTTGGTCAGTTTACTACCATGCGTTTTTTAATCAAACGTTCAGTATTCGCCTGGGTGAATTTGCGCTCGCTAAGCCTGTGCAGTTATGGGTTAATGATGGCTTGATGGTGTTTTTCTTTTTATTGGTTGGTTTAGAAATCAAGCGTGAATTATTTGAAGGTGAGTTGAACAGTAGGGCTAAAGCATTATTACCCGGTATTGCAGCTGCCGGTGGTATGGTGGTGCCAGCGCTAATTTATGTCGTCATTAATCACGGTCATGGGGATAATATACGTGGTTGGGCGATTCCTACGGCGACGGATATCGCTTTTTCATTGGGTATCTTAGCGTTACTAAAGTCACGTATTCCGCCATCACTAAAGATTTTTTTAACAGCATTAGCCATTTTCGATGATATTGGTGCCATTGTAGTCATCGCTATTTTTTATACGCATCATATTTCGCTGGGTTTAATAGCCGCTGCGGCTCTGTTGACTCTAGTGTTGGTATTACTCAATCGGTTTAAAGTGACGCATCGAGCGGCTTATTTTATTGTCGGTATTATTATGTGGGTATGCGTTTTGAAGTCCGGTGTACATGCCACGTTAGTGGGTATTATCTTGGGTTTTGCGATTCCTTTGCGGGTATCGACCAAAGACGGTGACAGTGTATCGCCAGTGCGCGAGCTAGAACATTCGCTGCATCCTTGGGTTGCCTTTATGGTTTTACCCCTATTCGCATTTGCCAATGCGGGTATTTCATTTAAAGGCATGGACTGGGGGCAGCTGTTGCATCCGATTCCGTTGGGTATTACGCTCGGTTTATTTTTTGGTAAGCAGATTGGTATTTTTGGGTTTACTTGGGTGGCGATTAAGTTGAATTGGGCGCGTATTCCTTACAACAGTAATTGGCTGGGTATCTATGGCATGGCGATGATTGCTGGTGTTGGTTTTACCATGAGTTTATTTATCGGTTCGTTGGCGTTTGCCAGCATGGAGCATATGACCTATGTGCGCATGGGTGTGCTACTCGGTTCATTGCTGTCAGGTGTTTGTGGCTATCTATTGCTGCGGCTTGGTAACCCAAGACATGAAACCTATTCTTTTTGACGCTGCCATACTAGTTCGATTACCCTGAGGAAACCGCGAAGCGGTTGTCTCGAAGGGTGTCATCCCGGACTTGATCCGGGATCCAGTCTAAAACCCAGTATCGTTATTTCTTGTCGCGTCGTATGGTGATAGAATGTGCGCATCTGAAATGAACCTAGTGAGAAATGACCATGGTAGCTGTTGAAAAGCAAGCCGGCGAAACTGCCCCTAATACAAAATACCTTAGTGATTACCAACCGACCGATTTTATTATTGAAAATGTGCATTTGCATTTTGATTTGCATGAAGATGAAACGTTGGTGCGCACTATTTTAAACTTTAAGCGCAACCCCAAAGCAAAAACCCATGCAACGGAATTACGCTTAGATGGTGAAGCGCTTGAATTGCGCGATATTGCCTTAAATGGTAAGCAATTAGAAGACAAGCAATATGCGGTATTAAACGACGGTTTGTTGGTTCACAATGTGCCGGATAAATTTAGTTTAGAAACCGTGGTGATGATTAAGCCGCAAGAAAATACCGAGTTAAGTGGCTTGTACAAATCCAGTGGTAACTATTGCACGCAATGTGAGCCGGAAGGGTTCCGTCGCATTACGTATTTCTTGGATCGCCCTGATGTGATGACAACGTTTACCACAACGATTACAGCGGATAAGCAAAAGTACCCGATGTTATTAGCCAATGGTAACTTAATTGAAGAACGTGACACCGAAGGTGGTCGCCATTGGGTGAAATGGGAAGACCCTTCACTCAAGCCTTGTTATTTATTTGCATTGGTCGCAGGAAGTTTCGATTTAATTGAAGATACCTTTACCACGATGTCAGGTCGTGAAGTGGCGCTACGTTTATTCTTAGAGCGCGGCTTTTTGGATCAAGGTCAATTTGCGATGGATTCATTGGTGCGTTCGATGAAATGGGACGAAGACACCTTTGGTCGTGAATACGATCTTGATATTTATATGGTGGTTGCCGTTAGCGACTTTAATATGGGCGCGATGGAAAACAAAGGCTTGAATGTATTTAATACCAAGTGTGTGTTGGCACGGCAAGATACTGCAACGGATACAGATTATGCCAATATTGAACGGGTGATTGGCCATGAATATTTTCATAACTGGTCGGGTAATCGTATTACGTGTCGTGATTGGTTTCAGATCACATTAAAAGAAGGCTTGACGGTTTTACGTGAGCAATTATTTTGTGAAGACATGACGTCACCGCTATTGGTGCGTATTAAAGCGGCGAATACCATTCGTAATATTCAGTTTGCACAAGATGCTGGCCCGATGTCGCATCCAATTCGACCCGAGCAATATATCGAAATCAATAATTTTTATACGGTAACTGTGTATGAAAAAGGTTCGGAAGTGATTCGTATGATTCGTACCTTTATGGGTAAAGAAAAATTCCGTGAAGCGATGGATGAATATTTTTCACGTTACGATGGCCAAGCGGTAACCACAGAAGATTTTATTGCTGTCATGCAGGATGTGTCTGGTAAAGACCTTACGCAGTTTTGTCGTTGGTATAAGCAAGGCGGTACGCCTGAATTAACGGTGAAGGCGCAATACGATAGCAATGCTAAAACATTAAGAATGGAAGTGCGTCAGCATTGCCCGAAAACCCCAGGCCCTGGCCAAGATCATAAGTTGCCGTTTGAAATGCCGTTGGCAATGGGTTTTATGTCAGCTGAAGGTGAGATGCCAACGCAATTGGCGGGCGAGGCTGAAGCGATCAATGGTACGCGTATTTTAGATATCACCGAAGAGGATCAGGTGTTTGAGTTTGTTAATGTTGAGCAGTTACCAGCATTATCATTGTTACGTGATTTTTCGGCGCCAGTAAAGTTGCATTATGCCTACGGTGATCAAGAGCTATTAACATTGATGACTAAGGATACCAATGCATTCAGTCGTTGGGATGCGGCGCAACAATATTTTGTGCGTTTGATTTTAGCGGGTGTTGAAGAGTATCGTCGTAAAGGTAAATACGATGCGCACTTAGATATGGTGTTGCTGTCACACTTGTCGGCGATGTTGACCAGTAAACAAGAAGACCCACAATTATTAGCGATGTTATTTACCTTGCCTACTGAAAACTATTTGATGCAAGTCATGCCGGAAGCGGATGTTGATGCGGTGCATGCAGTGAGAAACAAAATCATTGAAACCTTGGCGATGCAATTACAAGATGAGTGGTTAGATACGTATAATCGTATTGCCAGTGATTTAGCACCGGAATATTCACCGGCTAATGCAGCGCAACGCAGTTTGAAAAGCGTAGCTTTGCACTACCTTGCGGCGTTAGCAACAGATGACATGATTGATATCGTTAAGCAACAGTTTGATACGGCAGAAAATATGACCGATAGCATGGCAGCATTGACAGCTTTAAATGATCTTGAATCACCTGCGCGTCAACAAGCATTAGCAGATTTCCGTCAACGATGGAAAGATGAAGCTTTGGTCATGGATAAATGGTTGGCAGTACAGGCCTGTTCTTCACTGCCGAATACATTGGCTGAAGTGAAAGCGATTGTAGCCAGTGATGCGTTTAATTTATTGAATCCGAATAATGTGCGTTCTTTGGTGGGTGCATTTACGGCTAATTTAATTCATTTTCATGCAGCTGATGGTTCCGGGTATGCCTTTTTGGCCGATCAAGTGATGGCGTTAGATAAGCATAATCGCTTAACTGCAGCGCGTTTATGTGAGCCATTGATTCGTTGGCAGAAGATGGACAAGTCGCGCCAAAAACTCATGAAGCAGCAATTGGAGCGTATTATTGCGGTGGAAGGTTTGTCACCGGATGTATATGAAGTGGTTTCAGCGTCGCTAACTCATTGATTTATTCCAGCACACTGTGTAATTGGGCTTAATTGGGCAATAAAACGTTGCCCAATTAGGTACAATTAGCAAATGTTATCTTATTCATTATCCGAAGAGCTACTTGCTGAATTGCAAGAGCTGCAAAAAAAATTGCACTAGTTTACGCTGATATTAGTCATTACGATGCCGATATATTAGATGCGCTTCATCGCTACGCACTGATTGGTATGGTAGGGGCCTCGACTCGAATTGAAAACGCTCAATAACCAACTCGTTGTCAAAATTAGTTAAACATAATTTTATTCAGCGATATGGCCAGGGGCGCTCAGTGCGTTATCAATTGGTGTTTTGATTGCTTAGCCATTATCCTTGCAGGTGATCACGATTTGCTTTGTACCGTTGATCATTAGTTGGTGAGGCTTAGTGAAAAAGCCATTAGTGCAGGTGGCTGTTGTGCTTGATCCGTCACGACAAAATAATGAGTACAGATTTTTACTGACGGTATTATCTTCTTCGGCGACGCCGCCAGCTTTGCAGTGACGTAACTTGGCTGCATCGATATTGTAGCTTTCACCGCTGCTGCATTGATAGACATAACGGTTTGTGGCTTTAAAATCGGAAGCTAATTTGCATGGCTTTATGGATGATGCCTTGGTGGCTGTAGTCGATGAGGTGTCGATATTTTCAGTAGACAAGGTGCTATCAGGTGACGTTTGTTCCGTTGAGGTGATGGGTGATCCATCGGAAGGTATGATAGGCGGGGTTTCAGTAACAATAGCGGAAGTGTCGGCCAGTACACTACTTGTGGATAGTGCAATAACGGCAGTAATACAGCAACTGATGATCAGTGATTTCATGGCTATCTCCTCAACTATGCTTGGCCAATTATAGCAGTTGAAATATGACATGAAGCTTGCAGTTTGTTTGGTCTCTATGCTACTGATTATATTAATATATAACCATCAAAATCTTGGCTTGATTGGTGTGGTGTTCGATCAATTGTGATGTTGTGAAAATTGTTTAGAAGGTTTAACGTATTGGTCGGGAGCACCACTGTTTGAATCAATAAATAATGGTGCGTATGAGTAGACATGTATTGGTGCCAGGTGATATATTTCGATATGTCTAGCATTTAAATTATTGAGGGTATATCCAATGACTATTAGAAGTATTGCAATCGCAGCAGCCATGTTGCTAACACCATTGTTTTCACTTGCGGCAACGCCTGATTGCAATTACGACGAGTTATCACCGGGCAGTAGTTGTCGTGTAACTCATCAAAGCGTAACTTTTATATTAGAGAACGACACTGATCAATCTTTTGCTAAGATTCATGATTCATTCTCGATCAGTAGTTATAATATGCTCTATCGAGAATGCCGCGGCAGCTTTCGCACTAACCCATCTCAATTCAACGCATTGAAAAATAAGTGTGAAGGCAAGGCTAAAATGACGGTATATGGCTGGAACCATCTGACAGAAAACAGTACACAAAAATTATCTGATATTTTGGCCAATAGAAGTCCACATTTTCAGGCTAAAGAAACCGAAGTGTGCCGCAGTTTTACGTATTTGAGTTCGAGTCGTATGGGTTGTGTTTGGTATTGAGCAGCGGCTCTCGCTTAACTTTACGCGTGGGAGATCTTTAAGGGAGAGCGCGCGCCAAGCAATGACGCGAAGTTTTGACATAATCTGATATAATGCCGGTTTTGCTTAAGGACCTTGCATGAAATCATTAGAGAACAGTGGCGCGCACTCCGGTCGATTATATTGGTTTATTGCTTTAGTCGCGGCATTTGCTGGGGTGCTGTTCGGTTATGATACAGGTGTGATTTCGGGCGCGATTCTATTTATTTCACATGAATTTCAGCTTAATGCAGAGATGAATGGCATTATTGTTGGTATGGTATTGGTCGGTGCGTTTTTAGGTGCCTTGGTCAGTGGCCATTTATCAGATGTGGTGGGTCGTAAACGATTGCTGGTAGCTGATACGATTATTTTCATTATTGGTACGTTATTAACTGGTTTTGCTCATACGATTCCAGGTTTGGTGATGGGTCGATTAATTGTGGGTGTAGCTATTGGTATTTCGTCCTATTCGGCACCCTTATACATTGCAGAAATTGCACCGCCAAAACACCGTGGCGCATTGGTATCATTGAATCAATTGTCGATTGCGCTTGGTTTATTGCTGTCTTATGGTGTCGATTATCATTTCTCTTTTGCGCAAGATTGGCGCGCAATGTTTTTAATCGGTGTTATCCCAGCAGTTGGTTTATTGATTGCGATGTGTATCTTACCATACAGCCCGCGTTGGATGATCTTGCACGGTCATGATGATCGCGCGCGCAGTATTTTGCGCTTGGTGCGTGGCAATGATGTGGTAGCAGAGCAAGAGTTTCACGAAATTAAACACAGTTTAAATTACCAACGTGCCCGCTGGCAGTCGTTATTTCAACCGCGCGTCGTTCCCGTATTGATTATTGGTATCGCGTTAGCGTTGATTCAGCAGGTTACTGGTATAAATACCATCTTGTATTATGCGCCGACGATTTTTTCGATGGCAGGATTTGCTGATGCACAAAATTCAATATTGGTGACAGGGCTTATTGGTATTGTGTTTGTTGCATTTTCGGCATTGGCCATTCCAATGATTGATCGTTTTGGTCGACGGTTCTTATTATTACTGGGCGTTAGCATAATGACGTTATCATTAATATTGTTGGGTTATTTATTTTTACCCTCTGTCAAAATGTCGCATCATATGCAGCAACTGTCCGTATTTATTATTTTGGTTTATATTGCGGCATTTGCTGTTAGCTTAGGGCCGGTGATGTGGTTAATGATTGCGGAATTATTTCCGATCCATGTGCGTGGTTTAGGTGCAAGTGTGTGCACGGCAGTGAACTGGGGTTCGAATTGGTTGGTGGCAGTAACCTTTTTGAGTTTTGTTCACTTTGCCGGTCAGGGCGGTACCTTTTTAACCTACGGACTTATTTCATTATTGTCTTTGCTGTTTATTTATTTATGGGTGCCTGAAACCAAAGGTGTCACCTTGGAGCAAATTGAAGCGCATTTATTTGAGGGGCGTAAGATTCGTGATATTGGTAAGGAGGTTGGCTAATGTATTTAGGTATCGATCTTGGGACGTCGTCGGTTAAATTAGTATTGGTTGATGAGCAACAACATATTATTGGTAGCAGCAGTGCGCCCTTGCGTGTGTCACGACCGCATCCGTTATGGTCGGAGCAAGATCCGGCAGCGTGGTGGCGTGGTACTGAAGAAGCATTCTTTAATTTAAAATTAAACTACCCGCTACAAGTGGACGCCATTAAAGCGATTGGTTTGTCGGGTCAAATGCATGGTGCTGTGCTGGTTAATGATAAAGGTGAGCCGATTCGTCCAGCGATTTTATGGAATGATGGTCGTTCATTTCAAGCATGCGAAACACTAGTAAACCGAGAACCCGATGCGGTTGAGATTACGGGTAATTTAATAATGCCGGGTTTCACTGCGCCAAAATTACTGTGGCTGCAAGAAAATGAACCGGAGAATTTTGCCAAAATCCATAAGGTAATATTACCTAAGGATTATCTGCGTTTTCGTTTAACCGGTGAATATGCAACTGATATGTCGGATGCATCGGGCACCTGTTGGTTGAATGTGGCACAGCGTCAATGGTCGGATAAAATGTTGGCTGCGACGGGGTTATCACAGGATCATATGCCTGAATTATTTGAAGGCAATCAGGTGACGTCAGTATTATCGAAATCCTTAGCGACGCATTGGGGCTTGTCATCCGAAGTGCAGGTGATTGCTGGTGCGGGCGATAATGCGGCGAGTGCAATCAGTGTGAATGTGACTAAGCCGGGTGAGGCCTTTATTTCATTAGGTACCTCGGGCGTGTATTTTATTGCAGATGATCAGTATCGTTCCTATGCTGAATCGGCGGTGCATACGTTTTGTCATTGTTTGCCGAATCGATGGCATGAAATGAACGTGCATTTAAGTGCGGCCAGTTGTTTGGATTGGGTGGCGAAGTTAACGCACAGTGATGTGGATGCATTGTTATTTCAGGCCGAAACACATCAGTTGCAAAACGTGCCGATATTTTTACCGTATTTATCGGGTGAAAGGACGCCGCATAATGATCCGCATGCGCGCGGCGTATTTTTTGGTTTAAGTTATGACACTGGCGCCAGTGCATTGATGCAGTCGGTGTTGGAAGGTGTGGCTTTAGCGTTTGCTGAAGGACAACAAATTTTACAAGCCAAGGGTATTGAGATTCAGCAGGTACGTTTAGTGGGTGGCGGTTCGCGCAGTAATCATTGGGCACAGTTATTGGCGAGTGTATTGCAACGACCGATTGCTGTGTTAGATTCGTGTGAAGTCGGTGGTGCTTTAGGCGCGGCGAAGTTGGCGTGGTTGGGGCATACGGCTGCGGATGTGACGGAGTTGCAGACACCACCGGTGACGCAGGTGTTTGATCCGGATGTGTCGGTGCAACGTTATTATGAAGAGCGGTTAGGATTGTTTAAGAGTTTATATCGTGACAATAAAGCTTATTTTGGCGGCCTGTACCGACTTTAAAGCTCGAGATAAATGAATGATAAGGGTTGGTGGATAAGGTTGAGAGAATACTGATTAATATAGTACGCATAATAAATCTTAATTACTAAAGTAGTAAAACATACATAGGCAGAAGGAGTTAAAAGAAATGTATTTTGATGAAATTGATTTGATTACTTGTCAAGGTCCGCAGAGTAAACATCCGATGAGTTATCGGTATTATGATGCGGGTCGGATGGTGATGGGTAAGACGATGGAAGAGCATTTGCGACCTGCTATGTGTTGGTGGCATACGTTGTGTTGGCAGGGTGACGATGCTTTTGGTGGAGGGGTATTTGATCGTTCGTGGTTGCGTGATGTTGACCCGATGCAGTGTGCGCGTAATAAAGTGGATGTTGGTTTTGAGATATTAGCCAAGTTAGGTTTGCCGTTTTTTACTTTTCACGATCGTGATTTAGCGCCGGAGGGTTTGACATTAAATCAAACGCAATACAATTTGATGGCCATGGTTGAATTGCTTGCAGATAAAATGCAGGACACCGGTAAGCAATTGTTGTGGGGTACTGCAAATTTATTCAGTCATCGTCGTTATTTAGCGGGCGCGGCCACTAATCCGAACCCTGATGTATTTTTATATGCGTGTATGCAGGTCAAGATGGCGATGGATGCGACGCATCATTTGGGCGGTGCTAATTATGTGTTGTGGGGTGGTCGTGAAGGTTACGACACATTGCTCAACACCGATTTAAAACAAGAGATGGATCAGTTTGGACGATTTTTAACAATGGTTGCTGATTACAAGCAAAAGATTGGTTTTAAGGGGCAGTTATTAATTGAGCCTAAACCGTGTGAGCCAACGAAACATCAGTATGATTATGACAGTGGCCACGTGTTTGCCTTCTTGCAAAAATATGGTTTAGAAAAAGTGTTTAAAGTGAATATTGAAGCCAATCACGCGACATTAGCGGGGCATAGCTTTGCGCATGAAATTGCTTACGCTTGTGCTAATGGCATGATGGGCAGTGTTGATGCGAATACCGGTGACCCACAACTGGGTTGGGATACTGATCAGTTTCCGATGGATGTAAAAACCACAGCGTTGGTGATGTATCACATTGTGCGTAACGGTGGATTGGGTCAAGGTGGTTTTAATTTTGATGCTAAGTTGCGCCGGCAGAGTATCGATCATGAAGATATTTTTTATGGCTTTATTGCTGGCTTGGATACGTTAGCGCAAGGTTTGTTGGTTGCAGAGAAGATGCTGGCAGAAGATCATTGGCAACAGTTCAAAGATGAGCGTTATGCTGGTTGGCACTTGGCTGAAGGTAAGCAAATGCTGGCTGGTGATTTTGATTTGACTGAATGTGCTGCGATGGCAGAGCAGCGTGATCTTGATCCCGCGCCGGTGTCTGGACATCAAGAGTTAATGGAAAACTATTTAAACGCTGCTGTGTCATCGTAGTGTTATCATCCCGGACTCCGTTTTGTCATTCCGGGCTCTGCTCTGTCATCCCGGACCCCGATCCGGGATCCAGTCAAATAGTAAAATAATCAATCCATATTTCACAACCGTAAACCTACCTGGGATACCTGTTCTCTCGAACGGATGTCCCTATCCTCGTGTTCTTTTATATCCTTGCAATGACGCATCTTGCAATGTTGGTATCGGTCGACAATCCGCTTCCCTTGTATGAACAAAACCTTATACTACACGCTGCAGAAATAATCACTTGTGGGAGTGTAAGATGAGCAGATCAGCATGGTATAAGTTGCAAGATCGATTTGAGCCGGGCGTTGTTATAGGCAATTTCCAGGAGTATGAATACACTGGTGGGCCAACGGGTGTGGCTGGCGAGGTTGATCATGCCGTGGTTGCATTTCCAGGAGATACGGCCACTGACAATTTCATTGACTATTGTAAAGCGGTTTCGGAAGATTTTGAGACAAAAAGACGGGTGTATGCACTCAATTTACAGCATGTTGCATTAAATGAAGCTAGCTTAGCAGCATTATCTTCCATTACTCCTGTCAAATATTTAGACTTGCGTGGGCATGAATTGACGGTCAAGCAGTTGTTATCGATTTATCGCCGTGTGGGTAGTAGTTGTCAGTTGGTGCTTGATGATAAGCAGCAACTATTGAGTTTTGATAGTAATGACCCGCCTGGTAAGACACGTTTTAAACTGCCACAAGGATCATTTAAGCATGAACATGTGCTGTTGTCTGATCTGCTGAGCTTTTTGCAGCGCGTTCACATACGATGTGAAGCGGCTGATTTTTATTTAGCTGATTTTATTACTGATCTCGATTTACGTAAAACACATATTCTTATGGATAAATTTGTCCGTGCTGGTGTTGATTTGATGCCATCCAACCTCACCACGTTAAGGTTAGCTGGTATTACGGGTGCAAATTTTGATGAAGTGATATGGGATCATCTATCAAAGCTCACTGAGTTGGACATCAGTGATTGTGGTTTTGAGTTTGATAGGGAGAGTGAGACTTCGGCATTTCTTGCTGGTTTGTCAAATGTAAAGACGATGCGTTGTGAGGGGGTTCAAACAAGTTTTGTTTCGTTTATGCAATTGAATGCCGCCATTGATCGCTTAAAAACAAGAGGACGTGAAGATTTAATTCCTCCGGATGCAGTGATTGATACAACTTACGGTTCTCTGGTTGATTTTAGTTTGAAATATGGGGAATTAATTAGATCGCAACTTAAGGTTCCTGTAGCTGATGCGTCTGAATCTAAGCATGCCGATGCGGCTGAATCTCAGTCAGCAGATGAAGCGCGAAGTTTGTTTGCTATTGGTGAGTACCTAAGAATGTCCAATCTCACTTTTCGTGGAGATAAGCGAGTGGCATGTGGGGTATTGCAGCGTAACCTGAAAAAAGTTCACATGCCGGGTGTATTTTACCGTAATTTACCGGCTGAGAATTTCGTAGAGATACCGCCAACCATACTAGCGGATATTCGCCAGTTATTCCCACAGATTACATTATGGCAAACGCATCAAGGTGCGACTGTGATGCGGGATTTATTAGCAGCACACTCGATTCTACTGTCACCTGACATTGAGAAGCGGACTGGTGTTCAAGCTATTTTATTTGAAGCACCAATCAGTGTTAAGCGACTTGATGCGTTGTTTGTCAAATTAAGTAAAGAATTACCGATTGTTCAAGGTGCTTATGCTCATTACACCAAAAATAATATCGATCATATGGCGAAATTTCGTCATATTGAGCAAATACGTAATGGTATGATTATGGCGCTGGGTGCGTGTATGTCCATGCGCGATCGTGCACAGAAAGATGCGCTATCAGGTGAAGCGACAATTGAATTTACAGTAGAAGATGCACAAGCTATGTTGCAATACAGAGCACAAATGCTGGCGCCAACAGAAGCGGCTGGCTTGGCACCCGAAGAAGCCGCAACAGGCGCAGCTGTTTCTACAGTGTTGGCAGCATCGGCTGGTTTATTTGGTGGTGCAAAAACACCACCTCCAGCAACTGGTGCTGCTGATGGCAAAGAGCCTGATAGTGATGAGTCTAGTGATGATGAAGGCGATAGAGGTGATTTGGCTTATGACACGAGGCCGCTTCCCGGGGTGGGTGGTGGCTATGACAGAATGCCTTAGTGGTGTGAAAAGTTTTGCTTAAGGTATTGCTGCTCATCGGGTGTTGATTCACGGTTGAGAATCGGATTGCGATGAGGAAAGCGACCAAAACGGGCGATGATATCGCGACGTGCTTTGGCGTATTGCAGGAATACATTAAGGATACTGGCGAGCTTTTCATCGGATTCAGCGATGAGTTGTTCGTACAATGAAACCCCTAAGTCGTGATATTCAATGTGCTCGCTATGACCTAATGGCATGTATAAGTAGGCTCTGTGAATTGGGCACAATTCTTGATCCATGCCGCGCTTAAGTGCGTCTAGTACATTTTGTGTCGCTAGCGTGTCGTATTGATAAGCTTCTGGGCAGCCGCGGTAAATGTGGCGACAGAATTGGTTTATCAGTAAATTCATCGCTAAGCGACCTTTTGCATTAGCAAGCCAAGCATCATAGTAACCATCCATCGCTTGGTGTAGGTCATCGTAAAACTGCTGTTTAATCAACGAATCGGTAGCTTTATCTTGGCTCCACCAGGCGGCTATTTTATCACTTTGTGGTAAATCGCTAGGGGTAATTTCACCAAACCAGAACGTTAAAATATCATCGATGCGATCCATATTTCTATCCTTATTTTGACTGTCCAAAAATATAGCATGCGATCATTGATTTTGCGTTGATTAATGGGCTCGCTGGCGTTATGATCGCATCATTTAAACAGCTACATGGTTAGACATTTATCAATATATCTAATGTAATATCGGTGAGGGTTAAGACTATGCGCGAGACAAAAACAGATATTGATGAGAGCAACGATGATGTTGTGGACATTGATTTGGAATATCAGTATTTTATTATGCAGCTAAAGCCGATATTGTTTAAGCTGCGTGAAGATGGCCCATTGGGGTTTGATCGAGTTTACCGGCAGATATCAAGAAAAATATGGCTGCTTGCGAATCAATTGCCTATCTATAACGAAGTTGACCAAAAGATATATTTTCGATCATTGGCGTGTGGACCTGCATTTTTACAGTATGCGATTCAGCAAATTGAGCAGCCAATGCAGGTGACACATTTGCAGCAATATGTGGCTACACAGCAATCTCAAGTAGCCGTTAAGCAAGTGGTTGCTGACATACATGACATAATCCATAAGCTGATTACTGAGTTGCATAAATATGCTCACCCTAATCCATTGTTAGCTTGGTATCGTCATGATGAAAAAATAAAAATAATGAAGAAATTGCATACTGATGTACAAGCCATCGTACCGACAGTGAGCATCTTGCAGCAGATACAGTCCATTAATAATGGTTTGGTAGAAACATGGAATCAACTAAAGCAACTTGAAAAAACGATACATATTGAACCGGGGCAAGCAGATAAAATTATAGAGAAATATTTTAATCTTATTTACAATCAAATGAAGAAGATTAAGCAGGACGCGTTATTTACTGTGGGTTTACCATCGATGCTTGTTGGTGAACAGGCGCAGCAGTTGCCTGATGATTGGAAGCCGACGGAAGTAGATTCATGCAGTGCGATAATGAATGACTTAAATAATTTTATTGCCACTGGAGCGGAAAACGCCAGTGTAAAAATCCAAGCGCAAATTCGCGGTTATTTAGTACGAAAAAATCTTCCAGTCTTACGTGAAATTTTACTGGCGGGTAAGCAAGGTGATATGAAGGGAATACTTCAGGTGCATAAAAAAGCATTTGGTGTTGCGTTGGGTGGCGAGCCTGATGTTAAGGAGCATGAAACAGGTGGCATTTTTTTGGCTCCCAAGGCTGTGGCTGTAAAGCCTCCCTATGGCTCACCGACAAGGTCGGCACCAAGTTCGTTATCGTATGAGCGTTTTTCCAGTTCATATGAAGAGCAACACGCCAAAAGTTGGGGCAGTTTTCATACGCCACCTGCTTCAGATGCGAGTGATTCAGGAAGTTCATCTGCTAGTAGCAGCTTACGATCAGTCAATAGACTAAAAACCACACCCGAAAGAAGAGGAAGGAAGCGCACTGGGGTAGTGAGTGGTAAGGGAGGTATTTCACAAAGATTATTTGCTGAAAATGCACCTAAACAAGCGAGTCGTCCGGAACCAACTAAGGAAGAAGAATTTTTAGTAAGTCACCTTACAGGTAACTTTTAAATGAAGCTTGGGCGTCGCTCATCATCTGATGATACTGGCGTGCTCATCGCATTGCTGACAGTAGAGGCGCTTGGAGATACTGGTACTGTTCCCGCTGGATTAACTTCAGGTGCGACTGTTGCTGCTGCAACCGGATAGGCCACTTTAACTAATGCAGCGACTACTTGTGATTTACACTGATTGGCATCGCAGGGCAATTTATCAACTTGTAATATAGCTTTTAGTAAATAGGTATTTAGTGAATCCGGATTTAAACGTGCTTTACGCGTGATGCCATTGTATTTGTATTCTTCATAGTGCAGGAAGCTGAGCAGCACGCGGGCTATTTGCTGCTCAGTGTAAGCATTTGGTTTTTCTAATGCCGCTAATAATTGCTGCGCGCGGTGGCGACCACCTGAGTGGAACAAGCTTAACCCAGTGGAACCATGCTTTAAATAATAATCTTGGATGGCATTGCTCACGTTGATCTTAATGCCGTTCCAATCAATGGCGATATTTTGAGGTAACGTTGAATGCGCTTTGGTTGAGCGTTGCAGTAAGTCACGTGCGTGTAAAATATAGAAGTCGTCAACTGTTTCGAAATCATTTGCATGTTGTGCGACGTAATTCGCACATAATTGGTATGCACGACATCGCTGTTGATCTGTCGATTCGCTATGATAATTCTTTGTGATACTGGCGAGATCGTGTCGCAGTTGTTTGTGGTAGGCAGGGACTAATGCAATCGCACGGTCAATAAAGTAATCACGACCTTTATTAAAGAATGGTGTAAATACCGCATCGGTTACCCGATTAACAGCGGGTTTGCCATACATAAGCATATCTAATTCGCGTGAGCAATTGGCTTGTTCATCATAAGCGCTAGAGCCAGACAAGGTCATGCCCCAACTAAAGCTGGTGGCTTTGGTGTGTACGCCACCGTAACGATTTTTTTCTGCACGCGGAGCCAGTTTTGATAAGTTGTCATCGCGTGTCGCCCAACGGATTTCCAATTGTGGCCAGTGTGCCGGGTTGAGCTTACTGACAATTTTATCGATCGAGGCAATATTGGTTCCGCCGCCGAATCGACTTTCTTGGCGGTGGTTTTCATATTTGTCCGCATAAAAACGAAATTGAACGCCGCGTTTGACGGCTTGAATAATCGCATCAATAACACGTTGATTATTTATATTAGAAACAATCATCGATATGGTTTCACCAGCGCGTGTTTGCTTGATGCCTTGCTCCAGTGCCACTAATGCGGGTGCTGTAGCATCTGGCATGCTGGCAAATTCTTTTTTGCTGATCATCATGCCGCGTGTAGTGGTGGGTTTAGTTTTTGCATCGGATGCAACACTTGCCTTTGGTGAAGGTTGTGGTGCGGTGCTAAATTGCTCGGCAGTGCCAGCATATATATAATTTAAATTACGTTTTACGGCTGGCAACCCTGCTTGCCACAGCATTGTGAATACGCTGAGTAGCTCTCTGGCTAGAAAACCACGAAGTATGGTGCACATTTCACGACGACGATGTGCTTCATTACTGGCATGCCAGATATCACCACTGCCTAACAGGGCGACAGTTTCAGCGTTAGCATTATCAGCAACCCATAACTTTTGGTGGAATGTATCACGCAGCAACGCATCGTGTGGTTTGATGTCGACTGATATATTTGGGTAGTCTGCATATTGCTGCTTAAGCTGAGCAACTTCATCGTAAATTAATTGTTGATGTCTGTCGCGTGGTTTCAAGAGTCGGCTAGGGCCGCCACGTTGATTGATTAGCATTTTGATTGTGAATGGTTGATCTGATTCGGCTGCAGTTCTTAGGCGGTCTTTAATGGCAGCTAATACTTCAACGCCTTCTTCGCTATCTGCTTCAAATTTATAAGTGGAAACGGATAGGAAACTTTGGGCATCTCTGATGAGTGCAAGACGACGTTGTTTAACATCAGCAGCTAAGCCGGCCACATCATCAAGAGTGACTCCACCGCCAATGGTGTAATGCCCAGAACCTTTGGGTGCGCATGAGTGCACTGCCATGTTAACGGCAGTTAAGCGTCTTTCTAAATCATTAGTAAGTGATGGTTGTGTTTCGCCCAGTCTCATCTCAATAGCCCACACTATTATTTCCAGTACTATATGTTTGATTCTAGCGCAGCATTATTAATGAAATATTAAAACAGCGGAGCTATTTTCCTATATAAATCAATTGATTATGGGCCATTTGTTACGTACAAGAAATAAATAAGGTACGTTTAGTTGGATAGCGGACGGCTTTAATGTTGTGTTAAGGGTTTTGCAAGAGGTCATTCGGGTGAGCTAATAGCAGATCTGCGCCCCAGTTTTGATGTGAACCATCTTCGGGGATGTAACCAAATTCAACGATTGCTGATTGCATATCCGCACGTTTAGCGGCAATCACATCGTTTTCACAATCACCGACATAAATTGCTTCGCGCGGTGAGATGCCAGCAATCTTACAGGCTTCAAGTAGTGGTTGTGGGTGAGGTTTTTTATTTTTATACGTATCACCACCGATGCAGGTGAGGCTGCGATGATGCAGTTCAACGTATTGCATTTGCGTTTTTAAAAAGCTTTCATGTTTATTGCTGATAACACCCCAAATAATGCCACGTTGTTCTAATTGTTCTAACACCGGATAGTAGCCATCGAATACGGAGAGTTGTTGCGTAATAAATTGTGGGTAGTGATCGAGTAGGCGTTGTGCCAGTTGTTTTATTTGGTTTTCATCGTCAATGCCAAAGGCGGTGCGCATTAAACCTTGGCCACCAGCAGAAATCACCGGACGCATTTGTTGTACGCTCACCGGCTCGCGATTTTCTTGTGCTAAAACGTGATTAATGGTTGCAGTAATGCTGGGTGCGGTATCAAGTAACGTACCATCGGCATCAAAGAATATGGCTTTTATTGTTGGGTTGCTCATGCTTTTCGAAACGCGGCAAGGTGGTTAACGCTGACATCGTCACACAGTTTGAAGTGTGAGGACAGCGGCTGGTAGTGAATGCCTTGTAGGTTAATTAATTCTAGTCCGGCTTCACGTGCCATATGGCAAAGTTCTGATGGTTTAATAAACTTGGCGTATTCGTGTGTGCCACGTGGCAATAGACCCAGCACATATTCGGCAGCGACAATACCTTGTGCGTAGGCTTTTAGGTTACGATTAATGGTTGAGAAAAACGCTGTACCACCTGACACTAAGCAATCAGCACAGGCTTGTACAATGGCGGTTGGGTCGGGCACATGTTCGAGCATTTCCATGCAAGTAATCACTTCAAATGCAGAGTGATGCGTTTGACTAAAATCTTCAACCGATTGTGCTTGGTAATGAATGGTTAAAGATTGCTGTTCGGCATGTTGTTGTGCTGCTGCTAATAAGTCTTCACTTAAATCCAATGCGCTGACTTGTGCGCCTTGTTGTGCCATGGCTTCTGATAATAAGCCGCCACCGCAACCGACATCTAATACGGTTTTATTTTCTAACGCTATATGATTTTCTATATAACTTAGACGTAAAGGGTTGAGTTGATGTAACGGTTTCATCGGGCCGTTAGGGCTCCACCAATCATCAGCTAATTTGTTAAAGCGCTCGAGCTCGGCAGGATCGTGATTGACATTAGTGGTTTGCAATTAGACTACCTCAGCTTTTATTTTTTCAGCATCTTCAATGGTTAATTTAATTTGATTTAAGATGCTCGTGATGCAGGTGGCTTCAGGCAACTTATCTTGTTGGTCGATGTTGGTGATAGCAGTTTCAACCAGTTGTTGTAACTGTGGTACACCTGAATAACAGCAAGCGCCATGCAATTTATTTAAGTGCAGGCTAAGTAGCCCGCTGTCTTGTTGTGCATACGCTGTTTTAATTTGCTTGCTGTAGTTAGGTAGTTCAGCGACGAGCATGTTTAATAATTCTTGTGCTAATTCCGCTTGGTGGTTGCCGCGCTCTAAGCACAGTGACCAATCGATGGCTTGTAATTCAGTCGTCATGTTTATGTTCCTCAGCAGGTGCAGCGCAGGCTTTGTCGACGACATACACGTGTAATTCTGGCTGCAGTGTAACATGTTCAATATTGTATTTATCGCGTAGCATTTTATGTAAATCTTGCAGCACGCGTTGCCAGCTCTCCATTGTCTCAATCACAACGTGTGCGGATAAGACAGTTCTACCCGATGATAAAGTCCAAATATGTAAGTCATGCAGTGATTCTATAGAGGGAATAGCAAGCATGCTGCTTCGGACATTGCGAATATTGATATGGCGTGGTGTGCCTTCCATTAAAACCGCTAATGATTCTTTGAGTAGTTGCACACTGGAAAACATAATCAAAACGGCAATTAATATAGACAATATGGGATCGATTTCAATCCAGTGGGTAAAAGTAACTACAGCACCAGACACGAGTGCAGCTAATGAGCCTAATAAGTCACTGAGCACATGCAGCATGGCGGCACGGATATTTAATGTTTGCTCGCTTTTGCTGAGTAACCAAGCAATGTAAATATTCACCAGCATACCGATAAATGCAATCACCATCACAACCGGTCCATTGATGGTGTGTGGGTTGTGGAAACGATCAATCGCTTCGACGATAACGACGATCGATATAACAAACATCAAAAGACTGCTTAACCAGGCAGCAATAACCTCGGCGCGGCCTAGGCCAAACGTGTGTTTATCGGAGGGTGGCTTTAATGCAATCCAAGCGGCAAAGGCGGCGATGCCTAGGGCTAGTGCGTCAGATCCCATATGCCCGGCATCTGATAGTAGTGCCAATGAGTTAGACCATAAACCGCCAGCGAGTTCGACCAAAGCAAAAACAAACGTGAGCATGATAGCAGCAATCAGCACTTTGTGTGGTGGTTTGGCGTGCATATGCATTGTTAGAGTGCCCCTGCTAGTAACGATTCGCTGGTTGATAGGATTTTCTTGATCAGCGGTTGCTTTATTTTATATCCGATCTCATACAGATGGAAGTCATGGCGTAAATTGAGCAAAAAGTCATCGCTGGTTTGCAGTTGGTCGACCAGCTTGTAGTCGATTGCTTGTTGGCCGTACCAATGTTCACCGGTGGCGACTTGCTCTAGGTCAACAATTGGGCGGCATTGTTTGATATGGCTTTTAAATAGTTCATGTGTTTCGTCGATTTCATGTTGCATTTTTTCACGGCCTTTTTCAGTATTTTCACCAAACACTGTTAATGTGCGTTTGAACTGGCCAGCGGTTAATTGTTCGAAATCGATATCTTTCTTCTTTAGAAAACGATGCACGTTAGGCAGTTGCATTAATACGCCGATCGAGCCAATAATCGCAAACGGTGCGCATATAATATGGTCTGCGACGCATGCCATCATATAACCACCACTGGCAGCGACCCTATCAATCGCAATGGTCAATTTAATGCCTGCTTGTTTGATGCGTTGTAATTGTGATGATGCTAGGCCATAGGCGTAGACTACGCCACCGCCACTTTCGAGGCGAACAAGCACTTCATCTTTATCGGTAGCGACTAATAATAAGGCGTTAATGCATTCTGTTAGTGCGGCGGTATCGGAGGCGCGGATATCACCATGGAAATTGATCACATACAGGCGAGGCTTTGCCGCCGCTTTTTTATCGGATTTTTGTTGTTGCTTATTGGTCTTTTGCTGCTTCTTTAGCTCGTCTTTGCTAAGCACTTTTTCGTGCAGTAACTCGCTGGTTTGTAGATATTTTTTATTTAACTTTTTAATTGATAACTGGCCTTTGGTTTTGCCTTGTCTGGCTTTTGCGGCTATCCCGGTAATGCCTGCAAATACGGCCACTATTTCAAGCGCGATAGTAATAGTACAGGCAAAAAAGTAGCCAAACTGCGCTAACCAATGCATTGTGTTCACCTCGTTATTTTCAGAGGGCTTATTTTACCGTGAGGGGGGGTAATTGCAACCACTGCCTTGTCATCGGCTATGTCATTGCGAGGAGCTTGCGACGAAGCAATCAAATTGAAGGGTTATTGTGGCGCGGTATGACAAGTGATATATGGGCTCTGTGTGGTTGGGATTTTTATTTTTAACTATGATAGGATGCGCAAACCGTACAGGCATAAGGAACATGAATTTTGAACACAAAGCAATATAACGTTTATGGTATTGGCAATGCATTGGTTGATATCAACGTTGAGGTCAGTGAGGCTACACTTGATAACTTAAACATTGAGAAAGGTGTGATGACCTTGATTGATGAAGCGCGTGAGTTGGCATTGCTCGAAGAGATTGATGGTGTTAAGCGTCAAAGTGCTTGTGGCGGGTCGGCGGCTAATACCATGATCACTTTATGTAAGCTCGGTGCGAAAGGTTATTACTCTTGCAAGGTGGCAAATGATCCTAGTGGTGATTTTTACGTGGAAGATTTATTAGCGGCGGGTTTAGAAACCAATTTATCTAATCAAACCCGTGAAGCTGGTCGTACCGGTAAATGTTTGGTATTGGTGACGCCGGATGCTGATCGTACAATGAACACCTATTTAGGGGTAACAGCTGGTTTTGCATCGACACAGCTAGATGAGGCGGCGATTGTTGCTTCACAAATGTTGTATATAGAAGGTTATTTAATTGCATCAGATACTGCCCGCGAAGCCATGCATAAGGCTAAACGTATTGCGTTAGACAATAATATTCAAACCAGTATTACTTTGTCGGATGTTAATATGGTGCGTTTTTTCAAGAATGAATTACTGGATGTGATTGCGGATGGTGTGGATTTTCTTTTTTGCAATAAAGAAGAAGCGTTATTGTTCTGTGAAACGGATGATATGGATGTCGCAGGTGAAAAATTAAAAGCGCATGCTAAACAGTTTGCTATTACATTGGGTGCTGATGGCGCACTGCTTTATGATGGTGAGCATTTTATGCATATACCGGGGTTTGAAACTAAAGTGGTTGATACGGTGGGTGCGGGTGATACTTTTGCTGGTACGTTGCTGTATGCTTTGAGTGAAGGCAAAGATTTGCGTGAAGCAGGCCGCTTGGCTAACTATGCGGCATCATTAGTGGTAAGTGATTTTGGACCGCGATTAAATGCGGCCCAATACGAGTTAGTGAAAGCACTTGAGCAGAAAGAAACGATACTATCGCAAACGGGTAGCTGAGCGTGCTTAGCTATCCTTTTTTGGGGCGCTCATTTTTTTATACTGTTCAGTAATATCCACCGCTTGTGGTGTCGCGCTGGCAATAGGTATGCTCAATTGTGGTGCACCCTCGGTTAAATTCAGTTTATCTAAATTAATTGAGCGCAATTGCGGATAACCGTAGCTGTTGAAATACAGTACATGATTGGTTAAATCCTTAAACACTGTCCACTGTGTGATTTCTACGCTGCTTACCCCTTGATCTTGTGTGCCGCGCACAAGTCCCTTAGGTATGTAAACATTTTCGATAATGTGCTGTGCCAGTACCATGGCATTGCTGGCATCAGCCACCGGTAATGCAGTTTTAGTTAAGAAAGCCATTTTGACAAAGCGTGAAGGCGGCGTGGTATCTCCTGGTAAGCCAACCATACCTGATCCCTGACCAGTACTGGAGTACTCATAGCCATCTATTGTCATGGGTTTGGGTGAGTAGGGTGATAGGTTAGCGTAGTTTTTTAAGTTGGTGGTTTGCCAATCAAATGTCGGCGCGTTAGTTAGAATGCCGAGTGGGTTGTCGTAGATATGTTGTTTGCCATTGACCCATTCAATTACAATGCTTTGGCCGGTGGCATCAGTGACAATGTCATGCAAAGGGAATACCACTTGCCCATGGCCTGGTATGGTCATCGGTTGTGAGAATACAGTGACATTTTCTAATGCCGCTTTTGCTTCGGCGACTGTTTTGAAGCTGCCTAATATCCAGTCAATAGCCTGCATATAGGGGATAGCGTGATCCAATCCGCTGAGTGGTTGAGGTGGGTACTTAGCATAACCGGGGAGGTAAAGGCTGCTTACTGTTAAGCCTTGTTCATTCATGCCATCAACCGAGTGATCTAGGCCAAAATAATTCATATACACGTAACCGTACTTGCTTTTCCAGCTCATGCTTTTTTTGCCGTCGGGGGTGGTGTTTGAAAATTCGCGACCACGTGGTGAGGTTTTAACGAGTGATTGCAGGTTAGGTCCAAATTCCATGGTGCGTGCAGCCATCACTGAGCCATCTTGAGCTTTTATGGTAATAAAGGTGCAGGCTTGTGCACAAGAAAATGCCATTGAGGCTGTTAAAGAAATAAGGGGGATAAGCTTATAGGCGCGTGTTTTCATGGTGCATTCCTTGCGATGAAAAGTAAAAGGCCTAGTTAATATATCACAACTGTTTGTTCGGATGGAATAGTTGTGAATTGCTTTGACACACTGTTATAGTGATTGCTGCTGGAAATAAAGGACATGTTATGTTTTTAATGAAGACGTTATCTGTGGCGCTTGTTGCTGTGATATTAACGGCAACAGCTGCGCAAGTTGTAGCAGCACCGGCGATGGTGTCAATCACGTTGGGTGATAAATCTAATAAAGTAAGTAAATTACTGCAGTTAAACTTAAAGGCAACATTGATTCGGCTGGTGATACCTAAGGGTACATCGTCAAAAGATATTCAGCGTTGGATAACTGCTTTACAGTATCGCTCAGATTATTACAAATTAATTTCAGGCTTCGAAGTGGATGCGTTGGATCCATTGGATACAAAAGTGTCACGTAGTATTGCGCAGATAGCCAATAAATCGACTTTTGTCTCTACCAAGTTCACTTTTGCACACCCAAAGGATTGGCAGCAAATTTTCAAGCAAGAAGGCGAAAATCCTTATTTAATGACAACGGTTTACGGGGCGAGTGCTTTGGCGCAATTGCAGCAGCATACTGAGTTGGCGAAGGCGATGAGTCATTCTCGAGTACCTGTTGTGCATGTATATGAAGTGCCTAAAGGTGATTCAAAAAAATCAGCCGCAGCATTTTGGCAGGCATTAGCTAGTGAATCGCAGTCAGCAAAGTTACCAGCGGTATACATGTTATTAGCGACCGGTAAGGGCAATGGGTTACATTATGCGCCAGTGGTAACCGATAGCTTGATGAAAGCGGGGCCCTATTTGCAATGGGTGGGCGGTGATAATAGCAAAAAATTCAACCCTATTATGTTAAGCGCAAACAAATTAACGGTATGGCGCCAAAACTATAACAATAAGATTAATGCGTATTCTTATGTGCGTAAGACTGCACCTACTGGTTTGTTTCAGATGATGGGTACTTCGCAGGAAGCGTTCAGTATTTTGTCATCATTGGCGCATCGTACACAAAATGCAGCCAATGCCAAGGTATCTTTTTTGGGTGACGCTGAAGATAATGCGCATACCGAAGGTGTGTTGGTTAGTTTAGCTGGTACTTTAGTGAGTGATGGCGATCAGATTTATTTACCGCAGTTAGTTGCGAATCAAGCATTAACTAATTTTAATATATTAGTTCGCAATGCCAGTAATGATGCGATTAACACAATATTTTCTGACGCCACGGTTGTTGCGCAATTAATCAACAATAATACTTTAGGTGTATTTGATTATTCTACTCAGCTTAATCCACGTTTTTATAGCGCATTAAAGACCGCCTTAAAAAATAATAAAAGTTTTCTAATGACTTACAATACATCGCAGCTAGCGGCATTAAAGTTATTGGTATCGGCTGTTAATGGTACGCAAGTTACGCAGTTGATATTAGGTGCTGAAGCGCAACAATTAGTAAAAGATAATAAAGATTATTTTAAATCGTATGAGAAGCTATTAAAGTAATCGTCGGAGTGAATGATGCATTACTTCGACCATAAATAGCGAAAAAAATAACCATCACCAACATCAGTAGGCGCATGATGTGTCGCGATACCTGCATAGAATCCATCCTATTAAATAAAGCTGATATTATTGTGCCTTATTTTGGGGTTGGGTCAAGCGGTGCCTGCTTCATCATGTGTTGAGAACAATCTGACTGTAACTATCTGATATAATGCTTGTATATGTATTTTATGTAAAATTTAAAATCTAACTTGATATTTTACACAAAATAGTCTATCTTTATGATTAAAAAGAGATAATTATGTTTAAAAGAGCGATTAAACCAACCATTATTCAAGCGCTAGAAGCGTTTCGTGTTGTATCACTAACAGGCCCCCGGCAAAGTGGTAAGACAACGCTGCTTAGGCAGATGTTTAAGAATAGTCCCTATTATAATCTTGAGTTGCCAAGCATGCTGGATGTAGTAAAACAAGATCCGCAGGATTTTCTAAAGCAGCAAGTGACGCCCATTATTATTGATGAGGCACAGCGATTTCCTGAGCTTTTTTCATATATACAAGTGCATGTCGATGAAGTAGATAGGCCTGGTCAGTTTATTCTTTCGGGTTCGCAAAATTTTTTACTATCTGAAAAAATTTCTCAATCATTAGCGGGTCGGGTTGCACAATTATCATTGCTGCCTTTAAGTTATGAAGAGTATGTATCGGCTAGAAACCCCCCGGAATTGTGGCAGTATATATTTGATGGCAGTTATCCAGGCATTTATAAGAGCGGTATGGATAAGCAATTGTGGTTTGAGAACTACATAGCAACCTATATAGAAAGAGATGTTCGCCTTATGGTTAACATCAATAATTTAAATAAATTTCATGTTTTTTTAAGGATGTGTGCTGCGCGTCATGGGCAGTTATTGGTGCTAAGCAATATTGCAACAGCATGTGGTGTATCTGTAGGTACCATTGAGAGTTGGTTAAATATCCTAGAAGCAAGTTATGTTGTTTTTAGGTTGAGGCCTTACCATGTTAATTTCAATAAGCGTTTGGTGAAAAGTTGTAAGTTATATTTTTATGATTCAGGTGTTGTTTGTCATTTACTGAATATTGATTCAATCGACCATCTAAAGCTTCATAGTATGCGCGGTGCTATTTTTGAAGGCTATGTAATTAGTGAGATTTGTAAAAAGTTCGATATGCTAGGCCGCAAGCCACCGATTTATTTTTGGCGCAGTCAGTCAGGTGATGAGGTGGATTGTTTAATTGAAACAGGTGGAAAATTACAGGCCGTAGAAATTAAGTCATCGAGTACATACAGTGGTGACTTGGCAAGTGGCATTTTACGATGGTGTAAAATTTCCAAAAATCAAACCGATAATTTTTTGATTTACGCAGGTGAGGAGGGTAACGTATTTTCAGATTTTACGCTATGTGGTTGGCGTGATTTCATCAATAAGCTTTTCCATCCTTAATTTGAATCACATATTGCAGTATTGTATTTTTTCTCGGGATCGTATAAACTATAATACTAGTATTTATAGATAAATTGTAACTGCATGAAATATAGTCCAAAAAAAGCTGGAGATGAGGTTATAGCTTCGCTGCGTGCAGTTGAAGCTGTTGATTATGATGGTGAATACCAGCGAGGTGAGCGCATATACTTAGCTCCCGAAGATAGGCGGCATACTTATTCATATTCATTATCTGTTGATACAACACAGCCTGTTTTAGTATTTTTTGTTCCTAAGTTGTTAGATAGTTGCGTAGAAATGGCAGGGGATGGGCTTGCTAGGCATCATTTATACCAACCATTAATGGATAGATTACATAATGACAATATAAGTTGGGTGATTGTCGATCGTGATGTTCATCAAACGGCGCGTGATATGTTGGTAAATAGTAAGGTCGCTTGGTTATCAATTGTAGCATTACTAAAAGAATATGGTTTTACAGTCTCCGCGGCTGTGTTATCTGGGCATTGTCAGGGTGGGTATGTGGCGTTATCTCTTGCTTGTCAGTTTGGACTTCCCGTTATTTCAGTTTCTAATATGTTTTGTGATACGAGTAAAGTGACACACAAATCCAGTTGTGCATCGATGTTTTCAGCAGCTGGTTACCTTAACCCAGCTGAGATGCCTTTACCCAAAAAAACAATGATCGTCGTGCCTCATCGTAAACACTATAGCGCTGTTTACAATTTGTCTCGAAGGTATAAACAAAAAGCAGAGGGTAGAGGTAGACCTTTTGTTTGGGTTGAGTATAAAGCGGCAAAGCACGTTGATATAATGTCACACGTCATTGGTGACCGTGTTGTCAGTGATTATATTATAAAATGTGCGGCAGAACCCCTTGGCTTAAAACAGAAAAGATTACAGTTAAAACATGCGGGTGTTATTGACGTTGATACATTTAAACCAAAAAATATGAGAAGGTTATCGTCATAATCCTCGATTCTTATAAGCCATCATGCTGGTTAAATAGCTCGACCATCTTTGATTTGAATCACACGTGAAAACTGTTTAGCCAGTTCCAAATCATGGGTGACGACAATAATAGTTTTACCTTGCTCGGATAATTGCTTTAGGTGTTGCATGATGGCAACACCGGATTCGCTATCAAGGTTACCGGTGGGTTCATCGGCCAGTATCATGTGTGGGTCACCAACTAACGCGCGAGCAATGGCGACGCGTTGACGTTGACCACCGGATAATTCTTTGGGTTTGTGGTGTATGCGATTCTCAAGACCAACTTGTTTGAGTAATTGTTTGGCTTTAGCTTCGCGTTCGATTTTATTAATGCCGCGATAAATTAAGGGCAGTGCTACATTTTCTAACGCAGTAGCGTAATCCAATAAATTAAAACTCTGAAAGATAAAGCCAATTTCTTGGTTACGCACGTGTGCTAATTCACGTCGTGTTAGTTGACTAACGTCTTTGTCATCCATGGTATATGTGCCGCTGGTGGGGGTGTCGAGGCAGCCTAATACATTCATCAGTGTTGATTTACCCGAACCAGATGGGCCAAGTATTGCGACATGCTCACCAGGGTTGATGGTTAAATTAATATCATCTAGTGCTTTGACTATGACACCACCCATTTCATAGGTTTTGCATACGTTTTTTAATGTTAATTTACTCATACATCAATGCCTCAACTGGGTTGATCGCTGCGGCCTTACGTGCAGGTAAATAACCAGCAATCAAACCGATAATAGTTAATACAACAATCGTTGATAGTAAAACGCCCCACGATAATATCGGGTGTGGCTTGCCTATCATTTCAAATACATCCGAATGAATCGGAATGCGATTAATAATCCATACAATGACCCCCGCTCCTGCCATGCCAATCACGCCGCCGGTTAAAGTCACCATCAAGGATTGTAAAAGATAATGCATTAAAATGTGAATGCCACGTGCCCCCATGGCCATTTGTACGCCAATTAATCGGGTGGCGCGACGTACGGAAACAAACATCACATTAGCAATGCCTAATCCCGCGACTAGTAAAGTTATACTGCCAACAATGCCTAAAAATATTTGCATGCCAGTGAACACACGATTAGTTTGTTGCTGATACTCATACATATTGGTGCTTGAGACAATGCCTGGGTCGGTTGGATTAAAGCCATGACGCAATGCAATTAAATGGCGTATGTCTTTTTCAATCGTTGGGTTATCATCTGGTTTGTTCGCTAAGATCATCCAATCCGTCATGTGTCGATCTTGGCTTAAGCTGGTATAGGTGGTTTGTGGGACATAGACTTGGTAATCATCACTGGGTCCAAAACTCGACATTTGAATTTTTTTGGCGGCCACACCAATGACCTCAAAAGGCCAATGATCGAGAGATATTATTTTGCCTAATGCATTGCTGTGCGGGAAGAGCCATTTAGCTACTTGCTGACCCAATACCATCACTCGTCGGCGTTGCTGCATATCGTTTGCGTTTATAAAGCGTCCTGGTGAGATAGTGTTAATGGCGCGTAGCTGTGAATAACTAGGCGTTACCGCACGACCACTGTAATACATCGCTTTATGGTTGTGATAGGTGAGCTTCATGCCGCTGAATTCATATTCACCGATAATGGTTTTAATGTGCGGTACTGATTGACGCGCGACCTGGAGGTCATCAGGCGTTATATATGTCGGTGTGTTTATTGGTGTGCCTTGATAGCCCATCGATGATTTTCCGGGTGATATATAGAGCAGGCCGGGTCCTGCATTATCCATGGCATGACCAAACGTGGTGCGCAGTCCTTCTCCAACAGCTAACATGCCAGCAATCGAAGCGGTACCCCAAGCGACTGCAAACAACGTCAAAAATAATCGTGACTTTTGCGATAGCATTTCTTTAAACGTCAGTGATAATGATATGGCCATAGTAATTATCCCGCTAATGCAACGACTGGTTCAAGTAGCGAAGCTTTTTTTGCTGGGAAATAGCCAGCTGCTACGCCAACAGCCGCTAGTGTAACAAAGCTAATTAGCATAGCGATGGCTGATACTTCTGGTCTGCCGATCCAAGGTGGCAATGGCATGTGTTGTAATGCAGATACGATCGCCATTGCTATTAAGATGCCAGCAATGCCGCCAATAAAAACTAGCATTAATGACTCAATCAATATTTGCCATAAAATACTAGCATCGGGTGAGCCAAGCGCTAGGCGTAGCCCAATCTCTGCGGTGCGCTCATTAACAATCAGAAACATAATATTGGCGACACCAATACCACCTACCGTTAAGGTCAATGCGCCACAAAAAATTAAAAAAGTTTTTATTCCCCAAAAGAACCAACTAAAGAAGTGCACGATCTTAGTTAGGTCTGGCATCATGATGGCTTGAGAATCAGTGGGATCAAAATGAAAGCGAGCGGCTAAATATTGTCGAATGGCTTGTTTGGTTGTGTCAACCTGTGAAGGTGAGTGGGTTATTAGTGCTATTTCCGCTGAATCTTGATCCCCCCACATTTTTTGATAGGTAGTGTAAGGGATGTAACTTAAGTCACCACGCCAATGCGCGCCGCCTTGTTTTTGTGCTTGTTTGTAGCCGACTACAGTAAACGGTATACCCGATACCCATACCGTTTGGTTGATAGGGTTACTGTTAGGAAACAGTACTTTTCTCATGTGATTGTTTAACACGATAACGGAATTTTTATGTTGTAAATCCAGCTTGTTAAAAAAGTGCCCGCCTGGTGCGATTTCAGTTTGCGTGATATTGATATAGTCATTGGACACGCCTTCGAGATTACCCTTCATTTGATGCTTGCCTGAAGTAAATGTCATGCCAACGGTGGCGAAGTTCATCAGCGGTGTAATCATTTTGATTTGTGATATGTCACTGGCCATAGCCAGTATGTCGTTCACCTTTATATGAATGAATTGACCGCTGGGTCGACCTTGATAGGGCTTTGTTGTCATGCCGGCACGCATAAAAATTTGGCCATTGGCAATTTTCATCATTTGATGTTGATTGTAATTATAAAAACCATTGCCGAGTGCTAAGAGTAAAACCACTGACAGTGTGCCCCACATAATACCAAACAACGCCAGAAAGCTGCGCAGTTTATGCGTTCGCAAACTGTTTAAGGTTTGATGGATCAACTCAGCAAAATTCATACGCGTGACTCGTGCTTATTGAACAATTGGTTGATATGATCAACATCTTGCACGTTTAAGCTGCCGACGGCATTTTTTAATGTCAGTTGTTTATACAGATAATCGTAGCGTGCGTTAATCAATTGGCGTTTGGACATGTATAAAACGGTTTGTTGATTAAGAACATCGTTCATCGATCGCAGCCCACCTTCATAGGCGTGAATAATATCGGTTAATGCTTTTTGTTGAATGGTAATCGTTTGGTTTAACGCATTGATCTGAGCAATGTCATTAATAATGGATTGAAAAGATTGCCGTGCTTGATCGCTAGCATTGGCGACATCAGCTTGCCAGGCTTGACTGCTGGCTTGGTAGTTGTAAGTCGCTTTCTTGGTTTGTGCTACAACTGAGCCACCACTGAAAATAGGAAAGTCTACGTTTACACCGATAGTGGTACCTTGGTTATTGGTGGTGCCGGTAACGTCATTATTGCCGTGAAAGTTTTGATAGGTGGCCGAAGCATTTAAAGTGGGGTAGTGACTTGCTTCAGCTAACTTAATATCATCCATCGCTGCCATCATTTTATAGCGATCACTTTGCGCAGCGAGGTTAGCATTTTTGGCTTGTGTTACCCAGGGGGTAACTGATTTCGGTGTGGGTGTGGTGAGTGTGGGATTGAAGGTTATCAATGCCATCCGTTGTGTTAGCTTGCCGGTAATAATAGCCAGGCTGGATTGTGCTATTTGTAATTGGTTCTTACTGTTAATCACGGTGACTTGGCTTTGTTTATAAGCGGCTTTGGCGCTAGATACGTCAGTGCTAATCGACTTGCCTGATTTGAAATAATGTTGTGCGATATTCACCAATTGTTTTTGTGCGGTCAATTGTTGTTGGTTTACTTGCAAAGTTTGTTTAGCTTTTGCTAAAGCAAAATAACTGTTGGCGACACGTAACATCAGTGCTTGTCGCCCCGCAGCGATTGATAATTCAGCGGCGGCTTGATTCTTTTTAGCGGCGCGTAATTGTTGCCACAATCGCACGTTAATCAGTGGTTGTCGTAGATTGGCAGTCCACTGCTGATTTTTGGTGTTGCCATTGGGGTTGCTGTTATAGGCGGTTTGATAACTTCCGCTGGCAGACAGTTGCGGTAATAAATGCCCGCGGTTAATGGCAGTGTCTTCACCGATGGCTTTATTTTGATTAACCACTTGTTGGTAACTGTGATCATTTTGTAAGGCTAGTGCGTAACTGCTGCTTAACGTATCAGCAAAAACTGGTACACAGAAAATGCAGAGGCTGCTCGCGGTAATTAAATTACGCTTTTTCATCGGCTTTGCTCTTGATTTCGATGGTTTGCTTGTTCGTTAAGCCTGAAGTGATTTGCACATTCAATCCGTCTGAGGTGCCAGTGGTAACCAATTGCAGTTTTGCTGGTTTGTGTTTTTGTGGGATATACACATACGTCTTGTCTTGTTTAAATACTAAAGCATTCTCTGGGACAGTGAGCGCGTTGTTAACTTTTTTGGTCACGATGGTCGCGGTAGCAGAAAAACCTGAACGCAGCTTCACATTTTTTGGGATCACTAAGTTAGCAATATTAATTTCAAAGCCGACGTTGAATGGTGTGGTGGAACTGGTGGATGATGACGTACTGGCATTAGGATTATCGACTTGGTTTTGTTGGTCGGACTGTAATGCGAGTAAAGTGATTTTACCTTTGATGTTTTTTTTCGGCATCGCTGCGATTTGAATATCGGCAGGCATGCCAGTTTTTAAATGATTAGCATCGGTTTCATCAACGGTGCCTTTAAATTGCAGGTCTTGCATATTAGCGATAATAAATAAAGCGGTAGCGGTTTGCATATCATTCAGTGATACTACTGAATCACCGATATCCACACCACGATTAAGAATAAAGCCATCGATCGGACTATTAATAATATTTTTTACTACCTCACCATTGATGGTGGTTTGACCTTTTTGTAATAGATCTAAATTCTGTTGATCAAAATCTAAAGTGGCTTGGTCTTGTTTGACGTGTTGCAGCGCTTGCACATATTGTTCGTAGTTTTTACCAATGACTTTATATTTGAGTAATTGGCTGTAATTTTTCAGTTGTTGGCTATCGCTTTGTAATGCTGCTTTATCACGTGCGACTAATTCGAGTTTTTCAGCCAGTTGTTGTGGCGTAGGATTGGGCTTGACCTGTAATAAGGTGGTGCCTTTTTTAACGTAATCTCCGCTATCATGACTTATTTGACTAACTGTACCAGACAGCGGTGACTTAACCGTGACAATGTGTTTAGGTACGATGCGGCCAACGGCGGTGACTTTTTGCTGCAGTGTCATGCGTTTAACTGTCACGGTGTGCGGCACTTGTGCGGGTTTATGCCACAGCCAATAGGCTAAACCAGCCACTAGCACGCAGCTCGTGACAACAATGCTCCAGCGTTTGATGTTTGTCATGTAATGTTCCAACGGTCAAATAATTTCCAGTAAATCAGTGTATCGGATTATGTTGGTTTGTACAGTGGATTACTTGATCAACATTGCGGACTTAAGTCTGTCATCCTGACCTGAGTCTGTCATCCTGACCTGAGTTTGTCATCCTGACCTGAGT
>JARGOB010000014.1:0-37144 GCA_029212925.1 Coxiellaceae bacterium | reverse complement strand
GTCATCCTGACCTGAGTCTGTCATCCTGACCTGAGTTTGTCATCCTGACCTGAGTTTGTCATCCTGACCTGAGTCTGTCATCCTGACCTGAGTCTGTCATCCTGACCTGAGTCTGTCATCCCGGACCCCGATCCGGGATCCAGTCAAAACACATAATTAATCTTTATAATATTTCCAGGATGACAGACTTTCAGCCTTGAAAACATTTATCTTCGTAAAGCGGTGGGTACAGGTGAAACTGGAGCATCAAGCTCCAATGTCTCAGGTGTCGCGTCAGCCATAATATTCTCTGCACCAAAGCTGGCTTGGAATTCAGCTAACAAAGCTGCACTAGCAACAGGGGTTGCTTTCATCTGTTTATTAATAGCGGCATAAATAGTATTTACTAATAACGAAGTATTTACATTTTTATTATCACCAAAGTGTGCTGTATCGATGAGAACACTTTTAATTTGTTGTACCAATTCATCATACGTTTTCGGGGGTGGTGGCATGAAAGTTCTAATGCGGCTTTTGGTGATTATTTCTTCAGCTCTGGTATGTTGACTTTCAATTGATATATTGACCTTGGCATAGCCTGGCTGCGTGCGCGCTAATGTGGTAATGCCTCTAATAATAGCGGCGGTAGCTCGGTTGCTGACACCAATTGTGCTTTGGTGGCGAGCAATACTTAAAGCAACATCATTTAACACATACGCATTATTAATAGCGCGATTGCCGCATGCCGCTCTAAATGGTGCATCAGCGGCGTTATCGAGCAAATAATTCATCAGCCCAGCTAAGCGACCAAATACTTGATCGCGATCACTGGTGTCGATACGGATATTAAAAGTTGCTCGGTATGTAGGCGCTCTGTGTTGGTTAAATAGCCCGTGCATGGCAGCACGATTTCTTGGTGGCATATCGTCATCATTTTCTGAATCAGAATCTGATATCACTCGACGGCGGCGAGACTTGGCTGGCCGTGTTTGCGGTGCTGATGACGCACTAGAAAGTATACTATCATCATCGTTTTCGCTATCGCTGTTATCTTTATCTCGATCATCTGGCGTCAAAGACCGCGTGCGTTTCGTAGCGGTGGGCCTGTCTTCATCGTCATCTAAATCTACTGCAGCAGGAGCAGCTACGCCAACTTGTGCCGCTGGGTTGATCGCTGCTACGTCACCGGCATAACCTGGATCGATTTCTGTTGCCTCTAATCGATTGCGTATACGTTGATGACGTGTGGCCTCGTCTAAGTGGTTGGGATGAGTTGCTGCCAATGGGTGGGCGCTGACATAATGAGTGGCATCAATATAACCAAGCATGACGGTGCGAGCTGGATTTAAATCAGCATCATTATGCGCTCGCATCACCGTGGTGCGAGCACCATGCGGTTCGTCGGCTCCTGCATTACGATGGGTGATCACAACATCGAGATTTAGACGGCGTGATAAGGCTTGAATCGGCAAGTGATCACCCCATACGCCTTGCGCTGCCATATTCCAGACAAAGTCTGCGGCATCACCTACAATAAAAGGCTGATAGTGATCGAGGTGTTCAAGCATTTCTTGCACGGCTAATTGGCGCAAACTTTCATGGGTATGTGCTGTGCCATCGGTTTGAGTGACGCCTAGCAGTTGCAATTGATCAGCAAAAGCATGAAATAAGCAGTCGCCTTGGCCAGCGTTATCAACACCACGTAAGCCAAAGCCTCGGCTTAAGCGCATATTAATGGTTGATCTAATTAGCGAGTGGTCACTGCGTAACGGTGCAGATTTATCATAGGCTAATAAATCTCCTATGAGATCCACGTTATGCAAATCTTTGGCTGTTAGCGTGACGGAGAATCGATTCTTCAACGCATGAGCCGCAGCATTTGCTTCAGCTATAGTGGCATAAGGTTTAGTGGCATACTTGGCATAAATACCAATATAAGATTTATCCGTGCTGGTTTTATCTTTGCGGTATTCGACAACACCGGTGACTTCGCCGGCATCATAATAAATATTGCTACCTGTGTGATCGTATGATGTTAAGTCAATACGGCTGCCATCAGCGTTGTGGCCAATAGCTTTTGATTTTAAAATCCAGTGTGCCAAGGCAATTTCGTAAGCGTTGGGCGTGTTAATTCCATTAGTGTAATATTCAAGCGTGATGTGATGGTCTTCAAATAGCTCTCTGACTTTGCGGTCTCGTGCCGCTGCTGCGGCCTGCTGTGATGAGAAAGGTTTTATAATAAGTTCAAGGTGATTGCCTTTTGAGTCTGTTTTGTCAATGATGTATTGCCATTTTGTAGGAAGTGATTTTCCATATTTGCTAACGCCATGGAAGAGTGAGTATTTCTTTATGGTTTTCAGCTTATCTATGCTCTTCCACCATTTTTGATTATGAGGCAGTTGTAGCTTTAAGGTAGCAGGCAGTGCTGTTGTGCCATCATATTGTGGGTTTAAGCGTTTATAATACCGTGCTAATAATGTATCGTAAGCCTGTTGTGCCTTGGTGTAGCAGGCTTTGTGACCGGCTTCATCATCTGTTTCAAATTTTAAGATATCACTGTAATATTGGTGGCCATCAGCATAAAAATAAGCGCGATAGCCAACCAGTTTACCTGCCTCATAGAGTTCGTTAATGCCGTCAGTTAGCTCACCTATCTTTACCCTCGCGGATGGTGAGGCTCCAAAGTCTTCACTGTTCCACTGTGCAATGGTTTTAGCATCGTGCTTGCGAATGCGCATTTTGCTAGCTTTATCTTTATGCAGTTGTGTTAAGGCTTGGTCAAAGGCTGTGGCTGCATCCGTTTCATTGTTAAAGGTGCCTGTTGCAACAAGGTCGCCAGCTTTATTTCTAATTTTGCAGACAAAATGTCGGTGTGATGGGCTAAAAGCAATATGACCATAGGTTTTCTTTACGACATAATATTTACTGACACCTTTTTTGATGGCCTCTGCTCTTTCTGTGCCTGTTATTTTGTGGTATTTAGTGAATTCACCTGAGAAAAAATTGTAATGGTTAAAGCGAACGCTTATGCCGTTTTTGGTTAAAGGATTCAATTGGCGGCGTGCAATATCATACAGCATGGCCGCTTCTAATGGTGTTTTACACTCTCTTGTATACCAGTGCATGCCTTTTTCGAGTGGCACATGCCCACGATAACGAATGGCGCCATCGGGTAATGTTGCGGTTTCAACGCCTATGTATTGACGACCGCGTACCTCGAATAACTTGATGGCTACATCGGTTTCAGTTTCGCACGCATCTAACTCATCTTGACTAAAGCGTTCACTAATGTCTTCTCCGAAGAGTCTTACATTAAGGTATATGGCTGCCCCATTAAAGGTTAAGGGCGCCTTACCTTTGCCAAATTGCTGTTGCCACCAAGTAGCAATAGCCTCATTGCTTATTCCAGGCTCTGCAAGCTTAGCTTGAATTTTTCTAGCTTGAAAAATAGCGCCGCCACGTGTTTTAAACGATACGGTCGCGTTAAACCTGTAGGGGCCTCGTCTGATTTCATTAATACCCCATCTGCCCGTGCTTTCTTTATATTTTATTGTTAGAGTCACCGCTTTGCCGTTCTTTTTTTTAAGCTGCGTAACTGTAAGTATTTTATTCGATTTAGTTTCGCTAAGTGAGTGTGTTGGGTCATTTAGTAATTGCGCTTTTTGGCTATTGGTTAAGCCTTTGAGGTACTCTGCGCCGCATAATGTTAAGATTTGTTGATCTACCCATCGTCGAGAAATTAGAGGGCTTCTCTTTTTTGGGTAGGTGCTAATGTTAATCTCGCCTTCGGGGGGTGCGTCAATCATTAGTCTGAAGGTGTGTGTATTGATAAAGCCAATGGCAGCAAATTTGGCTACTCCACGCTTTTTACACGTATGGAATTGATACTTTTTTCCGTTTTTTTCAATGACGAGGGTTTTGTGTTTACCGTTTTCTGTAATCCAGGAAATTTTTGCGCCATTGGGCGCGTACAAAGGGTAAGCCATTGCGTATGTCTCTTATTTGTATATTAGTTGGCGCAAATATTAGCATGTTGCACCGCTATAAATAAGTACATAACGTACTATTAAGTGTCATTTAAGGAATCTGCTCTAGTTTTTTAATACTAGAAATTATAAATAACGTTGTTTAATATGCTGCAAGAAGTAGTCTGGATTTAATGACTCCCCCGTGGCTTGTTGCAGTATTTGATTGCTGCTGAGAGACGAGGCATGCTGATGCACATGTTGCTTTAACCATCTGAATAACGGAAAGAAATTCCCTTGCGCAATCGATGGCATAATGATTTCATCGTCTTTTAAGGCTTGTTGGAACAGTTGCGCCGCAATCAATCGACCAATGGTATAGGCTGGGAAATAGCCGTAAGCGCCACTGGGCCAATGCACATCTTGCATTACGCCATTGGCATCGTTGCCTAAGGTGGAAAGGTTGAAGAAGCGGGTCATGTAATCATTCCATAATTCAGGTAGGTCACTGATTTTTGCTTGTCCGCTGAATAATTGCTTCTCGATTTCGTAGCGCAGGATGACATGCAATGGGTAGCACACTTCATCGGCATCGACGCGTATGTAACCCGGCTCAACGTGGGTATACAGTTCAAATAAATTTTGTGCGGCGAATGCTTCTTGATCGCCAAAGTGTTGTTTGATGATTGGTTCAAGATAAGTCATAAACTCTAATGTGCGACAGGCTTGCATTTCAATCAGTAGCGATTGTGATTCATGCATGGCCATGCTGTGGATTTGTCCGACTGGTTGGTTGTTCCATTCGAGTGGGAGTTGCTGCTCGTATTTGGCATGCCCGGTTTCGTGACAGATGGCCATCATGCTTGAGATAAATTCATCGTTGTTATAGCGTGTTGTAATGCGCGTATCGGTCGGACCACCGGTACAAAACGGATGATGACTTATGTCTAAGCGGCCGTGATTAAAATCAAACGTCAATATACGCATGGCTTCTAAGCCGAGTTCGCGTTGTTTTTCAGTATCGAATGGGCCTTGAGGTTTTTGGGTATGACGCGACTGTTGGTGCTGCATCACTTGTTGCAGCAGTTCGGGTAATGCGGCTTGTAGCTTATCAAACACGGGGTCAATCGAGCTTTGTGATTCACCAGCACAAAAGTCATCGATCATAACGTCGTAGGGAGATAGGCTGAGTGCTTCGCCACGAATTTTGGCAATGTCATAGGTCAGGGTGAAGGATTCATCGAGTAATGGTGCAAAGTCTTTCCAGTTATTGTCTGCGCGCATGACGCGCCAGGCTTGTTGTGTTTTCATCATTGCGCGTGTATTGGCTTCGACTAAATCTTTGGGCACACAGGTGGCATTACGATATTGCTTATCCATCCAAGCGAGATTACTGGTTTTCCAAGGAGATTCTAATGATTGTTCGCGTGCAGCGGCCAGCCATTCACCCACTTGTGGCTGAGTTAGCATGTCATGTTGCACGCCATTCAGTGTTGCCATTGCTGCAGCACGGCTATCACCTCCACCCGCCGGCATCATTACTTGTTCGTCCCAACCAGCCAGGTGGTCGAGTTGCCTAAGATGAGATAGTTTTTCAAAATGCTGACTGAGTTTTTCGTAGCTCATGGTGGTCTCCAAATGCACATGTTAAGTCAGTTATTGTAGAGTAAAAGGGGTAGGGCTGCTAGTGATTGGATGCAACCAAGCTGTTTTTTATGCTTCATGGTTCATGGCTGCATAAGCTGGGCTAGTCGCTTTCCGTTATTGGCCGCGGTGCAAATCCTATTGGACGTTTGTTGTCATTACTAGGTGTTTCCATAAGTTGATTAATTGTCTCAATTAAGGTTTTGATGGTGCTATCATGACCGTCTAAACGATTTTCTAGTTCCAATAGCTTTTGACGTAACTTTGAATGGGAGTTCAGTAGTTGGCGCAACTTAATAAATGTTCTAATTATCAAAATGCTCATGTCTATGGCTTTAGGCGAGTTCAGTACGCTCGCCGCCATAATTGCCCCATGCTCTGTGAAAGCGAAAGGGTTTGTATTTGAGTATTTTAAGTTGCTTAGGTGGTCGCAAATTGCGACCACCTCTTGTTTTTCATCTTTAGTTAGTTGAAATAGAAAATCCGTAGGAAATCGTTTTGAGTTTCGTTATACTTGTTCATTCAATCGTTTGGTTGTAACGCCATATAAACTAGCAAGGTCTGTATCGAGTATAATTTTTTTCCTCGTATCACTAAAATTAGATTAGCAATGTGATAATGTTGCATTATTAGCTGTTCCCGTTCTAACTGCTGTTAGGAATTGTAAAGGCTAATATTGAAAATTAAAATACCGAATTTACTCACTTGATTGCATGCAACCAAGCTGTTTTTTTTGCCTCATAGTTCATGGCTGCATAAGCCGGGCTTGTGGATGGGCACAGCACTATATATATAGAGTCTGGCAATAAACCCGCTTTAGACACATGGCGGTGAAACAATTCATAGGCTTTGCCACCATTGAGTAATACACGTTCGATTCCTGGGTGTTGTTCGAACCAAGCGGTAAAATCATTAACGATAACGCTGTCGGGTTTAATTGCGCTATCCAAACTGCCAGGACGGTGACAACTGGCAAGCACGTCCCACAGCGCAATTTTATGTTTGCGTAATGCGTCAAGGCGTTGTTGATAGGGTGCTGTTGCTTCAATGCCAGTAACGCTTTGCATGATTGACCAAAACGCATTGCGCGGGTGGGCGTAATATTGCTGGGCTTGCAGGCTCGCCACCCCAGGCATTGAGCCTAAAATTAAAGTGGTGGCATCGGCGCGCGATATATCATTAAAGCATTGGCTGTTGTTGTTCATATGATAAGTACGGTATATGAAATAAAGGGGAGGCAGTGTAATATCTATTGGGGTCGGAGTAAAGTTTTGGTTATTATGTATTGCTGACTGGTACAAGGTTGTTATTATATGATAATGAAATAAGCGCTTTTGCAAATAATGAACGCCTCGGAAAGGATTTAATAATTTCATCAACATTTTCCTTTTCGTTTGCATGTCTATATTTGAATCTGTAATCATGTTGTAGTAGCTGTAGCGAATCTTTTATTATTTTATGGTTTCCGCCTCTTTCGGAATAAAGCCGATACTCTAGGCAGTTGTTTAGTTTCCCATATGCTGCAGTTTGTGTTAATAAATGCGTGGATAGTTCTTGAAGTATTGCGTCGAAATTTTCTGCAATTTCAAATAAGCGTTGTGATGATTTAAGTGATGTTCTATTTATGGAGGCGCTTAGCATAAGGGCGTGGTAAATCGGTGGGTTGCCATATTTTGGTGGTTGTATTGTTGGTTCAATAATGATGGGAGTATTGAGATAAAAGTTATTTAGTAATTCTACTAATGTTGAGCGTGGTAATGCATTATCATCTGTTGAAGGTTTGAAGCCTGGATAATCTCCTAAAGCGATATATATCATCTGTTTGATTATTTCTATGCTATAGCTGGTCAATTTAAGATTGTTATCCCGAATAATGTCATGTATCGCATGATCTAATAAAAATTGATTTTTACTGTAGGCATTTTTGTTTATGCATTGCTCAAGAAGGTGGCATTTCAGCTTTAACCATTTTGGGTTGTCATTAATGTTTTTAGTCCACTCATCGGAAAATACTAATACAGACGAGTGCCAATCAGATTTTTGTTGTTTTAAAATTTGAAGTGCAATATTAAAATGATCATCAGGGTTACCCGGGTTTAATTTTTTATCTATCGTAAAGTGTTTGGATAGCTGTTTATAGTGGTCGTTCATTTTAAAAATGGGTAGTATATTTATATTTCTAACGCCTGAGCATAAGGTGAAGACAGATTTTGGTCTCGGTGACATGGCGCCAGTTCTGCTGCTGTTAAAGTTGTATGGAAAGAATGATCCAGGAGTGTATATTTGACGAGTAATATTCTTTTCTTTTTCATCGGCATATAACTCTAAAGCCTTCTCTAAAACAAACATATATGGAAATTTATCGATGTCGAATGGCTTTAATTCTCCCTTCGCATCTGGAATGAAATAATGCCTGTCAGTTGATATTGTTGTGCCGTATGGATACTTGACTAGAAAGATAGGTAAGTCTTTTGGGTTGATTTCCTCGATTAAATTAAATAACGGCATGTTAAGTTCACTTACGCGAGATTTTACATTTTTCCAGGTAATGATTTTAGTTGATGCGACCATAAGCGTTTAGCATTTAAGCTTAGTAAAATTGTGTGGATTATATCACAAACTAAATTTTTATGAATATAAATGAATATAAATGAATATAAATGAATAAATTAGAATAAAGTGGAATAGATTTAAAATATTTTAATTAGAAATATTAACTAAAAATATTGATAAAAAACATCGGATGTAATATGCTGTTTTCCGTTTTAGATTAGCATCTATAACAGACATAGTGTGGAAAATAATACTAACTTTCGTCAACCTATAAGGAATTCAATATGACGTTTTCGCACTATACAAAACCTACCTGTAAATCATCTAGTAAAAAGTCGCGTTGGGATGATGTGCTTAACGAGATGCTGTATAAGAAATTAAAAAAAGCCACTAAAGATCCGAGTAAATCTGTATTGCCTAGCGATCGTTTGTTCTTGAAGCCACCGTACCAAGGTAAATATTTAACCCCCAAGCAGCGATTAATATTGCTTGAGTTTTTACAACAAAAAACCTCTAAACGTATTGCTCAGGAGTATAATCTCTCAGAGCGTACGATTGAAGATTACAGTAAAATATTACGCGAAAAATTCGATTGTGCTAATCGTCATGAGTTACTTAAAAAACTAAATCATGCCGATTTTCTCAATCAGTTGGTCGTTTCTCATTAGTTTAAAGTACATTTTTCCGGCTAAATTAAGAATATCTATGCCATCAACATAGATATTCTTAAGTTAATAAATACAACTACTGTCGTAGATAAGACGCTCGGCTATCATACATACAGTTAAGCGCTTGGTTTGCTGCAATACCAATAGCCGCACCTACACCAAAAGCCGTAGCAGTATGTTGACCAATATTGGGAAGCCCCGTTAGATAAGTTATTAAGCCCACGGCTATTGGCGTCGATATCTGGCTGACTAAAAAGCAAGCCCAAGCTTTGCGAGCCTGTGCGTCTTTTGATGATGATGTGCCTTGACGGTCTATACAATTATTGGTTGCATGACAAAGAAAGCCAAGCTGCAGTATGCCACTAGTAATGCCTGCACCGACTGCAAATGCAGAGCCAGATCGTTTAGCTAATTGACCTACGCCAGTATTCAAAGTAATTACGCCGACAATTGCTGGCAACACTAAGTGTTTGGCCGTTGCTTTTAACATGGGAAGTATAACGCTGCAGATGCCGCGATCGGGCCAACAGTAATCATAGATGTTGCTTTCATTGATGGTTTGGTAAGGCTGGTTTTCAATATCTTCTAGTTGTTTCATTATGCGAACCTTTTAATTTTTGACCAGCGGAATATAGCAAGCAGTTTACCTTTCCAATAACGCTAATTTTCTATTTCGATCTATTAGTTGTATCACTATCTCGAGATTTAAATTAATGATTAGTTATTTAGCGTTAAGCCATGTTAAAAGTAGCCGCAATAAATTGTAATAGTTACCTTGGGGGTAAGATGAAAATTAATGTAGCACCGGTTAGAAATAATTTAATGATGTTCACTGTGGCTAGCACACTGTTTAGCTCTGCTTATGTGGCGAGTATGTTGAGTAAGTCGTTAAGTACTGAGGAAAAAGACAGCCCACTGCTTGCGTTTTATGGTATTACTTCGTCGGCTGTCACCATTATATTTTTAACATTAACCCTTGCTGCATTGCATGGTTATTTAAAGACACATACCGTTTATGATACTTATGATAAATTTAAACAAAAATATAAAAGAGATCATAAGTCACGCTCTCAAGGGTATCCTGATGTTGAACAAAAAGCAGAGCTTAAAATAGGTGATTGTATTGATGAGTATTTGCTGGCTAACCCAGATGTTGAGCGTGTTATGTGTAATATGCCGTCACGTGAATTGCCAATCGTCAGTAATGGAGATGAAGCGTATGCTACGTTTACGAAGCTATTGGCTGCTAATAAAATCTTACGCAAAAGTGCGTATATCCAATGGGGGCTATCAGCTTTGGTGGGGGCTATATTAGGTGTGGCTGCCGCCAGTCAAATTCCGCATGCATTCACTAATGAACATGGCGCAACAACGCTGCGAAAAATTGGTATAGGGGCGATGATCACAGTGGCTGTTTTTGATATCGCACTATCCGCGATATGGTGTTACAAGCAACGGTATAAGCCAAAGTTTTCGCTTAACACACCATTGATGATTACGGCGTCTTACGGAAGTTTACTTGACACCGCGGAGCCACTGCAGGAAACACCTCAATTCAATTAAACGGTATGTTACACTAATGGCATGCGAGCCTTAGTGATATTTTGTGCCAGTTTAATTTTCTTTGCCTGGGGATGGGCTAACCTGCCTGTTCCTATTATTCACGATTTAGCGCAGGTATTTTCTGTACCGATTTCGTCCATTCGCTTTATTATTTCACTGTATATACTGATTTTCTCGTTAACCCAAATTCTTTGGGGTGTGTTGTCGGACCGTTATGGTCGTCGTTTTATTATTGGTCTTTCATTTACCTTAGCTATCGCTGGCAGCTTGGTTTGTGCATTGAGTGATAGCTATTCCGTTTATGTATTGGGTCAGGTTTTGATGGCGATCGGTTCAGGTGCTTGTCCTACCTTATCACGCAGTATCCTTGCTGATAAATTGGACAATAAAAATTTTGCCTTGTCGATGATTTGGCTCACGGTGTTTATGGCCATTAGCCCAGCGTTGTCGGCTTATTTAAGTGTGCGAATGGATATTTGGTTTGGCTGGCGTGGTGTGTTTTTTATGGCCGTTGTTCTAAATGCTGTTATGTTAGCGCTGATAGCTGTGTGGTTACGCGAAACCAACGTACAATTAACGGCCTCAATGCACCCCAAGCATATAATAAAGTCTATGCGTTATTGTTTCTCTTTTTCGCAATTCCGTATTGGTATATTGATCTTTGGTTTAATCGGCGGCATTGCTGGCGGGGCTTTTTATCCGGTGGCGTCATTATTAATTATTCATGATCTGGATTTCAGCAAACATACCTATAGTTTATTGATTTTGATTCCTGCGGTAGGTTATTTGCTCGGTGCGTTTAATGCCCGCTGGTTGATTAAGCACCACAGTTTACGTCAGGTACTGTTTCGTGGTTTGGTGCTGCACATAGTAATACTGTTGTTGTTTGTCATTTGGTCAGCGGTAGCTGGGTTAACTATTTGGTCGCTAATGGTGCCAGCTACACTAGTGTGTTTTGCTACCAGTAGCATGACATCCGCTGCCAATGCTTTAGGCATTGTTGCTTTAGACAAACACCGTGGTATGGGGTCCGCATTGACCGGCATGAGTGTATCCTTAATATCAGCAATCTACGCGGCTATCTTGTCATTGTTTCCTATGTTTACCGCATGGCCCATGATTATCTTAATCACTGCGGCTGTCGTGTGCTCATTTATAATTTATATGATTTGGATGCGTCGACATGTCACTGAATAAACGCATACCGCACCTTGCCATTCCAATGATCCTATCCAATTTAACGATTCCCTTGTTGGGCTTAGTTGATACAGCCGTGATGGGGCATTTACCACATGCTTATTATTTAGCAGCGGTTGGTATTGGTGCCATGTTATTCAATATGTTGTATTGGGTATTTGGTTTTCTGCGTATGGGCACCACGGGTTTGACATCGCAGGCTTTTGGCCAGGCCGATACGGCACAAATGACGTTGGTATTAGCGCGTCATGTAATTATTGGTTTTGCATTTGGTATTTTAATCGTGATCTTACAAGTACCGATTGCCAAGCTCGCCTTTCATTTAATTGATGCATCGCCCGTCGTTACACAATACAGTCTGCAGTATTTCCATTACCGCATTTGGGCAGCACCTGCTGTATTAGTCAATATGGTGTTTATGGGCTGGTTTATTGGCTTGCAAAAACCACGCATAGCGTTGCTATTGAGTTTAGTGATAAATGTATTAGCAGCTGTATTCGATATTGTATTTGTCTATGGCTTTGGTATGACAACTGATGGTGTGGCATTGGCGACAGTCATTGCGCAGTGTATGGGTTTTCTATTAGGCATTTATTGTGTTTATGATTGTTTACATGGCAAGCCATGGCAGTGGCAACGCGGGATTTTATGGTCAAAACAAAAAGTGGTTGAACTATTCGGTGTCAATCGTGATATTTTTATTCGGACCTTATGTATATTGTTTGTATTTGCATACTTCACCCGAGAAGGTGCACAGTTTGGTGCGATCATATTAGCAGCAAATGTTATTTTATTTAATTTTCAAGAAGCGATGGCTTATGCATTGGATGGTTTTGCGAATGCGACTGAGGCATTGGTGGGTGAAGCGGTAGGTAAGAAAGATGAATCATTATTGCAGCAATCCATTCGGCAAGCAGGATGGTTTTCTTTGTGGGTTGCCATAGCGTTTGTTGTATTTTATTTAATTTTTGGCAAGATGTTTATTCATTTGCTGACAAATATTGAACAGGTGAGGGTGGCAGCAGGTCATTATCTTATTTATTTAATTATTTCACCAATCATTTCTGTGTGGAGCTATTGGCTTGATGGTATTTTTGTCGGTGCCATGCGGGCTAAAGATATGCGCAACAGTATGTTGATTTCAATGCTGGTCTTTTTCGCCGTGTTTTGGTTGCTGTATTCGTGGCAGAATCACGGGTTATGGATAGCCTTCCTCTGCTTTATGGCAGTGCGCAGTATCACCATGGGGTTATGGTTACGCTATAAAGCGATTCAACTATAACGGCGGTGGTGTTGTTGGGGTTGTCGATGTGGTTTCTGTGGAAGTTGGTGAGAAAGTAGTGGCATCTTCAGCAGCTGGTTGGAATAAAGCGGGTGTGTGTTTGAATTCAGCTTCTGCAGTTTCGACATGCAGTGCTGCGGGATATAAAGCATTGCGAATAACTGTTATTAGTTTGGCGGTATAGTCTTCTGAATATACATCGGTTAAATTGCTTTGCAGTGATGCGATGAGTTCTTCTTTTTCAGCGTAAGTGAGCCGTGAAGCATAGGCGTTGTATTTAACGGTTAGATCATCACGGACTGTAGCAAACGATTCATCGCTCTCACCATCATCATGGTAACGATCGGTATCGCCAAAAATTTCACTGATGACTTCTTCATTCCACTCTTCGCATTTAGGCCAGTTAAAACGACTAATGAGGCACAACTCTTCGAAACTCTGTGGGAATAACATTAAATCTAATGCTAATTCACAGAAAAATCCATATTGTTTGTGCATGGCTTTATCCGCTTGGCTTAAGTACTCAATGAATTCACTGTCCTGCGTTGTGAGAATGTATGATTCAAAATCAGTTTTAAAGCCGCGAAAAAAAAGTTTATCATAGTTTTTAATCAGTGCGATTGCTGCTTGCGGATCGAGTTGTTTGATAAATGCAATGGTGTCTCTATCGTTGAATGTTCCGGGTGATACAGGGGGTGCGTGATAGCTTGAGGTGCCATCAAGATCATCGTCTGAAAGCTCATCTGCTTTCGCTTCTGTTGCTTCATCAGACATGACCACAGGAAAACAAAACCCTAATTTAGAATGCCAATTTCTGTATATTCTAGTATTGCTGCTTTGAAACAGTGTGGCCACCGCGGCGTTTAGTGATTCTGCATCTCGGTCAGATATTAGCTGTTGCACGTATTTGAAAATATCATTCTCATGGGCCGAAAAGTAAGCTTCAAGACGTTGTTCGTCAAAATGTTTAATGCAAAAAGCGATGGTTGTAAGATCAGGCTCTGTTTTCCAGGAGCTGGCTTCACGAATGCGAGATTCGGCACATAATGCCTCAACACTGGTATGTTGCTGCATGGTCGGTGAAATCGCATTTACTAATAGAGATTCTTGTTCACTATTTACTGTGGCAAACAGTTGTTTAAGTAGGTCGCCTTCATGATGTTGGATTAATAAGTCTAGTGGGAAGCCTTCAATCGCCGTTGTTGATTCTACGTGTTGTTGAATTAATAACAAAAGGCACTCTTTGCTGGCATTAGCGGCAGCATAATGCAAAGGTGTTCTTTGTAGCTTGTCTTGTTCAGTTAATCTTGTGGGGTCCTCTGTTAACAAAGAAGATAACGTTGCTGCGTCATTGTGTGCAGCAGCATAGTGCCAGGCGTGCACCGCATTCTTTTCCATAAAGCTAGGCGGAGCAGGTTTAGCCAGTTCTGCTAAACAATATGCGATCACTTCACTGTCTACTATTGATTGTGCTATTTCTAGATCTGCTAGTTGTTGTGCATCATCATACCGACCCTGCTTGGGTGGTGTGCCGTCACTAGTGACGCAATAAAAGCTAATGTCGGGTGGTGAGATTGGGCCAATAACATCCATTTCATCAGCATATTCAAGGGCGCTTTCATGCCACTGTTTTGCTCTGACTTGTGCCATCAGGCGGGATTGTAAATTATTCCTGAAGATACAAATGCTATCAATATCACTAAAACGACCTAATATTTCATTATTACGTGATTTGCCTTTGGCGTCTTGAGTGGTACTGTGTGTGATGAGGTCGGGCGCGGTTTTTAGTATGTGAAATCTACGTTGAGCTTTATAAAGAAAGTCAAGAGCCTTGTCACTTGTTGCAAAATCGCTGAGGGTGCGTTTTTTTGTGTTGGCATTACTGGAGTAAATAACCGAGGGAGTCACCTGTTCAGGTCTGAGCTTTATGCCAACTTGAATGTTTTTGGAGGCAACCGTGGTGGGTGTTGCCCAATAGCCTCGGCCTGTATCGCAGTAGCTCAACGACGTTTTTTTAGTGCGTTTATCTTGAGTAGGCAGCAGTGGGCTTTTGGTAAAATTATCGACGACTGTGTATTCGCCTTTTTCTAACCTTACACCGAATGGTTTTCTTTTTTGATCAGGTGTTGTTGCCCATCGACTCTTTTGTCGAGTAGTAAAGTCATCATAATTAATCTTAGAGCGCATATGAGCAAAATGGCGAAATCCTTCGTGATTATACGCATGGCGTTCTATTTTAAAATAAAATGGTGCTTGGTCTGCAACGGGTATGGTGTGTAAATGGGGGTCGTATGCTGTTCGCCTATTAACTTCTGCTAGGCAAGCTGCCGGATCGGTATTGCAGCGCTCAAATGTTTCTGCGTCATAACCGTGTCGAAGATAGGCGACACGATTGCCGGTGTTATGCATTAAGTCGATAGCAAAGGTGCGTAACCCATGCATGGCCTCGCCATAAGGCAGGTCTTCATCGGAAAGTGTATGCATATAACCTTCGATTTCTCGTTGTGCTTTACTGCCGCGATAACAACGTGCTAAATCTAATTTATGCGCTAGGTTAATAATGATATGAGAGATGTCAGTGTTTTTAGGGTCGCCCATAGCCACTAGACTGCGTTGGATTTGTTTGAATTCGGTTTCATCAGTAAATGTCTCAGCAAACAGAGCTTTGATATCCGCCGGTGCGTCATCAAGATCATCAGCGATTGGTTCACGTTTGCTTTCATCGCTACGCTGAGAGACTTTGTATAGCTGCTCAAATCTTTCACCATTGCGTTGATGATAATACTCATAAACAGCTATTTGTCTTTCGCGAGAAATTTCACTGTCGCGTGAGATACTGCTAAACGCCATAGCGATGGTTAGTTGCCGAATGCGTTTTATGCGCTGTTCACCTTCACCTAAAAATTCTGCAAGCTTTGCGCGTATGTCAGGGCTACCCCAAGTTTCTAGATAGTGTATTACAGGCTCAATATAGGCCATGCTTCGCACATGATGTGTAAGGCCATGATTGCTTTTTTTCAGGCTTTTGCCACACGATTTCCTTCGTTCTTCTAGTTCTCCCCTGCTGTACCAGCTGTCTGGTTCTGGGCAGGCGGTGGGGTCCATCGGTTTGGAGTAGTGTTGGGCATTTAAAAAATTTAATAGTGGTAAATAGGTTTCACTGACTCGCATTCATTTCTCACGTATTCAACTGTACGATAATATCGTTACTATTACTAATTTATATAAACTATGGTCTTATTATGAATGCTATCATTCTGGTTTGTTCATATCAACACTTGTAGCTAGTACTCGCTGAACATATTGATGTTTATAAGCTTACATTAAGCGTAGAGACAAGTTTCAAACGCCAATGCTAATACCTTTAATATTGTTTTCATGCTGGCATGATAATATGACGATAACAATTATATAGAAACAAAATCAATGAGTTAATATGAAGTTAGGTGATGCATTATGTCGGTGGCTGTTAGGCAATCAAGTGCACCTGGATTTTGAAAGTGCGACTATGCCACTGATTATTGGCATGATGAAAGACCAAATTAATAGTGCTGCACTGATGTGCAACTACACTGTGGTAGCCACACATTTGGCTACGTTACGAATGCGCTTCGATGCTATTAAAACTAAAGAACCAGATGCTTATAGATTAAATACTAAAAAAGTAGATGCATTAATTACTTTTTTTAGTTTCGATTTATCACGTGAGCTTGATGATATCACCGATGCAGAGCTCACTCGCTGGGCAAGGCTGGGTATCGTGCAAGCGCAGGATATTATCGATGATCGAGCTGATAAAGCAAATACAGTATCAACTGCCTCCGAAGTTTCTGTTGTGGTGGATAAAGCAAAGATTCTTTCAACCATGGTGGAAAGTCATGACTTAGATGAATTGAGATCAGTGTTAGAAGCTGTTAGGGATCCTGGATCACGATTAACTTCAAGATTTTTTCAAACAGTTGCGCATGCCACGCCAAAACTCACCGAGCTAAAGTATGCTTTTATGGATCTTGGGTTTGATGTGTCAAAAGGCAGTAATCGAACGGGAGTTAGTATATTAGATGAGCCAGGATCTAAAACTATATTTGATGAAAAGAGCTTGTTGGATAGGGTAAACAAGTATGTGAGAACTAATCCAGAAACATCAATGGATTGGGCGTTAATAGGGCGACAGTTTGAATTCTCACATGTGTATGATTTGTATAATTATGCTTACAGGCCTGCTGATAGAGTAAAGATAGCTGAACAGATTTCAAAAGGAGAGCTAACCAACGTAACTGTGGGTTGGTACTTAGAGAAGCCTAGGCGCAGTTATCATGTTTTTATCTTGTCATTATTCAAATTAAACGGTGTAACGTATTTGGCTCATTGCAATCGCGGTGGTGGTCGATCGGAAGATGGTTCAATTAGACTGTTCAAGGTCAATAATCTAGCAGCACTTTCAACTGACGATTTATATTTAAAAGTAAATGCTGTTGAAACCACTTCACGTGAATATTTATTGGATGTTAACGCAGACGGTGAGGGTATTGGTAAAGATCTTGGACTAGAAGCCTTGGCAATAATACCTAAAGAACTGCAATGGAAGCAGCAAAAAATTGGAAAATGCGCTTCGGAGGTTGGAAAAATGAAGCTCCGAATGGCGTGCTTTCATCAAGAGTTAGTGGCAAAAGTTCTTGATCCTTGTAATCGTGAGTTGTTACGTAAGGATGAGGGTGTGCCGTTTATTTTATTTATTGATTCGTTGAAAAATTCAACGCGTGCCTATAAGCACTTTAGGGCTTTTGATAGATCTGCTTCTATGCAATCGGTAATAGATTGTTTATTGATGCCAAAAAAAGCGGATGATATTCCGTTGAGCTTGGAACAAAGAGTGGAATTATTTGGTCGTTTTCTCGATTTTATTGATATGGAGCATGGTTGTGATGATACCTCTGCTGTTAAACGTGCCGCAATATTTAAACCGCTTGACGATTACCTGCAATCAACAGCAGGTATTGAAAGACTTAACAGCACACCATATTACGATAAGTTTTGTACGTTAGCTAAGGTGGCATGTGCAGGAATGGGTGACAGTGCAGTAACCACAACAGCTGGATTGAAAAAATGAGCAGAACATCACTCGAGCGACGTATTTGTCAGTTATTGCAACCGGGTCAACGGTTGAATGAGTGCGTGTTTGATGATCAGCTAAGTCGGATTAATGCGTCAGATGATTTAGAGCAAACCGTTAGAGAAATTAAGGATGAAATGGGTGATGGCAGTATGTGGGATGTGCTGAATTATTTGTTGCTGGGTGACCAGGGGCAAGAGAACAGTGCAACCGTTAAAGGTGAAGAGTTCGTGCGGTTAGTTCGATTAGATGAATCTGATCCAGCATTTTTAGGCACATTAGCTAGCATGGCATTAGACAATGAATTGGCGAATATCATGTTGTTGGGTGTAATCAAGTCTTATGGTGCTGAACGCATAGCATCTATGGATATCGATATTAGCGCTTTTCCTGATGTGCTTGAAGACCCTGACGATTCGGATGACGATACTTCGCTGCAAGATATGATGAGCTTTCCACGGTCGAGATATCCAGCATTAGTTCAGTTTAGGTATCAAAATGTTATACGATTAATATCCGCCGAATTCCCCGATATGTCGAACCCACTGCAAGCAAGAGCAGTTTTACAGCGTGCAAATGACGGTGATTTTTCTGCGCAAATGTATTTGGAAGACCGTGAGTATGAGTTAAATGCAAGCACATTAAGTCACCTTTATCCTTTTGATGGCCTTCACCCTGATAGCGAAGGTGAGTTATGCCGAATAGTTCAGTGTGGCAACACAGCAGCAATCGAGTTATTACGTCAATTACCTGACCCATCTATTGAAACACTGAAGCTTGTCTATTACTTTCCTGCCGATCCGGATGTTGAAAGTAGAATAATAGCATTAGCAAAAGATGGTTGTGAAAATGCTAAGCAATGGGTGTATCGAAATAGAAAGTCATTTAAAACTGAGGCGCTACTAGATTATTTACATCCATTTTCAAATACCGTGTATGGTTTATTCGCGCTGGTAAAGCAGGGATACCGTTCGGCAGTTTGTAAGCTAGACAACATTGCTAATACTGCAACAGATGCGCGCTCAGTAGGCGCTCAAAAAGCCTTAAGGCAATTAAGTCTATTAGGCTATTTAAATGATGATCAGCGACGTAATGTAAGTCACTTGAGTGCTTTTTTTGCTTTGCCTGACGCAGTCACTGTTGAGTGGGATGGGCGCTTTAGGTTTGCCTTATTGGATTGTGGTTTTGAATCAAAGCCAGAAGACTGGGGTACTGCATCTGACATGCATGAGGTTGGTTATGATCCTAGATTGGCGCATTATCTTGTTTCAGAGCATTTACATACTTTTTGCCAAATGGATGAAAATATACATGACAGATTACTAGCAAAAGTAGATTTGGGATATCGTTCGCAGTTACAGCTACAGTCTAAATCAGGTCTATTAGCCAATAATCCATATGATATGTTACGAGCAAGTGGGTTTGTTGGTATCAATGCTGGTTGGAGTAACTCAACTGCTGTAGAAGGTGGGCATGCAATTAGATTAGCTTTTCTGCTGATTAAAGATAAAACATATTTAATGATGGTCAATCGCGGTGTGTATGATGCGGAGATTAAAATATTTTATGTGACACAGCCAGAGAAATTAGCTGATCCCGCAATAGTAGAAAAATTGCAAGGTGACCGTGCGGAGCATATGTATTATTTTGATAACACACTAACCATTGGTGATGGAATAGGGTCTGATTTTGGTCTTATTCCGTTACAAGAAAAACCGGTAGATAAATTCGAACGAGAGCTGCGTGATTCGCCGCCTGTGGTGGCAGGCATGATTGCTGCTTTAGGCACTGATGAAGTCAGTGTGCCTCTTATGTTAGATCCACTTAAGCGGTCGACGCAAAAGATAGGTAATTGTGCGTTGGCGAGTGCCTACCTTGATGTGTTATTGAGACTGGCGCATGAGGCTATGTTAAAGGACCCAGTTATAGATGCAACACGAGCTGTATTGACATTAAGGAATTTTAGGTATGCTTTAAGCACTTCTATGCCGATGTATAAAAAAATCAAAACAACAGGACGCGTGTGTTCTGCGCGATTAGCAATAAAAATAGCAGTTGGCGATAGCATGGATGCAGCTAAGCTTGATAGCGGTGAAGTTATTGTATTTAAATGGATTGCTCAGATGTATGCTAAAAAGCATTTAAATCCAGATATGGGATATGGTTATACTAAAGAGCTATTACGCCCAGCTTTTGAGTATTTAAGCACAAAAGCTGATTCAGCTGACCCCATTTACGAACATAATATGCAGAGCATCAAAACTATTTTGGGTGATAGTGAGTACCATGAGTTGGTTAGCGAGTACGAATCGTCTCGAGAGTATCTGCCGCGCATCAGTTAACCTGTTGATATTTCCTTTATCTAAGATTGCCTTAAGATGCTTGATATATTATAGCTAATTCGATATATGAATGAAGTCAGTGAAATGCGCCCGAGAGATCCAGATGTTGTTGATAGTGAAGAAGATTTTGAATCAGACTTTATCGATCTGGTTGATGCCTATAAGTCGCAGGACTCCAAAAAATCAGATGTGGCTATTAAGTTACGCGAAAATATTTTGATTTATATGCAGCGAATGCCTGATCAGCCGGGAGATCTACAGGCGAATTGCTTCCATCAGTGTGTTTATGAATTTAAAGACTGTGGTGATAGTAATGATATTTATTATCAGGCTCACACGATGTATCAGGCGTACATTGTTAAATTGCTTGACGACAAAAATTGGTTTGAAGCGGTTGAGCACTTACCGCAACTGCTTGAAAACAGTCATGCAGAAAATGAAACAGCAGTTATTGATTTGTTTGATCGGATGATTGCTGAAACCGATGATGTTTTGCATATCCGTTTGCTAATGGATCATTTTCGCGATGCAGATAATAAGCCGCAATGGTACGATTATTCGCTCAAAGCATTTGCACGGTTAAACGATACGTATGGTGCTGATATGCATATTGCTGTAGCGCAACAATTGTTAGAAGTATCTGTCTGTATGGCTGATCATGTAAATATTCAGCTCGCATGTAAGCATATATTAAGACACCATATTCATTTAGAAGCTGTCAAGCAAGTTGAGTTGTTAACAAAGGTGTTATTGCTCGGCGATGTGAAAAATCAAAAAAAAGCGTTACAGCGCTTACATGAATTTGTAATGCTCGTTCCAGAAATGAGTAACTATACGCTAGATCTTCTTGGCGATTTTTACCAAATTCGCCCTGATTTGGGCAATGCCAATCACTGTTTTGATATAGCATCTCGTGGAGGAAGTGAAACTGCATTTGATAAGTTACACCCTCGAGCCACCGCAGCTGAGTGCCATGCAATAGCGATGCGCGATGATAATGCGGCGGCATTTGCAAAACTTCAAGCATATTATAAAGCAGGAGATGAAAGCTGCCGTCCATTGTTAGCGGAATGTTTGTCGCAAGGTTGTGGGGTAGATATAGATCTAGGTGCTGCACATAAGCTTGGCTATAAAGCTGAGTCACGACAGCGTTGTAGATTTTCTACTGAAAAGCTATTGTTGTGGCACGATAATAGTTATCAGTTGCATCTGTATCAAAACATATTGGGCTGGGTGCAAATGTTGGGTGGTCGTGAGTTCACTTACTTGTTATATGGTATGAGAATTCAGCTCAGTGGTTTTCATCAGGGTCCTGCTCGCCGATTTGTTTTAGAAACGATAGTATCTTACTTTCAAGTTAAGAAAAATATATATAAGATAGGTTCAGAGGCTGTTAAGCAAATTGTATTTGATTTTGAGTGGAATAATCGCTATTTGTTAGGGCTTGAGTGCAATGACGACGCAGTTGCTGCTTTGCAGGAACGCTTAGTTTTGTGTCGTACGGTTACATTTAGTATTATGGCGGAAATGCATGCAATATCCATCAGCTTTAAAAAAATAGATGATGAATTGTATATGATTTACAACAACCGGGGTTTGTCGGCAGTTGAAAGTGAGAGTGGTGGTGCTATATACGGTCACTGTATTTTTCATGTAGGTAAGCCGGAGATGTTAAAGACTACGGGATTTATACATAAGCTTCTGAATAAGGGTTTGCCGCTAAGTTATTTTTCGGATTTTTCATGTGCTGGTGATGGTATTGGCATGGATTTGCAGTTGTCTTCTGAGAAAATGATTGTTCGTAGTCAGCAGAAACGCGGTAACTGCAGTTTTATATCGGCTTATAGTGCATTCCACAATCAATTAATGTTTTATTTTGCTTCTCTTGCAGTGTGCCGACAACCGGGTGGAGGCATCAACTGGGAAAAAGCTTATATATCCACGTTGCCAATTTATAAGGATTGGCGAATTAGAGCTAAATTAACAGCTGTCGATGAATTACTGAATTTGGGTAATGGTTATAGTTTTGCGCATATGCTTAATGAAGATCATCAGTGCTTGTTGGGCAATGTGCTTAGCTATATTGAAACTAAGGATGATATGCCGGAGCGCTTGCAAACGCCCGTGCTGAGTATGGTTAGCGACTACCTTGAATCAGATGAGTGTTTTTATGCGCCAGCTGACAAAGAGAAACTTCAGCGACGATGTGCGGAAATATCGGTCAAGCGTCGAGATCCAATTGCTGCTAAAATCTGATTTGTAGGAAGTAGCTTTCACTGTCATAAGGAGCCTTAGAGTGACCTCGTTTTGTCCCAGAATATTTTGTATCGGTAGAAATTATGTTGAGCATATAGAAGAGCTTGATAATGAAGTGCCAACTGAGCCAGTTATTTTTATGAAGCCTTATAGTAGCATGGCAGATAATGCCTCTACAATCCGTTATCCCTCGCATGGTGAACAATTGCAGTTTGAAACGGAGGTTGTTGTGCGTATCGGTAAAGATTTACAGCTTGCGGATATTTCTATCGGGCTTGATATGACTTTGCGTGATGTGCAAACCCGTTTAAAAGATAAAGGTCTGCCGTGGGAAAAAGCCAAAGCATTTGATGGCAGTGCGCGAACGGCTGATTGGGTGACTGTTGTTGGTGTCGATTTATATGACATTGATATTTGTTGCCGGGTTAATGGTGAAGTTAAGCAAGACGCTAATACTAAACAAATGATTCGGTCGGTTAATCAAGTGGTGACTGAAGTGGCTACGATTTGGCGGTTACAGCCTGGTGATTTGATTTATACCGGCACACCCAAAGGTGTTGGTGAGGTAAGTGTTGGTGATGAGATATGCATTAGCTCCAAAGCACTAGCTGTTGAGCAAGTATTTACCATTCAAAAGTGACCTGCTTTCGGCTATAAATCTGTTTTTTATGGCCGGTTATAGCTAGTCTATACCTGGCCATAAAAATTAATATTCGTGATTTTACGGCCCATTATAGATCTGCTATAATGGGCCGTAAAATATCGAAAATCTATTTTTACGGCCCATTATAACGTTATATTTGCGTGGGCTCTTGTTTAAGGTATTGTAATGAAAGAAGAAATAATTAGCCGTCAGCAGGAGCAGCAGGAGCTATCAGATATGCTTGGCTCGAATAAGGCGGAATTTTTAGCGGTTTATGGGCGTCGGCGGGTGGGTAAAAGCTACTTGTTGAATCATTATTTTAAGTCAAGAAAGTGCGTATATTTCCGTGTGCTGGGGCTTTATAAGGGGGCATTAGGTGAGCAACTAGAGAACTTTTCAGAAGCTATTTCTGAGACATTTTATGACGGTTTGCCAATACAAGCAGCAACACGATGGAAGGAGGCCTTTCAACAATTAACCACCGCTATTGAAAAACGAGCAGTAAAAGATAAAGTAGTATTGTTTTTTGATGAGCTACCTTGGATGGATACGCCGCGGTCTGGGTTATTAGCTGCGATAGATTATTTTTGGAATAAGTATTGGTGTCATTTAAACAATGTGAAATTTATTATTTGCGGTTCATCGGCTTCATGGATTATTAAAAAAATTATCAATAATAAAGGCGGCTTGCATAATCGTGTTACACGGCAATTAAATATCAGGCCATTTAACCTGTCAGAAGTAAAGCGCTACATGAAATATTTAGGTTGTCAGTTTAACCATCAACAAATAGTTGAACTTTATATGGCATTTGGCGGTATTCCATTTTATTTATCTGCCATCAAGAAAAACCTCTCAGCAGCGCAGAATATTAATCATTTATATTTTCGGCAAGGCAGTGTATTGTTTGACGAATTTAACAAGTTATTTCATTCTTTGTTTAACGATGCCGATGCATATATTGAGCTCATTAAAGTAATAGCAGCGAAACATTATGGGATTTCTCGCAAAGGTATAGAAAAGCAGTGCATGCTAACCAGTGGTGGTTCGCTGAGTACGAAGTTAAATAATTTAGAAGAGGCGGGTTTCATTTTGTCTTTCACGCCTATGGGTCATAAATCACGTGGTAGATATTACAAGGTGATCGATGAGTTTTCCTTGTTTTATTTAACTTGGGTGCAGCCAGAAAAGCAGAGCTTAATTCGTATGGAGGCTGACAATAAGTTTTGGATAGCCAAATGTGGCACACCAGCATGGTATACCTGGGCAGGTTATGCGTTTGAGTCGGTTTGTTACAAGCATATCAGCCAAATAAGAAAGGCACTCGATATTCCTGATGGCAGTCGATCACATACATGGCGACATACGGCGTTAAAAGGTGATAATCAATCGGGAGCTCAGATCGATTTACTATTTGATCGACCAGATGGTTGCATTACTGTTTGTGAAATCAAGTACACTGAAAAGCCGTTTTGTATCGACAAAGCCTATGCTAACGTATTGCAAAATAAAATCGATTGCTTTGTTAACGTAACGAAGATAGATAAGCAAGTATTTATTGCCATGATCTCAGCGCGTGGAATTAAGTCAACTATGTATTCAGAAGAGCTGATATCTGCTGTAATAGATTTAGGTGATTTTTTTTAATTTCATTACGATGTTGTCATTTCCCTTAAATCACCAGGTTCTGTTCATTGTTATTTGATTCTGGTTGCTATCTTGCTGCCCAATTATTTTTGTTTCACCCTTAGAAGCAAAAATACCAAAACGATTTAATAGATTTTTTTCAAACCAATGCCCCGCAGCGCCACCGACAGCCGCACTACTGGCTGTTACGGCAGTCTTTATACCAATTACACCAAATACACCTAATGATGCAAGTCGTGCGATAAGGTGCGGGGCATAATGCATACCGGCTGCTCCTAGTATTAAGGCACCAGCTCCTGTGGCTCCCCATAGGGCTACTTGCTGCCAATGATTTGATTGTGTGGGTACAGTTGCGATGGTAGGGGTGATGGATTGATGGTCGACGATATCCCCACTCATGTCAGTTTCCTTTTGATGCTCTGGTTGCCTTATTACTTTTTCAGTATCAGTCTGTAATTGCTTTCTCATGCTAGCGATGCGGCTAGTTAGTTTATTAAAAGATGTTAATTGAGCAAAGCAAATGATATTGATTTGATCTTGAATAGTGCTCAATCGTTTAGGGTTTCTACCGGCTAATAGCTGTGATAAATCCTCAATATTTTTTTTATGTTGACCAAACTGATTACCCTCATGGGACCATTGAGCATGATATTGTTGATCCATCTTGCTGGCAACATCAGTGTATTTTTTTTGTAAATCAAAAACGGTTTGATATTGATGGCTGCAGTTACTGACTGATATGCTGTAATCCAACCATGCTTGCTGCAGTTGTTGTGTTTTCGCATCTTGAATGACTTGTTGTTCAATACGATCAAGTGTTTCTGTATCTTTGGTGGCACTGACTTGTTGTAACAAGTCCTTATAGTCAGGTTGCATGCCGCCTTCGCTGCGTTGGCTGAAATGACACAGCCGTTGCCATGTTACATCGAGTGCGTGTTGCATATGTTTAAATTGATTATAAGCATTGCGTTTGGCTTCGCCCACGGCGCGTTGTTGTAATTTGTTTAATCGACTATTGATATAGTTATGGCTGCGTGAGCCTAAAGACACCCTCCACGCGTTCGATGCATATTCTACGGCACGTTGTTGGCAGTCCGCACTGAGTTGTCCAGAAGCGTTGATGTCAGCTAGTGCATCGTACATTAATTGTTGACGATCAAATAAATGTTGATAAAAAGGTTTATGGATTGTAGACCTGAACTGTTCGATGCGTTTTAGCAGACTGTGGTTGTAATCATTATTGTCCAGTTGTGTTCGCAATGTGCTGAGTTGTTGGATAATCGATACGAGTTCATTTAGTGTATTCATGTAGGGGTTTGGTGCCGCATTGCGCATGCCATTCTTAGATAAAATATCACCTAAATATTGTTTCAGTACGTGTGGATCATCTTCATAACGCAGTAATTGCATGGTGTCATTCATCTGCACTTTAATATGCTTTAGTAGCGGTTGTTTTAATAGTAAGTTAGCTCGCGTTAATAGCTGTTCAATGCGCGGTGTTGGCGTGAGGTGTCGACGTCGATTGATATCGTTTGTTACAGTTTGCAATTGGTCGCTATCTAACGAGACTCCTAGCGATGCCAGTGCACTACCCAGTTTTTTTGTGTTAATACCTGCGCGACATTGCGTATTCAGTTGTTGGATTTTATTTGCGGTTGAGCCGCCACGGTGATCATAGTAAATTTCTGTTTGTTGCAGTGCCTTTCTTAATAAAGGGTTATCAATGAGGCTACGGTAATACAGTTGTGGCTCATGACGATTAACTTGCTTGATTTCATCTTCAGTCAGTTGAATGTTTAGATTAAGTAGTAATTTGGAATATTTTTTTGTGCTGATAGTGTTTTTCAGTGTGCGATTGAGCTGATCGATCTCATCATCGGTTACGCTTTCATTAATGATCAAGCCTTTGTTAATAATAAGCTGCTGTAAAAGCGGATCGGCCAGCTGGGATATTAGGCAATATTTATGTTGGTGGTGAAGATTAGCGCTGACCTTGGTTTTGTTTTGTTTTTCATGCTGACTAACATTTATTTTTTTTTCTGGTGCAGACCATGTGTTTATCTCGCAAGGCAGATCGATAGATTGATCATCCGACAGCAATGCTTGTTGGTGTTCGACCAATTGCGTTTGTAATTGAGTCAATTCTTCAGAATGATCCTGTTGATTATCAACGGCATATAGGCCAATGCTATGACGATATATGCTGGGATCAGGAATTGCTGCTTGTGTGTGACTAGCGAGCATTTGTTTTATCGCATTGGGATTGGATATAAGGTGATTTATATTGTGCAGTTGGTCGAGTTGCCTGACTGACAGGCCATTTTTTACTGAGTGTAATTTTGCTAGTCCAATGCTCAGTGCTTGAGCAATAGCGCTAAACGAGCAATAGTCACCTTGTTGTTGCAGTTTATTAATCACACTAAGCCAGCTAGCGAAAGCGCTAACGCGTGCATTAATCGATGGTTGGCTCATTACCTCGTGTTGCACAAAATAATTCAGTTGGTTGTAATAATTAATTACGGCTTTGGTGTGTGGGCATTGTGTTGTATCAGCGTTGATAAAGTCGGCACTAGGAAGTGCTAAAAATAATTGACGGGATTTATTATAGAGTGCTTGAGCGCGTGTTGTAACGAATTGTTGTTTTAACCGTTGGTATGCATGCAGCAGCTCGGTGTTATCAGTAACGGCAACTTTTAGTAGTGGGTCAGCCGCTAGCGCATGAATTTTACCAGCGTGGATTTCACCTTTGTTTAAACACTTTTTGAGTGCTGCGATGGTGTCGAAATAGGCTTTGTGATCTACCTTGGCAGCAGCCTGCCACAACTCGGTGGCATGTATTAATGTGGGGTCTTGTTGGTAGTAAGCGCGCAAAGTTTTTAAATCGTTCATAAACCGTTTCTCCTCAGCTACTCGACCAAAAATAAAACCATCACTATACATGACAGCTTGGCTTTTCAGATGCCCAAAAAGATGTGAAAGAACGTTTCGTAATGAACGATAGCGAAGTTAGCGCCTAAGTGTATTGCTATCAATTCTGATTAATGTTTCATTTGAACTGATGCTAACTGCGTTCACGTAGAAAGTAAGCGACTACAGGGTCTAGTACTTGATAGGTATTATTTGTATCTTGATAAACCATGTCCATTTTTCGTAAATAATCCAGGCATTTTTTAATACCGGCAGGGCTAACATCAGATTGTTGTGAAAAAGTTTGGCCTTGCGGTGTTTTGGTGGGGTGTAGAGCAAGTGCTGCGATAACTTTGCGTCGATTTAACGTCAAGTTACTAATATCAGTAATAATCCACGGCGATTGTTGTTCAACATAATCTGACCAACCTTGTTGAGTTTGACTGAGTGTAGGAGGTTTATCTTGCCGCCATAAACGTCTGCATAAAGCATTAATATAGTAGGGGTGATTGGCAGCCAGGTGAATGATTTCATCAGTAACGTCTGAGTGAAGCGTTTTTCTCCATCGCCGTTTAGCATTTTCGTTTAAGAATTTTTGATAGCAAGGCGTGCTAATGCGACCAATGCTCATTAGGTCGCACGCGTGATACAGGGGCCTTGATTTATCACTAAACATTTCATTAAGTAAGTGGCGTTTGCTACCACAAAAAATATAGCTGACGTTTTGACTGCGTTCAACGGCATGTCTAATGGCAGCTTCGATAGCGTGGTTTTCATCGAGCTCACCTATTTGCTGAAATTCATCGAGTACCAATACGCAGGTTTTATTCACTTTTATAGCAAATTGATCAAGCGCCAATAGCAGTTCAGAGATGCTTTTTTCTGAGGTTTGTTTGCTATCGATTTCTAGTTTTTGCCCTAATAAATTAAAGGTAAGTTTTGGGTTAATTGATTTTATTTTATCAATGATTTTTTCACTGGTGGTTTTTGTTTTAGGTAGCAGCTGTGTAATTAACTGTGATACGCCTTCAGCAATTTGCTTTTTTACCTCTGCTTGAGTTAATACTAAGAAAAAGTCAATGCTCATACCAGCAGCATTAATTTCATTCAGTACCTGTGTAATTAAGCTGGTTTTGCCATAACGTCTCGGCGCCACTAATACCGTGTGTTCGTGAGCTTTAATGCTAGCTTTTAGTTCAGCTCTTTCTTTATCACGATTGCAGAAAGTATTATTACTAGCAATGCCTTGTGGGAAGTAGCGGTCAGTCATTATGATCTCATTGAAGGGTTGTCATCGTACCAATGGTATCATACCAGTAGTATCATACCAACAGTATCATACCAGTGGTATGATGGACTGATCGGAGAGAGAGGATTTGAACCTCCGACCCCTGCCTCCCGAAGGCAGTGCTCTACCAGGCTGAGCTACACTCCGTGTACAAGCAGGCAGTGTAAGCAGATTAATGCTAAGGCGCAAGACCTTACATACCAGCCCTGATCCCCCTACTTAGCCAGAAAAGTTCACCATGCCGCCGCGAACTAAACGTACGTAAACTTCTAATATTATTGAATATTATTTGATGTTAACAATGTCCTTTAAGGTTTCCTTAATAATTCGCCAATAGTATTGAATGAAAGACATTGAGGGAGAAGGGAGCGATGTTTTTCAGCCTAAAGCTATTAAGCACGAACAAATATGCACTGCAATCACGTAGACAATGTGGTGATGGTGGTCTGCGAGTAATAGGTGGTAGTGCTGACCGAGATGAGGGTGCTCGCCCACTCAAGCGAACATTACTAACCGTTGAAGAACGTTTAGCTTATCGAAGGAGGCAACAAGCGGCAGAAGAGCGACGCAGCTATGTGCCACCACAACCTCAATTACGCATTTCAAAGGGGATATCTAAACGAGAATTGCAGAGACGTGAGCGTGAAGCAAAAGCTGCAGCAAACCCTGGCGATGACAGCAGCTCATTAGAAGATTGGACGGTTACAGGCGGTATGTCACCGATAGGCACTACCGAAACTTGTTTTAGCAGTGCGGAACAATTCGGCCAATTTGTAACGCATTTTCCCACCATGCAGCCACTGTTAGCGAATGAGCTAACAGCCGCCGCCTGTGAATTCCGTATGATGGGTGTTGAGCATCTACAGCTTGGTTGTTCTGATGAAGAAAGAATAAATGCCCAGAAGAAACGACAACGTTTAGCGGCCGATATGGGCTTAGTTGGTACTGATGTGGTCACAGTGAAGCAGTCTGAGCGATTGTTTCCATTGCTCAACATGCTATTGCGCCACGAATGGTATCACCAAATGCCACCTGAGCTGGGTGGAGATTTTAACCCGGCGAGTTGGTTGCTGTCTGGCGCGCTTGATCCCAAAGAGTATGAGTTGCGCTATGTGCCAGAAGCTTATGACACGAGCTATAAACGAAAAGAAATAGAAACGCATCGCAACTGGCGAATGCAGCAGGTCGAGGAAGAGGTTGAGCGCACGGTTGTACACACTGTTCCTGCAGGTTTGCAGTTAGTGAAGAAAGCTGTAACTGACGGTGAGCCGGATCAAGTCCTGTGTTTTACTTTGGATAATCATTTAAAACCATTATTCCAAGGCACGGACCGTTTAGAGAATTTTGGTCGTTTTGCTCAATTGCATGAGCGGTGTGCTGAATTGGTTGCGCCGTCAGAAACAGGTAGATATAAAACAGCCGAGTTTAGAGTGGCTGAATTATTATGGAATTTGGGTTGTGACCTTGAGGACGGTGAGGGACATTTTTACCGGGAAGGGTTGTCGTATGATGCCAAGAGAGAGTTACCAGCGATTATAGGCATGAAACGAAAAGTCAGGCAGCCCTTTTTAGGGGAAGGTGAGGTGGATATAGATGTGCTGTCCCAGCGTAACTCCGCGGAGCAATTCAGGGCAAACATATCTGCCAGAGCAATGAGTGTCACAGATGTTGAGGCGGATATACCCGGTGTTTCATCCTCGCCGACGTATGGTGAAGAGTGTCGATTAAAAAAATCAGATCTGGCTCAGTTGCAAGCGCTGCGAGCTAAGCGTTTTGAAATGGTGGCAGCTTTGTCACTTGAGATGCATGCCAAGCTGCAGCAGGCTAAAAAAGCTTTGGGGTTGTTGGATGAGTTAACACGCGCAGTAGCTGATGCAAAAATCAGTATTATTCGTGGCCGAACACTAAAGCAAGCAAGGATAGATTGGAGTGCTGTGCGGCAAGTGTGGTTAAAGATGAAGGCTGAGGGATTGGTGCCACATGATCAAGAAAATTATAATGGTTTAGATTTAACGGCGTATTTACAGCGCGTGAGCGGCATGATTGATACTGCTTTAGGTTTGCATGAACAATTGTATGGTCCGGTCGACGGTGATGGTGTTATACAACGTTGGGGTGTCCGTGCTGAGGCTAAAGAACAAGTAGCGGTGAGTTGTGTGTTGGCTAAAGACGCACATAGACAAATGGTGGAACGTGTGACCCATGCGTTGGTGCGAGAAGTGACTGGTGATAGCGTTATATTGGATGACTTAATTCATACTAAGTCGAGCAAATTACGAGCTAGTGCTGCCGTCAGTGTACGTCGCATGCGTGCAGGGCAGGCAGTACCAATGGCGAGTGAGGGGAAAAGCCTCCGACAGCCAGTAGTTATTAGCTGGGCCAATCAGCAAAATAATTTTGGACCAGCTGTGAAGGAGTGGGAGCCGTTATATGCTCAAGATCCGAGTCAATTACGTGATATCAAGCAGGCATTGTTCAGTTCAAATCAATTTATGGATTTAGATAAACGCATTAATAGCTTGCATTCAAAATACGATGACATGTGTGCTAAGTTACGCAGAAAAGGCAAGCGGCCCAATACGTTATCGACTTCGGAGAGGCATCATTTTAATTTTCATTTAATGGGCCGCGCTAAAGCGCAAGGCATGGAGCGTTATCTTAAAGATATAGCGCAAGCGAGCACGATACCACAGTTAGTCGAGGTGTTTGAAGGTTTGTATGAAAAGTTGCCGAACCTGCATTATACCTTGCATTTACTCGATGAAAACGGTGAGTACGCTAATGATGCGATTGATTTGCATATGGATCAGCATCGTCATGGTAAGTTTAATAAGCATGTTAATGATCAACAGCCCATTGTGTCTGCTAGTACGAGTATGTTTGGTGGCATGGGTGCGCGTAAAACCACAAAGCAAATGCGTCGCGTATTAGCAAAACTTGAAGATTTACTTGAGCCGCACCGTAGGGGTGCGGCTAATCGTTTGATATAGCAAGTTGCTTACATGCGTCGAAAGCGTGCTAGACAACTGGTGTCATAGTCCTCGTCATAGGGTGATGTGGCTGTGCCATGACCGGGGTGCTGCTTTTCCCAAATCTTTTGTTTCACTGCAAAAACTGCAACAGCAGAAGCGGCAACGGTTAATAGTGCGCCTATGCCTAGTACCGCTTCGGTAGCAAGCGTAACGTTTTTATCGTACCCCTTATAGATACGGTAGTTTTCTTCAGCGACGGCGCATGCACTCAGCACAGCACCGACAACGCCGAGTGTAATCGCGCTACGAGTAAAGTAGCGGCTAGCAATGCCAGCGAATGGTTTTTTAATCGTAGGTGCGCCATCAAGTAATCCTGCATTTATTGATTCCTTTAGTTCCACTGGTGCAGGGTCAACTTTATTGAGGCCTCGATTCAATTGGTAGCCGGCAACAGGCGCTAGTATCAGTGCGGTCAGTAGCAAAGCATCACCGACGAAATACATGCCACGTCTGCGATCGTGCAGCAGTTCGTGAAGTAATACTGAACTTCCCAGAATAAAAGTTGTCACGGCGCCAGCATATAGCTTGGCTGATAATGTTAAGTGGTGTTCTGCTTGGTGTGCGTTGTCATCAAATTGTGGTGCTCTTGCTCTAGACATGTGGTTCTCCCCGTTTATATTCTCCGCAAATATGCTAGCACAGCTGATTTAATACTGTCTTCATTATTGGCTGGGAAAAACCTTAACAGCAGATTAAGACCGCTTAAATAGCGAGGGGTACAGTAGCAATGAAATGCACCAAAATATGAAAAAAGTAATACTGATGGGGAATAGGTTGGCGTCATGAATACTGGAGCTAATGGTGGTTAACACACTGACAAAAATCATTACCAAACCCACATTCACCGCGCTCGCTGTGGCGGCGTGTTTGGGGAAAAGGGCAATTGCACTGCCAAATAAAATCGGATAAATAATACTGGCAAAGAAAGACAGTAGCAGCATCGGTATAAGCAAGCTAGCGAGACTGAATTGTTGGAAGCATGCTAACAGGATCATCACCACCGAGACGCAAAGACCACCCAACGAGCAAAATAACACTTTTCGTGCGTCGCGGACTTGCGGCGTAAAGCGATTTACTAGATTGCCGATTAACCAAGCACAACCGACTGCCAATGCGGTTTGGCCAAATACAATGGCGCTGTAATGCATGCCAGCTTGAATAAGGAACGAACCCAGAACGCCATAGACCACAATATGGCAGTAACACATGGATTGCATAAGGGTAGTATTCAGGAATACAGGGTTTTTTAATATCAGCAAATAACTTGCCAGCATCTTGCCAAGGTGAAAAGGGTTTCTTTGTTGAATGGTTTCCTTGGTGATGCATTGTGCATAAATGGCGACCAGGAATGCATAAATCGCTAGGGTGTAAAAATTTGCTTTCCAGCCCCAGTAGGTTTGAATATAACCGCCAATATAAGGTGCGATTAATGGCCCTAATGCCCATACAACGGTTAAGGTATTGACGCGTTTTCTAAATTCATCACCATCAAATAGATCTTTTAATAAAGCGCGTGCTGGTACGAGTGCAAATGAAATCACCATGCCTTGAAAGAATCGGATAATCCATAACGCATGCATGGAGGATGCTAGTGTTGCAAGCCACATCATAATGACGGTGGCGGCTAAACCGAATAAGACTAGCCAGCGTCTGCCGAGTGCATCAGACAAAGGGCCGACCACGGGCTGAAAAATACCTATGCTTAATATATAAATGGTGATCGAATATTTGGCCGCGTTACTATCTACGCTAAAATAATGCATTAAGCTGGGCAAGGAGGGTGTATAAATATCGATGCCTAGGCCTGACATGGGAACAACTAAATAGCACAATAGAGCGTGCAGCATTTTATGGCGGCTTGAGAGTTGTTGATTTGACATGGCTTCCTTGGCATGAGCAGTGAAATTGTATCTATATGATATACTTATTGTATGAATAAGCAAAGTGAGCATATCCAGCATAACCTGTCTTTACTTCGGTTGGATCCCGAGGACGAAGTCACTTGTTCATTGATGTATACCCTGCGTAATCAATTTGAATGTACTGATTTTATGAAGGCATATGAAGAGCAGCTAATAGCTAAAATGTTGCAGCGCTACAATGAAAATTGTATCAATTTTCGCCCTGAAGATTATCAATATGAAGTCGCTAGCTATCAAGTGGAAGATATCACTGGTGACGACTTCAAAGAAATGATTTGTCAGTCGCATGTGCCGCCATTTGTATTGCGTGGATTTTTGAAGCAGAGTAAAGCCGTAAAGCAATGGTCATTAGATTATTTGGCCGAGCAATATGCGGATGCTGAAGTGGCGTATTTGGTTGAATACCAAAAGGGTGGCGCCGATGATTTCCCTAAAGGGAAACTGGGAGAGGTGATTGCAAAAATGCGGCCAGGTAATCCAGATAAAGTGTATGTGCATAACACATCGCAAATTTTTATCAGCAATCCTGAATTGTTAGATGACATTAACTACGAACAATTAAAGAAGTATTATTCGCCTGTAGCGGCTAATGCGATCGTGCAGATATTTATAGGAGGCGCGGACACGGGGGTGCGCATGCATTGTGCAACTGACTTTAATTCATTTTTGATGATTCATGGCAATAAGCATTGGACATTTGTACCGCCGGAATACTCCTATGCGTTAAGGCCAGTGTTAAACTCGAGTGCATTAAATGCATTGTGTTCCGTTAAAGATCATACCTTATCATCTGACGCGTATGAAAAAACTAATCCGATATATAATCGCCTGCCAAAATACAGTGTCTTATTAGAGCCGGGTGATATGTTGTTGTTCTCGCCATGGTGGTGGCATGCGGTAACTAATACATCACCGAATTCAATTGCGGTGGCAACGCGCTGGACTACGCTTAAGGCGAAAAATTCTCCACGTGGCAATATTATTTTTAGTAACTTGCAAGCATCAAATCCAAAATTTGTTACTTACTCAAAAAAATACCTGTTAAACCTTATTACAGGAGAGCTGCTTAGTGATGAGGGTATACTGCGTGATACGTTTGGTCGTTATCATGGCGACTTCTATGAGGATGGAGACTAATGCGGTTAATATTAATGGAAGCCGGTTCGGAAACAATAATTGTGAATGCTGACAGCGGCGAATACTTTTTTGTTGATAAAAATGCATGGGATAAATTTCACAGAGAAACACTTGATGTGGCTGATTGGAAAGGTGGCCACGCCTTTACTTTGCCAGCACCGGGGGAGACTTATAGAGATAATATGGCTAATCCGCCAGCAGATTATGTGGTGGGCAAGCAGATTATGCCTGAAGAATTACTGGCACGGTTTATTGATCCCGAAAAAAACTTGGGCGCCATGATCGCTATCCGGAACAACGAAGAGTCTGCATTAAAGATATTTGACAAGCGTCGCTACAAAAGGCTAGTAGATTGCTGGTCAAGTCAGCCTTAATAATGTCGTTCTAACACAAATTGACACAAGTTAACTAACGATTGTTTGCATTCAGATTGTGGTAGTACATCTAAATGCTCTAATGCGTTATCAATATAGCGATTGGCTTCATTAACGCAATAGGTATAGGCATCACACTGCTTTACGGCGGTAACCAGGGATTGCAGTTGTTCTTCTGTAGCGCCTTTGTCGATCACTTGATGGATTAATTGTTTTGTTGCTTCATCACAGGTTTCTAACGTGCGTAATAATGGTAATGTGATTTTACCTTCACGCAGATCGTTACCGATAGCTTTGCCTGACACTTCAGGGTCAGCCATATAATCCAATACATCATCGATGATTTGATAGGCTACACCAAAGTCGTGACCAAATTGGCGCATGCTATTTTGCAGTTCGTGACTATCAGCTTGACCAATGATGGCGCCAATCTGACAAGCCGCTTGGAATAATTCGGCTGTCTTGCGTTCGATAACGCGTAAATAATGTTCTTTAGACAGATCGGTGTCATGTTGATGGATCAGCTGCAGTACTTCACCTTCAGAAATAATGTTAGTGGAATCAGCTAGAACCTTGGTAACTGTGACGTTCGCGCGTTTGGCAAGAATCTGAAAAGAGCGCGAGTACAAGAAATCGCCAACTAAGATGCTGGCGGAGTTGCCCCACAGTTCATTGGCGGTTTGTTCGCCTCGACGTAGGTCGGTTTTATCGACCACATCGTCATGTAATAAGGTGGCGGTGTGAATAAATTCGATAACTGTTGCTAGTTCGTGCTGTTCTTCACCGGTATAGCCGCAAGCTTTGGCACTTAATAGTACCAATAATGGACGTAGTCGTTTGCCACCGCTGCTAACGATATGTTTCGCAACTTCTTGAATTAAAGGCACATCTGAGAATAGTTCATCGGTAATTAGACGATTAACTGCATCAAAATCGGCCTGTACTGGCGCGCGAATTTCGTCGAGTGAAACTGCTGCGGTCACCGCTTTGGTCGCTTGCATGGGGTGTTATGTTCCTTAACCTTAATTGACGGAGCCAATGCTAATGGAGTTCGATTCAGTTGTCCAGTAGCAAGCAGCTACAACATATTGGATTTTTGCAGCAAAATCCGCACATTTATACAAATCTTTAGTTGACAACGGGGTGCGAAGTAACGACAATAACGGGCTATTTTAGGGAGGGGTACCCGAGCGGTCAAAGGGACCAGACTGTAAATCTGGCGGCTCAGCCTTCGGAGGTTCGAATCCTCCCCCCTCCAGAATAGATTGGATCAGAGGATAGATCACAGGAGATTGAGGGAAGGCAAGCTTTTGATATTAATCATTTTTTTTGTCTTTTGTGTTCTATCATTTGGCTCGCGGGTGTAGTTCAACGGTAGAACCTCAGCCTTCCAAGCTGATGGTGTGGGTTCGATTCCCATCACCCGCTTAATTGCTGCCCACATAGCTCAGGGGTAGAGCACTTCCTTGGTAAGGAAGAGGTCACTGGTTCAATTCCAGTTGTGGGCTCCAGGATTTGGCTAGAATGTTGTAGTAACATTTTGTTTTTGTTTAATTTTTGGTTTAGAGGAATATCTCGATGTCAAAGGAAAAATTTGAAAGAGGCAAGCCACACTTAAACGTTGGTACAGTT
>JARGOB010000013.1 GCA_029212925.1 Coxiellaceae bacterium | reverse complement strand
TTTAAATACTTGACTATCAAGACGGTAGATCCCGGATCGGGGTCCGGGATGACAATGTCGGGTCCGGGATAACAATGTCGGGTCCGGGATAACAATGTCGGGTCCGGGATGACAATGTCGGGTCCGGGATAACTAAACCTCTACAGCTGCTGGTTGTTCTTTGATATAAATATCGCGTTTAGGATACGGAATTTCAAGACCGGCTTCGCGGAATTTTTCGATAATGGTATATCGAATCTCACTGGTTAAGTTAGTGCGATCCTCTGTCATGCAGAAGAAACGCAAAGCAAACCCTAACCCGCTTTCATTAAAGTCCATAAATAAAACGACAGGTGCTGGAGATTTTTTCACTTTAGGGTGATCAGCAACAATCGATAACAATAAATCACGCACCTGAATCGGATCATCATCATATCCACACTCAATCACAATTTCTGAACGCGCAATGGGGTTATATAGATCATTACTTACAGTCGATGTTATAAATTGCGAATTAGGGATCAGTAGCGTTTTACGTGCAAATGTTTCTACTGTGGTAGCACGTAATTTAATATTTTTAACCACACCACTTTCACCACCCACATCAACCCAGTCACCTACTTTGATGGGGCGCTCAATAAATAAAATGATACCCGAAATAAAATTATTAAAGATTTCTTTCAACCCAAAAGACAAACCAAAAGTAAATGCGCTGACAATAAATGCTAGTGATGTGCTACTGATCCCCAGCGCATACACACCAATCACTATAGCTAACAATAAACCAGCATAGCCAAAAACTGTGGATATCGCATCCTTAGTGCCTTGATCGAAACGCGTATACGGCAACACTTTCTTTTCAATTAAACGTAATATTAAACGCATAACATAATACACGACAAAAAATATCACTACGGCTTTTAATAAATAGGTAATTGAAAAAGAAGTTTCGCCAACTTTAACACCTTTAAAGGTAATCAAATAAAGCCAAGCAAATAAAACATCCCGCTCTATACCCCAAATCATCAGCATGGCGAGCGCCCATGCAATAAAAATCACCACATCAAAACTTAAGGTTAACCAATACAATAATAATGATTCGTTAGTTTTTTCATCATCATAGCCACGCATTACTTTAATCATTACTCGCAAGTTGCTTTTAATCACATAATGCAAAGCCCACAAAATAGTCGTTAACAAAACCGTTTGTATCACATCGGTCAGCACCACATTTGCCAGGTTTGTTAAACCAATAAAAACCGCAATGACATATAATACGGCGAATACTTTAATAACTGCTGCCGAAAAATGCATTAATTTTTCACTGGATAACCAGTTATATAATCTATCCATGCTTTACTACTCCTGCGATTTGTTTAACCCGCGATGCTAACCAATATAAATTGATCAACAAGGATATGGCTAGCAACAAGTTAACTAAATCGGTCGCTTGACTAGGATAAAATGGATACGCCCTAGCATTCGCATTAAAAATATCGATATTGTTAATAAAAACAATCGCTGCGATTTGATACATTAAAATTAACAACGGCGTTGCTAAGCGATCCAATAACTGCGTTCCACGGTAGTGAAAGTACCGGCAGCAACAATATACAAATGCCCCCGTCACCAAAACAAACCCAATGGAATTACCAATCGAACGTACAAAGTTTAAAGCCAATGGGTAAGAAGAAATCCCCATCCAAGTGGAAAAATACCTAAAAAGCAATATAACAAAAAATGCCGGAATAAAACCACGCAACACCACATCGATAACAAATAATGAACAACGTCGCATCACGTCTTGAGGCTTGCACTCCACCTTACTGATCCGTTCAATTAATTTAATTGCCCAATAAAAGTAAATAATAAACACGGCTAGACAAATAAGAGCCGTAATCCAAAAACGGCTCCACTGTTGATTTTGTGATAATTGTTTACTAACACCGGATAATTGCCCAAATAACTTATGAGTGAAATTGATAATTTGCTTACCTGCTATAGACCAAGAAGCTGGTTTATAAAACGGTGATGCAATACTCCATAAACCGCTGCGATTGACCTGACTTCTTATGCGGTTGATATTACGCAAAATGGCCATGGTCTCAAACTCTAATAAACGAATTTGCAATAAACGGCCTTCATAAAAACCAATCTCTTGTTTGAACTCGCGAATTTTTTTTAAATAATAAGGATCATATTCAACTTTAAACTCGGATCCACTGGTGGATTTGTCTTCCTCTGCGACAGAAGCGGTATTCTTCATCAAACCACGCGCTGAAGAGATACGTGCTTTATACTTGCTCGTGCGACTACCAAGATCAAGGTATATTCTTTCCAACTGACGACGATAAAAGCGCAAAGTACTATCAGTGAATTTATTACCGGTTTGCAGTTTTTCACGCATTGCTTGAATCTGCCCCTCATAATCATCAAGCGCCTTCATATCTGACTCTTGCACTAATAATGCCGCGGATTTCGGTGGTGCCGGTTGTGTTAACGGCTTATCAGCCGCAAAACAAAAAGCAGAAACCGACAAGCTGATCAATAGACAAACAATGTGGAGTTTTTTTCGCAACATCTGCAAATACATCCTTGTTAATGAGATATGGCTATATTAAACGGTTTACTAGCATATTTATAGCATGATCAATCACAATCATGGCAAAAGGTTTCTTTTACACAAAACAATGAAAACACTAAGCTAGCCACAAATATAGCTGGCAATAAACTAAGACCTAACTGGTAGTCACCGGTAGTATAAACTCTGACACCATGCACCATGCGATGATCTGACAATAAACTAATCAACCAACCACTTAATGGTTGCAAAACCACGCCCGAAAAAATACAAGCCATATTATTAAACGCAATCGCAACAGCAGCATGTTGCTTATCATTGGTCTCTTTGGCTAAGGTATAAGTCAATGGCTGAGCAGCACAAGCCACTCCCATCAAAAATAATAAAACAGCTAACTGCCAATGATTCAAATGAACAAAAAATACAACTAATAACGAAACCACCAAACCCAACACACTACTTAACACCAATGGCAGCTTTCGCTTGCCTATCATATTCGAAGCCCATCCCAACAAAGGTGAAGAAATAGCCAACCCTACCCACGCAGCGGCTACCAAGCCAGCTGCCGTCGGTTTATCAAAGCCATAAACTCGCATTAGAAACGGCGTACCCCACAGTGATGCGAACATCGTCATTGGAGCCCAGGTAGCAAATGAGACAACGGCGATATACCAGGTCTGGCGCTCGCGCATCACTTCAATCAAACCCGCCAACATTGATGTCGATTCATGTTGAGCATGATACCTTTTTCTGTGATAACGAATAATTAACCAACACAACACAGCTAAAATACAACCCGCTAGCCCTAAACCCAACAGACTGTGCTGCCAACCAAAAATAGCATTCACCTGCACTAAGATAGTTTGCGAAAACAAAGCACCCAGTGCCGCCAACACATAAATTACCCCGACTAATATAGGGAACACTTTCGGTGAAAAAACATCCGCAGCCACACGAGCAGCACCAATAAAAGCAAAAGCACTGCCCGCCCCCATTAATAAACGCGCCACCGCAGCCAACCAGTACTGGTCGGTATAAGCAAATAAAGCAATCCCCATCGCTGTCATGAGGATTGGAAAAAACAACGTATTATTGACTTTAAAACGATCAAAGATTAAACCGGCGGGTATTTGCATACCGCAGTACGTCCAAAAATATATACCAGATAAAGCACCCAAGCCAGCAGCACCAATGTTCAGTTCACGCATGATTTCACGTGTTAATACACCTGGCGACACCTGAATTAAAATATCGTAAAAAACAAAAAAGGCCGCTAAAAAAAACATAAAGCCACGCAACAATACCGCCATTCAGTTAACCTCTACTTTTGTATTTAATCATCAGCTAAAATCGCCCATCGCTCATGGTCACGCCATTGATTATCGATAAATAAATATTTCGGCGAATAGCCTTCTTTTTTAAATCCACAACGCTTCACTAAAGCGACGGAAGGCGCATTGCTAGGCTGAACATTCGCTTCAATACGATGCAAATCCAACACTTCAAATGCATGCTGTATGACCTGCTTTAAACCAGCTGTCATCACGCCTCGAGATTCAAAGCCTTTAAATACGAAATAACCGCTATAAGCACTTCGAAATACTCCGCGTACCACTTCATTCAAATTAACGACACCAGCCAATTCATTATTAGCTAACACCAGAAAACAAAAATTGCGCTCATCTTTGTATTTAGTTAAATACTTTTTAAAATCATTTTCAGTAGTCGGAGCAACGATTAATGATTGGTGTAAATCGACACTAGCCATGCTTGCTGTTAAAAAAGCTTGCTGATCACTGGCTTGCAGCTGTCGAATCGAGATCTCCACCATTGTTGCCCTTTTATTGTTAATACCAGCACACATGTTTGCGATTTGGATCGTATCACTATTCGCTCTGTTAATAAATAGTTCAACGTTTGCAGCAAGCACTGCAGGTTCATATTGCACTCCGATGCTGAACTGTGTGATATTATAAATTGAGTGGAAGATGGAGCACCCCATGAGCAAAGATGACGCATTAATCTCGGCCTATATCCTTGACGGCAAAGGTGGTGGAAAACCCATTGACTGGCAAGAGGTAAAAGGTTGGGATCAATCTCAAGGCATTTTATGGGCCCACCTCAATTACAACGAAACTAAAAGCCAAAAATGGTTATTAGAAAGCAGCGGCTTACCCCACCATATTGCTCACCTAATGATCTCACCAGAAACACGACCACGCGTTTTAGTCACCCATCGTGGTATATTAATGACCTTGCGTGGCGTTAATCTTAATCCCGGGCACGACCCGCAAGACATGGTATCGATACGCGTATGGATAGATAAGCACCGCATTATTTCCAGTCGTAATCGCGTGTTACTATCAATTAAAGACATGAAAACAGCGATTAATGAACGCACAGGACCAACATCACCCGCTGATTTTTTATTGCAACTTAACGATCATCTATTATCACGCATTGGTAATGTGATTAATAACCTAGATAATAAAGTTGAAAAAATGGATGAAGCAATTGCCGGCACAAAGAACGTGCGCTTACGCTCAAAAATTGCCGATGTGCGCCGTCAAACCGTATCGATAAGACGTTATCTTGCGCCGCAACGCGAAGCGCTATACCAACTGCAATTACAAAACAATGACCTATTTGATAAGCATCAATTGATTCATTTGCGCGAATCTACTGACCGCATTATTCGATACGTTGAAGACCTCGATTCTGCTCGCGATCGCGCAGCGATTACACAAGAAGAACTGACCAGTCGTATTTCCGAGCAAATGGATAAACGCATGTATGTGCTATCAGTTGCTGCCGTGATATTTTTACCACTTAGTTTTGTCACCGGATTATTCGGCATGAATGTTGGCGGCATACCAGGATTAAATTACAAGCATGGTTTCTTTTTTATCTGCTTAGCATTACTAATTTTTGGTATAGGCATGATGTTTGCGTTTAAAAAACGGCGTTTTATGTGAGCAAGCCTAGATACTGATTACAACCGGTCACCGTAAGCGCATACCTGCATCATTCTCACTCTGACATGAATCCAGCCAAGCTCTGCGCTTAATTAACACTTGTCTTAGCCCATCCACCTGAAACAATGAAAATGAATTTATAAGTGAAGCACTGCTTTTACGCTTGACGTAACGTTCAATCCCGTGCAGTAATTCATCATGCCCCTCTACTGCGATCCGACGCCTGCTTGCAGTCGGCATCGACTGCTCAACTTCTCGAATACCAGCCTCTAGCTGGTCAGCTGAATACTGGCGTGAAAACTGACGAAACTGTTTATAAATTCTTTTAGCATCACTATGTGCACTTTCAACGATTTCTTTAGTTAAATGCGTTAACTCACCTGCCTCTTTTTTCTCACGCACCATATCAACTGCCGATAAAAATGTCATACGGCATTCCACATCCTTATTGAAAACCACACACGCACAGCGCCCACCGCGCTGAGGTTTTTGCCGAATATAAGCAACTTGCTCCAGCTGTAAATCTTTGCCTATTCCAGCGCCGCCTGGTGAGCAGTCTAAAACATAATCACGATTATCTTCCGCATGATAATGAATTCTCTTGATTACATCGATGTCTGACAATGCATCCGGATTATTCACTTTATAAAAATGCAATCCCGGCTCCTCCCCAGCACCACCACCGCGATTAGCAAAAGATAAATAGGTCGCCCCCTCAATTTTAGCAACAACCATCGCTAATACATGACTCCTCCAACCAGCACATAATGAATAAAAATGTCCCGCAATTAATTCTGGTACGATTGAAACTTGGCTATACGATGACTCAGTGTCAGCTTGCATTTGTTGTAGCTGTATTTTCATGTGTGCTTTAAATGGTTGATCATCAGGCAAGCCGCCTATATAAGCCATGAGATTACCCAATAATACTTGCCTTATGTGCAGTGGACTATCACCATCTGTTAACATTTTTTTATCGAATACCCCAAAAATACACCCACTTGTCAGGCCAATATTAAATGCATGTGACCTTAAATTTCTCAATCTTTCTCTTTCAATCCGTTGTTGACACAACTCAATTAGCGCCACACAATGCGGCGATTGCTTTGATACATCGACCAATTTACTGAGTTGTACGATTAATTGCGCACGGCGAAGAGTAGCAACGTCAGATAAGTCAACCGAACTAAAGTAACTCAGCACGCTCATTCGGGCTAAACACTCTGCTTGTGCAAGACCAACAGCTAACTCTGCATCCACACGTTCACATTGCTGAATAAAATACGCTTTACTGTATATTTTTTCTTTCACACTCACAGATAAATCATCTTTACTCCACGTATAAAAATAATCAAGCAAGCGTAGCTTCCACGAGTCTGACATGCTGTGACTGGCATCAAACAGAACTTCAGACATGCTTTGTATATCCAAATCTCGCTCAAGCTTATAATAGTATTTGAACAGCTTTTGAAACTGCACATCAGTCAGTTCGGTTAAACCATATACCGGGTCTAACACTTTTTTAAGGTAGTATTGCACCATGTCAGTGCGATCTTTATCTGTCATTTCATCAACTGACAGCAATGTCTGCCGCCGCTGATAAGCCAATTCTTTTTCTAATTGGTAGCGTATTTGATGCAGAAACAAATAATAGGGTGATGATGCCTTATGCCAATATTTGGTAAATCTGCCATAGAAATAACTCAGTTGGTGATTAACTTCAGTTAACATCACTGCAACTGATTGTTTTACGCTGACACCTTCAGCCCAACTGGCATACGACGGAATACGCACCGATGCTGCGGTACATTTTGCGTTAATACTCTCAAGGAATTCTGCTTCTCTCATACAACACTGTAACTATATAATATACAACCGTACACTTAGTATACAACTATATGAGACTGACTAATAAGGTTAGATGCTTAAGAAGAGATTAAATTGTATACGCCCTAGCTAGCAGAAAATGGCGACAAGGATATACATGATGATGGAGGTAGCCAAACCAATCGCCACATCATCCAGCACCATACCAAACCCACCGTGAATATTTTTATCCATCCAACCGAATGGCCATGGCTTCCAGATGTCCAATACACGGAAGATTAAAAACGCGACGACAATCCAACCATTAATCGGTACACCAATTAATGCGACCAAGATACCGGCCACTTCATCAACACAGACACAGGTAGGGTCTTGCAAACCGGTGCGACGAATCACCCACTCGGATAACCACACAGATAAGACAATCACTACCACAATTGAAGCGATATACCACCAGAACGGTAACTTGATTAAAATAAAGAATAACACCAAGCCGACTAACGACGCGAAGGTGCCAGGCAAGATCGGCATTAAACCGGTACCAAATCCGCAAGCAATAAAATACATCGGGTGGCGCCAGACATTGGCGGCGACCTCATCTAATTTGTCTTTGTCATTGACTGAAGTGTTCGAATCCCAAACCATCGAAAGTAACCTCTTGTCCTTGTTGATTTTGTAATAGCATACCAGGAACTGCGGTGACCTGGCCAATACGCGTTACACTAAAGTTCATGCGCAATAAAGCGTCACGCTGTTCTGCTGCTGCACAAAAGCATAATTGATAATCGTCACCAGCGGTTAACGCCAATGTCCATTGTTTCTGTTGTGCTAAAGCCCCCACCGCCGCAGACAGCGGTAATTGACCCAACTGTATTTCTGCACCCACTGCTGATTGATGTAAAATATGACCAAGATCAGCCAATAAACCATCTGAAATATCAATCGCTGCACTGGCGATGCCACGCAATGCAATGCCTTCACTAACCCGCGGTTGTGGTTGATTTAATGTTGATAAAATATTTGCAGAAACTGCTTCATCAGCCTGTAATAATTGCAACGCTAAGCCGGCATCACCTAATGTGCCGGTAACATAAATATCATCACCAGGCCTGGCACCTGATCGTAATATCGCACGCCCTTGCGGCACTTGACCAAATACTGTTGTGCTTATCGCTAAAGATCCGCGCGTAGTATCGCCGCCGATCAAATCAACACCGAAAGGTTGCGCGACTGCAAACAAACCTTGTGAAAATTGCTGCAGCCAATCATTGTCAACCTCCGGTAGATTTAAGGTTAATAAACACGCAAACGGTTCAGCGCCCATTGCTGCCATATCACTCAAGCTTACCGCTAATGATTTCCAGCCAATATCATAAGGCGCTGTCTGTTCAGGAAAGTGCACCCCCGCCACTGAGCAATCAACACTGGTGACACATTGCGCATTAAGCGGCAAATGAAACAATGCGGCATCATCACCAACCCCTAGATCCACCAACGAGGAGTGTTTAGCTTTAGTAAAAAATTGTTTGATTAACCCAAATTCTCTTGTCATTTGTTTTTTTCTATTTAAAATGAGCCCAAAAAGAATAGGTAGTATATCATGAGCAAAAAAGCAGTCGTACTGTGTTCTGGTGGTTTAGATTCAACCACGTGTTTAGCTGTCGCCCAAAGCCAAGGCTATGATATTTATGCATTAAGCTTTGATTATGGGCAGCGCAATAAAGCTGAATTGAACGCTGTTAAACGCCAAGCCGAACAATTTAATGCCAATCAACATATGATCCAACCATTAAACTTGCGAACCATGGGTCACTCCGCCTTGACCGACGACAGCATTGACGTGCCTGATTACTCAGGTGATGGTGAAATACCTGCGACCTACGTGCCAGCACGAAATACCATGTTTTTATCTATCGCACTAGGATGGGCTGAGGTGTTAGACGCTGATGCTATTTTTATCGGCGTAAGTCATGTCGATTTTTCGGGTTACCCAGACTGCCGCCCTGAATACATTCAAGCGTTTCAAACCATGGCTAACCTGGCAACCAAACGTGGCGTTGAAGGTCATCCCATCAAGATCATTACTCCCATTATTAATCTCAGCAAAGCCGATACGATTAAATTAGGTATATCACTGGGTGTCGATTACAGCCAAACCGTTACCTGCTATGCCGCTACCGACAATGGTGAAGCATGTGGGCGATGCGACTCCTGCGTATTGCGTAAGCAAGGTTTCGAACAAGCACAAATCGCAGACCCTACAATGTATGTTTAAGATTTATAAAATGGCTTTAGTTTCGCGCGACTTTTCTTGCTATTTTTTTTGTTACTTATCATAACGTGTAACAACTGCCATAAAATCACACCATCACTATAGTCAGTATGACGGTACACGGCACGCTCCAATCGAGATAATGCTTGTTGCAATTCATGGTCGTCACATTTATGTTTCACGGCTAATAACGAACGTATATTTGTTTCATCCCAATATGCACGCGCCCACACCAATAAACTGATTTGTATTTGTTGTGGATCATTAGACTCACAAACTGCCTTAAGATTTTTTTCAACCGACTTTAACTGTACGGTGTAATCGGCTATATCGTGTGCATCATGCTTAATAGCCACTGGCTTTTTATATTTGCTAACAACGAACCAGAACAGCAAAGTCAATAACCACAAAACAGCAAATACAATAGTTAGATAAAACCACCGTGTATTTGAATATTCAGCACGCATTGGCACAGATTGCTGAGTAACAGCAGCAGACACAACCGCTAACGGTTTCACTGTTGCACGAGTCACAGCAGCTGCTTTTACGCTAAATATTTTTTTTGGTATGTGCAATGCATGCTTTTTACCGGTCTTCGCATCCCACCAATCCAAAGACAATGCAGGAAAAGCCAACTGACCAGGCTCAGTCGGAATGTATGCGACTTTAAACACTTTTTTTGCTGTCATTGTCGTTTGGTTCACGGCCGTACTCGACTGAGTTTTATCAGGGTATGCATTAACACCTTGTGGCGTCACTAAATGCAGCGACGGTATTGCATCAGCGGTGACACCCTCGGCACTGATCGTTATGGTTCGTGTTACTGGTACGCCAGTTGTTAAAGTATCAGTATTTGGTGTCCAGTCTGACTGAATACTTGCATGAGAGGCCGGGAACCATTGGTCAGTCGCAATGGATGACGGCACCGGCATCACTTCATAGTCAACCGTATTCGAGTGTGCTGTGACTGGTTTACCAGTATCCATCGAGAAGAAACTAAAACTATCATCACGCCCACTGCTAACTCTGCCTTGAAAAACAGTTGGGTTAATTGTTAACTTACCGGGCTCAGTCGGGGTCAGCAGATATTTCTGCTCAATCACTTGATACAAACGACCATGCAATGCCACGCTGTATCGATCGCGCTTGTCCACCCGTTGAAGCTTTACATGTTCAGTAATACCAGGAATCACATCACCTGAACGCAAATTAACCGCATTATCAAAATACAATTTAACCGTATACAAAACTGGCGCATTAACATAACCCCGCGCAGCTGCCAAACTGGCTTTTACAAACAACGGACTTTTTTCACCACCCAGCTGCTGCTGATCAGGCTTTGTTACCTGAATCACTATCGGCTGCGTTGATTGATCTCCAACAGGGATGGCAGGAATAGTAACGCTTCCTGTCACCTTTGGCATTAACGTAACCACCAATTGATTTGAACTACTGGCTTTACCATTAATAATTTGTATTGATCTATTCGAACTTTGACCAAACACATTAAAGTTTTTGCGCAATACCGATATATCCGGTTGCTCATCACCCGGAATATTAATCGTTAAGGTAAAACTTTCACCCAGCGTTACCTGTTGTCGATTTACTGATGCACTGGCGGCGGCAAAAGCCACCTGTAAACAACAGGTAACGACTAACACCACAGCTACAGCAATTACTGTAAAATATTTTTTTATCATGACGCATTTTCTCTTTGGTAATCACGTAAAAACTTACGGCGCAATAGTCCACCAGGATCATCAGGTACTTTATCCAACCATTGCTGAATTCCTCTTTTACCCGATTTACCTCCCCTACCCGCTTCAGTCGATTTGTTTTTTTTACTCGCTTTACTTACCTTATTCGACTTGCTTATCTTATCCGCTTTGGTTGAGTTATTTTTTTCACTCGATTGACTTGCCTTAGCCGCTTCAGTCGACTTGCTTGTTTTATTCGATTGACTTGCCTTAGCCGCTTCAGTCGACTTATTTTTTTGATTCGATTGATTTGCCTTATCCATTTCGCCGCGCTGATTAGGCTCTGGTGACTTATTTTTTTTACCTGACCTGCTTTGCCCGTTGCGTAAGTCTTTATTATTAGCGCCATTATTACCACTATTTCTCTGCGTTTGCTGTGAACCCTGCTGCTTATTCGACTTATTGTCTGACGACTGCTCTTGGTTTCGATTTTTTTGTTTTGCTTTCTGCTGCTGCAATAGCTTATTAATTAGTTTTTTATTGGTTTTAGCATCAGCCATTGACGGATCGATTGCCAACGCTTGGTTATATGCCTTTAGCGCTTTTTGATAGTCACCTGCTTTTGCCAAAGCATTGCCTTGATTATAATAAGCGTGCTTGGTGTTGTAGTTTGAATACAACTTAGCTGCCTGCTGGTATTTACCAGCACGATACAGCGCTGCCGCTTTCCAGTGCGGGTCATTAAAACTTTGTGCAGCTTTATTCGGTTTATTGTTGTTAAACCATTGCTGCCCTTGTTGGTCTTGCGTTGACCATAAGTCCTGCCAGTGCAAAGCATAGCCACACAACGGAACCAAACATAACAAAAAAACTAACACAATTTTTTTCATAGGATAGACTCCCACCAACCACGTCGGCAAGCCAAGGCAACCAAAACAAGTAATGGCCAAATAAACCATTTGCCTTGATCTTTCCATAACAATTTAGCTTCAGACGATGATTGTCCTAATCGACTTTTATGATCAGTCATTTGCAATAAAGCATGAATATCTTGATTGTTATTGGTGTACTGAACATATTGACCACCACCGGCGGTTGCTAAACGTTGCAACGAATGACGATCCAACCTAGCGATAACAATACCGCCCTGTTGATTTTTCATAAAGCTACCAGAATCAAGTGATACAGGTGCACCCGCTGCTGAACCCACTCCCATCACATAAGTACGGTATCCTTGATGTCGTAAATCCTTCGCCTTTTCAATTGCGTGATGATCAGCAACGCTATCTGTAATCACAATGATGCTACCGGTGGCAGCGCCATTCTGCTTCATCAATGCCGCTGCTTTTACAATAGCGCCAGCCAGATTACTGCCCTGCACTGGCATCACGCTGGTATCCAACACCGGCACCATAGCGGCAATGGTTTGCGTATCTTCAGTCAACGGAGAAACCACAAACGGGCGCTGGCTAAATACAATCAAACCAGTTTGCCCCTCATGGATATTATTTAATAAATCTAACACCTTATACTTGGCACGTTGTAAACGAGAAGGCAGCACATCTTTTGCCTTCATGCTCTGATTCAACCCTAAAACAATAACACGCGCATTGCTGTGTCGATACACCGGTTGCGGATAGTGCGACCAGCTAGGTCCAGCTAAGGCAATAATACACAACAATACTGCTAGCCATAATATAATACGTCCCCAGTAAGACCGTGTTGCGTCATTACTAGAGAGTAATGATGGTAATAAATGTGGGTCACATACCTGCCGCCAATTATTGTGTTGCATGGATTTGGTTTGCCACAATACGACTAGTAGGGCAATGGGTATAACGGCAAACAAGCACCAAGGACGAATAAAATGAAACATCATCGCGCAGCTCCTCGATCCTGTTTGCGACGCCACATTTGCCATAGCGCTAACAAACACACCAACAACACAGCCAATGCTAACGGATAGGGATACAACTGCTTAATTGGGCGTAGCGTGATAGCATCGCCCTTAATCGGTTCTAGCTGATTAATAATTTGATATATCCGACTTAAATCATCCTCTTGATCGGCACGAAAGTATTTGCCATCCGTTATCGTTGCCACCTTCTTCAATAATGATGTATCTAGATCGCGCGACAGATTCACTTGCTGTGGCCCAAACAGTGAGTTCACCATCACCTGACCCGCCCCCAAACCAATGGTGTAAATTCGAATGCCTAACTGCGCCGCTATTTTTGCAGCCTCCAGCGGATCTGTAGCACCGGCATTATTACTACCATCGGTCACTAATATTAATGCACGCGAATCTTTGGGGTAATGCATCAATCGTTTAATCGATAAACCAATCGCATCACCAATCGCTGTTTGCATGCCAGCTAAACCAATCGTGGCATCGTCTAGCATTTCAGCTACCGTTTTATGATCGAAGGTTAATGGCGTTTGTAAGTAGGCACGGCTACCAAATAAGATCAAACCCAAACGATCACCTTTACGCTTAGCAATAAACTGACGTACCACTTTTTTCACTAGTTTCAATCGACTGATTCGTTGTCCCGCCACTTGCATATCAGGTGTTTTCATACTGCCCGATAAATCAACAGCCAACAATAGGTCACGCCCGGTTCGCGGCAATTGCAGTGGCTCCCCCAACCACTGCGGACCGACAGCGGCAAAAACTAACAATACCCAGATAACACCAAACGCAATAACACGTCGAGTTAAATGGGGCATCGCTGCGTGGTTAGTGTCGTATTGCAAGTTTTTTAGCTGCAGAAAAAACGGTACTTTTAAGGCTGTTTGCTGTGTCTGCTCTGCCCTTGGTAACCAACGATAAATAAGCCAAGGTAATGGCAACACACAAAATATCCATGGATAGGCTATCTGTATCATGACTGCCTCCGTATCCATTGCTGCGCTAACTCAAATAATACGACACCCTTATCAGCCGCATGCTTTTGATAGGGTGCCACACGTAAGCAGCGACCCTCGCCCTGTGTGAATTGTGTTGTTTTGCCTGTTTTATCTAAGAATGCTAACCACGCATCACCCTGCAAATTGGCCACGGCTTGATCGGGATATACTGTCATGGCGACTTGCTTTAATAACTTATTCAATTGTCCCAACGTAGCGTTGTTATCCGAGTCGGCCAAGTAATGCTGTTTGAGCACGTGCAACCGATCCAATGCTTCACGCTGTAAGGCATATCGTTTCATGCGTTTAATAATAAAAATGCTAGCGACAACCAATAGCAAAATGATCAGACAACCAACAATGTACCAACCGATCGATAGCGGCCACCAGGATACGGCGGCAGGTAAATGTATATCACGCAGTTGGCTTAGTGGCGCTTTACCCATGATGACTCACCCCCGCACTCACTTTTTTTACCCAATCATCTTCTGAACACACCGCATTAAAACGAATATGATGTGATTGGCAATACTTTTTAACAACTGCCAATCGCTCAGCAAATTGCTGCGTATAACGCTTTATATGATTAGCTGTACTGAGGTCAACTTGTAATGTATTTTCACCGTCGCTTACCACATACTGCCCTGGTTGCGGCGCATAACGCTCCAATCGATCATAAACAAAATACACCACGACATCATTACGTTCAGCCAGCCTACCCATAACCGCTAACGTTTGTTCATCACAGGCATAAAAATCTGAAATCGCAATAATCAGCGAACCATGAACACGTTTTCTTATCAGCAATTGCAAGCTGGATTGTAAGCTGTGCTGCATGCTTGTTGCGTCACTGATTTGATTACAAAAAGTACGTAAATAAGTAAGCAACCTGACTAATGTATTTTTAGTTCGCTTGGGTGGAATTAGGTGCTGTTGATTCTCATTAAAAACCACACCGCCAATCTGATCGCCGTAATGATATACAGACCACGCCAGCAGACCAGCAATCTTAGCAGCTACTACTGATTTAAAAGCTACTCGGGTACCAAAATGCATTGAACTGGATTGATCAACCACAAGAAAGGTCGGCTTTTCACGTTCTTCTTTGTATATCTTGGTAAAAGGTCTGCCCATACGTGCTGTCATCTGCCAATTGATTAATCGAATATCATCCCCCGGTTGGTAGTCACGCACCTCATCAAACTCCATACCGCGACCGCGTGCATTTGATTGTCGCCCACCTATGTGATGACTACTCGCATGCTGATGTGAGTACAGCTCGATGCTGGGGCACAAAAATCGTAAACGTAACAATTCATCGAGCGAAACCTGAGTACCGCTATCATTCGGTGCCGTATGACTTTTGTTTCGTTTTTTAAGGAATGGCAACATAATTTAATAATTGATTAATAATTTCATCAGTTGAAACATTTTCAGCTTCTGCTTCAAAGTTGAGTAGTATGCGATGACGCAGCACATCAGGAATAATGGCATGCACATCACTCGGACTCACAAAATCTTGCCCCGACAACCACGCATGTGCACGTGCACACAGATCGAGTGCGATAGTACCACGTGGACTTGCACCAAAACGAATATACTGGCTAAAAGGACTATTGTGTTGCTCACTATCACGTGTCGCCATAATCAATTGCACAATATATTCTTCTACTTCAGCTGACATGTGCAGGTTAAGTATTTGCTGTCTCGCTGAAAAAATATCAGCTTGCGACACCTGACAACTGGCCATTGTTTTTTTATCATCACTACCGCGTTGGTTATCACGATTTAAGCGTAATATTTTTTGTTCAGCATCAGCCGCCGGGTAATCGATGGTGACATACATTAAAAACCGATCCAATTGTGCCTCAGGCAAATGGTATGTGCCTTCTTGCTCAATAGGGTTTTGGGTTGCCATCACCATAAACAATTCAGGCAAGGCATAGGTTTGCCTACCAATCGTTACTTGATTTTCAGCCATCGCTTCTAATAGCGCCGATTGGACTTTTGCCGGTGAGCGATTCACCTCATCGGCCAAGATGATATTATGGAAAATAGGCCCTTTCTGGAAATAAAAGCTACCATCTTGCGGGCGATAGATATCGGTACCAGTGAGATCTGCCGGTAATAAATCAGGTGTAAATTGTATACGGTGATAATCGCCCTCGATACAACTGGCTAATACTTTGATCGCTGTTGTTTTTGCTAAACCTGGCGCCCCTTCTACCAATAAATGACCACCGGTTAGCAAGGCGATCACCAGTCGTTGTGTTAATTTTTCTTGACCAAGAATATGACCATTCAAATATGTTAATAATTGTTTAAATTGATCAACCAGTTTTTGCATTGACAGTGTCCTTTCAAATAGTAATCGTTAAACGGTTACGACTGTATATAAGGCTAAACGATTTTTATTTCAAGAGCGTTTTTCGCTTAGTGGATAAGATAACCACCGCGCCGACAACGCCCGACATTATCGAAGCCAATAAAATAGCCGCTTTCGCCAATAACAAATGGTTTGGATCAGGGAAAGCGATATTTGAGATAAATAACGACATGGTAAAACCAATACCAGTGAGGATCGAAACACCAATTAAGTCTTTAAAAACTATGCCATCAGGTAAATTACCGCAATTTAGCCATAAAGCTATTCGACACATCAACAACACCCCCAATGGCTTACCGATACACAGCCCCAACAAAATTCCGAGTGAAATACGATGAGTAAAAATATGACCAATCAAATCAAGCCGTACGGGAATACCTGCATTAACCAGTGCAAACAACGGCAATATCACCAGCGCAATCGGCAGCTCTAATTTGCTTTCCCAGCGTTGCAATGGTGTCGTCGCTTGCTTGGCAATTTCTTCCACCTCTTCTAGCACCGCATGTTGCTTTTCATCCTCTAGCACCAATGCGGTTGTATTTTTACGCTTTTCAAAATTTTTCAACAACGAACTGACGCGGCGGATAAAGTGCTTAGGCCCCTTCGCCGGTCTAGCCGGAATCATAAACGCTACCAAGATTCCTGCTAACGTGCCATGAATGCCTGCCGCTTCAATAGCCGTCCACATGATTAAACCCACAACAATATAGGGTAACGGTTTACGAAAACCCGCCGAATTAAATAAAAATAAAATTAATACCATGGCAAATGCTATAAGCAGCATAGGCACACTAACGTGCTGTGTATAAAAAATTGCAATAACTACTATCGCACTGATATCATCAATAATTGCTAGGGCGGCTAGGAAAGTGAAAGCGCCTTTAGGTAGTTTACTTTTAAAGCAACTGAGTATGCCTAATGCAAAAGCGGTATCTGTCGCCATTGGTATACCCCAGCCATGCTGAGCAGCGCTGCCGGCATTCACCAGAAAATAAATAAGCGCCGGAACCACCATACCACCCACAGCAGCAAAAAAAACAAATGCCGCTCTGCGCACATTCATTAACTCACCGACTAAAAATTCACGTTTGATCTCAAGCCCTACAAAAAAGAAAAAAAACGTCAATAAAACATCATTCACCCAAAATTCTACTGGTTTTTTTATGACATAATCAGATACATGAATACCAATACCAACATGAACAAAGCTAGTGTACCAAGCAGAAATACTGGGCATACTCGCCCACACCAATGCAATTAAAGTACAAGATAGTAGGAATATACTGGCGGTCACCTGGCTGTTGATATATTGCTGAAATGGTGTCAGTAATTCTTTGACCTTACTTTCTAACGGGGTGCGAAACACATGTTCATCATCTTCGTTCATACTACCTCTCTTATTTAAAATACTTATACAGACGTTTTCAATATGATGGCTTCTTTTTGTGGCCGACAATAAGTTTCTTTAAAATAAAACAGCGACACGATGATCGATACAACAAACAATAAAGGCATAATACTAAAACCAACGATAAAATTGTCTGGCAATAAATGCGTAGCATGTTTACCGGCTGATAAATACACAAAATAACTAGCAAGTGGCGGTATCAATGCAGCAGATAATGTAATAGCACCATTATTTAAACCCAGCGCTGTCGCACGCGTTTGCATATCGACGTGCTCTGTAATGGCAGCAAAACCAACGTTTTGACCTGCCGCTGCCATGCCTAACATAAAAAATAATAAGCCATAACACCATGCCATATGCCCTAACGGCAAATACGTTATCATCGCAGTAGCCACCAGACCTAACACACCACAAGCTACCAGTGTTGGCTTACGCCGCTTAGCAATATCAGATAACGCTCCTAATAATGGACAGCCAATCGCATAACCTAACCAGGATAGCGAAATAATATTAGCAGCAACCACTTGCGTAAGCCCCCTCACTTGCAAGTATTCCGTCCCCCAAATGGCACCCAACAATGCCATTGAGGTATACACAGTGGCTGAATAGAGCGCCACCATCCATGCTTGTTTATTTTTCATCAAACGCAACAAGGAAACTTTCAACGGCACTTCATGCTGCAACATAATCAATGTTTTTTCTGCATCGCGCGGCTTGCTCTTTACAATAAATAAAATCAAGACAGCCAACACAACACCAAACAAACCAATACCACTCAATGCAACACGCCACGTTTGGTGGTATTGCGCCATTAAAGCAATCAGTGGCCCGCCAGCTAATAACGGCCCCATCGTGCCAATAAATTGTGAACTACCAGCAAAAAAGCCAAAAAACTTACGAGGGAACCATGTCACTACAATTACCAACAAACACACAAAAGCAAACGATGAACCAAAACCCATCAACAATCGGCTAAATAAAGCACTAACAAAACCCGACGAATGTGCAAACAAAAAAGTAGCACCCGCACAAACCAAAGTAGCGAAAATCATGATGCGTTTCACGCCTAACTTATCAGCGAGAATACCCACCGGAATTTGCATCACACCATAAGCAATATAATAAGCGGAACCAAGAATCGAAAAAGTTTCTGCATTTAAATTTAAATCAGGAATCACCTGATGTGCCACGCTACCGACAAAGGTTCGTAAAAAGAACTCATACAAAAAAAACAGCGCCGCCAATGCCCATATGACAAGACCTAATAATGAAATAGGTGATTTATTGATATGCTTAGTCATTTTAATTCGATGAAGACTCTTTAAATTGCTCTTGACTTATTTCTTTCCACTCTTCGAGATGATCGGCGGCATGTGCCATTTTGGAGAATACAGCCAACTGGAACACGCCCTCACCTTCATGCACTAATGGCGAGTTATTTTTGCCCACAATAACAGCCTCTTCAGGACACACTATTTGTACACTATCGGCAGCGCCAAATGGATCTTTTAACACACCTAAAGATTCACCCTTTTTAACATGTTGACCCAATTGGCATTGGGTATGACAAATACCACTGGTGCTCGCGCGCACCCAAATATTCTTGTCGGTAAAAAACGCTCTCAGTTGAGATTCTTTTTTACTCATCCTGGCTGGCAACATTTCTAATTTTCTTAATATACTCAGTATGCCTTTTACACCCACTTTAATCGCATGATCATCAAACCGCATGGCTTCACCGGCCTCATACATCAAGAATGGTTTCTTATGTTTAAAAGCCATGGTACGTAACATACCTTTTTCACCCTGGGTATTTGAAATAACCGGCGCGTTAAATACTTTAGCTAACTCTTTAGCACGCTCATCTTGAAAATTAACGTAAATCTGAGGCAAATTGGTGAAATTTATAAAGCCGGTTTGAAGATCCAAGCAGTAATCCGCCTTACTAAAAATTTCTTTGCTAAACATATGCGCCGTACGAGCAGCATGCGTACCAGTTTTTGAGCCAGGGAAGCAACGATCCAAATCAACACCACCGGGCAAATAGCGCGAGCGATTCATTAAACCAAACACATTCAACACCGGCACTAAAATCAAAGTACCTTTCAATTTATTCAACGCATTAATTTCTAACAGGCGATTAATGACCTCAGTACCGTTCAATTCGTTACCATGCATAGCAGCCGTAATCAGAACACATGGGCCTGCCTGCTTACCGTGTATCACTTTAATTGGCATGAATAATGGCGCACAACTGTACAATTCAGGCAGGGGCAAAGCCAGCGATAATCGCTCGCCTGGGTGAATTACTTCGTTACAAATCTGTAAATTAGTGTTTTTCATATACCAACCCTTAAGTAGTCGAACGTACGCTGCTAGAATCTAAAATTGTTGATTATTCTAACGACTTTGTCTGCCACTTTCAAACGCAAGCATTAAACAGCAAATTGACTTACCACGAAAAAGCACCTAATGTTAAGTGTCTTTCAAAGGAAGAAGGCCAATGCAATACATTCAAAGCTTCGGCTCGCTCATCGTTATTAATGCTACCACCTACCGCATACAAGCCATTAGCGCTAATGTAAAAGCTATACTGAACAGCAACCAAACAATAACTGGAAAACATGCCGACCAATTCTTAACCACACCCACCATAAAACACCTAAAATCTATTCAGCAAGGTGGGCTTGAAAGATACTGCTATGAATCATTTAACACCAAAAACACACAAAAATACTTAGTGAACTTTTTTAAAATTAATGATTCTATTTATCTCGAGGTCTCATTAAACAGACGAATTATTGCTGAAGAGTATATTAATGATGGTTACTACTACACATCCGTTATTAACACAGCAAATACAAAACACCACCTCTACAAACAAACGGTCAAAGCGTTTAAAGAAATAACTGGCTATAATAAAGCAGTATTTATTGATATCGATAATAGCGAGCGAGCTACAACACTGGCGGAAACAAAATCACACCTTTTAGGTTACGTCGGCGATGAGCAATCCATACCGCTAAAAAAAATAGATGATCGTCCAATTGAAGACATCATCGCAAAGCCAATAAGGTATTCACCCAACATTCACGCAAAAACTATACAGATCATGACTAAAAAAAATGAAACACTGGCTGCAATCAATCATATTATTTGCAAAAAATTATCCACACACAACAAACAGTTCTTTAAAGGCTTGAATGCCGATGCCTTCAGTATCTTTTATTGCATTTACAACAACAAAGTGATCGCAGCCGTTGTGTGCCTTAATAGCCAACCAAAAGAAATATTGGCCTTCAAAAGAAAAGACCTTATCATATTGTGTCAAAATATCGCACTAAAAATACAACAACTCGACGATCAAAAAGCCGCATTGCGCAACCAAAAACTGCAAAACTTTATCATCAATTTTAATGAAAGATTAAAAAAATGTAAAAAACCGCTCACTTTACTCAAATCAGCCTCTCAACAAATATCTACTAAGCTGAATGCAACCTCATCGCTTATTAACTATTACGGTGAAACAATAGCACCAACCAAAGCCAGTCAAGCCAAGATAAAGCTAGCCCGCGCCACGATTACAAAAGCCTTAAAACATGCCACCACTAGCACACATATCAAAGGTGATAATCTGTATTTACTCATCAGCCTGTCTGAAGACAATAGCTGTTACCTTTGCTTCCAACTAGACAATTCAGACAGCCACAGCATCGAAAACATAATATTATTAGGCGAACAAGCACGCTTATTCCTCATTGAACGCCTTGCTGCAATACACTACCTCAACCAAGCAATTAAAGACCCTTTAACACAATTATACAATCGTCAATTTTTACAAAGCATATACCCCAAACAAAGCAAAACAGCCGCGCGCAAAAACCAACCACTCAGCATCGCTATGCTCGACATTGATAAGTTTAAGGCAATCAATGACACTTATGGTCACGATGCCGGCGATCAAGTATTAATTCACCTAGCTAACTTTCTATGTAAAACTTTCCGCTCAACGGACTCTGTTTGCCGCTATGGTGGCGAAGAATTTATCATCTTAATGCCTGATAGCGACTGCCAGTCTGCCGTGCAGCGTTGCAACGAAGCACTAAATAAATACCGCAAAAAAAAGATAACAATTGATAAAAAAACATCAATTAGTATCACTTTTTCAGCGGGTGTAGCTTGTCAACACAGCACAAAACCATTAAAAATGACCACTCTCATTAAACGTGCCGATAAAATGTTATACCAAGCTAAGGACACTGGTCGTAATCAAGTGCTCGGTGAAGAGTAACCCCACTTACTCATAATAATGTCGCACTTTTAATTCATTCACAGTACGATTTTTTATCGTATCTTGTATACGACACAATGCATCCGGATATTTCTTTTCCAGCATCACTATCGATTTCGCCAACAAAACACGATGATCGTCATTAGCAATGCTATCTATTACCTGCGCGTCATCATTTACAAATTGGGCTATATAGCGGTTTAATTTAGTATCAAGACATGTATTCATCTTCTCACCCTCCTAGAAAATAAATTCATATAAAAAAGATAGAAAAAAACTCTAAAATTACCAACAAAAGCTGATAACAGTGTTAACAGCTTTTGCTGGCATGGCACACAGAGATCCCCAGAAACAACAACTAATCCCTGCATTTTATCTTTATTGATTTAGGCTTAGACACTTCCTTTTTGCCGATCGTGATATCCAAGACCCCTTTACTCATTTCAGCTTTAATATTGTCTTCATTCGCTGTCTCCGGCAGCGTAAATCGTCGATAGAATTTACCTGACACACGCTCTGTCCTGCAAAAACCATTGACCTTATTACTCGTTTCGGTCAAACGCTCCCCCTGTATCGACAGCACATTATTTTCCATCGAGATGTGAATATTATCCTTTTCAATTCCCGGCAAATCGAGCAACAGTTTGAAATCATTTTCATTTTCTTGAATATCAACAGAAGGCGACCACTGCCCCGTCTCCACTTCAGATGTATCGCTACTGGAATTCACCGGGTACAACGTGCGTTCAAATAATTTATTTAAATCATTGAGAACACTGATGGGTTCATACCTTACCATTCTACTCATGGTTTTATCCTCCTTAGTGGTTAATGATGTATTTTTTATCTAGGGTCACCCAATATCATTTCAAGAGGATTTTTTAAATTTTTTTACTACCGCAAGATGGCACTGACTTCCTGCGTTTTATTCAATTAGCATCCTCGCCCAGCAGCGTACATTAGCGCACCCTTGCGCATAACATCAATCCGGCAATATGTACACACGCAACAACTTCGGACATCAAGTGCGCCTAAAGGTTGAATTATTGTCACAAACCCACTATTATTACCGCCCTTGAGGCTAAAATTTACTAAAAAGGTGAACAAAACCAATGCCAAGTGTTGATATACCAGACGAAAATGCATTCGACGTAGCCATGCGTCGCTTTAAACGTGCCTGCGAAAAGGCCGGCATTTTGACCAAATTACGTCAAATGGAGTACTACGAAAAGCCAACGGCTGTTCGTAAAAGAAAATTAGCTGCCGCTAAAAAGCGCTATGCCAAGAAGCTGCAAAAAGAGCACGAAGCATTAGAGCGTGAACGTACGCGTCACTAAGAATTAATCGAGCCCACCCGTCGTGGTGGGCTTAATCCATTGATTTCCTGTGCCCTGCTGCTTATCTCTTATAGCTAAGCGATTCTCCGATATGACAACAAGGGAACGACTATGTCACTAAAAGAACAAATTCGTAATGATATGAAAGATGCCATGCGCGCCAAAGAAGCTGATCGCCTTGGTGCTATCCGCATGCTGATCGCCGCCATCAAACAAAAAGAAATCGACGAGCAGGTTGAGCTTGACGACAATCAAGTACTTAGCGTGATTAATAAAATGATTAAGCAACGCCGCGATTCCGTCGAGCAATTCGAAAAGGCCGAGCGCCAAGAGCTGGCCGATAAAGAAAAGGCTGAGATCGTTACACTGCAAGCCTATATGCCTAAACAGCTGGATGAGCAAGAAATCAGCGACGCAGTTGAACAAGCCATTAGCAAAACAGGTGCCGCCTCAATTAAAGATATGGGCAAGGTAATGGGCATGCTACAATCATCGCTGTCTGGGCGTGCTGATATGTCGACTGTTAGTCAGCTAGTGAAACAAAAACTCGCCTAATGACTGGATCCCGGATCGGGGTCCGGGATGACATGGTAAAACTGGATCCCGGATCGGAGTCCGGGATGACAAATTTCAAGCTGCACTACTGGCATCAAGTTGTACAGGGTGCCTCTTTTACGGAAGTAAAGCGCAGCGGAGTGGAACGAAGCGAGCCATGCAGTAAAAGAGGTACGCTGTGCGCCTTGATTACTGAAAGGTAACTGGGACCCTGAATCAAGAGACCAGGCTACCAGAATAGAGAGCAATATGGGCACTATACCTCAACCATTTATTCAATCCGTGATTGATCGAACCGATATCATCGAGATCGTAAAAAACCGCGTTGAACTCAAACAAAATGGCATGCGCTACAAAGGTCTATGCCCTTTCCATAACGAAAAAAGCCCCTCATTTACCGTCAATGCCGAGCGTCAGTTCTTCTACTGCTTTGGCTGCGGTGCTCATGGTGATGTGATTGAGTTCGTGCGCCAATATGATCACCTGGACTTTATCGATGCCTTAGGTCAGCTCGCCGGTCAACTGGGCTTAGAAATCCCTAAATCCGATAATGACGATGGCGAGCCACGCGAGTCAAAAGAGCCTTTCTACCAAGTGCTCGCGCAATGCAGCCAATATTACCAACAGCTGCTCAAACAAAGCCAACCAGCGATTGAATACCTTAAATCTCGCGGCCTATCTGGCATCATTGCCAAACAATACGGCATTGGTTTTTCGCTTGATAGCTGGGATGCACTCAGTAAACATATTGGTAAAGATAAACTGGATACATTACAACAAGCAGGCATGTTGATTGAAAAAGATAACAGCCGTAGTTATGACCGCTTTCGTGGTCGCGTTATGTTCCCAATCCGCGATACACGTGGCCGTGTGATCGGTTTTGGTGCACGCGGACTCAGCAAAGACCAACAACCCAAATACCTCAACTCACCAGAAACGCCGGTATTCCATAAAAATCGTGCATTATATGGCCTTTATGAAGCACTGCAAGCCAACCGCACGTTAGAACAAGTGATTATCGTTGAGGGTTATATGGATGTGATCGCACTGGCACAGCATGACATCACCACCGCGGTTGCCACACTAGGCACAGCGACCAATCCGAAACATTTACAACTGCTTTTACGCTATACCCAATCGATGGTTTTCTGTTTTGACGGTGACCGTGCCGGTCGCGAAGCGGCCTGGAGTGCACTCAAAGTCAATCTACCGGTATTACGTGACGGCATCAGCCTACGCTTTGTATTACTACCCGAAGGTGAAGACCCCGATAGCTTGGTTAGATCCATCGGCAAACAAGGTTTTGAACAATTAATAAACCAAGGCAAAGATGCCGCTGACTTTATGTTCGAGCACCTCGACCAGCTTATCCCACGTCAAAGCCTGGCAGATATCGCGCGTTATGCCAAAGCCGCCGATGAGCTGATTCGCAGCTTACCACCCGGCTTATACCACACATTGCTAGAAAAGCAGCTGGCACAACACCTTAATATAGAGCCGAACGAACTCAGCGAACTGGTACACAGCAAGCAAGCGGCACCCACCCATACACCGGCCGACAGTGCTGAGCCTGAGCTGGCGATCAGTAGCCAAGATCTAACACAAAATATGTCTGCCATCCGCCTGGCTAATGCCTTATTACTGCAACAACCGTCGCTAGTGACTGATATGCCTGAGGAATTTCAACAACTTATATCCGAACAGACCGAATACAAAATCTTTAAATACCTTATCAAACAATTAAACCAAAACCCCAAAATGACAGCCGCTCAATTGGTCGAGCAATGTGACAGCCAGAAACTTCAACATTATTTAGCAGCCCTTACCGCATGGCAACCTAGCTTTCCTGCCGAAGGCACTAAAGCTGAATTTGATGGTGTATTAAAAAAACTATTAAGGATCAACACACAACAACAAGTCGACCAATTTATCCAACTAGCTAAGCAACGTCCGCTGGATCAAAATGAAAAACAACAACTGCAATCACTACTTCGTCAGGCATCAGAACAATCAGTTGCTTGATTTTTTGTAACTTGACCCAATATAGTTCCATGGTTGTGAGGCTATCGACTATAATGTGTACCATAACAAAAATATATTTGGATTATGGGCTCAATAAGCGTTAGAATACACAGCTTTTGGATGCATTCTCCCGCGAAACATAATGGGCTTCAAGTAAAGGTTAATTATCACTATGAGCGATACGAACTCTCAACAAAGTGGCTTCAAGCAACTGATCGAAGAAGCAAAACGTAAAGGTTATCTGATTCACGAGGATCTGCTAACCATGTTGCCGCACCACTGCATCGACCCCAATAAAATGGAAGAGATCATCAGCATCCTTAATGAGATGAACGTTAAGGTGTTTGAATCACCGCCTTCTGATGAAGATGTACTGCTAATGGCCGAAGAAGCCGCCAGCGATGATGATGAAGTGTCTGATGCTGTTGAGGTCTTAGCCACTGAAACCCGTACCACTGATCCTGTACGTATGTATATGCGTGAAATGGGTAGCGTTGAACTGTTAACCCGCGAAGGCGAAATCGTCATTGCCAAACGTATCGAAGAAGGCACACGCCAAGTTATGTCTTCATTGGTGCATTACCCTGAGATCATCGATCAATTTATTGCCGACTACCACCAGATTGTTGAAAGCGAAGGTCGCCTAAGCGATATCATTAATGGCTTCTTCGATGATGAAGATGCTGCAATGCCAGCTAAACCCGCACCGAATGCTAACCAACAAGCGCAAGCCCCTGCTGCAGCGGCTAAAGAAGCACCCGCTAATGAAGCAAATGCGCCAGCCGCCAAAGAAGGTGATGCTGCTAAAGCAAAAGAAGGCGATGACGCTAAAGACGACGACAGTGATGACTTTGTTGATAATGGCCCTAACCCTGAATTAACCGCTGAGCACATCAAAGCGCTAACGGCGTTACAAAAGAAATTTACTACCGCTTTAAAGAAACACGGTAAAGACCATAAATCGACCGTAGCCGCACAAAAGAAATTATCTGAACATTTCTCTAATTTCAAATTGTCGATCAAGGCATTTGTTAAACAAATCTACACGGTTCGTGATTTGATGCGTAAAGTGCGTATGCAAGAACGTGTGATTATTCGTTACTGTGTACAAAAGTCTAAAACACCGCGTAAACGTTTTATTGCTTCATTCCCGAACCAAGAAACCGATTTAAACTGGATCGATACCTTTATTAATGAGAATCCAGACCAGGCTCGTCCGCTGGAGATGTACCGTAACGAAGTGATTCGTGCGCAACGCAAACTGATTGCATTAGAAACCAGCAGTAACTTATCGATTCATGAGATTAAAGAAATCAACCGTCGCGTATCAATTGGTGAAGCCAAATCTCGCCGCGCGAAGAAAGACATGATTGAAGCCAACTTACGTTTGGTGATCTCGATTGCGAAAAAATACACTAACCGTGGTTTACAGTTCTTGGATCTGATTCAAGAAGGTAATATCGGCTTGATGAAAGCGGTTGATAAATTTGAATACCGTCGTGGTTATAAATTCTCGACCTATGCGACTTGGTGGATTCGTCAAGCGATTACACGTTCGATTGCTGACCAAGCGCGTACTATCCGTATTCCTGTGCATATGATTGAAACAATTAATAAGCTAAACCGTATTTCACGTCAAATCATGCAAGAAACCGGTCAAGAGCCAACTCCTGAAGAATTGGGTGACCGCATGGAAATGCCGGAAGAGAAAGTCCGTAAGGTATTAAAGATTGCTAAAGAACCGATTTCAATGGAAACCCCGATTGGTGAAGACGAAGATTCTAACTTGGGTGACTTTATTGAAGACGTAAACATTCAATCACCGGTAGAATTTGCGACATCATCTGGATTGGGTGAAGCCACACAAGAAATTCTTTCTACATTGACACCACGCGAAGCTAAAGTGCTGCGCATGCGTTTCGGTATCGACATGAACACGGACCACACCCTTGAGGAAGTCGGTAAACAGTTCGATGTCACCCGTGAACGTATTCGTCAGATTGAAGCAAAAGCCTTGCGTAAGTTACGTCATCCATCTCGTGCTGAGAAGCTGCACAGCTTCTTGGATCAGGAAGATATGTAACCTATCAACCTAGCCGGTAACTGATAACCGTGTTGCTGATTCAACACCCTGCATCAATTGATCGACCACGGAAGGTCCTAGCAGCGTATTGACAAAGTAATCAACCAACCGTGAAGACCAATCAACAGCTAAAAATCACGTAAACATTGCCGTCCATCACGCGCTGAAAAGCTGTATTTCATTAATCCTTAGGGTTATATACGGGATATTTCTCTGGGTCACCTGTTACTCCATTATCCTGATGTGAGTTACAGCCAAACGGAAATACCTCGCCATCGCTATCTGTTGAGCAAACATAATTACTAGAAGCTTCCTGATAATTAATTAAGTCCTGTGGATTTTCACGGCTCAACTTAGGGTCATCATAACTCATTTTTAGCGGCAAAATAACCACTGAAGCCACGTCTTCATCACGTTCATTACTAAAACAATTTCTCGACGTATCTGCGGTAGGAGAGCACTTAGTAAGCTGTGCTGCTTTTGTTTTACCACCAGCGCTGCTAGAGGGCGTATACGCCAAATATCCTGGTCGTGCTGGGTCAGCTGTATCTACATAGCGCACACCAAAATATTCTTTGGTGCTACTACCAGGCATTACCTTAAATGCTTTTAGGTTCAGCAAATTTATATAATTCTTACGCTTCAGCTTCTCCGCACTCGAACAGCTAAATTGATTGTCTACCATCCATTGTTTATAACGTGGATCACTGGTCTCTTTACCAACACATAAGAAATCAGGCACACCGCGCTCGTACAAAAAGTCAGGTGTTCCACCCCAACCCCAATAAAAATTATGAATTTTGCTAGGGTCACTTTTATCCAGACTTGTCATCACGTGAGCGTTACCACCAGGCCCCCAAAGCCCTACCCAGTCTCTCATCGGCTTAAATGGGACATTATCCTGACCATAATTGGCGCCACTAAAAATTCCAGCGCTGGGTTGATTCACTTTGGATGTATAAGCAGGAGCAGGGTTATTCGATTGCGCTAAATGCACACGTGTGCCTAAAACTGATTTTGAGCCCAATTCAGCAATTTTAGCAATTAGCTTACCAGCACCGGGCATGTCGTCAAAATTTGTACCCACTATTAGATTAGATAAAACATCACGCTGCTGAGCAGGCGTGTCTGTCGAAATATCACTCGGCATTTTATCCAACAATGCACACTTCGGATTAAAATACCAAGCAACCTGCCCCGGAGTTCGCTCACCAGAACCTGAGCTATTACGCGTACCGCCTCCGTCAATAACATATGAGATCTGAACAAATTGACCGTTGTTTAAAGGGCTACCATTATTAAGTGCACGGAAGCTTCCCGGCAAATATGTTTCTGATGCAGGTGACGCAGGTAAAGTAGGCTGTGGTGGTCGACCAGAAAAATTGTTGCTAATGCCACTCCATTGACCACCCCAGACATTCAAACGCGCATTATCATAACCCGCATTACCAAAATTTGCCGAACCTGGCTTATTTATATCCTTTGCATCGCCCTCATAAGCACCTGGAATTTCCCAGTCAAGCTCAGAGTTACGAATCGTACCGCCTTCATTATTCGCACCCGGGGCCCCTTGAGGAAGGTCTTGGTAGAAGTACGGCCAAAAAGCACTCACCGCTCCGGTATTATGCCGGCTGTAAATTAACGGGTTGCTTTCAGCTACTGGAGGATTGAGATCACTGTAGGGTAAACGCACACAGTGAACAAAAATACCTGAGGCATAATAAGGGGATGATACAATTGCCGCACCTTGTCGCTCAGAGGCATATGGATTTGATGTATCAACACCTGCAGCATTTTGAGCCTTAGTACTGTCATCTCCACCAAAAAACCGCAAACGTAACACCGGCTTACCAGCAATTTTTACATCCGTTGTTGCCGCTCTATTTTGAACAATTTCGACATTATAAGGCAATACGCCAGGCTCATCATTGGCACTACCAATCGTTCTTTTTGGTAACAGCCACATAGGCACCTTAACCGCAGAAGCCGAACCATCAGAATTTGCTTTAGCTATTTTCATATCACTGAGACTTGGGGTTGTCGTGTTAATAGAGTCAGTAAAGTTAGCAATTAAAGGTACTTGACTAGCAATGACTGCTCCGGGGGATTTAACACCGTTTGTCTGCAGTTGCTTAATAGCGACACCTGTTACCTGGTAGGTGCCAGTTACTTTTGAGTTTTTATACCAATAAATATTCACCTCAGGGAAATTAGGCAAGCCACCCTTAAAAGAAAAACTGTCTTGGCACTGCTGCCAACCATTCTGATCAGGGCTTCCAAGAGCCAATAATGATTGCTGACTTGATAAAAAATTACTGTTGTCGACTATCGCGACATAGGGAATGCTTTGCGAGCACAATCCGTTTTCCGAAACTTGCGTTCCAGTTCCAGGAGCGGGGCGAATCCAATAGGTAAGTTTATAAATACCTGGAGACTCCAGTTGTGATACTGGCTTAAACGCCGTTTGATAATTATTAACCGTAATCGCCTGATCACCCGCGTGTGACATTTGAACTGCATTAATTGTTTTTATTGAACTTGGATGTGTTGGCGACTGACCTGTCACGTCTTTCAAAATTGGCAAAGGACTAGGTGCAACTGAAGCAGTACCCCAATCCGGTGTAAATGCACCCGAAGAAAACCAGCCAATATTTTGCAATATGTCCTGGCCGAAAGGAACATCCGCACCAGGAACCGAAGCAAACGACCCTAAAAATAAACCCGGGTTTTTAAATGTTGAAAAAGCATCATTTGTGTTACCCGGCGATGAGACGTCAATTCTGACTGTACCCGTTGGCGAAGTAGGACTATTAAGGTAGAAAATCGTCCGGTACACTGTCCACTTATTATTTTGTGCAATATAGGCAATGGTCTTTGTATTCTGCACATCACCCGTGACGTTCACAAAAGGGTAAGCAGTTGTACCTTGTGACGCACCCTTGTTGGTTTCTACACATACCTGGAAGGTATATACCTGACCTTCTTGCACTGTACCGGTAGTAGGTTGTAGCTTGCTCACCGGTACATTATAAATGAGGCCACCACTTGCTGTTACGTCACCAGGGATTTGAAACGTTTTACCGGCAACCGGCGGATTTGGCGTTACATTATTTATAAAGGAGGGAGCGGGTAACAAGTTTAAAGAGCTCAATGCCGTCTGGCTTTCACAGGGACTATCATTGGCTTGTGCCGCCTGTGTTTGAGCATAACTTACACCCGTCATACCGAACGCTGCTATAGCAACCATACAGACAAGACGTGAAGACACAAAGCGCTGGAAAATTTTAATAGAATCAATCAACATAGCAATCCCAATATTAGAATTCAGTACAGTATATGCTACATAGGCTAAATTAACAAAAACTTAAGATTGGTACGTTAGCTGAAATTAGCATCGGCCTAAGAAGTAGGGCCAAAGCTTTGAGCCTCACAATTACAAGCAGCCTTATTAAAAGTACTACCTCTAGACCCAAGTAAGTGCAGTGCTGGCGCCGACCATGTTTTCTTCATTATATTTCCCTTTAATTATTAGCTTCACTATAGTACCGTGATTAGCTTATAACAAATATAACAAAGATAGCGCAGGGAGCCTATATGATTGGAGGGATTTTTTATCGACATGCACAAAATAACAATACAATAACTGAACAACCGCTAATCAGTGCATTAAATCAATTCAACACCGCTGAATTCAACGGTGGCTTTAATAACCAGCATATTGTTATGGCGAATTGCTTACGTGCCAATACACCACAGTCAAAAAACACGCAAATGCCATTTATTCATACTGAAACCGGTTGTGTGATTGTTGCCTGGGCACGGCTCGATTACCGTGATGCCGTAGTAGACAAACTCAATGCCAACAAAACTGGCTTAATTAATCGAGCAGATAATGAACTGATAATGGCAGCGTATTTGCGCTGGGGTGATGATTGTTGTCAGCATTTATTTGGTGATTATTGCTTTGCCATTTATGACCCACGTGATCAATCGGTGTTTTGTGGGCGCGACCATATGGGCGCAAAGCCATTTTATTATTATTGCGATGATAATATTTTTGCGTTTGCCAGCAGCTTGACTATTTTTCATGATATGCCCTGCGTGCCGATGCAGCCCGATGAATCATGGATGGCACATTATATGATTCATGACTCGATGGACTTTGAAAAAACAGCCTATAAAAATATTGTTAAATTAAAACCTGCTCACTGTATGCGAGTGACTCAAAGATCAATTAAGCAACAATCGTATTTTCAATTTAATGCCTATAAAACGGATGCTTATCAATCCATTGATGATGCCGTTGATCACTATCGTGAAAAATTTATAGCAGCCGTTACATCACGTATGCCAAGCGATTACCCTTTGGCTTGTGAGCTTAGTGGTGGCATCGATTCTTCATCGATTACCGCGGTGGCTGCTAATGAGTTTCAACAACCACTCGATAATTTTTATACCTTCGCGCACGTCTATTTAGACCAGGAACCAGAGTATATATACCCTTTATGCCAGCGTTATATGTTACCGAATAATTTTGCTTGCTGCGGCATAGAATCACCTGCGACTAAAACCGCCCATGACCATCGCACACTATTAGCGTTAGGCAGCCCTATTGAGCATGGTGAAGGCCGTGGTCGCTTTATGGATTATGCCATGGCACAAAAGTTTAATGTGCGTACGTTATTCTCCGGATTTGGTGGCGATGAGTTTGTTACTAGCATCCATCCTGATATTGCACAATACCAATTATTGCGTGAGAAAAAATACCGACACCTTTATAATAACCTCTACGGCAACACACTCACTCGGTTGCTGCGCTTGATTAAAATGCCCTATAAATACCTGCAACACCAACGACCTTATAACCCCAGATTTTACAATGCCTTTAAAAAATATTGGCAATATTCTGCGCTCAGTGATAGCGCCATAGATAAGTATAATCTTGAACAGGCACATTTTGATAGGGCCAAATTTGATCACGGTTATAATCACCTTAATGAATTTACCCTACAAGGCCGCTGGGTGCCCTTTGTTAGCACGCGCATGGAGAACTGCACACTTACCGCCAATTCTTTTGGTATCGATTACAATTGGCCATTGCTGGATGTGAAATTAATCGAATGCTTCCTCGCTATTCCGGTTCACTACAAACAACCGAAAGGCGTGTATCGTTATATTCATCGTAAAGCGTCAGAGCATTTAGTCCCTGAACATATCATATGGAAAAAAAATAAAGACATGGGTGAACGCGTTAATCAACCAGACTTTAAAGCTAGCGAACATCAGCTAAATAACCCTATTCATCCACTGCTCGCTCCTATGGTTAACATTGATAAGCTGAAGAATCAAATCGAACAACTCAGCTTAAATAAAAACCCGTCGATTACTGAACGCATGCAAGTTAATAAAAATTTTAGCGCTATCAACAATCTCAATAATTGGCTTAACTACTATCACGGCGATAAAGCTAAAGATACTATCACTGACGAAATCAATGAAAAAATACCTGAAACGATTGCATAGACTTTTTCAAAAACCACCGTTTATGCTGCACTGGAAATTCTTATTGCCCAATCAATCGGGTGCTATAGCCGTTCACCAAAAAGTATTTTTTAATGCTTGGCTACAACAACCGATTTATCTCCATACACCCTTGCTATTATGCCAATGTTTATATTGGTATGGCTTTAAAGCTTGGCAACTGTCGTTCAAAATCAGTTGTAAACGTGATTTTAGCGTTAAAAAGAATCATAACTTAACACGTCTACAATGCCTGTATTATTTATTGTATTTTACGCTTGGTTATAACCTTTCACCCAATGATGTGCTGCGCCATAAACTGTATAACAATAGAAAATCAGTATTTGATCGTCTGTATTCATTTGAAGGACCGATATTACATGAGCTAAATAACCGCGGGTTTAAAGGTGTAAAACAAGCCAAGCAATTACTCAGCGATAAATTGGCATTTGCTAAAGCCTTAAAAAAAATTAATATACCCTGCATTGCCACTGAGAAATTTATTGCGCCGCAATATAATAACGTCTTCATTAAACCTAATGTCGCGAATTGCTCGCAAGATGCCGGCGCTCTAACTTATGATCAGCAAACAAAGCAATGCCAATTACATATGATCCAAGGGGCGGATATACTGGATCAAGTAAAAATCAAACAGAGACTGCAACAGTGGATCGATAGCCAACAATTTATTATACAGCCACTACTGTTAAATCACCCTGAGTTACTTAAACAATTTAACAACGAAGATTTAATTACCTTTCGACTTATCACTATGAAGTCTCCTCACAGCACGTCAATGCCGCTGTATTTAAAAATTGAAATACCTTTATCTGAAAAAGCCGAAAATCATCGACAATATTATCAAGTGTATGCAATCGACCTGCAAAGCTATGCGCTGTCCTCAATCAACCCTAATAATAAAAAAGATAAACCACCCCAGCTATCAGCACACTTTATAAAACTAGTAAAACGAGCTATCGACTATTGCACCACAACCCACGACCAATTGTTTGATTGCTATGCCGTCGGTTTTGATTTTTGCATCACACCGGATGGTCCCGTGATTATTGAAGGCAACTATGGCTGGGATGTCTCAGCCATCCAGTATCAGGAAATTTTTCCATGTAATTTGTAAGTCAGAGTTACAATTTTCATGGAGAATGAATAAAATACTATTAATCAATATGTTATGCAATATAATCACTTAAATTATGACAAATTACATGGTTTTTTGTCATACACATTGACAAATTACATGAATTTTTGTCATATTCGTTGACAAAATGCATGATTTTTCTTTGCCTGAATGACCCCATAAGAAAATTAAAATACATTATATTCAAATAGTTATACAAAAATTGCCAGTGGTCGATTGACTTCAACAGCTTTTTCCATGAAAATTGTAACTCTGACTTACAAATTACATGGAAAACAATGCGAAGACCCGCTTACCTAAACCATCTGAATCATGCATTCCGCACCTCTCCTGTGGTAGCCATTCTAGGGCCACGCCAAACTGGTAAAACCACACTTGCTAGGGAGTACTTTCAACAAGAGCTAGGCGAAGCCATCAACTACTTTGATCTGGAAAACCCTTTAGACCTATTACGCTTACAAGACCCCATGCTAGCTTTAGAGGGACTGCGTGGATTAATTGTCATCGATGAAGTTCAGCGTATTCCTGATTTGTTTACCATCTTACGTGTACTGGTAGATCAAAAAAATCAGCAAAAATTTTTAATACTTGGCAGCGCTTCACGTGAGCTCATTTCACAAAGTTCAGAATCATTAGCTGGTCGTATACACTACATGGAATTAATGCCATTCTCTTTTGATGAAACACATGAAATTGAAAAATTATGGTTACGGGGCGGCTTTCCATTATCCTACCTTGCTGAAACTGATGAAGACAGCGCCTTCTGGCGTATCAACTATATAAAAACATTTTTAGAGCAAGACATTCCAAACCTTGGTATTAATATACCTGCTCAAAACTTAAGGCGCTTTTGGATGATGCTAGCCCACTCACACGGTCAAATATTTAATGCCAGCGATCTTGGAAACTCGCTAGACCTGTCACATAACACGGTGAAAAAATATTTAGATATATTAACTGGTACCTTTATGATGCGACAACTGCAGCCATGGCATGAAAACATAGCTAAAAGACAGGTAAAATCCACCAAAGTCTACTTTCGAGATAGCGGTATCTATCATACCTTATTAGATATCACCACGCCTCAAGAACTATTAATAAATCCGAAACTAGGCGCCTCTTGGGAAGGCTTTGCATTAGAGTCTGTCATTAGGCATCTGCGCATCGACCATAATGATTGCTATTTTTGGGCAACACACAATCAAGCAGAATTAGACCTATTAGTTATTAAGGGCACCAAACGACTAGGTTTTGAATTCAAACACAGCAAAGCACCTAAATTAACCAAGTCAATGAAAATTGCTGCGGAAGATTTAAAACTAGATAAGCTCTTTGTGATTTACACTGGCGACAAAAAATTCACATTGACCCCAGGTATAGAATGTATTCCACTCATTCAATTTCTTTCAATAACGGATAATTCAATAATATAGCTTAGCTCGGTCCCATAGATAGAGGTGCTTCAGCCTCCTCCTCAAGCGCACTCGCTTTAATAACATGCGGCTTAGAAAATCTTCGCGTCAACCTTGAGGACGCTGGAATACCTAAGCGATCACACGCGGTAGGTGTCATTATCATACCGCCATCATCAGTAACAATAATCGCACTGTGGTCAGCCCCCATACTGGCCGATACCGCTTTAACACCTTTAGGCAATTCAATTTCTGCAGCTACTGTAAAGCCTATTTTTAGCTCCTCACCCTCTTCACGATAACCTGCAACAAATAACTGGCCAGTTTGTGTAACATAAAATGCATTATCCGGCCCAACTGCAATACTGTCGACTGCAGGCATATCAAGAAAATTAGGTGTATCTTCAGCGATAAGCTTACATAGTTGTGGCTGTTGCACAGGCAAATGCGGTTTAGCTAACGTGCCGCAACAATAGACCTTTCCATCGGTTGTAATCATTTGTGTTTGACGACCAGCCGCGGCAATCGCTTTGCATTTTTCTTTATATTTTAAGTCAACACGATGTGGTTTAGCCGCATTAAACATATGACCACCAAAGACATACCCCACACCCAAAGAACCAAAAAACGGATTGCCGCAGGTATACACCTCTCCTGCTGTGGTTAAAAACACACTGTGCTCATCACCCGCTGCCACCGCTTTAATCTTCACTCCAGGTGCAAATACAATCTCATGTAAGTGATCACCTAACTGACTACCGCCGACACCTAACTCACCATGCTCATTCAGTCCGTAACCAAATACCTGCCCGCCTTTGGTGAGTAATAAGATATGCTCTTCGCCGGTAGCTATTGCATCAATTGGCGCATCAAAAGGCACCGGCACCTTAACCAAACCTTTTGATAAATCTCCAACCACATCACCCAATACACTGTGCGCACCACGACCACAGACATACACCTCACCGTCATTACTGACAAATAAACTAAAGCCAGTGCCAGCAATCGCTTGTTTAACACCAGAAGGAATACTAAAGTCAGCAGGTACTGGATCTTCGGCATGTTTTTTGTAATCAACAACCCCTAACTCACCATTAAAGTTGCGACCACAGACAGAAACACCACCATTACGATTAACAAATAAAGCATGCCACTTGCCCACACTGCATTGCGTAATTTGTTTAGCAATATAATTCTCAACCAAATCATCCATCGTCGTGCCCGGCCGCCGCCAACAGACTTTTCGTTGAGCAATTAATATGGTGACTATTCTACTGCGAAGAGATTCATCGAGTGTATCTGGTACTTTACGAGACATAACCTACTCCCACGTTGGTAGACTCAAATAGGTTAATATATGCGCTAGTAATGATGAAGTAAAGCTATACCCTGCAAATAGCTATAGTGCTATTTGCGGCGAAAGCATATGCAACCAAGACTCCCTGGTAGATCTTATAATGTCAGATAATAGATTATTTTGATTATATTCAGATAGTTACACTTAATCATGCCCGTCTAGGAATTAGCCTTATTCCTTGACAAAACCCGCCGCAAATAGCTATAGTGCGATTTGCGGCGTAATTATAGACGGGCGACACCATGGCAAATTTTATAGGTAGAGAATATGAGCTCAACTCACTAAACAACCTTCTCAGTAAAAATGTTGCAAGCTTGGTAGTTATCAAAGGGCGTCGCCGTATAGGAAAAAGCCGACTAGCCGAGGAGTTCGCTAAAAAATATACTTTCTATAGCTTTTCCGGCATACCCCCCCATGATAAAACATCTAATGCATCTGAAAGACAATCTTTTCATAAACAACTTGCCAATTATTTTGGTGAAATACCTAAGGATGATAATGATTGGTGGGATATGCTTTGGTTTTTAGCAAAAAAAACAAAGCAAGGGAGAGTGGTAATCTTATTTGATGAAATCTCATGGATGGGATCAAAAGACCCTGACTTTCTTGGAAAATTAAAAACAGTATGGGACACACACTTTAAAAAAAACGGTAAGCTCATTTTAATATTATGTGGATCAGTATCTATATGGATACAAAAAAACATACTAAGCAGTACAGGGTTTGTTGGTAGGATATCATTGCAACTAACCATAAATGAATTGCCGTTGAATATATGTAATAAATTTTTTAACGAGCGATCAAACCAGCTGTCCCCATATGATAAGTTTAAATTTTTATCTATATGTGGCGGCATTCCGAGATACCTGGAAGAATGGAGAGCTAATTCAACCGTTGATGATAATATAAATAACATGTGCTTTCATGCGCGCGGTATTTTATTCAATGAATTCGACCAAATATTCTATGACTCCATTTCATCTGAGGCAGAAATATATAGACATATAATCTTATCACTAGTTGAGGCACCACTAGAAAGGCAGCAAATTTCTAAAAAAGTAAACAAAATACCTGGTGGTGATTTTAGCGACCACCTCGATAACTTAGTCACTGCTGGATTCATAACTCGCGACTATACATGGCACATTAAAAATAAAAAAACGTCGAAATTAAGCCGTTATAGACTGTCCGATAACTATATTAGGTTTTACCTCAAATATATCCAACCACATGCCGACACTATTCAATCTAACAAATACAAAGTAGATACGCTATCAAATTTAACCGGTTGGTCAACCATTATTGGCTTACAGTTCGAAAACCTAGTCATATCTAATTGGAGAATTATTCAAAAAAAATTGAACATAGCTCTTGATGAAGTTGATCGAGATGGCCCCTTCTTTCAGCGACGCACCAGCAAAACAAAAGGCTGTCAGATCGATTACCTTATCCAAACGAAAACCTCAACTTTATATGTATGTGAAATAAAATTTAGCAGAAATGAAATAAAATCAAGTATCATTGATGAAATGAAAACTAAAATATCCAATCTAGCTGTACCCAGAGGGTTTTCATGCTTACCAGTGCTCATTCACGTTAATGACGTTAGCGACAGCGTATTGGATAGCAATTACTTTTTCAAAGTCATTAACTTTTCTGACCTACTTAATGAGTCTTAAAATTACCAGCTTGTCGACTCCACCAAGTCACCCGCTCTGCCTAACAAGCGTTTACATTCTTGGCTAACATGGCGTAAATGCAGTTTTTTTCCGTACTGTTTATATTGATCGGCTACAAAGCGAATCGCATCTATCGCAGAATGATCAGCCACACGTGAATGTTTAAAATTAATAATCACATCTTTCGGATCACTGGCTGGTGAAAACAAAGTCTTAAACGTGGTGCTCGAACCAAAGAATAACGGACCATGCAAGGTATATTCTTTTGAACCATCATCATGTGTGGTTTGTTCAGTATGAATTTTCCTTGCTGTCTGCCAGGCAAATACCAATGACGCCAAGATAACACCAACGATAACAGCAATCGCTAAATCAGTCGCCACCGTCACAGCAGTAACCACCAATATAATAAACGCATCATGCAATGGAATTTGGCGAATAAATTTAAACGTTGCCCATTCAAACGTTTCGATCACCACCATAAACATCACACCGACCAATGCCGCCAATGGAATCATCTTAATCAGTGGCCATAACAACACAATAAACAGCAATAGAAATACACCCGCAACAATACCCGATAAACGGCCACGGCCACCCGATGTAATATTAATCATGCTCTGACCAATCATCGCACAACCGCCCATGCTCTTAAAAAAGCCCGAAACAATATTACCGATACCTTGGGCAATACATTCTTTATTGCCTTTACCTGTCGTTTGCGTGCGCTCATCAATCAAAGTTAATGTCATTAAGGATTCCGACAAACCAATGATCGCTAAGATCAATGCATACGGGCCAATGATGACTAACGTATGCAAGTTCATCGGCACATGCGGCAATGCAAAATGCGGCAAACTAATCGACATCGCGGCCCCTGCCATCATGTCCGCTACCACACGTGTATGCACACCACCGATCAATACAATCAGTGATACCACAATAATCGCCGTTAATGCTGATGGGATCGCTTTAGTCAGCTTTGGTAAGTAATGCGTAATCACCATCGCTAATACCACCAAGCCAATCATGATATACAACGCACTACCGCTTAACCAATGCGATACACCCGGTGCTGTAACGACTTTAAATTGTTGCAACTGCGCTAAGAAAATAACGATCGCCAAACCATTTACAAAACCCACCATCACCGACTTCGGCAATAAACGGATAAACTTACCTAGCTTCAATAGGCCAATAACAATTTGCAAAATACCGGTTAATACCACCGCTGCAAATAAGTAATTCACTCCATACTGGCTTACCAGTGACACCATCACCACTGCCATTGAACCGGTTGCACCGGAAATCATACCCGGTCTGCCACCAATAACAGCAGTAATCAAACACATAAAAAATGCCGCATATAAACCCACCAACGGACTCACATTCGCCACCAATGCAAATGCAATCGCCTCGGGAATCAGTGCTAACGCCACGGTCAAACCTGATAAAGTATCAATACGGAAACTGCCCCCAGTTGGGACTAAAAAACGCTTAATGGATTGCATGTTAACCTTTGTTTTTGCTATGTCATGTATTTATATAATAAGCGTGAGATTCTAGAGCTTTTTTGACCAAAAGTCACGTTTAAGAGGGTGTTATAACCCCTTTTTTCATCATAAGCCGTTAAATGACAAGCGAAAATAACAGGTTAGGATTGTACAAGCGCTTGAGATCCAGTAAAATGCGATCTGCTTTCGTGGGCCCGTAGCTCAGCTGGTTAGAGCAGAGGACTCATAATCCTTTGGTCCTAGGTTCAAGTCCTAGTGGGCCCACCAAATAAAGCATTAAAAATCAAGGGGTTATGCAGAGACTCCTCACGCGGCCTTCAGCGTGATTTCTTCGTTGCTACCCGGTTGCTACCTTAGACATCAACCCCGCACTATTTAAAAGCCATATAGCCTCTTGATTACAGAATATAACGAACCACCTACTGGAGCACAATAAACACAAAGAAGAACATTAATTGATAATCAGATATTAAGCGCTCTAAGCGCTGCAAGCTCATTCAGTACCAGCACAATAAAGTTATTAATAATGACGCCTATGATCAAACATAGGATTATCTGTGATATTACCCTAACTAACAACTTCGCTGTACTTTTTATCACCACCTCTATGCAATAAGTAATACAAACATGGAAGCACAAACATTGTTAGTAATGTTGAGGAAATAATACCACCAATAACTACTGTAGCAAGCGGTCTTTGAACTTCTGCGCCTGTCCCTGTTGAAATAGCCATAGGTATAAAGCCTAGTGATGCCACTAATGCTGTCATTAGTACTGGGCGTAGTCGCTGTAATGCTCCTTTAAAAATAGAGTCATAGAGTGATTGATTTTGAGCGAGCTTAGTGATAAAGGTTAATATCACGAGACCATTTAAAACAGCAACACCAGATAAAGCAATAAAGCCTACCCCTGCAGAAATAGATAATGGTATCCCTCTTATCAATAAAGCAAATACTCCTCCCGTTAAGGCTAAAGGCACACCTGTAAATACAATAATGCTATCAAGCACACTACGTAGAGACATAAATAATAAAATAAATATCAATACCAGCACTATGGGAACAACAATCAATAGCCTCTGCGTAGCCGAAGCCAATTGTTCAAATTGCCCACCCCACGTAATCCAGTAGCCACTCGGTAGCTTTAAATTTTTATCAATTTTTTCTTGAGATGCGTTTACAAATGAACTTAGATCGCGCCCCCTCACATTTGCCGTCACAACAATTCGACGCTTACCATTTTCTCGGCTAATCTGATTAGGCCCTAGATTGACATTTAATTTAGCTATTTCACTTAAAGGGATAAAATGCTTCTTCCCATCTTCACGTATAGGTAAATCAATATATATCTTTTCCAAAACTCGACTGTCTTTACGCAGGCTCTCAGGCAAACGTACGGTTAAGTCAAATCGCTTATCTCCTTTATAGACCTTCCCTACGCTTTTCCCACCTAATGCAGCTTCAATAATATTCTGAACACTTGATAATGTTAGGCCATAACGCGCCAATAGATCTCGGTCAACAGATATTGTTATTGTGGGTAAGCCAGATACTTGCTCAACCTTCACATCTGCCGCTCCTTTAATAGATTTCAATATTTTACTAACTACATTAGCGTTCTTAAGCAACACCTCCATATTATCACCAAATATTTTAACAGCAACATCACTACGAACACCCGAAATTAGCTCATTGAAACGCATTTGAATGGGTTGCGTGAATTCATAGTTATTTCCTGGTAATCGCTTTAAAGCCATTTGAAGCTTTGAAATAAGCTGGTTTTTTGGTAGCGATGAATTGGGCCATTCACTCCTAGGCTTTAGCATAACAAAAGTATCTGCTACATTTGGTGGCATAGGATCAGTAGCAACTTCAGCTGTCCCAATTTTTGAAAAAACCTGCTTAACTTGAGGGAACTTCATTAAAGTTGTTTCTACCAATTCCTGCATTTTTACAGACTGAGAAAGGCTAGTTGATGGTATGCGCATTGCATGTAACGCAATGTCTCTCTCATCCAGGCTTGGAACAAACTCACCACCCATTCTTGAAGCTAAAATTGCAGCTACAATCACAATCACTATCGCAACAACTGGGCTCACCCATGGGTACTTCAAGTTCAGCCGTAAGCAAGGCGCGTAAATCCTTTCAGATGACTTAACTAAAATATTGGATTTATCTTTGATCTTACCAGTCAAAAAAATGGCAATTGCTGCGGGCACAAACGTCAGTGATAATACTAGCGCAGATAATAATGCCAATATTACAGTTTGAGCCATAGGAATAAACATTTTCCCTTCAACACCAGTAAGGGTTAATATAGGGATATATACAATTGTGATTATTAAAACGCCAAATAAACTAGGCCTGATTACCTCCTGACTAGCGGACCAGGTTATCTCTAGCCTATCTTTTAATGGCAAGGAATTTCCCTTTGCCCTCAATCCTAATTGTTTAATACAGTTTTCTACAATGATTACTGCGCCATCCACGATCAACCCAAAGTCTAAGGCTCCCATGCTCATAAGATTGGCACTAATTTTATAGTGAACCATACCAGTTATCGTAAGCAACATAGATAGCGGTATTACGAAGGCTGTAATTAATGCTGCTCGTATATTCCCCAAAAACAAAAACAAAATAACGCAAACTAATAACGCTCCTTCAAGCAAGTTGTTCTTTACTGTATTTATAGTCGCATTTACTAAATTTGTACGGTTATATGTTGGTTTCGCTATCACACCCTTTGGTAATGTCTTATTGATCACTTTTAGCTTATTAAAGACATTTTTTGCTACATGTCGACTATTCTCACCTGTCAACATCGATACCGTTCCTATTACAGCTTCGCGACCAGACGCTGTTCCAGCCCCACTTCTTAGTGCATGGCTAATAATCACTTTACCCAAATCAGAAATACGAAGACTGACCCCATGGTCTGAGCGCACAACTACATTACCAATAGCCTGTCTTGATTTTAATTGACCAGGAATCCGGATTAAAAATTGCTCCCCATTTCTTTCTATATAACCTGCACCAACATTTTCATTATTTTTAATAAGAGCTTGCTCAATATCACGCAATGTTACTCCATACTGAACTAATTTTTTTAGATCTGGTGTAACCTGATATTGCTTCTCATATCCACCAATCGCATTAACCTCTGCAACTCCAGAGATATTCCTTAACTGTGGGCGTATTAACCAATCTTGTATTGTACGTAACTCCATTGCAGTGTATGGTTTTCCCTGAGAATTCAACGCACCATCTTCTGCAGTAACGCTATACATGAATATCTCGCCCAAACCTGTAGAAATAGGCCCCAATTGAGGCTCTATATCGTCTGGCAATTGACTCTTTATTGACTGAAGGCGCTCAGTAATTAACTGACGAGCAAAGTAAATATTAGTCCCTTCTTTAAAAACAATCGTAACTTGTGATAAACCATAACGAGAAATAGAACGTGTATAATCTAACTTAGGAAGCCCACTCATAGCTATTTCTATAGGGTAAGTGATACGCTGTTCAACTTCATATGGCGTTAATCCATTAGCTTTAGTATTTATTTGAACTTGCACATTAGTAATGTCAGGCACAGCATCAATAGGCAAACGAGTAAAATTGTAAATTCCTAATATAATTATTCCGATTATAGCTACTAAAATTAACCAGCGCTGCTTAAGTGAAAACTTCAGAATCCTTTCTATCATTACAGCTCCTGGTACTAATGTGAGTGCTCAGCACTACTTTTTTCTAGATCAGCCTTTAGAATAAAGCTACTACTTGCTACATATCTATCATTTGCCTTTAAACCCGATGATATTTGAACAAAGCGATCATCACTTAATCCAAGTGTTACAACTTTTGGCTCAAAGGTATTCGGTTTAATTTCAACAAAAACAATTTTTTTACCGTCAATTTCTTGTATGGCCTTACGATTTACAGCTACTGGAACTTCTTTAGAATTAACAATAATATTAACGTCTACATATAAACCTGGAATAAATTTACGGTTTTTATTTTGCAACGTCGCCCTAGCAATTATACTTTGGGTATGCTCATCCCCAATGGGAGAAATATAATCAATTTTACTCTTCACTATATTTCTATTATTTTCTCCGTGATTTATATATATATTGTCACCTTTGGATACACGATTAACATCTTTGCGATAGATAAATAGCTCAACCCATACAGATGATAAATTTGCTAACTCATATAGTACCTTATCTTGCTTAACTAAATTACCAACATTAACATTTTGTTTAATTAACTCACCCGAAAAAGGAGCACGTACCGAATAGTTTTGTAAACTTTGGTTACTTTCTATAGTTAAAAGCACATCATTCTTTTTAACAGAATCACCTAATTGGTAGTACATCGATTTCACAATCCCCGAAAAACGAGGGTATATTTTTACTTGTTTCGTTAACTCAGGTATGACTTTTCCCATAACGGTTAATTTTTTATTTATAGTTTTAGGACCAGCTAGTACAATTTCAATGTGATTGTCTTTGATAGAATTTGACGATAAAGTGACAATTGAATCCTCATCGTTATGATCATTATCCGCCTCATGCGACTCATGCGACTCATGCGATTTTTTGATTTCTAGCGCATTATTCATTGAACTAGTTTTCTCATCATGAGACGAGTGGTCTGTATGACCTGAACCAGCAAGCACACATGTAAAAAACATACATGATACAATGCTGCTAATTAATATTCTTACTTTCATATAACACCACCTAAATTATTCAATTCCAAGTAAACCATGTATTTTAACTAATGCACGATCATATTGGGCATGAGACATCCAGTACTCTTTCTCGCTTTGTAATAATGTTTCTTGTGCATTTGCCAACGTAACATATGGATACAGCCCTTGAAAGTATCCATTTCGTGCTAATAAGATAGCTTTTTTTGCTTTTGGCAAAATAGATTGCCGAATGGTTTGCGTTTGATATTGACTAGCTTGAGCTTGTTGGTATAGCTCACGAAGTTCACTTTTTAGATCAATCATCATCTGATGTTGATTAGAAAGTGATGCATCATAATCTGCCAATCTACTTTTAATATTTCCCTGATTATAATCAAGTATCGGGATAGGTAATGAAACACCTGCGACCAAGCTATTGTCACTAGTATCTGAAAAATGCCTTACCCCGATAGCAACTGTTAAATCTGGCCATGCTCGCTTTCTAGATAAAATAATTTTCTTATAGGCAACATCAGATTTAGTCACAATTGCTTCCCAAGTAGGGCTGTGGGTTAATAATTTAGTAAATTTTAAATATGAAGGAAGATTATGAGGCAGCCCTATATCAAGAGCGCGCTTATAGTGCAATTCTTTTACACCCATCAACAATACCAACCTCACCCAAGCCGTGTGTAATTCTTGTTTTGCGACTGTATGAGCTACTGTTGATTGAGACAATTGAATTTGTGCAGTCATCAAATCTAATGGCGATCCTGACCCAGCCTTCAATTTCTTTTTTAGCATTACAACAATGTCTCGGTTAATTTTAACCAATTCAGCAGTTGTTTTTAACCAATTCTGAGCATACATCACATTGATATATCTCTCACCAAGCATGATATATAATCTTGCGTGTATTTTAAGCAATGATACCTTACTTAACTTAATTATGCTTTTTTTGACCTGTTTATTTGCAGATCGCTTACCACCTAACAATATAGGTTGAGATATTTCAACAGTTGTTTCTGCTGCATTCAAATCTTTATAAGTGCCACTACCGGCAACGTTTTCAGTATATGCATTTACGGTAGGATTCGGGTATGTTTTAGACTGAACAAATTGTCCATTAGCAGATCGAATAGATGCTATAGCTGATTTCACCAGTGGGCTGTTTATTTTTGCTACTTTCAATGCATAGTTGAAGGTAAACACAGGTTTTGCCTGGACATTACTTACAGCTGAACAAAATAAAACCAAAGCAAAGCACTGCATATATTCTTTTCTAAATACATTTTTTATAAATTTCAACATGCCCCTCATCGGAGTAATTAAACTAAATAGGCTGTTTAATAACAACCGTATTTCTCTTCCAAACATAATATACAGCCGGAATGATAATCAATGTTAACACAGTCGCACTAAATAGCCCGCCTACCATCGGTGCAGCAATACGGTGCATAACACTGGAACCTGTTCCTCGACTTAACATGACTGGCAGCAACCCAGCAAAAGTCGCTGAAATTGCCATTATTATGGGGCGGATACGGTGTAAAGCACCTTCATGAATGGCAGCCACTAAATCTACCGCATTCAAGGCCCGGCGTTCTTTTTTTGCACTCTCTAACTGTTTATTTAAAGCTTGGTTCAAATAATTTATCAGCACCATCCCAGTTTCTACTGCAACACCTGCCAATGCAATAAAACCAACACCAATGGCTACCGACATATTGTAATCCAACCAATACATAAGCCATACACCACCAATAAATGATAACGGCAATGTACCCATCACAATAAGCACTTCAACAAGGTTATGTGCATGGATATATAGCAGTATGAAAATTAGTAACAAAGTTAATGGAATAAGCAACATTAGTCGGTCTTTTGCACGCTGCATATATTCATACTGACCAGACCACTGTAAGTTATAGCCAGCAGGTAATTTAAGTTGTTTAGCAATAGCCGCTTTAGCCGTACGTACATAACTACCAATATCACTATTTGAAATATCTACTAATATCCACCCTGTCAGCTTGGCATCTTCACTTTTAATCACTGGAGGACCGCCTGCGACAAAAACGCGCGCAACATCTCCCAATGCAATATGTGCGCCTGTCGGTGTTACCATCGGCAGCTGTTTAATCTTTTCAACAGAGTCTCTGTCCGATTGCGGGTAGCGCAAATTCACCGGATATCGCTCCCTCCCTTCTACCGTCTCCGTAACGTTCATCCCTCCAATTGCAGCCTTAACCACATCTTGTATACCTCTTATATTTAGTCCAAAGCGCGCAGCTGCTTTACGATTAATATCAATATTGACATATCTTCCACCCACCGAGCGATCCGCATAGACAGATGCAGTTCCTGGCACTTTTTGTAAAACACTATCCAGCTGCTTACCAATATCTTGTATTTTCGCTAAAGAAGGGCCAGTGATTTTTATACCTATAGGAGTTTTGATTCCTGTTGCCAGCATATCAATACGGGTTTTAATTGGCATGACCCAAGCATTCGTTACACCGGGTAACGATACACGCTGGTTAAGCTCCTTTTTAATTTTTTCAATCGTAACCCCAGGTCGCCACTGATCAGCTGGCTTAAGCTGCACAATGGTTTCAATCATAGTCAGTGGCGCTGGATCTGTCGCTGTTTCAGCACGACCCACTTTTCCAAATACACTTTTGACCTCTGGCAGTTGTTTAATTAACTTATCTGTTTGCTGGAGTACTTGCCTTGCCTTACCAATCGACACACCAGGGAGCATTGTTGGCATATACATAATATCGCCTTCATTCAAAGGAGGCATGAATTCTGATCCAATCTGTGACCAAGGCCAATAGGTGAGAGCAAATAATAATACCGTTAAAAATATAAGTGTCTTGGGAAAACGTATAATGGTGTTCATCACTGGGCGATAAAGCATGATAAGCGATCTATTGATAGGATTTTTTTTCTCCGGCACAATCCGCCCACGGATAAAATACCCCATAAGCACGGGCACCAGCGTTATTGATAATCCTGCTGCTGCTGCCATGGCATAAGTTTTAGTAAAAGCTAATGGTGAAAAGAGGCGACCTTCTTGCGCTTGTAGAGCAAACACCGGTAAAAAACTGACCGTTGTAATTAATAGCGAAAAAAACAATGTTGGACCAACCTCAATGGCTGCCTGCTTTACTAAGTGCCATTGATCTATTGCTTGATTATTTTGGCCTGCCTCCTCAATTTTTTTGTGCATATTTTCAACCATAATAATGGCTGCATCCACCATGACACCAATGGCTATAGCAATACCACTGAGTGACATGATATTTGCATTAATCCCTTGAAAATACATAATGATAATTGCGATTAACACGCCCACAGGTAAACTTAATATTACGACTAACGACGATCGAAAGTGAAACAGAAAAAGCATACAAACAGCTGCCACCACGATAAACTCTATCACTAAAGTCCATGATAACGTTTTAACTGCACGGTAAATCAAACTGGATCGATCATAAACAGGTACAATCGATACCCCTTTCGGTAAGCTTTTTTGTATGCTCGCAATCTTATGCTTAACTGCTTTAATTGTCGCTAAAGCGTTTTCACCCATACGCATCACAACAACGCCGCCCACCGCTTCGCCCTTACCATTAAGCTCAGATACACCACGACGCATTTGTGGCCCAATTGTTATTCTAGCCACATTTGAAAGCATAATGGGCGTACCATTCTTATTGATGCCAACTGGGATATTCTCTAAAGCCTCCATTTTTTGTATATAGCCACTCGTTCTTACCATATACTCTGCTTCAGCCATTTCAACCACAGAACCACCCACCTCACTGTTCGCTTTTTGAATGGCTTGTTTTACATGATGCAAACTTAAGCCATAAGCACGAACACGGTTCGGATCTAAAATCACCTGATATTGTTTGACCATACCACCTACGGTGGCAATCTCAGCAACACCTGGAACAGTTTGCAACTCAAATTTCAATAACCAATTCTGCAAACTAGTAAGCTGGGAAAGGTCATGGCTTCCCGTTTTATCAACTAAAGCATATTGATAAATCCAACCCACACCCGTTGCATCAGGCCCCAACTCTGGTTTTGCACTAGCTGGCAACTTACTCGCCACTTGATTTAAATACTCCAACACACGAGAACGAGCCCAGTATAAATCAGTACCATCTTTAAATATGATATAAACAAAAGAATCACCAAAATAAGAGTATGCCCTTACAGTAACTGCTCCAGGAACAGCTAACATAGCAGTAGCTAAAGGGTAAGTGACCTGGTCCTCAACCACTTGTGGTGCTTGTCCTGGGTAAGAAGTTTTAACAATCACCTGCACGTCGGACAAATCTGGAATAGCATCTATTGGCGTTTTCAATAACGCATAAATACCTACTGCAACCAATAAGCAAGTAGCAATAAGGACTAAAAACCTATTTTTTATAGACCATTCTATTAGCTTTGCAATCATGAATGATCCCCATGACGGCGCTTAGCCATAACATGTATTTTAATCACTAAATAAGTACCATCAGGCTGCTTGACCATAACAAAATGCAAGTCATCACCAGTTTTCACATCCGATAAATTAACTGAAGTATCCACTTTTAGATCCATCTCCATAGCAGGCATATCAAGTGCTGGTATGGGTTGATGCTTAATGCTTATTCTTCTATTGTGAGTATCAACTTTCATTATCACACCTTGGCCTACATACTCCTGCAACTTGTGTGCCTTGTGCTGTTGCTTGGCTGCTTTATCTGAGTTAATGCGATCAAAACTAGCTCTTATATTGGACTCCGAATCAATTAAAAATTGCGCTGAAGTGACAATCGACGCACCTGGCTTCAATCCTGAAAGCACCTGATAATAGTGACCTGACTCAATACCAACTTTCACTGGCTGCGCCCTGAATCGACCATCACCCAGTGCGACAATCACACGATCGCCACCTCCACTACGAATAAGCGCCAGCCGTGGTATAGCTATTGCATCCTGAACGGCTTGACTATAAATTTTAATATTGGCGTACATTTTTGGTTTCATGGTTAAATCTGGATTTGGGAAAACAAGTCGCACACGTAGCGTATGTGTTTTTTGATCTAATTCGGGATACACATAATCAACGCGACCTTGCCATATTTTTCCGGGCCAGTAGGAAAGCGTAGCAGTAGCAGCTTGCCCCTGCTTAACCCATGCTGACTGACCTTCAAACACTTCAGCAACGACCCAAATACGAGACAGATCTTCAATAGTGACCAAATCTGCTGACGGTTTAACAAAGGCACCTTCTCGTACATTTAACTGTGAAACAATACCCGCTTTCGTTGCAAAAACCTTTACCAAACTCTCTGCTTTTTTATCTCGCTTAATTTGATTAATTTGCGCTTGAGATACACCTAAGGTCTTTAGTTTTTTGATACCAGCCGATATGAGTGTCTTATTATTATTTTTAATCGCTAGCAATAATTCTTGTTGAGCATTATTCAATGTTGGTGAGTACAGCTCCAATAGCAGCTGCCCTTTTTTGACGTTCTCACCGGTTGTTTTTACCCATAATTTCTTAACCCAGCCATCAACATAAGTATGAATATGTTCAATATTGTTTTCATCGACTGTCACATAACCTACAGTATCAATGACACGTGATAATGCTCTTTTCTCAACTTTGGCAACTTTAACCCCTAAATTATTCTCCACAGTTGGGGATATTTTAATGACACCCGCTTCATTGTTTTTTTGATCCGCATAAACCGGCACTAAATCCATACCCATTGGCGATTTTCCCGGCTTATCACGACGATAACTTGGGTCCATCGGCGCTACCCAATACAAAGGTTTTTTTTCCACCTGTGATGAACCTTGCTTCTTACCAGTCCAAAATATTTGATAAGTGAATATCCCAGCTATATAAGCCACAACCAATAAAACAATTAAGCCAATCCATTTCTTCATTTCTACTGCCCTTGTATATATAACAAGTTAACCCTTGCGATAGCTTGATTAACCTGTGCCTTCACCCCACCCAGCTCCGTATTTAACTCACGGATATAAGCTCTCGCCAACGTAGGAAAGTCGGTTTGTGTGTTTTGATAAGCTGTCATTGTTGCTTCAGCATATTGCTTAGCCTGTGGAACCAGTTTTGAGCGATATAACCAAGCACTACTGCTTTGTTGCTTCCATATTGCAAACTGCGTGCTTAAAGTATCTCTTAAATTTCTATAATCACTGTATCGCAATTGTTCATTTGCAATGTATCGCTGCTTACTTGCATTAAGTGTTCTGTCTTGTCGATTTCTAGTGAAAAATGGTAAGTTAAAACTCAGCTGTGCTGTTAAGAAGTCAGAGCGCGTATCACCATTGGTATGCTCCCCTTGCCTAATTCCATAGGCAACCCCTAACAAAAAGCCTGGAATATACTGCTGCTTTGCCAACTTAATACCATCTTTGCCAGCCAACATTAGAGCCGAATCCTTTTTTATAACAGGATGATTTGCCAGCTGCTTATTTAGCGTTGAAATGCTCGGTGGGCTTGACCAGCGTGGAATTCGAGACGCTTTTGCCCTCAGTGCAATTGGAGCTGTAACCCATCGCGCTAATGCTGAACGAGCTTCATCTATTTTTTGAGTGACCTCAATCAAGCGGTTATCTAGCTCTGATACTTCAAGCTGTGCACGCACCACATCCATTTGCTGTGCTTTATTATTTTCAAGCATAGACTTTGTCACACTTAGCAAGTGCCTAAAGACCCTTTTTTGATCGGAAATGATTCTCTTGTTTTGCTGCCACAAATATAACTGTAGCCAACTGTTTCTAACGCCTTGCAGCACATGCAATTGCATCAGTTGTTCATTATTTTTCTCAGAAAGCGACAACTTTTTCTTCACCTCCGAGCTGTAATGCAAACTTCTACCTTTGGGGAACTGTTGCTGGAGCGCAATTTGAATTTGAGTCATATTACTTTGACTAAAATTAAAACTATTTACCGGCATATTTAATGTACCAATGGCTAGTTTTGGATCAGAAAATTGGTCTGCTGCTATAGCAGCTTGGCCTAATGCGCTCGCTTTAGCATGAAATGCTTTTACTTCAGGTGACTGTGCAAGAGCAATTTGCTCAGCTTGTTTTAAAGTTAAGGATTTTGCCTCTAACACTGCAGGTGCATATAAAAAAATCAGTGCAATAGATGCACCATACACTCTCGTAAATAATTTATTTCTCATTTATAGCAGCCGGTGGAGAATACCACCTTATAATGCCATACCGGTACATTTTACTAAAGCAAACATGGCCTTGTAGGCTTTTTTATAACTGCGCATCTCGAAATTTTCTGAGTGGGTAATCCCCCCATTATTAGGGGCTTAAATTAGTAGAACTTTCCACTATGTGACCTGCCCCCAAAAGCGATTATGTTAAAGACCATCTCACTTTAAATCCATTATTTTACAAAGTTAAGCTTACTCTCTGCATCTGTTATAATACCTATCCGTTTATGACCAACCATTACTGAAAAAAAATATGGTAGAAATTGACTACAGACAACTTAGCTGTAGAGCCCTTGATAATCTGTTAATCGAAATCGTCCTTCGCGAAGGTACCGACTATGGTTTACATGAGCGTTCATTTGATTCCAAAAAGCAGCAACTAAAATCACGTTTAGAAGCAGGGAATGCAGTAATTGTATATTTGCCAGGTGATGATTATTGCGACGTAATTGATAAAAATTAATTAATCTAAGACCTATTGCATGCAAATTGTAATTCCAAACAATTTTCACTAACTGAACAGCCCAAAAAGCAGGTAATTCAGAAAATCACGTCACAAAAATCAGATAATTCATCAATTCACGACATGTTTTTGCTACAAATAGGCACAAAATCAACTACTTTACCTAATTACTATAGATAAGGTAGTTTGCTTATTTTATTGATTTAAAATAGAATATAACTTTTTGGTCGTGCTGGATTACCCGACCCTTCCATGGACCCTCGCACTTCGTGCAATTCAATTCTGCTATCGCGCAAACTTAATCGAACCAGCAACCAATTGATTAAAAGCCAATGAGTCCAATTATAACCAATGTAAAATCAACACCTTGCGATGCATATTACCGCTATAAACCGCCACGATCTGTGTCAGATATATCTAAGCACGGTGCGTTTTTGCCACCATACAATTAGGGTAGCCGCTAACTAAAATAAAGTATCCTTATCTACCCTATTATATATAACATCCGAATAATCATCATAATCACCACTCGAACACTGGTCAGGTTTTGCATCAATATTCTTATCATGACAACCTTGCAGAATATTCATTTCTTTAGCAATTATCTCAACGACATATCGCGTTACCCCTGATTTATCCAACCATTTTTTTTCTTTTAAATAGCCCTCAACATAAATTAGACTGCCTTTGCTCAAATACTCAATCGCCACCTCAGCCAATCTGCCAAAAAAAACCACGCGATGCCACTCCGTTTGCTGCTGCAATTTATTTGATAACTTATCTCTCCAGGTCTGAGTTGTAGCCAAGCGAATAGCAGCCAGATCTCTACCATTAGCAGATCCATAACACTCTGGTGCAGCACCTAAGTAACCAACTAATATAACCTTATTTAAACCTCTTGCCATATAATTACACTCTATTTTATTGACTCTACCAAATAATCAAGCACAGCATCCTTATTATGACAGTGCATTTTAAAAGCAGGAGTCACATAAGCTGGCGGGGAAAATATTTTACGCTCTATTAAAGAGTCCAATGCTGCATGAAACTTTATGCCCGTTTTACCAATAAGTAACGATAAAATGTCACCTTTTTTATATTCTGCCAACATATCGCGAAACCCACTCAAGTAAAGGTAATCTTTGGTAAATCCACCGCCCCTATAGACACGCACCGCCAGTGCAAATGAATCATCACTAGACATACCATACTGCTCATTGAGATGCCTATATACATGAGAAAAACTGCTGCCCTTTACCATCATATCAATAGCTAACACCCTTAAAGCTAACTGCTGCAAACGAGACAACGTTAAAGTGCCAGAAAGATACTCACTTAAAATTGCCAAGCCTTCTTGAGTATACGTATTACCAGGGAGCCCTAACTTTAAAACATTCAACGGCTGTAAAAGAGCATTCTGAGTTGTCACCATATGAACACCCAGCTCATGATGCACTAAAGCCTGTATATCTATTTTTGTTAATGAGGCATTTTGATTTACGTACAACTTTCTCTGTAAATTATCGACCATTGCCTTTGCCGCTATTCGCTTGGATAATACAACCTTACAATTCAGATTCATTTTATCAGCACTTGCTTGAAACTGATGAACAGCATCTTCCACACTCACGAGTTGATTATTATGACCATCATCACTTGAAAAATATTTTTTGCTCGCATGCAATAAGAACTGGGCATTTTCTATATCTATCGTGTTGGGCTCTCCATAATATCGCAATGAATTATAGAGAAACTGATTAGTGCCAACACTGGTCAATAACTCCACCTTCATTGCATAACCATCAATTACTGAACGATATATATCTCGAATAATAGGGTCTTGAATATCAGACACAGGCAATTTATATAAGTATTCTTTAAATAGATACGGATCAATTCTTAGCTGGCGATACTTAAATTTCGGAACGTAATCTCTCTTATTCATAAAACGTTTTTTTTCGGCCTGAAAATTTATTGGGTTTACATAATTTAATGTTTCAAAACCCTTCGCTAATCGATAAAGCTGCTTATCTATTTTAAATACCACTGGTTCTATTTCAGAGGGATACAGATCTGATGCTTTTATTTTGTTCTTGCTACATTCATCAAACAAACAGGATGCTGCTTCTAGAACTGAAAAATATAATCCCTGCGATAACTCTTCAATTACAATAGGAAACGGCTCACCACAGAGCTCATCCATATAAATTTTCTTTATCTCCAATGGAACAATCAAGGTATTAGACACATGCTGACTTACAAACGCTGCCTGGTACCCCTCGCCTTTATATACCACATTTCTTTCACAGCTAACTTCTAAGTTAGGCAAATCAATTTCAGATATGTGCTTTTCAAGAACAGATAAAACCTTACCCCACCGCTTGGTATTAATTTGCTTTGTGCCAATATTAAAAACCGGTGCGTAATCATAACTTCTAACTTTCCAATTGTAGCTATGCAGATCAATCAACAATACGCCACCAAATTTTTTCTCTAGAACATCTAAAATTTCTTTCAGAATAGAATAATATATTGAATGCTTTTTCAGCGAATCTAATTTGTCCGAGTCAGTTCTCTTTTTACGCCAGACCTTTTTCCCCCAAGCCTCCTCATAAATACAGCTATTTTGATCGCGATTTAAGTCATACTCATACCGAGAGTCATGAGAGATCAGCGTCAGCGGAAAAGACTCTAGGATCTGTCCTGTATACGGATCCTCTTCCTGCAGTCTTTCATCTTCCGTAAGGTTACATATCTCCTGTAGCTTTTCAGGCATATTGTGACCTGAGTGTATCGCTGTACAAATATAGGGAACATAATCCGATATACGCACAGAAATTGACCCATCATCCAGTACAGTATCAATGGGTTTCTCAAGGCGGATGGCATCTATGATTTCATTATATTTCATGGTTAGCTTCATCTATCAATTGTCTAAATTGACTCTTTCTACTCACCAGAAGCTCTTTAGCATTGACAACACTCTCTGCAAAATCAATTACCATTTTTTGAAGCTTCACTCTGTTCAGTTTATTTATTCGTGATATACCACCCGGACTCAGTACATTCACTTCAATTAACTTGCCATTAATCACATCGATACCAGCAAAGTACAGCCCATCCCTCACGAGTTTGGGCCCAATAAACTCACACAGCTTTAATTCCTGCCGAGTTAATTTATGCTTAACAACAGTTCCTCCGGCATGGACATTTGATCGAATATCTTTACTGGATGGTAACCGTTTCATTGAACCGATTGGTTGACCGTTTAGCATCAAAATTCGGATGTCACCCTGATGAGCGCCTTCAACATAATCCTGCAGTATCACATAGTTACCACCGGTCGAATCAGAGTTAGAACTGATATAAAAATCTAATAATGAACTAAAGTTTTGGCGGGCACTTTTCTCTAACACAATAACCCCCTTGCCGCCATAGCCATCCAATGGCTTAAGTATCATTTTATCAGCCGTTGACTCTTCAAAAATTCGTTCCAAATAATCGCGGTTTTTTGAGACATGGGTTGCCGGAATAAATTCTCCTCCATTATCCTGAAATGAAGCTGTGTATAATTTGTTATTTGCTATACGCAGCCCATTGAGGTCATTCATTATGAACGTGTCCTCACTCACCGAATCCAGAAAATTTAAAGCCAGTGAATCTAGCGGGGGATTTGTTCTCATAACAATAACGTCAAAACCGGCTATTGGCAGCCTAGCCCGTTTAAATTTAGCTTTTTTATAAAAACTAGGGATATTATCAACGCAGGGTGAATCTTTCAAAAAAACATCACAAAAAGCACTTGTGATGCTTTCTCTAATCGTCAAATTATTCACCGTAGTCAAAGCAACAGTATGCCCACGCACCACACACTCATGTATCAGTCTCAATGTTGAATCAGTTTCAGGTTCAACCCTATCCCACGGATACATAATAAAACATACTTTCATATGATTACCCTCAAAATCTCGTGTAAGCCAATATATCCAACAACAAATAGCCTATAAGAGTATACTGCATTAATTAAATGCGAAACTCAAAATCTTATATGCTAGTTTAGCTGCTAAAAAGTCACAACTATGATTTCCTGGTATAGGAGATAATTCATTAATGTCTGCCGCAACAACATTACCGACATAACACACATCTCTTATAATTTTTAGTGCCTCATGCCAAAATAGACCGCCAGGCTCTGGAGTCCCAGTAGCGGGCATTAAACTGGAATCAAAACCATCCACATCAAAAGTAATATATACAGCTCTTCCCTTAAACCGGTTAATAATTTCATTGTGATCCCACCGATCTTTCTCATGTGCCCAGTACATATGCAACCGATCATTGTTAGCCTCCAAAAATGGAACCTCCTCAGCTGAAATATTTCTAATACCAATAGAAACAACTTCAATATTAGGGTCATCCATGCAACGCCTTATTGCAGAAGCATGTGAGTAATGCTCACCCTCATAACCATCACGCAAATCAGCATGCGCATCAAAATGCAGCAAAATAAGATCATCATACTTAGCTGCAAGCGGCCGAATAGCCCCCGCTGTTAGCGAGTGCTCTCCCCCCAATATCAACGGGAATTTTTTGTCTTCAATAATTCTTTCGACGGAGGCTTCAAGTTGCTGCAAGGCGGCTTTAATTGGGGTGGCGACGGGCTCTTCCTGTAAAGTAACGATACCAATGTTACGAAACGGTTCATACCATAACTCCTCATCAAATAGTTCTACTTCGTGCGATGCAGCAATAATTGCCGCTGGCCCTTGTGCCGTACCAGCACCATAACTGACTGAAGCCTCCAGGCCAAAAGGAATAACGACAGCATCGGCCTCTTTATATCCAACTGCGTCCTCAGGCTCCAAGCCCAAGAATGCCTCTTTAGGTGGCAAAATTTGCATGCATCCTCCAAATTATTTAAAAATACAGTTGTATTGCTTACGCCTACGACCCCTCCAATTGCCCGTGTGGTAAGCACTGCTCGCTAATAAAGGCACAACCGTAGTAGCCTCTGCAAAAACCATTTGTTCATATGCCGTATCGACCTTACCCCAGGAACATGCCTCTTTTAATGTAGAGCTTGAGCAAGCCCCATCCCGAACATCAGCCACCGTAATCTGCACAGCATATTTATGCATCTCGGCATCACACCCCAAAATTTCAGCACAAACCACTGTATCTTGTACAAAGTTTTTTGGAACCCCGCCTCCCACCATCAATAAACCTGTGGTGCCTGCGCTCATTTTGATTTCTGTAAGCTCCTTGAAGTCTTTTATCGAATCAATACTTAGATGATATTGAGGGTTTTTTACTTGATGCAATACCAAACCAAAGCCAGCAGATGAATCAGTAAACGCCGGACAAAAGATAGGAACGTCATATTCATAGGCCAGCTGCACTAATGATTCACTTTTTTGTGCATGTCCATTAGACAAATATCTGCCCATCTCATAAATAAATTCACGCGAACTATACACTTTTGGATCCAATGAATTAGCGATTTCATAAATAGCATGATCACAAGCCTGTAATTCATTTTCATTAATATAAGTATCATAAATTCTATCAATTTGATGTTTTCTCAGCATTTGATCATCTGCAAACTGGCTTCCTCTGTAGTGCTTGTAACCAAGTGCTTCAAAGAAATCCATATCCACAATGCTAGCACCCGTCGCTACAATAGCATCGACCATATTGTACTTAATCATATCTGCATAAATCTTCATGCAACCAGCTGCTGAGGTTGAGCCCGCTAATGTTAATATCACACTGCATTTTTTATCATTAAGCATCATGTTAAATATATCAGTCGCTCGCGCAAGGTCTCTCGAGCTAAAGGACATTTTTCGCATAGCATTGATAATTGGCGTTGCATCGAACTCCGTCATATCAACATGATCTATTGTTTCATTCAACAGAGATTGAATCTCACTCTGCTCTTCAAGTGCTAATTGTGAAGTCATTTCTTTATCCTCATGGTATATAATTATGCTGCTACTGTTTTTAGATACTGATCACACGCCTTGTTATCATTGAACATCGTCAAAATCGGCTCTTTACTTGCAAATACAATTTCACGTGGAGCCCCTAAGCCATTAAAATTCGTTATCATTGAATTGCTGTACGCACCAAGCTGACCAATTTCAATATAGTCGCCCTCACTGATATCAGCTGGCAAATAAAATGGCCCCTTCATGAAATCAAGCGAATCGCATGTTGGCCCATAAAAGCTATACGGCACTAAATTATCATGCGAAACATTTTTTAACGAAGCCATCTGTACTGGAAAACTAAAGCCAAGACTTCCCGCATCAAACAAGCCTCCATACGTCCCATCATTGATATATAAAACATAATCCTTTCGGTGCAGCACCTTAACTATTAACGAAGTAGATTCAGCCACGATTGATCTGCCAGGTTCACACAACAATTTGATAGATGGTTGCAGCATTTTTACATGCACCATCTCTTCACTTATCGCAGCAAAGTACTCTTCCAAAGCAGGAGGGAACATCCCAGGATAGATTGACGGAAAGCCTCCTCCAACATTAAAATACTCCACCCCGACACAAGCTTGCTTAAGTATATTGTATGCATAACGTATCGCTATCCGGTAAGCACTTGGGTGCATGCACTGTGACCCCACATGAAAGCAGATGCCTAGATTACAAGCTGCTTCCCTTGCTGCAACCATAAGGTCTGGGGCGTCAGTTGAGCTAACGCCAAACTTATCAGAAAGGCTATGCTCAGAATGAGTATTAGGAATCGCTAAGCGAACATGTAAACACAAATCAGTAGCATCATTAGTTTCTTCTAGTATTTTCTTTAATTCATCAAGTGTATCTAATGAAAAATGCCGGACACCGTAAGTGTAATACGCTTCACGAATTGATTCTCGAGGCTTAACAGGGTGCATATAAAAAAGATTAGAGCAAGGAAAAAGCTTACGTAGCATTCTAACTTCTTCAAGTGATGCGACATCAAAATTATTGATACCCCGACGCGTTAGGGCATTGAGTATGTGCGGGGCTGGATTTGTTTTAACAGCAAAAAGCACTCGGCCTGGGAAGTGGTTGATGTAATAATTCGCAGCTCTTGCAAGAACATGCTCATTAAAAATATAAAACGGCTTATCCGTTCTTTCATGCAAAAGCCGCTGCCAGCCATTCATATCATTAAAGTCTCACCAAGTATATTTTGATTTAAAACATCGACTTATGTCGACCTCCCGTTTTTATTTAAAATAACACAAACCCCAACCACTCACACCTAAATAAAACTGCAGAAGATGTATACATGATTTCTTAAAAAAAGGATATATTTTTTTTCACTATTTTCACCTTCAATCATTTACGCTAATCAGCTAGCTATTTTTTTATAAAAAAATATAATTTTTTGTTTGAAATATTGAAATCTTGAGGTATAAGTTTGAGATAAGACGTGGAAATTGAACCACCAGCTCAAAGGAACACACGATGAAAAATAATCTTAACTCAACTCAGCTCGACAGCAACCCCGAGGCTTCTGATATTATTCACTCCAAGCGGAGAGCCATTGAAGACATACTCGAAGATAGATACCTGTCTTATGAAATCGATCCGTATGACGAACTACTAAGCAAAAAGCCCCAGTCATAAATAGCCCTGCTTACCACTAACGAATAGGGAGCTCAATGAAAGGCTCATCATCATAAAATGAACCCTGGATTGAGCCAGGACTTTTTTGATTATCATTCTGGTCATGAAGATCAAAAACCTGATCAACGTTAATTTCTTCTGGCCCCAAATTTGGCTCAACACATGCATTCATAATTATAACTCCTACCGTCTTACGACAGACAACAGCCAAAAAATTTCTACCTAAATATGATTTATACACCTAAATTTCACATTTGGAAACAATTTTTAATGCTTAATATTCTGTTAATATTTTAGCTCAAACGGAACCTAGACAACACACGAAAGTCGTGGCTTAATCTAACTCATCACCATACAAATATAGACACACAATGCACTCAAACCGACACCTCATCACTCCCCTCACAAGCCTAGTCATCCTGACCCTAGGAAGCGCCTTATTAACCACATTCCTATCTCTTAAGTTACACATGCTTGGGGTCAGTCCTGCATTGATTGGCGGCCTCAGTACAGCCTATTATGGCGGGATGGTGATTGGTGCGTTTAAGCTAGAAGCCATCATTCTACGTATTGGACATATTAGAGCATATTCTGCGTGTGCCTCAATACTATCGGTCGCAGCCATACTGCATGGACTCTATATCAATGAGTACTTCTGGCTAGCGCTGCGCTTTTTTGAAGGTATCGCCACAGCAGGACTGTATATAGTTATTGAAAGCTGGATACTTTCCTCAAGCGACAACAGCAACCGTGGAACATCTTTAGCCATTTATATGATAGCCCTCTATATTGCTCAATCAATTGGACAATGGCTTTTAAATATCGGGCACCAAGACACGTTAATATTGTATGCAGTAAGCTCGGTCTTCGCGTCATTATCCGTTATCCCTTTGTCGCTCACTAAAGCAAGCATCCCTACATTTTCTGAGCCAGACACCCTAAGTATTAAATCAATGTTTTTGGTTAGCCCATCAGGCGTAATGACCTGTTTCGTATCAGGCCTGACATTAGGTAGCTTATACGGATTATTTCCTATATATATTCAACATATCGGGTACCCTTTATCAGACATATCAACCATTATGGCTCTGACTATCTTCGGTGGCATGATCTTTCAGTACCCGATTGGCAAACTATCTGACAATATCAGTCGTCGCTATGTCATTGCGATGCTTTCTTTTTCAACAACCTTATTGAGCACGGCGCTATTATTTCTTCCTCAAATCTCCATTGTTTTTATTACACTACTATCCTTCTTTCTAGGAGGTGCAGTTTTCTGCTTGTACCCAATAGGGATAAGCCATGCCTGCGACCGAGTTGAAAACAACCAAATTATTTCAGCCACGCAGACACTTTTATTTTCCTATGGAATAGGCGCGACAATTGGCCCATCATTAGCCCCGCTATGTAATTACCTTTTCCCAGGATCTGGAATTTTACTGTTTTTTATTATCACCAGCCTTCCTCTTGGCATTTTTATGTTATGGCGAAAAGGTCAGGCTTCTTCAGTTCACCCAAATGAAAAACATGATTTCACCTTGTCAATTGAAATGACACCTGTAGCAACGGAAATGGACCCTAGGGCGGAAGTTGAAAATTAAGCATAATAAATCGGGCTGATGCAGCATTACTCGGCTATCATCTTTAGACAGAATCATAACAATCCTGCACAACTGTTACTAACCCAGAATATATCATTCCTATTTTTTTTCTATAGAAAAGCAAGCATCTTTAAAGCAAGCAATCAAATTATTTTTCAACATTTGGTAATCATCAGGAAAGCAATAAAAGCTAACATTAAAACTAAGAACATCTAACTTCTGAGGAAGCTGCTCAAAGTCATAAGTTGGGTTAGCATCAATCATGCCCGACAAATGCTTCCAGCTTGACGGACCCTTTTTAGCCTTGAATAGATCAGATGAATACTGATCATTTATGAGCTTTTTAGTAAATTTCATCATTTTACTTGCTATTTTTTGAAGATCACTATCCTGCTTTAAAGTAAAGTTCACCTGGTGTAGCATAAAAAAGTCGTCAGAAGTAAAGATAATCACTGGATTACTGATAATTAACGAATTTGGCAGCTTAATGACTTTACCTGTTACACGCTTATTTCCGAGAGATGTTGTTTCATGTATTTTAAAATACAACAGTTTAACAGATACTACATAGCCGGTTATATTTTGAACCTGAACAGCATCACCAGATGAAAAGAGTCCCCGCCAATTAATAATAAACCATCCAGTAATATTCATAATACTTTCTTTATTTGCAACGACCAAACCCGCAGCAACCAAACTAAGCATAGTAAAGAGATGTGTAAAACCCTCAATCCAAATCCTTACCAGCACCAATAGGTAAACAAACACAGCAATATATATCAGTCTGTATTTGAATTTACTTTTTTGCCGCACACTATCAAACTTCCCTCTACTCAAAAAGTAAATGATTGTGACGATAACCCCAATCACAAAAAAAGAAAATCCTGAGTTAATCGATCTTAAAATTAAATCACTAAAATATATATTGAGCGACATTGATTATATCCATTTCATTATTTTCAAATAAGCAATTTTCATACTAAACAATAACACCATGATCAAACACACGATCATAAACCCATGCCTATATTCTACACCAGGGATTCCGCCCAAGTTCATACCGAAAACACCAGCTACTATAGACAGTAAGTACATCTTTTGGTTAATACAGGCCTGTGTCTTCGATACGATTCCTTCGTATATAGCCCGCCCCCTATCACGCTCTGCATCTAAATCTTTAACCAATCTAAGATTAGTGCCTTCAATTTCACGTAGCTCCATACTATTTACATTATCCAACTAGCTTATTTTATTCATCAGTGATTACCAGCGGCGCATCTGTTCTTTTTTTAAAAAAAATGCAGTACCGTTGTAGCCGTTAACGGCAACCACGCCAGCCGATCCGACGACTCAAAGGCATCAATATCTACCTCACAAGCCCATCCCAAATAGTCTTACACCATACTATATCCAATATGCTAAAGTGTAACTGTACGCATGCAATCGTTATAATCCAAAGGTTATTATGCATACCACAACAGAAAAAATACAATTTAAAATTCGCTACAGCACAATTGCATTAGTTATTACGCTGTCCACCATCATTACAATTGTGGCCATATACCCATACTACTCAAAATTACGTCAAGCAGAAAAGAACAATCTCATATTCGCACGAAATACCAGTGCATTAATCATTAATGAATACCTTAGTCGAATTAAATTGTATGCACAGCAAATATCGATAGCCTCTAATGCCCCTAAAACAACGCGAAAACGCACTTCAATGCTCGAAAATTACCCAAACATGGTGGGCATAATAAAACTAGACAACAATGGAAGCATTGTATCCAAACGCGGTAAGGCAATCCCAAAAGCTTACTGGCCAGACACCGAAGGTGATGACGATATTATTCTCTCACCACCGTATAGCATTCATAATCACCACTTCATAGCAATAGCATGTCCAGTATTTGACAAACAATTGAACCGAAAAGGTGTAGACTTGGTACTATTTGATATTACGTCTATCCAAGCAAATATGTATAAAAAAATGCCAATACACCTAGGTAGCACAATTATAGCAAACAAGAAAAATGGAGAGCTACAACTCTTTGCTTCAAATCATTCAAAATGGTCAAATACAAAAAACTCAGACACTTTTTTAAAAACTCAACTACTCAACACCATCACTAACCAAACTCCCAACACAGCTGTCGGACACTTTATGGGCAGAGAAGTATATGCCGCTTTTATGCCATTAAAAGAGAAAAATTGGGCATTGGCCATAATTATCAATAAAAGCCAACTTCTATCTAAGCTTGATAATACAACATATACAATTGTAGCAATTAATTTAATATTAATTATTTTGTTTATATTCGCATTAAATGCATTATTAAAACCACTATCCGGTCGCATTATAATGCGAAATCGTGAGCTTGAGAAAAAAATTCAGAACAGTTTATCGCAACTTAAAAAAGCAAACCTTAAATTAAAGGCACTAGCTAGCCAAGATCCGCTAACGGGGTGTTACAACCGCCGTGGATTTAATCAGGAGTTCTCAAAAATATTATCGAGCGCTAAGAGAAACACCACACCTTTTTCATTAATTTTTATCGACGTTAATAAATTTAAAATTATTAATGACACCTACGGACATGATGCGGGCGATTTTTTACTCATTAGCCTCGCTGAGCGTCTAGCTATGGGCATGCGAAAAGAAGACATTGTATCGCGTATTGGCGGAGATGAATTTGTTGTAATAGCCCCTGGAATAGACGATCTCTCAGCTAAAAACATTAGTAATAAAATCCAACAAATAGCAAGTATTCCCATCGTATTTGAGAACCACTCACTGGAATTTAATGTCAGCATTGGAATTGCATGCTACCCAGTGCATGGCGATTCCATCGAACAATTACTGAGTTTTGCTGATGACCTTATGTATGAACACAAAAGAAGACCCACTTAATATGATCTACCTCCACTAAAACAGACACCTAGACAGCATCACTTCAATATTGAATCGCTGCTTATTAACAAATACAGCTTGCCCTATCGGTAATCGCTTGATTTCATCAGGATGCACAATAAACTCCTTAGCTTGACGAACAGTACCCGCTCCTCCTCGTGCTTGTTGGTCTATTTGAGTAGTGATCTGATAAGCATCTGTAGTACCAATCACTTGAGCTAACTGTTCTGCATCTACGTGATGATTCTGCCTTAAGATTAAATAATTATTGCAATTGTTCAACACCTGACCAACCAGCGGATTACCACCTTTTTTTTGAATATCAGATAATGATTGAGTAGCAAGAATAGCGTGAATACCTGCACTTCTGCCTTGATTAATCAAATTAACTATTTGATCTCCCGCAAACACGCTGAACTCATCAAATATTGTGTATATTTTTTGTTTATCACTTCTTTCTAATTGTGATGATGCTAACGCTTTAATATCATTGATAATTAACTTGCCCAAACATTCCGCATAGGATGGAAATTTCAATGGTTGCAGACAAAAATATACCACAGCATTTTGTGATAATGCCTCCTCAAGCACTAAGCTATTACCTGCGCCTGTATCAAAGAGCCGCCCAATCTCACTATTCGCCATATTATTTATCTCAGCAACTAAACTAGAGATATCACGCTGGTTTTTTTCAAGCACTTCTATTTGCCGGATTGCACCAGCATCCTTATGTTGTCGTGCTAGCCCATATAATACATCAGGCGCAAGATAATGTGATAGGCCGCACAAATCAACAGTGATTTTAAATCGCTCTAATAACGCAAATACTGTTTGTAGATAGCCTTCTGCAATTTTACGGTAATGATCTTCCGTCCATTCACGCAACTCAATAATGCGATCTTTTTTTGAAGTAATTCCTCCATTTGCAATGGGGTTATATTTAACGCTGTCTCCCACCATTGAAAATAAATAAAACGGTCTATTCTGTTTTTTTGCCATATCCTGAATACGATGAGCTAGCTCTAGATCCCCCTTGCCATCCACATAAATCAAAGGGTGGCCTCTCTGAATTACACTACTGATCACATTACATATCACTGTAGTTTTACCAGAACCTGTTGTACCAATCGCCAAAGTGTGCAAATTAGCATCTGAATCACTTAAAATTGCTTTATCACCTGTATGTAAATTCACACCTAATATAGAACCACTATCTACCGCTGTTGTTGAAATAGTATTTAATTGTTTTTGTATTTTTTTAGTAGGTAACATCTTAATGGTCTGTAATGGCTTTCCAGCAGACATACGTTTTAGTGACTTTGAAAATCCACGGCTTTGATAACGCAATATGATTAAGACAGTGCCCGCCAATACGCAAGCTAACGGTATTGATATAAGCCAGTCATATATATTTACCCTTGCTACTTTATGAAAGCTAAGGACATGATGAATAAAGTGGGTATTTGCAGATAACGCACTCGTTAAGGCTAGATGATCAATAAAACATCCACCAAACCATGTAACCACACCTAGCAAAACTAATATCCAACCCATCGGTTTAAGATAATACCCAGCCGCAATAATTCCAATGCTCATCAATACACATAGTGGGACCAGGAAAAAACACAGTAGCAGAATAGTCACTACGACACTCGCAACAGGCTTGGTACGAAAAAAACCTTCCAGTGCATCAATCATGATTCTGGCAAGTAATCTTTCAGGTCATATAACTTAATAAATTCAGATGAACCTATGACAGATTTCAACTTATTTTTAACCTCATTATTGGCACAGAAGTACCACACTTCATCATATTTGAAATCCTTTCGATACTGACCAATAATTGACTCCAATCGTCGGCTACCTTTGGTGGTTAACTCTACTTCAATGGCATATTGCTTACCTTCAATCGTTAATACACCATCAGGTACGTGGCTAGCTTGACCAACCCCAGATAACCCCAATTGATGCCTTAAGTGTCGCTCTGCTAAAAATTGACCATTAAATTTTTTCTCTAAAACAACACTAAGATATGCAATCAGCAGATTATGTTTATATGTTGCATTCACCAGTTTCTTTAGAGGAGGAACAACATCTTCTGTTATATCAACGCCTGCCTTTGTTAATCGATAAACACCTGGCGCTTGGTAGAACAGCTTCTCATAAATCAACAACTGCTTCAGTACTAATTTCCTTAATCGCCTATAAGCAATTTTATTATGCATACAAAACTGATCACACACATACCGCACATCGACAAAACCAAAACCATTAATCAACTTCAACAACTCAATATCTCTAGGGGTAATCTGAACATTCTGATGACTCATCCTTCTCCTTCTTTTTTTTATTAACACACACCACACTTACTACATCTCTATACTCTACTCCTGCCTCTCCACTTATCATCACCGTTACCTGACCACGCTCAAAACACATCTATGTGGTGTGTGCGTGGTCAGGGAACTTTTATCAACGATAAAAGTAGGTGACCGATCCAATACAGAGGCAGGCACAGTAAGGCTTTCAGAAAATAATGCCTGGCGACTGGCATGATGAATCGCATAGGGTTGTTGAATCACCAACTTAGTCATCATTGTGTTACCCAAAGTGGCTTGTAAACACCAATAAAGTTTTTAGCTTTAATTGCACCAAAATAGCGAGAGTCCCAAGAGTGATCCGGATCGTCATTACCGTACAACCAATAACCAGAAACCAACTTCTGAAACCCTTGCTTGACCCATGATTTAATTACATGGTGAGCATGATCAAATCCATGTGACCTTACAGGATAACATTGACCAGCAATACAGAACTGCTGAGATGTCAAAAGCACCTCGTCACCAGGCATGCCAATTACTTTTTTAACAACTGGAATAGCTCCATTAGTACAGCTACCATGTGACAAATAGCCACGTTTAATGCCCTCTTTTGATATGGCGTTAGGCAAACAAACCGCTACCGTATCGCCACGATGAATCTTTTTTGAAGGCTGCTTAACGTATACACCCCTGGGCATTGACCCCGTTAAATTAAACCGCACATGATAAATACAAACAGAGGCTGCAAACAAACTAGTGAACATAGCCACACCAACTAGAAAATAATTCTGTACAAATAATCGTTTGATATTAGTCATGGTACGCTCCCGATAAAACCATGTCGCGGCTCAGCAACACATTAAAATTAGCACCCGGCCGAATAGCCAAGGTGGGCTGTATATTCATATTTTTAGCCACCATCTGAGTTGCCGTTTGGCTTAATTGCTGACCAATAGCACCATAAATCAATTGCTGGTTCGATAGCTGATTATTGTTACTTTGTGGCTGACTTAATTGACCCAACGCGCCAAATACACTAAACATCAATGCAGAACCAAACACACGCATGTAATGATTATTCACTTGGTCCTTAAGACCTGCCATGCCCGCTAAATCAACGCCAGGCATACCATGCAGATCAAAACTACTGCCATTGGGTAAAACTATCCGTGACCAAACAATTAGTATTCGCGACTGGCCATAAGCGACTTGTGAGTCATATGTGCCTAACAGTGATGCACCTTGAGGAATCAGTAAGTATTGCCCGGATTGGCTATCAAATACATTTCGTCGTACTCGCGCAATCATTTGCCCGGGTAAATCACTATTGATACCAGTGACTAAGATTGCTGGAATGATTGAGCCTGCACTAACCGTATAGGGTGATATGGCAATTTGTAGCTTTGCCTTAATTTGATCAGATGAATATTTGTCATTTTTGCCTAAAAACCCCAACTTCTCCGATTGCATGTTTTGTGATTTGTAACCACCTGATGGCATATGCGGTATCTTAAAACCGTTAGCTAAACCATAGCTAGGCAAAGCATCATTGCTATTTGAATAGGCAGCATTATTCGACTGTTGCGAAGCGTCCGTATGAAATACCGATATTGAAGCGTCCCCACCTTGCTTCATATCATTATCCGTAAGAGAAGGAGCAGCACCTGCCTCAGCATAAGTCTGATGTCTTCTAACTATCGTTGGCGGAATTCTTACTGTCACGACACGTGGTGCCTTGTGCGATTGGATATGCTTTATCAAAGCGGTAGCACTTTGCTCTTCACCTTGTTTCGCCTCTTCGTGACCCGTCATATGCTTGCGCTGATAAATTGCTTGTGGGCTATAGTGCTTTAAAAAAAACAAAAATAATACGACGGTGACAACCAATACAGCCGCTAACAATATGTACAAACGCCCACTAAAACCAACCGCCTTAGGTTGACCTGGAATATGCGATAAATTTTCGACAGCCATACTACCCCACTAAGCAAAATGTTTATTCTGAATGACAACACGCACCTGTTGATGACCCTTGCCTGATACTAAATAAGCTGATTTGAATAATCCATCGATTAAATAATACGGCTGCTTATAACGGTAATTAACTAACTCTGCCTGCCCGTCCTTTAATAAGTACAACACTGGCAAATCTAGCTTGCTTGCTACTTGAGGCATCTGAATATAAGTCTTTTGACCATCATCAAATATACGCACCGGTCGCCAGGCAGGGCTATCACCAGATAACCTGTAATTAAAATTAAGCTTATCTACACTCAGTGCTGAAGCTGTAGCTACAACCGCTTGTTTGGTAGTAACCACCTGCTGTTGATGCAAATCAGATAATGCATGGTTTAATGTTTCCTCAGGGTAATAAAAATTCACCAAATGAGTTGTGGCGCCTTTTTTACTCACCAAACCTACATTGTACGTACGCTTATTGGTCGCAATCACCATATCCGTTGCGATATCATATTTTTTAGGCTTTAAAACAATTTGATACGATCCATTTTGCTTACCTCCCACTAATGAAGTGCTCACCATCCAATGTGCAGAGTCACCCAGGTCAATATTGTTAATCTTCTCATTGCCCTCAAGCTGCAATACACAAAGATGTAATGGTGCACAATCAACGATCGGATGCGTATAGGTTTGATAAGCCAAAGTTTTAAAACCATTAGCTCCTACATTTTTTGCCACTCCACGCTTGATGAAGCGATTATAAGCTTTCACTACAGCTGGATCATTACCCATGCCATAACTCGCATTCACCTTCACATGAGGTAGCCTGACTGCTTGCTTTTGAGTAATCACGCGATTAACTTTTTTAAAGTCATTTGGACTATAAACAATGGGTCTTTTTGTACACCCCACCATGCATACACTTAGAGCCAACGTACCCACCAACAAATATCTATTCAAAAAATTCTCCTATGCATGGTTATCTACAGACCAAGACAAATACGTAATAACAAATCCTAAGGGGTTGTAATGTAAAATCGTTTGATCGGTTGATGGCTTTTGATATTGATAACTGATACGTGCAATATACGGGGTTTTCTTAATTAACAACCCAGTATGTACATCCCTTAAGCGCTCAAACCAACGAACATCAATGGTTGATTTCGACTCACGCAATAAACTGGTTATTTCGATATCACGTACTTTATGTGTCGCCAATGCGTTGGGATCATTTTTCTCATAATATGCTTTCAGCACACCTGTGGCTTCACCTTGGGATAATGCATAAGCCTTAATAGTATTATTGCTATTAATCACACCATCAGCACTCACAGCCCGACTAGCAGCGATAAATTGTTTAATAAAATAAAACGACAGCCTGGAATGCAACTGCTTAGCTGGCAATTGCTGTTCATTGGTCAATGTTAGCAAATCATCCCCATGGACGATAAACGGAACGGATTTAACTTTGCTTTCACCGGCAATCACAATAAGGCTAATCATCGATATAATCAGCGCAACAGATAAAATAAAAACAATGCGATAACAATTCTCTAACTTGATTTGTAAATTTCCGTACAGTTCATTCCACATCGCCCTTGATTGCAGGTAAGGGTTGGCTGCAATGCTGTTATGGTTGGGCGAAGAAGTTGTTTTTGGTTTCCTTTTAAATCGCGTTATAAAATCTATCCATTTTTTCATGTTTGTTGCTCTCTATTTTTATCATCAAATTCAATCATGCTTTGGTGGTATCTAATTTCTATGTAATCTAAAACAAGCCACATAAAGGTGTTCCAATAACGCCTTAGAATGGCTATCGCACCTGAAATCATCAAAGCCATGGCGATATAACATTCAAAATGAAAACTAAATAGGGTGATATTGATTGTTTCAGGGCAATACAACCAAGCACAGCCAACAGCAATATGCATCAAAGCCATGACAATGCATTTATTAGCGAAACGGATGGGCAACACTATAAAAGAGACTAATACGCCAAACATGGGAATAAGAACGATTTGGATTAGATGCACATAGTGATACAGCGCTACGAAACCCAATACGATCAACATCAAAACAAAATAAGCAGCCAGTGGCCCTTTCTCATAACTGTTTTTGTCATAACTGCGATTACCCCACCAACACCAAACGACGCCACGCCAGCCGGGTATTTTTGTATGATCCACACTGACATCACTCATCTACGACCCTCCATTCACGCGATTAGCTAAATGATGATTAATCTTTTGGCCGATAGTCATATGGGTATTTTGTCGTGTTGCCATATTAGCTATGGTATTCGCCATCGCTGAGCCGACATGGCTTGCTGAATTACCAACAGCTTCACCTACACCTTTCAACCCGCCTTGTGTTACTTGGTAAGAACCTCGAGCAAGTTTTGATATCGATGAAGTGGTCATGCCAGCCTGTGTCATCCGCTGCACATTAGTGCCTACAGTATTAATTGATTTTGACAGTAACTGCGTCCCTGTACTGCCTGCATTAATGGCCATACCAACAGCTGCATCACCATAATTCTTAAAGCCACCTACACCAGATAAGCCTGCAATAAAGCTCGGTACATTCTTGAGAATCATGTAATAAACAATAACTGCGGCTAAAATTACGAGCATTGGAATTATCTGATGTTGTTTGGCAGCCTCAGCCGTCATTTCTGACCACTGAGAACCAATGTGTTGCCCAACACCTAGCAATAAATACAATGACATCAATTGCAGCCCTAGACCTATTGCTGTTTGAAAATAATTGATTGCCATCTTTTGGGTATAATCAGAAGCACCAAAAGCGAAAAACAAACCACCTGTTGCCACCAGCACATAAGCTTTCACTAAGATGATTGCGAGCTCAGCGGCAATCAGCGCATACAGCACTAAAATAGCAATACAGACAATACTACCGATCATGGCCACAAACACATGAGATAGCAGCCCCCAATCAAAGAAGCCTTTTAATATTCCACTGGATATACTGGCACCTTGATCGATGATTGAACTGGGGTCTAGGGATTGCACACCTGCTGTTTGACCAATATGAATAAAGCCATTCAATAAGGCAGGGATCCATTGGCCACCCAGTTGAATTAGTCCATAAAAGAAACCAAAGCTAAAGCACAGTTGTACCATACGAACCAGAAAACGCTGCAATGATTCTCCAGCTAATGTCATCCAGAGAGCACTCAGACTCAATTGAATAGTAACCAAATACAAAAACAACTGTTTCGCTGCTTGATTGATACGAATCGCATCATGCTGCAGTGCTTGCAGAAATTGTTGTGTTACTTGATCTAATATACCCGCATCAACACTCATTAATTACCTACTCCCATATTAGGGATTAAGGCTAACTTTTGATTTGGCGTATACTGAGGAAACTGAGTATGTAACGCTTGATCCATATCATCCATGCCTTGCTCATCAAAACTGTCTTTAGACACCTGATAAGCCATATAGGTATTTTGAGAGCTGACTTGATCACCAACTAATTGCTTGAGCTCCTGCATTTGATTAACATTTTCCAGTGCTAACTGATTTGAAACTTGCAATACCTGCATCCGCCCGGTGGCACTGGACCCTTTTTGTTTTAATTGATCCAATAGTTGTGATTCGTTTTTAGTATGATTAGCACTCACACCTGCTGATTGCATACTTGAATTTAAGGTATCCAAGGTCGTGTTATTCCATTGCTGATATGCCTGCTTATAATTTCGTTTGTTGGATTGTTTGTTGTAATCTGGGTACGCTGCGCTGAACTGCTGATCGATATTACTAGCCGTAACAGACACCGCATGACCTTGTTGGCTAACTTGATCCATTTGATTAATTAGGCTGGTAATGTTTTGCCATTGATAACCACCAATATTATTGGAATTTTTTACCTCATATTGTATGGCCTGAATTTGATTACGTATTTGTTGCGCCTGATTGTAAAGAGTGCTTACTGAATTATTAGCAGATACAAGATTTTGAAAGTAATTTAAAGGATCGTACACAATAAATGCATGTGCCGTCATAAATTGACACAGGCCATATAAGAGAATTAATGGTATCAATAATGATGCTTTTATCACTGCCTTACCCATATTGCTCTTGTGCATAATCACGCCATTCATCGAGTGACTGATCAGTAAGCCAATCAAGCACCCATTTGGGATCATCGTGCTTATATAAGGTTTTGAACTGATCAATATCTAATTTTTTCGAAACACATAAAAACGCTTTAGATAGCTCACCAAGGTCTAAGCTGAATAATCGCCTACCCAGTTGAGAGTGATAATAATAATCTTGCTTAGGGATAGCTTGAGCAATGATTTGTACTTCACGATCATTCAAGCCAAACAATTTATATTGCTCAGCAACGTTGGGCTCATTTGCTTGCGCATTTGGCAAATAGACTCGTGTCATACAGGAATTTTGAATAACACTGGATGCATCAGACTGCACAATATCATCGATATCTTGTGAAATGAAAATCACAGCCACATTGGCTTTTCTTAGCGTCTTAAACCAATCGGTGAGCTTTTCTTTAAATAATGGATGTTTTAAATATAACCACGCTTCCTCTAAAATCAGTAGCGTTGGTCGCTTATCATTAAACATATGATCAAATTCATTAAACAGTGCTTGTATGACTGGAATGGAGTTATCTCTTTCGCCACTGTCTGAACGCATAAAGCTGCTCATATCAAAACCCATCACATCACTAGCAGCACACTGATCATTTGTGCCATTCAGTAATTTTTGCCGAATACCCTGGTTAAAACTATTAATAGCCTCACGTACAATAGGGTCCTGTACGGTTAAATGGTTTAGATTTCTATAACTCATCGGCTCGTCGGCCAATCGCAACAATGCAGATCTGAGCTCTTTTTTCTGTTCGGGGGTTAATGATAAGCCTTGAACCCAACAAATATTGACTAGCCATTCCATCGCACAGTCAAACTCAGCAGTAGTATCATGACTAATCCTCGCCAGCGGATTGATGGAGTAATCACTTTGACCCAAATCAACATAGGCACCCTGTAAAGATTTAACTGGAATAAAATTAGATTTGTCTTTATCAAGTACAATAATGCGAGATCCTGGGTATTTACGATGCGCCATCATAATAGCGGCCGTTAAAGTACTTTTACCTTTACCCGTTGGACCTAAAATGGCGGTGTGCCCGACATCACCCACATGCAAATTAAATAAGAAAGGACGGCTACCATACGTCGTTGTGAGAAGCAGTGGAGGTTGATTATGGTAGCCTTCCTTTGGGCAGGGAGATTGACATTCGCCCTGATAGACAGAACTGGTTGGAAATGCATGACCGATATAATGAGTATCAACCATCATTTTCCGTAAATTGTAATCACCATGGCAGGGCAAGCTGCCTAAAAAACTTTCTGTGGCGTTAATGGTTTCATCTCTGACACGAAAATCCATTTGTTGAATTATGCCGATAATCTCTTCAGCAGATTTTTTTAAATATTCCTGATCTTCATGCATCAGTATTAGTGTACTGTTATAGAATCCATAGCCCAGCTCACTGGCGCCAGCACCTGTTTGAGCAGCTTTCAATTGATCCGCCACTAATTGCGCATCATCATTACGATTCGCAGGCATACCTATCGCTTCACGTACTACTCCCAGCGCACCGATGGCTTTAGATGACCAATTGCGTTCATATCGTTTTAAATAAGCAGTAGCAGTCTGATGCTCTAAGCAAATAAACCTGTTAGACCAACGATAAGACAAGGGGATATAACTGAGCTGATCCAGCAAACAAGGAAAACTCTCTGCAGGTAAACCATCAATGGCCAGTGCCCTGATAAACTTATTACCTATTTTAGGCGAAAAGCCGCCCATGAAATCCTCACTGGCTAAATAGCAATCTAAAAAGCAACCCAGAGATGGGGTACGTAGTGATTGATTAATACCTGACATGCAATGATGCAGATAACTAGTTATTTCATTACCTTTGAGTGGACTTAATGACAATAAAGAACGCTTTAGAAATTGCGTATAGGATGACAATTGCTGATTAAAACGCTCTAGGGTATCCAAAATTGAAGACTTTGCATCATCAGTATTCAGTGTGAAATTTTTCAACACTGATGCCAGCTTATCTTCGGGTCGCCATGTAACGGAAAGATAGTATGTAGTTTGAAAATAGTGATTATTACGATATTGTGATCTGCGCTCATCATCAATGAGCGCCGATACCATTTCTGGGAACTCACGAGGCTTAGCTATATTCTCAAATGGCTGACTAGTGACATTCACCTCTATCATCCAACCATTACCTAAAAATTGAGATGCATCGCTCCAAGTTTTGGCATGATAGTCCAACTCATTGCCAGTTGTTGATGCTAGATCCGGTGCCACATATTTGTAGTGACGTGATAGTGCTCCGTCTTTATGCAAAATCGTACTGTCATCGAGCAAGATCAAATAAGTCAGCAAATCATTCAAACCACGATAATTACGCGATGATTGAATCGACGCCTTGCTGCTGTTTAATTTTCGTTCTTTTACAAAAATCATGCCAATACTCTATTGAGGTCTTGATACGGATTTAATCGGCCACAAGTCAAACATCAAAGGATGACTGGTGGCGGGGAAATAAGGTTTTTTGCTGTAACGCGTACTTCTTTTAAATAACTTACCTAATTCAGGGTCATGCTTTGACACCAATCTTAGTACCGTATGCACCATGATAAAAAACACCAAACCTAACACGCAGGCTGGAAAATGAAAGTGGGTAGCGGCAACCAATGGAAACGATAACAGTGCATTTGCCAACGCTAATTTTTTCTCAACACCTGCAATCATAATGGGTTGAATCATAGCTCTGTTGACTGACATCACTGTTCCACCGCTCATTAGATCACCGCCCCACTAAATCCTAAAAAGCTAGTGACTATTTGCGTTGCGAAAAAAGTAATCGATAAGCCACAACCCGCTTGAAAAAACCGCTTAGCGCCACCTTGTAAATCAGCAAATGCCATCGTTAAGCCACTTAATACAATGGCTATGATTGATACCGCATAGGCCACAGGACCTGTAAGTGAATTCACAATATTGGTTAATACTCGCTCCCATGCATTAACACCTGTTTCAGACGCAAATGCTGAACATGGCAATAGTAAAATAAGTGAAAGCAATCCATAGCTTCGTGACTTTAAAAAATGTTTCATTGCCTATCCTTTTGTTCAAGTAATGAATGAGACATAAATTGTTTGGTTTGTACGTCAACCCCCTTTACTGCAACGATATCTTTAACCACCCGCTGCGCCTTATGCGATTTATCTGCTTCAATATGAACAATTACATCAACGGCTTCTGCTACTAACGAATAAGGAGCTGTCGGTATAATTTCACAGGCCAGATCAACTAATCGCTGCAGTGCTGCTGTGGCACTATTGGCATGGATAGTCGCAATGCCGCCAGGACATCCGGTATTCCACGCTTTCAGCATATCTAGGGCTGCACCATCCCTAACTTCACCTACCACAATACGGTCAGGCGAATTACGCATGGCAATCCAGAGCAAACAGCGCATATCAACATGATCTGAGGTTAATAAACGTTTATAGTTATCAACGTCACATTGCAGCTCTTCAATCTGCTCTAGAATTAAAATGCGGTGACCCTTCGGCACGACGTTTGCTATTTTAGACAATAATGCGTTTGTAAGCGTCGTTTTGCCTGATCCAGGGCCACCACTAACTAGGATATTTTTTCTTTGATTAATCGCTTCACACAAAATGCCGTATTGACTCTGGGTCATAATGTCAGCGTTTACGTAATCTGATAGGGTAAATATTTGTTGTGAACGTTTACGAATATTAAATGAAACACCTTCAGAAATGGGTGGAATAGTCACATTAATACGGGCACATGAAACGGGTAATACGGCATCTAAATACGGTGTCTTTTCATTTAAATATGCATTACTGGTTTGTGCTAATGCATGAGTAAAACCTAATGCATCCGTGCAAGTCATGGTGCCAATCACATTCCTTGTGCCAGCAGATTGATAGCACCACAACTTACCATCCGGATTCAGGATAACTTCATTGGTGGCAGGATCAGCTAATGCTTGCTGTATTTTGTCACCTAATTTTTCAAAAATGTAATGCCTATCCATATACCTAACTTATCAAGTTTAATGATTTAAACCATCCCCCCTAGAGGTGAAACTCATCACTCCACTTTGCAGAGCAATCATTAAAGCTGCCGTCATCGTTCGACATCCTAATTTTGCTAATACACGCCTGCGATAGGTTTTAATGGTCTCGGGGCTTAAATACATAATCTCTGCTGTCTCTACCAAAGATTTGTCCAAGGCCGCGTACTGCAAGCAAGACACCTCTCTCAACGTGAGTTTTTCACATGACTTAAAGTGTTGCATTAACTTCCCTCGCACGTTGTTGCATCATGTATTCATTGGCTAGTTTTTTGTAAATGTTTTTAAACACACTGTAACGCTCACATCGCTCTTCCGAATCTATCGCTTTAAGCGTCAGTTGCCCGGCTCGCCTAATCACTGGATGCAACCAATAACCACTTTGCACATATTGGCCGCTTTCGTATTCATCAAATGCTTTACCCACTGATGGCAAACCAAACTTTTCCAACGTGCGCTCACACAATAACCGAAACTCTTTCACATTCGGTGGCCATGCCTCACCAGACTTACGCTCATGCTCTGTTACTTGCGTTAAGACGCGTTTTAATCCATATACCAAATCATCCAGAGTCAAATCTGATAGTGCCTCGTACCAGACGCCGCAATCCTTTTCACCGTAACTACTAATAAATTTCCGCCCATAGGCACCAGCAAAACACACCCACAACCAAGCAATGTCTTTACGGCTAATTAATTGCCTATTTGATAAAGCGGATGTTTTCTTGCTCGATAATTTCTCTATTGGCTTGCATGGTTCGCTCAAAGGCGGAAAGTGTTGCTGTAGTTGAACGACTTGTTCGTTTGTTTGCATAGTGCTTCTCCTGTTTTTGGTAACGTTTACTGGTCAATAACCAACGAAGGTATTCTGCATCCCAGTCGTAGCTTTGCGTGCCTTTAGACTGCTGATAACTGATAAACCGCATGAGTTCATCAGATGAATGGCAATAATCACATTGATGTTGTCTTGCCCGTTCCAATGTTGCAGCGCTTGGTTTGAATTCAGATGTGACATAAGATTTTTTACGAATGAGAGGGAGAGTGTTTATTTTTCCGGATTCCGGAGGTGCGGCGGCTTTCCCTACTTTTCTCTGGGCGGCATAAGTCGCTAGTGGTTCTAAATCACTTGTGGTTACTTGGTATTTCCCATCAGTAACCAGGGCGTCCTGTCGGGGCGGGTAAGGGGCGGCTTTATTTAAAACAGATTTATCCCTATCAGCCAATAGGCATGTAACAATCAATTTTTTTCTTTGAATACTTTGACGTTTAATTAAAGTCACACGTTCTAATGCCGCTAAACAGCGCTTAATTTGATCATGACTCACATGAGTACTTACTACGCCCCTCTGGGGTTCTACATAACAGGCTTCTGATAGAGATTGATAACTAATGCCCCGCTTGATGCCAACAATCCCTGTGGCGTAATCCATATATGGACGCAGGCCTCGCATATACAACAACTGTTGAAGGTGTGATAAGCCGTATAAGGCCTGCAGCTCTAGATCGTTAATTTTAAAAGCCATCTCAACTACACATTCCGTTGTTATCACACGGGAAAACAAAAAATCTGTGTAGAAGCCCCAGTACAACTATGGTACTATCTGATTTCGTTTGAGCAGATGTGCTGTATTCACCACTGCTTCTACACATCACGTGTAGATTACTACACGATTTGTGTTATTGTCAATAGCCAGGATATTATTCATTGCTGCTAAAACAACGAATCGGAAACCGCATTGCTGAAAGCCGCAAAGATCGCGGCTTAACCGTTAAAGAATTGTCTGAACATACAGGGATGACGTCTACCCGCATCAGCAACTGGGAACAAGGCACACGCTCCCCAGGACCTGAAGAAGCAATGCAATTAGCACAAGCGTTAGAATTATCAGCTTCTTATCTTTTATGCCTAACCGACAATCAAAGCGGCGAACTAGTAACCAACAATAATCTGTATGCGCCACTAATTCCAATAGACTCATTACCCAGCACACCAAAAGCACTCACTTCGTTGCTTAAAAAATTACGTGAAGATTCAAATGCACCCCAAGTGAGCTTAAATGGCTTGCTGACCCCCACACCAAATCAACAACTCTTTGCTGTTCAACTAACCGATAACAGCATGGAGCCTAGCTTCAATAGCGGTGACGTTGTGATTATTAATGCAAAACTACAACCACACCCCGGTAAGTTTGTCATAGCCCAAGTAAATATATCTAGCCAACCCGTGTTTAGGAAGTATCGTGAAACCAACAAAGGTAAATCGATTACCGTTGAACTTAATGCACTGAATACTGACTGGCCTGAAATAAGCATTTGCACCAAAAGTGATGCCAGCTATTTAGGCGTTGCAGTAGGGCACTTTCAACCTCTATAAACTTACCCAGCACAAAACAAACAAAACAGCCCAACTAATTTATTAGTGTGAAACTGACAAAGAAAACCTTTGCCCCTTGAAACATCATCTAACAAACACAAATCACATGCCAAATAGTCTGCGATGTCCGCTAAGCTGTAATTTGAATATGTTGTTAAAATATAAATAAGAAATGCTTGCCTGTAAGGCTTGATTGAAAAATCAACTGCAATTGAACTGAACTCTTCCATTGAATCAAGATCAGAAAATATTTGTGAATACTCCATATCCCCCCAAAGCATCCTTAACTTACACTATGTCATTAACCTTGCGTTTTACCGGTCCCCTTTACTGTCACGGATAAACCAGTAAGACAGCGTCATGCATGTTTGCACGGTGAAATATTTATGTCAACATAATTACATGATTATTTTTAATTACTTATTGCGCTCGCAAAAAGACTCAGCTAGAATCACCCAGAATTAGGGAAACACCGCATTTTCTGCATATAAATAGGATTTTTCAATGACGAAAGCGTTCGAAACAGTCAGCTGGAATGACATCAAACATAGAGTTGAACAACTCAACCCAGAGCTCTTCAGTATCATAGATGAGATCGCGCCACCACTACCCATCATGCTGGTAAGATACCCCTATGGGATCACTATCTCGGACCCACAACACTATCATTTTCCAAAAGCAGCGAATTTAACGCCGCTATCCGCACTGAATTCACCCTATTGCTTTTTGCTTGAAAATACGGTCGAAACCTACCTGCACAACAAAGACAAGATAATTCCCGGTACTGTTTTTACCCCCGGCGATTTTTTTCCGCAGAATTTTGAGTTAAACCGCAATATAGCCACGAATGTTAGACCGTCATCTATTTTCTACCTAGCTTCAGGGGCCAGAAACATCAATATGATGCCGATGTATCAAGATAACGAGTCTTATCGCAAGCTTGCCCGTCACTTTAAAATTCCAGCGCGCTATTCACCCAAAAATGTAGCTGACCACCAACCCATATTAACCTATGTTAGCAATGCAGTAGCTACTGACTGGCATTGTTGCATGCTGCTATTTGATGAAAAGTGGAAAGAAAATATCTTCAACAATCCAAAATGGTTTCTTTTGCGTGAATATATATTTAAGCAATCCATCAAGGCCAACGCATCAAAGAGAAATAGCTTTTACTTAGAACATGCCATAAATGACACCACCAAAGCGCGCCACATTAAGGCCAAGCCCTTCTCCATGGAAATGATCAAATATATTTTATCAGTCGCCTTAGGGGATACACCAGGCATGAGGCCTGCGACTGACGATACAGCACTACCTATGGCTCAAATTACCCAAGCTTTTAATGAAATTTATGCGCCACCGACTACACCCATTATTATTGAACCCTGCAGACATAATCCACTGACTGACAGCAGAGCCGTGTATCATTCATTATCGGCAGCGACTTTCAATATTAATGACCCAAAAAGTTTTAGGCCACTTACCTACCTCAGCGAAATCGCAGAGAACCTCAGCATTTACCTTAAAGCGTTTAAAAAACACCCCTTTACTAAAGCTACTGTGTTTGGGCATCTCTCTGATGCAATACAACTTGATTACTATTCCGTACTGGGTGATGCACAGCATATTAAAGAAGCCAGTGAACTTCTAAATGATGATTCACGCTTTAACGCGCTCTATGAAACACATAAAGAATATACTAACTACGGCTTTGCTAAGCGATCCATTTTTACTAAAGCCTTAGTCTCAGTAAAAATCAATTCAAAAAAATTAACCAATCACAACAAGGAAGAAAAACATGCAAGCATTGTTTAAAGAACTATCCAATCAATTATACGGTGCCACTCAAATCACCAATGTCTTTAATGACCACAAAGCAAATAACATAAAAACCATGGATTCCCATCAAATTCGTGAAGCCATTACAGGAAATCGCAAATTTGCTGATTTTGAAACCATAACGATTATCGATTAATCATGATGAAAAACCTCATAATCTGTGGCACAGGCATCACTTTCCTATCTCACCTCACACACGAGGTGAAAACGCACATTGAACAGTGTGATACAGTACTATTCCTTGTCAATGAGCCACTGATACAAGAATGGATTACTGAGCACAGCAAAACAAACGAAAACCTTGATGACATCTACCAGGCACATGAACTGCGTGTCGATTCATACCAGGCAATCACGCAACATATCCTAAAAACCACAGAAACCTATCAATCGGTCTGTGTGGTTTTTTATGGCCACCCATGTGCATGCACAAAACCCGGCGTTGATGCCGCAAACTTAGCTGAAAAAAAAGGCATAAACACTAAAATACTACCTGGTATCTCAAGCGATGCCTGCTTATACAGTGACCTTAAAATCAATCCACTAAAGAATGGCCTACAGTCTTATGAAGCCACTCACTTTTTACGCAACCAACCCAGATTCGAACCTAGATCAAACTTAATTTTATGGCAAATCAGCAATATTGACATTCAAACACATGAACGGACAATAAACCTAAAGGGTCTGGAAGAGTTACAAACCCAACTGCAACAACACTATCCAAGTAAACAACCGATAGTTATATATGAAGCTTCACTGTACCCACAGATACAACCTCGTATCGAGCAAACCACATTGGAACAGTTATTAAATAAAAAGTTCACTCCGCTATCTACTCTATATATCCCACCCGCAACTATGGATAACTAAATAATGCAGCAGCGCACGAAGTCACTCACCACATTATTTTTTGTCAAAATGTTTTCATCGCTGTGCTTTGCGATCATCATGTCTTCACTCGCGTTGTATTTAAATACTGAGCTACACCACAACGAGAAGCAATCAGCCATTATTGTTGGTACCTTCCTAGCCTTGAATTACGCATTACCGCTAATCGGCGGCTATATTGGCAATAACTACGTCAGTTTTAAGAAGCTATTTTGTGCTGGCATGGTCTTCCAATCCATTGGCCTCATTGGCATGGGTTATTTTCATTTACTCGGCACCTCACTAGCTTTGATACTGATCGGCAGCATGGTGAGCACAGTGAGCATTATCGTCTTTAAATCCTCATTAACTGGGGATGACCATGATTACAAGCGCAAAGCGATGCTATGGAATTATTGCGGCATGAATACAGGATTTTTGTTTGGTTTCTTTATATCCGGCTCATTTGGATTACATGCATCGTACCAAGCACTTTTTAAAATAATCGCAATACTGCCTTTACTATCAATGTTTTTAGTTAATCGATACATCAGTTACAATTCTGAACACGAAGATAAAAAAACCTTTTCTATACTAGCTATCAGCTTTATAGTTTTAGCAATAATCTCAGCTTATTTATTAGCCCATGCAGCCATCTCACGTTATTTCCTGCTGCTCATCCCAGTACTTGGCATTATCTATTTAACCTTTCTTGCTTTCACCAAATATGAAAGTGCCGAACGAACCAAGTTACTCACCTTTATTTTTTATATGCTGATATCTATTTTCTTCTGGTCAATTTACATGTTGCTACCAACCGTGATCATGCTATTTATCAAAGATAATATCCATGCAACGGTATATGGATTCCAACTCGCCCCACAATGGTTTGACCTTATAGACTCAATTGTTTTAGTCCTTACACCACCATTATTAGCCAAGCTGCTATCCATAGCCAAGGAAAAATATAATTACAGCCCTCCCACATCTGTATTGTTTGGCTTTGGTTTATTCTTTTTAGCGCTAGCAAGCCTCATTATTACCGATGGCGCATTGCCACTTATTGCTATCGTCTCTCTCTATATTTTATTGCAAAGCTTAGGCGAACTGTTTATCGGCCCTGAAGGCTATTGTTTACCAGGGAAGTTAGCCCCTAAAGGAATACGTGAATTCACTACGGGTGCCTGGGTATCAACGCTCGGTATTGCGAGCCTGATTGCCACCATACTTTCAGACCACATAATCGAGAATAAACACACAATCACACTCTCCACCATTAGTCATACCTACCACACCATATTTTGGGTAGTTATTACATTGTGCTGTATTACATTTTTATTAGGCTTTCGCCTCGATAAAAATACACTCAACCTTAATGCGCAACCCGTAACTAACTCAGCATAAGACATGCAATCAATGCGAAATATCCATGGACACTGTACGCACCTTAATGAATTCTATTAAATCATCTGCACAGTAAAAAACCTTTCTCCCCATTTTTATGTAAGGTAATGGATAGCGCTTAGTGCAACGCCATACTGCAAGCGTATCTTCACTTACCCCTAGGATTTTTGCTGTTTGCTTTGGTGTATAACGTTCTGGAAAAAAATCCGGGTTTATCATCATTGACCTCTATTTATAAGCTGGTTTATAACAAGCTTTAATATACCTAAATTTAACAAAAATTAATCACCCCTAAGGGGGATTAATCTGGCAGCTTTGCAACTAAAACACTCTCACACTGAGCTGTTTTCATGCACTGCAATAAATAATCTGTGATTTGCTGCATTGGTCCTCGCAATCGTTCAACATCTGTGATGATATACCCTGCCGTAACATCCTGATTCATTTTGTGATTCAATAAGCGCTTTAAACTGTATGCTGGGATATCTAAAGATTCAGCCACCGTAATAAAGGTGCGTCTCAGATCATGCAATGTAAATTTAATTCCTGACCGCTCAGTAATTTTTACCATGGTTTTTCTTGGCTCTACAATGTATCCAAGCTTACCATCACCTGGAAAAACAAAATTTGAATAGGCATCTATACGACGCTTTAGCAATAAATCACTCAAATAACTCGACAATGGCAATACGTGCTGCTCAGAATTTTTAGTATCTGCAATCGTTATTGACCCTGAGTTAAAATCAACACTATCCCATCGAAGAGACATAGCTTCTGAGCGTCTAAGCCCAGTAAACACAATTAATAACAAGCAATCGCAAATTGCGTTGCACTGATAACCAACATACTCTTCTTTAATGCTTTCTATTGCCTGATGCCAACTTGGTAACTCATGCGCCTTGATGACTGTTTTTCGGCGCTCTACACGATACCAGGCTCGCGTATGAGAGATGCGGCTAACTGGGTTCTCTAATATATATGCCTTTCCATTCTCATCCTCATACTCACCTGCTGCAAAATTAAACAAAGCCCTTAACACTCGCATTGCGAGGTTAGCTCGCGCATGACTTCGCTCACCTATCTTACGGTGACGCCTAGCTACCATATCCCTGCTGATATTTAAAATTGGTTTTTTCTGCCAATCTGAAAAAGCCTCATGCATGGATCGTTTATAATCAAGAATTGTCAGTGCTTTTAGTGATTTTCTTGCTATTAAAAAATCGGTGAATACCTCTCCTAAGGTGACCACCTTGAAACGATTTGCTTTTTTTTGTTGATTAGGATTAGCACCTGACGCTATTTGTCCCAGGATTTTTTGCCCCGCACGGCGCGCTTGCTCTACTGTCATTGCTGGAAAACGCCCTAAAGTGTACCTTACAGGCCTGCCTTTGATTTTCTTATAAATCAAAAAACTTTTTGAGCCTGCTGGGGTTATTCCAAACACTAAACCTGGCAATTTCGTGTCATAATAATAAGTCCACTTAGCACTTTTCAATAAAGACATCTTATATAGAAGAGATTTTTTAGTGAAATTAAAATGATTGTCCCGATTCATACCATTTACCCCTTATGGCTCGTCTCAAATGCTACCCCTGTTGCTACCCTGTTGCTACCTTTAGCAGCAAAATTAAACTAGATCAATTAATGGCAGTATACACCTATCATCCTGATTTACAACGGTATTTTAATGTATAACCATAACAAATAATAAAGAGAAAGCTGGGTACAACAGGACTCATAATCCTTTGGTCTGACCTTCTCCCGTTAAATCGGACTGTTTTGAATTAGAGTAATCTGGCAAAATTA
>JARGOB010000002.1 GCA_029212925.1 Coxiellaceae bacterium | reverse complement strand
AAGAATCCCGATTCTCCCCTTAAAAAACCCCATCGGGAAAGGAGTGCGCCTGACAGGAGTCGAACCTGTGACCTTCGGCTTCGGAGGCCGACACTCTATCCAACTGAGCTACAGGCGCATGAGATTAGCGCACCATATTCTCATGAAGCCGCACTGATCACAATATCTCGCTCGATGCTTTTTACGCCTACCTAGCAAAATTAGCTAAACTCACTTAACATGCTTGACATTGACGTTACGTCAACCTTGATAATGGCCGGGTAATGAGATGAGGTAATCATGGCTTATACAGTAAAACAATTGTCCAGTTTGTCTGGAGTGAGCACAAGAGCTTTGAGATTTTACGGTAAGATCGACCTGCTTTCACCCGCTTACTACGCGGACAATGGTTATCGTTAATACAAAAAGCCAAAATACATTAATGGGATTTCGTTCTTAGATGTTGGCACTGTCGTGTCTTTTACTAAAAAGGCATTTTCTACTGACTTAATTTGTTTTCGTGTCTTATTGGGGCCGCCAATTTCAAACGTAGTATTATCTATTTGGTAGTCCCCCGTTTTAGAGTAGTAGGGGGTTTTGTTGGAGCTAATTATCATTTGCAGGAACATTAATTCACGTATGGTGCCAGATTCTATTTTTTTACTGATTTCGTTTTGTAAGGCATACTGCAAGTTTGTGTTATTCAGAAATATTTTTTCAGGCTTGCGTAATGAGGCGTTGCCACCCTCGTTGGTGTAAATCATTTGAATTAAGCCCGTTTCTTGTAATATTTTTAGATATCCTGTGATTGTGCGGTCATTGACGGATAAATTTTTCGCAATATTATGGGTGCTGACCTTTCCTGGTGGGATGCTAGCTAAGAATAATAATATTTTTTTTAAAATAGGTAAGTTCCCTGTTTTTAAATTATAAAAATTAGCAATGTCCTCAAAAATAGTTTTTTCAATCACTCTAAGTAATTTTTCTTCAAAGTGTTTCGGCTCATCTATTGAAAAGGGATAAAAGCCACGTAGTAAGTAATCTTGAAATAAACCTTTAATTCGATTAATGCTGCTGAGCTCTTGGCTTAAGGTGTGCTCGCCGGTCAGTAGATGCTTGTAGGGGACGCGTTGTATTGATAAGTTTTTAGAGAAATTGATGTATTCACGTAAAGACATGCCTGGTAGCTGGAGTAGAATAGCGCGCCGTGATAAATCATAGCTGCCTTTTACGAGATCTAGGCTGGAGCTTCCTGAAAATATAATTTTGATTGACGGAAAGCCATCATAGAGGTTTTTTATCTCTTGGTTCCAGTTGGCATATTTGTGTATTTCATCAATAAAGAAAAAGTGAGTGCCATTTGTTAGGTATAAGTTCTCAATAAATTCATATAAGGTTGTTTGACTAAAATGAATGTGGTCGGCTGAAAAGTAGATGGCTTGTGATCTAATGTCAGAATGGTTTTTTAGATACTGCAGCATCATGGTGGTTTTGCCGACGCCCCGAGGACCTACTAGTCCTGTTAGGCGAGCATCCAGCGAAAGCTGGTCATACAGGTAACGGTAATGTTTTGTTTGCACGCCAGCAATTAGGCGATCTTCGATCATGCGGATAGATTCGATCATTTGTAGTCAACTACCAATTTATTGCAATATGTTTGTAGTATACTACAAAAAACTAAGCTATTCCACGCTGGACCATGCTGTAACTTATTGATTATTTTATACTGTCGTTAATTTAAACAATCCTCCGCTAACGATTCACACATCGCTAACTCAGAGTGTGAGCAGATGAATATGTTGGTTGAGTGTTTAATAAGTGTAAAAATTCATCCATGATGAGTCTGTTTCTTCATTAGTAAAATCACTTCCAAATATTGTCGTCTTTCCTTCGCTTAATTGTTCAGTGGTTTGGTGGATAAAGTTATCCGTCAGGATAGTCCAAACTCGTTGATCTTCTTTCGTTGGGTTTTGTCCATTTACATGGCCATAGTGACGATCACCATCTTCGGTAATGAGTGAGGTACCAGCTCGCGCATCACCAAATGTCACCTCGGTATGACGACTAAATAATTTAGTTGAGAACGCCTTTGCTTCACAGTCTTTATCTAATTCCGGTGATGCTGCAAAATAAGCAGTTTGCCTTGCGTGGCGATTGCATTTCGCTAATGATTCAACATAGGTGTAGGCCTCAGATTCATCTATACCCATAAGGTTTGCATACATTCTGGCATACACACGTCGCTTCAGTGCGGCAACTTGTTGCCAGTGATTCCTTTTTGGAAAATCAAAATACGGCCCCCACTTTTCATCAATCGTTTTGGCTTCAAAATCATCATTAGGCTCATGATCAGCACCCCAGCGATCAATTAGCAGAGAAAACGTTAAAAAATACTCGCTTATCAATTCAGTTAATACAGCTAATGACGCCTTATCTTTGGAGCCATGCATAGCTTCAGCTTCTCTGAAATATTGGGATACAAACGAACCTTCGGACCAATCAAATACCTCACTAATGCTAACTGTTTTTGCCAAATCGGCTAGGCCAGATGCACGCAGGTTGGGGTGGCTAGTGCTATGACGGAATTGATCCAATCGCCCAGTACCAATACGACTACCCACCTGACGTAGAATAAATGTTACTGCTTGATAACGACCTGCGTCACGTCGGCCAGATGATATATCACGGTTATGCATTAATGAAATTAGATCGGGGAGTATCATTCGATGATCAATTAATAGTGACATTAAATCGTCGGCAGATTTATTTAGACTGGTTTCAAGATCTGCAAAATTCGTTATTTCATCTGTATAGGTGAGGTAGCTAACATCGGGTTTATAAACAAACACGGCGACATCCTTTGCTCTAGCATTTGCTTGTTGCTTGAGTAAGGCAACTTGATCATCAGTGATATCAGTTGATCCAGGCAGTTGTTCCCAAAAATTATTGAGTATATACAGCCCAATGGGCTGTGGAATTTGGCTTTGTATTGCTCCCTCAAACTTAGCGTCCATTGCGTATTCAGTTTGTAAATCTTGCAGGGGTTCCTTAGGGCGTGCAACTTTTATAACAATAATGTTATCTCTGTCCGTTCGATGATGCATCTCAATACTACGACCAAAAACACGCATAACTTCGTAATCTTTATAACGTTCAAAAAAGGCATTAGCTTTGATGCGCACAAATGCCTGTGCAGTATCAATATGTGTTTCTGTCGATGCAATGCGTAGTGGCTCACAATTTAAGCTCGAAGGGATAGATCTAAAAAATCGCTGTAGGTTGCTCACCCATGTTGAATCAGAATTGCCTTTATCTCTGAACTCAATTGAATGTAATCTTGATAACTTTTTGTAGGCCATGGGGTGCTCTCGCAGCATTTTCATAAATGCTTGATATTTTTTTTCTGTCAGGTATGAGAGCACCTTTAATATGTATTTATAGCTCTCTATATTATCTGACGTTAAATGTTCAATTCGCTCGAAAAGTTGTTGCCATTGATGAGGCTCCCCCATTGGCATTCCCCGAATAAATCTATCCATTTCATCACACTGAATGGCGTCGCCACGATTAGCTTGGAGTAATTCACAAACCGTATCAGCGTGAATTGCTTCAAGATTACTTAATCGCACCACCAGACCATGAGGCAACAACCGTGGTCGTGCTTTAGGCCCCACTGCACAGGTTGCAGAATAGCCACTCACAACTTGTTTAAAGCACATCACAGGGGCTATGGATTCAAACATCATAAAATCAATGAATAAATTGATGCGTTCCTCGGAACTATGCTTGACTACTGTTTCACCCATGACTGATATATAGTCGTCAGCAGTTAGTCTCGTGCGCTCATGATGGAACAAACATTTAAAAAAATCACGGTAAATCTTGCTAGAAGGTTTTTCGTTAGATATTTTTTTTAAATATTGAGTAACACTTGCTTGCTTTACAGTATCTTTCCAGTAAGTGAGCTCTTTTAATAATGCAGCGCACCCGAACTGTTTCACTGATAACTCAGTCAGTATTATTTGGATTTGTACAGTAGGTATTCCTATTCGCATATAGAAGCAAACCAATGTTAAAAAATCCATCGGGTTTTTTACAGCTACCGTTTCTTCATAGCTTTCCGCAGTAGCATACAGGAGCTTGTGGTGCCAATAAATTTTGGGCTCGATATTTCTTTTTTTAAAATCTCTGTAATATGCTGCAGCCATTTCATCTAAATTTCTTAATAGTGCGGCATAACGATGACAATTTACCATTGTAGCTTCAGCAGTTTGGCCTTCAGGACTTATATCTTCAAGATCGTACCATATGCGTGCCTGTTGCTCTAAGTTAAGAGGGCTTGTTTGCTCATAACGAAATAACTCCATTGTTGTTAGCAATGTGTCAATGCTTGATTTGTCGATAACTAATTTATATTGCAATTGTTTAGGCAGCACCGAATGAAGGATTACTACTCGAATAGCTTGATATCGAGGTTCACTTGGCGAAAATTGAAATTGATGTACAAGCTCTCCAGTCACGTCTGCTAAGACATTATGCTTATCTTCGAGATGGCTAATAGAATCGATAAATCCTATCACCGTGTCATGGGTCAATGGAAAGTAAGTTTCAATTTCCTCTAATGATAAAGCAAGAGTATTTTGAGTATGTAACAAAATATAGGCTCGCATAGCAGCTGCCGAAACATGTCTTTTATCGTTAAAATATAAATTAAACGCATTGTATCTAGTGTAATTTTCACAATAGCGAAATACGGTATCTATCAGAGCCAATAGTTCCTCTTCACGCCCTGATTGAATGAGTGAATCAATACACTTTGGCAGCCAAATATCCGCACACACTTTAGCTCTGTCTAAACTAAACACACTTTGCATGAATTCCAATGAGCGACTAACTTCACTAACATCAGAAATATCGATAGCATCATACAGCAAGAGTTGGAGTGTGTTTGACAATGTGATTTGGGATGAAGGTGTATCAGTATCGATAATTTGTATTAGATCATCTTTAAGATTTAACAGGCATTTAACACGGTATTTAGGCGATGTTTTATAATATAAAGCAGTTAATGCTCTATTTAACATCTTTTTTTTCATGAGAAGTTTCAATCGTTCAGCGGACGTTGCTGATGAAGGCAATTCATTGCTTAATGCAGTAAAGTCCCAATATGTTTCAGCCTTACGCATGAGAATTGCTGCTCATCGTGATGTCTCTAGTTTTGTTTATTTTGGGTATATATTGTACACAGGCGCACATGAAAGTCAACTATTACTTATAATGTATTTCTTATTTATTATATAATAATGTGTTTGGTTCTGTTCAGAATTTTACTTTATTAACTCAAACAATCCGCCGCTAACGATTCACACATCGCTAACTCAGAGTGTGAGCAGGTGGGCGATAATTGTTTGGCGAGCTGACGTAATGCCGTGCGCATGCCTTCCTCTACTACTGGATGGTAAAACGGCATTTGCAATAAACGAAACACGCACAAGTTTTGTTGAATGGCCCAGGCCAATAGGTGTGCCATATGTTCACCAGCCGGGGCGATGCCTTCGACACCTAATATATGGGCGGTTTTCTTGTCAGCATAAATGCGCATTAAACCTTGGTTGGCCATCATCATACGTGAACGACCTTGGTTACTAAAGTCGATTTCACCAACAACGAATGAGTCGGGTGCTAATTCAGAAAAACGTTTGCCAGCCATAAAAATATTGGGGTCGGAAAACACTACAGCAATCGGTGTGCGACGATGAAAATGCACCGCATCATGCACGGCATTGTAACCCGCAATACGGCCGTCATCAGAGGCTTCATGTAATAACGGATGCATAATGTTGGTGTCACCACAAACTGTCATGTAAATTGAATGACCATCAACCTTTAAAGTCACCGGATCAATTGCAGGCATGCCACGCTCATTCAGTTCAACACCAATATCAGCTAAGCCCAGTTGGTCGATATTCGGCCGGCGACCCATCGCCGCTAAAACACCGAGCACCGTGGTAGCATCATCGGCCGTTTTAACCTCAAATTGATTGCCATCGTGGGATACATCAGCACGCACATTTAAGTGGATATCCATTTCTTTGCGCATAATATCGATAGCGAGTTCATTCACTCTGGGATCAGTCAAGCCACCAATGTTGTCGTTGCCATGAAACACCGAGGTTTTAATGCCAAATCGACTGATGCTTTGACCGAGCTCTAACCCAATAACACCAGCACCAATCACCGCCATTTCTTTAGCAAGGTTTTTTTGCTCAAAAATATTATCACTGGTGATCAGTTGATCGGCAAAATTAGACCAGGCATCAGGTATCACCACGCGAGAGCCAGTGGCGATGATTATTTTATCAGCAATGATGCGATGTGGGCCGGTTTGTAACACATTCGGCTCTATAAACTGAGCGGTTTCGCGAATTAATATATCACCCAACGCTTCGGTATCTTTAACAATCGACAACCAAAAGCGATCGCGCAATTTGCGTACATGCTGTAAGGCCTTAGGAATATCTAGTGTTAAATTTTCACCACCTTCAATTCCCATCTCGGGGAATACAGCGCGACGATGGAAATCATGCGCGACTTGGATCAGTGCCTTTGATGGCATGCAGCCGACATGAGCGCAGGTGGTGCCTAATGCACCACCATCAATAACCACCACATTATCGGTTTTTTTACGCACTTCTTTAAGGGCCGATAAGCCAGCGGATCCTGCGCCTATAATGGCAACGTCGACATGCTTTTCCATAAGCGTCTCCTTGATGTATTTGACTTAACTATATAGTAAATAACATGAGAATATAATGCCGATTAAGTGACTAACTTGGCGGCATTACGATTGGTTTGTTTAATTTGGTACATGGCCTTGTCAGCAGCGGTGATAAGTGCTTCTGTATCTTCACCATGATCAGGATAACAAGCGATGCCGATGCTGCAGCTTACAGACAATGTTTGATCACCAGCAGTAATAGATTTAATGGCTAGTATTTTTTCAGCAATTGTTAATGCCGTTTGGCAGTCGTTTATGCTAGTCAGTAAAATCACAAATTCATCGCCGCCAAATCGTGATAGTGTATCGACTTCACGTAGCCTATCTTTTACAGTGCGTGTAAAAGCACATAAATATAAGTCGCCAATATCATGACCATGCGTGTCATTGATTTGCTTAAAATGGTCTAAATCGATAAACATTACAGCCAGTTTATCTTTGTTGCGTTTAGCATATTGAATAGCCTGTGATACACGTTCGAGAAAAAAGCGACGATTAGGTAGGTCAGTAAGCGGATCATAGTAGGCGTAGTGTTTGATAGTTTCTTCTGCCGCTTTCCTGCTAGTAATGTCAGAAAATATTGCAATATGGTTTGTAATATTTTTATGTTTATCTTTGATCACTGAGATTGATAGCCATTCAGGATACAATTCTCCATCTTTGCGACGGTTCCATAATTCTCCTTGCCATCGCCCCGTTTGTTGTAAGCTAGTCCAAAGCGTTTTATAAAAAGCTTTGTCTTGTTTGCCAGAGCTGGCCACACTGGGATTCTTGCCTTTGACTTCATCAAACGTGTAACCAGTCACTTCTGTGTAAGCTCGATTTACAAAAATAATTTTATTGTTAGCATCTGTGATTACTACGCTTTCGGGGATAGCGGTTAGTGCGATTTGATCAATCGATAATTGTTGCTTTAATTGTAATGTTCGATGAGTTACCCAGGCAGCAATTAACCCGAAGATAATAAAGAGGCCGAATATAGTGCATCGCATTGATAGTTCATTGGGGTCGCTAGGGAATAGCGCGTAAAAAAAGTGCTGATGATCAAAGTAGTAAGTATGCATAGCTGATTCAAACAACCAAAAGCCCATTGCAAAAATAACGCCGATTAAAAAAATCAGCCAGGGGAGTCGTTGGTTGTAAGTGGTTCGCATTGTCGCTTTCCGTTTGGTCTCACTATGCCTGGTCATTATTATAGGGTAAAATGTTGCGCATTATGACGATAACAACAATCAATATCATCGGTGCAGGTAAGCTTGGGTTACATCTGGCCTATGTGCTAAAACAACAAAATAACACGATTATTCAGGCAGTTTGTAATCACAGCCAGGCCAGTGGCCAACGTGCGATAGAGCGCTTGGGCGAGGGGTATGCGGTGGCAACGATTGCCGATTTGCCATCAGCTGATATGACGCTAGTCACTGTGCCGGATGATGCCATTAGTGCAGTTGCAGACGAACTAGCATTAAGCGAATCTTTACAGGTTAATAGCGTGATTGTGCATTGCAGTGGTGTATTGTCATCACAGGTATTAAATGCGACTAAAGCTAAGGGTTGTGAGTTGGCGAGTATCCACCCAATGAAAAGTTTTTCCTCATCTGAGCTGTGTCGTGATGCTTTACGCGGTGTGTTCTGTGCGCTGGAAGGCGATGCCAGTGCGGTGCAGCAACTCAATGATTTGTTTGCTGGCTTGGCTATTCGTTGGCTAACAATTGATAGTCAACAAAAAGCGGCTTACCATGCCGCCGGTGTGTTTGCTTCTAACTATTTAGTCTCTATTGCGTATTCCGCTTGCCAGTGTTTACAGCAGGCAGGCATTGAACAACAACAAGCATTACAGGTGGTTTGTGATTTAATGCAAGGCACACTGGCTAATATCAAGCAGAATGAATGTTTGCGTAGCAGTTTAACTGGGCCACTACAGCGTGGTGATTTAGACACTATACAACAGCATATGCAGCACTTGAGTCAAGGTGATCAGCAGCAGTTATACGCTGAGTTAGGCCGAAATATTATTGAGTTAACCGAGCATAACGAAGATTTTAAAGCGCAAATTGATGCGGTTTTGCTGGGTTATAGCTAAGGCGTAGCTAGCAGTAAATTGTTTTGTACTACATCAAACATGGTCTGTACCGTATTACAATGCATTTTCTTACGCATAATCAATAAATGATCTTCTAAGGTCTTAATAGAGATCTTCATGGTTTCAGCAATTTTTTTACGTGAGCTGATATGCTTCATGTGTTTAAGTACGTCGACTTGACGTTTACTGAGCTCAAAGGTGTGCAGTGTGCTAAGTAGTAGATAACTTTTTTTAGATGATATTGAACGACGAGCAAGCGATTTGGTATCGATACCGTGTAGTTTTTTAATGAAAATAAAGTCGTTATAAAATGCTTGTACAGAACGTTGTACGGAAATTTGTTCTGATCTCATGGTGTTCACCTCACTTGCAGCTTATCTCTATTCATCTAAAAATACCCATTTATTAGTATCAAGATACGCTGATTGGGGGGGAAAACAATCAGTAAAAATTACGGATATTTCCGGATATTTCCGGGTATTGCCGTCTGGCGACGGCAATACCCGTAAATATCCTCCTGGTAATAAACGGTCACAAAGACAAGTAATTGTGACCTTTCAAGGGGGAGCTAACGCTCGCTCCCCCTTAAAAATCCCCCACGCGAAAGGTGGTGGTCACAAAGACAAGTAATGCTGGAACAATGTATTAACTGCAATATACTGATTTATAGGAAAATATGCTGGCTTCGTCAGGCTGTGTAAAAACTGGTATAATCCTGGCCATATTTTTATACCATTATATAGAGTCGCTATGCCAAACAGTTTTAACAGTCAGTGTGTTCAACAACATCCCAACAAACCGGCACGTATCATGCAAATGACTACACCGCATGGTGATGTCATGACTCCAGCGTTTATGCCAGTCGCCACGCGAGCCGCTGTGAATCAAATGACACCACCGCAATTGCAACAAGCGGGTAGCCAAATCATCCTAGGCGGTAATACCTACCATATGCTCGTAGCGCCAGGCACCGAGGTGATCCAAAATGCCGGCGGTATGCATCCGTTTATGTCTTGGCAAAAACCGATGTTAACCGATAGTGGTGGCTTCCAAGTATTTAGCCTATCGAAGAATGGCAAAATCTGTAAGATTGATGATATGGGTGCGCACTTTAAACACCCAATCAATGGTAAAGTGATTCATTTAACACCACAATCCTCAATTGAAACCCAAAAAATTATTGGCGCCGATATTATTATGGCGTTTGATGAATGCACACCCGAACAAGGGGGACGACAAGCCGCTTTAGCGGCATTGGATCGTACCCACCGCTGGTTGATGCAATCGAAAGCCGTGCATGATAATGATCCGAATTCAGCCTATGGCAATCGCCAAGCATTGTTTGGCATTATCCAAGGTGGTAGCTTTCGTGACTTGCGAGACAAGAGTACCGAGTTTATTGTAAATGCGGATTTAGATGGCATTGCAATCGGTGGAGAAGTCATTGGTTTTGATATGCCAAAAACGGCTGAGATTATTGATTGGGTAAGACCGCAATTACCACAGCATAAAGTGCGTTACACCATGGGTGTTGGCTTAAACCCGCAAGATTTAATTGATGTTGCTGAACGTGGCATTGATATTTTTGATTGCGTTGCGCCAACACGTAATGCACGCCACGGTGCGCTATATCATGGCATGACAGTGCCAGCGGGTGATTGGGTGCGGTTTGATGCTTTGGGTGAAGATGCCGGTCGAATTTTAATTAAAAAGAGCAAGTATGCATTAGATAATGAGCCAATACTAAAAGGCTGCAGTTGTTATACCTGCCAAAATTTTTCACGTAGCTATATGCATTATTTATTTAAAAACCGCCAAGCGATTTATTGTAACCTTGCCAGCATTCATAACATACATTGTATGCATCAAACGACTGAGGCGATGCGTGAATGTATCGCACAGCAGTCACAAAAGGTAGTTGACTCCTTACGCGTGGGGGATTTTTAAGGGGGAGCGAGCGTTAGCTCCCCCTTAAAAGGGCGCAATTACTTGTCTTTGCGCCCGCATCATATCAGGAGCCTAACCTGCGTAGCAGGTAGGCGGGCATCAAACGACTGAAGCGATGCGCGAATGTATTGTGCAGCAGTCAACTACAGTTGCGGAATCAGTTCGCGATTAAGTTGCTGTTGCAAAATATGATGCGGTGATTGCTTGCTATTGTGCATGGCTTTGATCGGTAAATAAAACGTTTGCTCCAAGCAAAACTGTCCAGCCATCGCCGCATGGGATACTGAATCAGTAAATACCATCCAGCAACTGTTTGCCGGTAATTCAATAGTGGATTGTGATACCTGTTGTTGATAGTTTTGATCGGCTTTCATTTTATTGTGCAGCTTAAGCATGTAATGATCGTAACGCGTGCGGTATTTGCGCGTTACGTGTAACCATTGCATTAATTTACTGCTGCCAGGAGTGGGTGCGCTAATATCAGGAATAAAGCGTTCAGCCAATTGTTCAAATGGTTCGCCGATGCGCCACGTGCGTGGTTGATTGTTCGGATTAATATTGGCAAAGAAACGCAAGATACGTAAATCTTGCATCGGTGTTGATGGAAATGCATCAACGTGTAATAGGCTATCGTCTTTGCGGTACGAATCAGCTTTGCGACCTTCCACTTTAGCAGGGCGAAAACTGGTGCGACCAGGAATTAAATCGTCTTGATACTCAGGTAACAATAAATGCACCAAGTGCTCAGCTTGGTTGATAAATCGGCGCATCATTTGAGTGACGAGCGGCTTGTTGATGTTCACATTACAACCACCCAGCTTTTGGCTGTATTTGTCAAAGCTGATATTCTTGCGTTTCCCGCTTAAAATGTTTTCATTTAGCAGCACGCGCTCTTCAGGCAGCAGTTCAAATGATAGCTGTGGAAACAGCAGTAATTGATTGGACTCGAGGTTCTTAACCAGCTGTTGTTGCTCAGCATAGCTAGGTTCGGGTTGCCACTGATTGAGCTCGATAGATTTGATTGCTTTATTCATGTCGGCATTGTAAATCCATTGGCAGTGACCAGCAAGTTGCAAGCGAGTAAATGTTTGGTGTAACCTGGAGTTATGTCATCAATTCGCCAAGACTTACCCATCTTCGCTGTTATTATCTTTATGATTATCGGTGCTTTTATGGGTATCGATATCCATTTGGCGTCAATGCCGCACATCCAAGTATTTATGCACACTAACCAAGAACATATGCAGCAATCCGTGTCATTCTTTCTAATTGGCATGGGGGCGAGCTTATTTTTCTATGGGCCATTGTCGGACAAATACGGACGCAAGCCCATTGTGCTATTTGGCTTAGGCGTGGCAGCGATTAGCAGTTTTGCGGCAGTGTTTACGACTCAAATTGGTTGGTTTTTAGTGACGCGCGTGCTCCAAGGCGTGGGTTCGGCGGTTTGCTCAGGCATTGGTCGCAGCATTTTGGCGGATCGCTGTCAGGACAAAGTGTTGGCAAAGCTTTCGTCGTATTGTGGTATGGCGGTGTGCATGTCACCTTTATTTGCACCGATGGTAGGTGGTTATTTACAGCATTGGTTTGGTTGGCAGGCAAACTTTCTAGCGCTGGGCATTTATATGCTTACGTCTTTTGTTTTGTTTATGATCGTTGTTCCCGAGACTAACATGCATCGCAATCCACTCGCGATGTCTTTTAACGGCTTGATGTCTGCTTATCGTTATTTGTTAACACATCGCCTGTTTCTAGGTGCTGCATTTTTGTCCGGTATAGGCCTAGCAGCAACCATGATTTATGCATCGACCAGTTCATTTATTTTGCAGCGTGGTTTTCACTTAACACCAGTGGTGTATGGCTGGTTAACATCATTGGTGAGTGTCGGTAGCTTATTAGGCAGATTTGCTTCGGCACGCCTGGTGTCTTATTGGGGAAGTATCAAGTGTGTTTTGGTTGCGCAGTACTTGCTATTATTTTCTGGGTTGTGGTTAGTCTTATTGTCGGTGGGGCATACAGCAAGTGTGGCGTTATTTTTAATCAGCATTCTCGTTGTTACGTTTAGTCAGGCACTGACTCAGGGTAATACCACGGCATTGGCGCTCAGTGAATTTACCAATAAGCGTGGCATGGCGGGGGCATTATATGGTGGGTCGCAAACCTTGATCGCATTTGCCGCAGCAGCGATAGTCAGTTCGATGGTGGGTAGTGTTTCGGTATTAGCAGTGGGCTATGTGATCTTGGGGCTGTTGGGCTTAGCGTCTTGTTATCTTTTGGTCAAAAGACATCGTTAGATCGACATGGTAAACTCAAGGTGAGTTTAGCCCTGTTGAACGGAACCATGAATGTCTGAAATTGCAGCAAAAATTGAAATAGCTCCAGATGGTGTTAGCATCCGTTGCAGTGGCGATTGGACCATCCATGGCATTTCGGCTATTCAGCATCAGGTTGAAAAGTTAACTCAAATAGATAATTTACAACATGTGCAGGCTTCGGGTATTGTGCACATGGATACATCGGGTGCTTGGTTGCTGTATGAGTTAGTTCGGCGCACCAGTTTACAAAACAAACTTGCAAAACTATTAGGCTTAGACCCTGACCAACAGACTTTATATGATTTAGTCACGCATGATGAGCATATTATTTCATCACGGCCAATGGCACCTAAGTCACCAAAAAATATTCTCTATTTATTAGGCAAGCAGGTTATCGATAAATGGATAAATTGCCTTAACTTTTTAGCATTTTTTGGTGAGTTAGTCGTGATATTGCTGCGTCAGTGTAAGCGGCCTGCCAAATTTAATTGGCAAGCTATTTTTGTCGCTATAGAGCAAAATGGTTTTTATGCATTGCCGATTGTCGCGTTATTATCTTTTCTCATTGGTGTTGTACTGGCGTATCAAATGGGTTTACAGCTGGAAATGTATGATGCCAATATTTATATTGTTGATCTGTCTGGCTTGGCAATACTGCGTGAATTTGCACCGCTGATTACTGCTATTATTGCTGCAGGTCGAACCAGTACAGCGTTTACGTCACAAATAGGTAGCATGAAAATTAATGAGGAAATTGATGCGCTGCAAACCATGGGGCTGGAGCCCATCGAGCGTTTAGTATTACCGAAGGTCATTGGTTTAATTATTGCGCTTCCATTACTCACGGTATGGGCGGATGTGTTTGGTATTTTTGGTAGCATGATGATGGCTAAGAATATGTTGGGGGTGAGTTTTTATGATTTCTTGTCGCGCTTTCATGAAGTGATTAGTACCAAAACTTATGTTGTCGGTTTAGTTAAAGCACCTGTGTTTGCATTTGTTATTGCGGCAGTCGGTTGCTTTCAGGGGTTTTGTGTTGAGCGCAGTTCAGACAGCGTCGGTAAAATGACTACGCGCTCGGCAGTACAATCGATTTTTTTAATTATTATTTTAGATGCAGTATTCTCCATCATCTTTAGCATGGAGGGCATTTAATGTCGGCAATCATTGACGTGCGTGATCTGGGTAATTATTTAGGCGGGCAGTGGGTGCATAAGCATCTTGATTTTACTGTTGAGCAACAAACTATTGTCGCCATAGTGGGTGGTAGTGGCAGTGGTAAAACCACCTTGCTGCGCAGTATATTGATGTTACAACGGCCGCAAGAAGGTTCGATTAAATTATTTGGTGATGAAGCGGTCAACTGTGATAGTGCAACGGCATTTAGTATACGTCGGCGTTGGGGTGTTTTATTTCAACAAAGTGCTTTGTTTTCTTCTTTAACGGTATTAGAAAATGTCATGTTCCCATTAAAAGTATTTACCCAATTGGATGAGCATGCTCGTACAGAAATTGCACTATTGAAATTAGTGATGACGGGATTACCAGCCGACGCGGCTGATCGTTATCCATCGGAGTTGAGTGGCGGTATGAAAAAACGTGCTGCATTAGCCCGTGCGTTGGCTCGTGATCCAGAACTATTGTTACTCGATGAGCCAACTTCTGGGCTTGATCCAAAAAGTGCCAGTGATTTTGATGAGCTTATTCTTAAGTTGAAAAATAGTCTAAAATTAACAATAGTAATGGTATCGCATGACCCTACATCGTTATGGGATGTGGCAGATAAAGTAGCATTTATGGGCGAAGGACGCGTATTAGCAATGGAACCAATGCAACAGTTAGTCAAAAAGCGTCATCCAAAAATTCGTGAATACTTTTCCAGTCCGCGGTTACAACAAAGCAGCACCCCTGCTACAGGAGATCAGCATGGATAATAAAGTCAATTACACACTGGTAGGTGGATTTGTAATGATTTTAGTTGCTGCGTTGGTAATTATTTTTATTTGGTTAGAAGACTTAAATAAGCAAGACGATGCTGTTCATTATAAAGTGTTGATGAATGAGTCTGTCGCAGGATTAACGCCAAAAGCGCAAGTGACATTTAATGGTGTGAAAGTGGGCAGTGTTGCATCAATCGAGTTAGATCCGAAAGATCCACAGCGAGTGCGTTTGATTTTAGCGATGAAGGCTAATACACCGATTAACGAAAGTACCGTAGCCATGTTAAAGTCGCAGGGCATTACAGGAGTTACCTATGTGGGTTTAAGTGCTACACAGCGTGATGCACCAGCCTTAAAGAAAAAGCCAGGCGAAGAATATGCGACTATTCCTTCTAAGCCATCTTTATTGGAAACTTTGAGCGATGCACTGGAAGATGTAACGCAGAATATTAAGAGTTTGTCTATCAGCGTGCAAAAAATTGTGGATGAAAAAAATCGTAAAGCGATTGCTGATAGCTTGCAAAATATTCAACAAGTCACACAGAATTTGAATGAGAATCAAAAGAATTTTAATAAAATTATCGACTCTACTCGCTTGCTTACTAAAAATATTGCAACATCAACAGAAAACTTGCCTGAGACTGTTAGTCAATTGAATAAAACTTTAGCCTCTTTAAGAAAGATGGCGAATAAAATCACCGAAACGGGTGATTCGATTGATAAGACCATGGTAGGGGCGGATACCTTAGTCCAGAATGTATCGCAGCAAGTGGTGCCACAAACCAGTGAATTATTGACAGCGATTAACGCCACGATTCGCGAGGTAAATCATTTAGCTAATCAATTGCAGCATAACCCATCGATGTTACTGCGTGGTCAGAAAAATCGGCCGCTGGGTCCAGGAGAAAAATAATGAAGAAAATACTATTTATTGTTGTGGCGGTATTGATGTCATTATCGTTGGTGTCATGCTTGAAGCCATTAGATGTGCCAAATGAAGCAAGTTATACAATTAAAACATTAAAGCCGCGTATTAATAATCGTCTTCCGCGTACCAACCTTACGTTGCTGGTTTCTGATCCGGTGGCTGCACCGGGATATCGCAGTGACTATATGCGCTATATGATTACGCCGTATCGTTTAGAAAAATTTAGCAAGAATAGATGGGTGGGCACACCAGCCAACATGATGCTTCCCTCATTTGTGCAATCATTGAGTAATGCGAGATATTTTAAAGCCGTGGTGACATCACCTTTTTCAGGTTTAACCGATTACAATTTACAAACGGATATTTTGGAGTTTGAGCAGAATTTTATGTTGCCGCAAAGTCGTTTTGTGATGACCATACAGGCTGATTTGGTGAATAGTAAAACGAATAAAATCCAAGCGAGCAAGCGATTCAGTACTACTGTGACAGCGCAGCAAAATGATCCTTATGGTGGTGTGTTAGCAGCAAATCAAGCGGCAGCGAAAATCAACCGACAACTCACGCAGTTCGTTATGCGCAACGCACGATGACTTGTCATTCCGCGCTCGACGCGAGATTCATGTAAAAATCCAGTAATATAACAGTAGCTTACCTTATGCTTTTGATGCCCTAACGCCTTTATGATACAATCACTATATAACTAGATATTTGACATGCGTATTGAAGATGAGTAGCAATGGATAGTAGCAAGATAAGTGAAATAGCAAAGCCATACCTGCAGTACTTAGGCATAGAGGATATGGCCTATTCATATTTTTCTCCTAATCGCAGCCGTGCAATTTTAACCACAAATCCTAAGCATGCTGATGTATTCAGCCAAAAAACCCTGAATGAACTATTCAAAAAGCCGGTGAAATGGCCAGATACAAAAGACTTTCAGGTGCCCGGATGGCACACACCAGAAATGTTCTTAAGTTCAGTGCCTGAAAATGCTGCTGATTTTTGTCGTACGATTATGAGCTTCGAACGTGAACAGTTTGGATTAAGGCAGGTACTTACGATAAAGAATCACTTTCATGATGGCGGCCGTGAAACTTTCGAGTTTTTTTGTGATGCTAACAGCGAAACAAGTAATATATTACATAAGCTCGATATCGCAGAACAATTTACTTTGTACTTTAAAGATAAGGCTAGAAGTATTATTGATAGCACGGTAAAAAAACCACAGCTTAAGTGTTCGCAGATTAGCATATGTAAACATACGAAAACAGATCCAAGTCTTCCAAAGCCGGCGCGCTACTATTTGATGTCTGGTGATCACAGCACGTATCTGACATATCGCCAAGCACAATGCTTTAAATTATTATTTCAGTGTTATTCTACGCGCGAGATTGGATTGGCTTTAGGCATATCAAAGCGAACTGTCGAAAATTATATTGCAACAGTGAAAGATCAATTTAGTTGTCGAACAAAATCCGAATTATATCAAACGTTAACCAAGCTGGGCTTTAAGCCAGATTTGGTATCTGTTTAAGCACCGCATCATACAGAGTATTTTCTACTCTAACTGGTAGCGCTTAGATAAGGTAGTCTACCTTGAATATGAATATATATAGGTAGCGTAAGGTATGAGAGCTCAATTTTTTTATTATATGGCGAATACAAATAACCAATCTGAAATGAATGAGCATGTTATATGTATATTTTAGGTATTGGTGATGTTACGCATGACGCATCTGTGTGTTTAACAAAAGATGGCGAAGTTATTGCGGCAATCGAGGGTGAGAGATTAACCCGTCAAAAACACGGCATGTGCCCCGATCCAAAGCTCTACAGCATTAAGCAGCAAGGCGCCCATATCCAATCCATTTTGCATAGTCATCATCTTGGTGCGCGCCAAAGTGCTCAGCAACAATTAATTAATTATTGCCTTGAGAAAGCTGGTATTACACAAGATGAAATTAATTACACGGTAAGTTCTTCGTTGCACGAGGATCCGACCTTTCAACATCACTCAACGTTTATTCATCATCATGTTGCCCATGCAGCTAGTGCGTTTTTTCCATCACCGTTTGAAAATGCGGCAGTACTCGTCATAGATGGTTATGGGTCATTATCAGAAGGCGAATCTGAATGTATTGTATATGGAGCCGGTGCGGGTAAGTCGTTGAAGATTCTTGGTGCGGTAAAAGGTCAGCATAAACTAACAAAGGATGAAGTACAGCAAGGCATTCAGCCTCCACATATGGTTTTTAGTAATTCAATTGGCGTATTTTATCAAAATATAAGTTTGTTGATTGGTATGGGGTATTATTGCGAAGGTAAAACCATGGGCTTATCAGCCTATGGTAAACCGCATCCTGCACTAGATGAGATTCGTGGTTATATTCAGTTACTGTCAGAAGGGCAAATCCGTATTAATAACCGAGCCATTTTTGAATACCTGAAAAATTTATTAGAAGAAAATAAGCATCTAAACCAACAACAACTTTTTCAGTTAAGAGCGGATTTGGCATATTGCTGTCAGCAGTTAACTGAAGCAATGATTCTACATGCTTGTAACTATTTATATGCAATTACTCAATGTGAGTCACTTTGCTTAGCCGGTGGTGTGGCGTTGAATAGTGTGGCTAATGGTAAAATATTACAGCATACCTCTTTTGAAAAAATATTCGTGCAGCCAGCGGCTGGTGATAATGGCATTGCCATAGGGTGCGCGTTGTATGGCGCGCATGTGTTGAGCAATAAGCCACGAGTATATTCTGCTAAAAAGCCGTTTTCGCCTTACTTAGGAAAGACATACAAAGCTGAAAACTTTGATAAATATAAAGCCCAATTAAATATCATGAAAAATGTCGCGGAGCCTCACGAATTAGCAGCGAAATATATTAGTGAGGGAAAAATAGTGGCATGGTTTAATCATGGCAGTGAAATAGGGCCGCGTGCGCTGGGTAATCGTTCAATATTGGCTGATCCTAGAAATGCACAGATGAAGGATATTCTTAATCGCCGTGTTAAGCATCGTGAGCCTTACAGACCCTTTGCGCCTGCTGTACTAGAAGAAAAGGCTGATGAATATTTTAATGTATGTTCCGCGACGTATTACATGTTGTTGGTGGCGTCAGTTAAGGGTAGTGCTAAGGCATTAATCCCGGCAGTGACGCATGTGGATGGCACTGCACGGGTACAGATGGTGAGCAAAATATTAAATCCAGATTTTTATAGTATCATTCAATCCTTTGAGAAAATTACAGGGGTAGCTGTTGTGTTGAATACGTCATTTAATGACGCTAATGAACCTATTGTGGAAACGCCTGATGATGCAGTACGCTGTTTTCTGAATACAGAAATAGATGTCTTGTTTATTAATAAGAATTTACTTACAAAGAAGTGATGGGAAAAATTGATGAGAACAATACAAATAGTTGAGATCTCACTGACAGTTGATGAGATGTTCTTCGAGTTTTTGAATACGGATGATCCCTATGCATTTACAGTAGATCAGATAAGGCCCAGTGCTACAAAAGGGGTTATGTTTTGGAATGAAACAGCAGCACGGAAAAGGTCGGCAAGGGCTGAGCAGTGTAATCTGTTCATGCCTCCCGTAATATACCCGTTATCAATTTGTATTTTGTTCAACAAAATTAAGCATGCGAAATGGCTTTATGAATCATTTGACCTTGAATTAGCATCTGATCAATATCAAGTGTTTCGTTTAGCCGTTCGCTATGGGCGATTAGATGCCATTCAACAAATGGTTGCTTGGTCACCTAGAGAGTATGACGGGATACGTGAGGAGTATAAGTATAAGTGGTTTGCTAAGGCAGCAAAACATGGTTATCTAGATATAATGCAGGAGTTAAGAAGTTGGCAGCGTACGCCTGCTACACGGGCAGTTTTAATTACAGCAAATGATTTTTCGGCTTCTACACAAGCTGCTCGGATGGGGCGGCTTGATGTGCTGTTACAATTGGTTGAGTGGTTGCCTAATACAGATTTGCAGAGAATGATTGCCAGTAATAATTTCAGCGCATTTTATTTTGCAGCGTCAAGTGGCCATGTGGATATGGTTAGGCACTTAATAAAATGGGCGAATGCAGAAACATTAACGGCAATGCTTGAAGAGGGGTTTTTTGATGCTATACGTAGAGCTTTGACCAATGGTCACTCACGGGTCATGATGGCGATTTTTGATTTGGTTCCTAAAGAACTATTTGATAAAGCAATTAAGGCGTGTATTGATGTGACTGATATCAAAAGTTTTGTCTTGAGTGGGCATTTTAATATGCTAAAGCATTTTTACGAATGGTCTACAGTTGCGCAGCGCATTGAAATATTAGAGTTTGCGAGGGAGCCTGTTCGCTATGATGAGGACTCGGAGCGAAATTTGGATGATTCTTTTTATGGCTCTTATTGTGTTGGAGAGTATTTAGAAACGCTTGATAGGTTGGAGGAGTTGTTTGCTTTAGATGATAAGGTGCAGGATTTTCTTAAAGAGGAGTGTGATTTAAAAAATAAGGAAGCATACCTTTATGCACTAGATCAACGAATGTTTAAATTGCCTAGCAATGATGTTGTTGCTGAGCCGGAAAAGTTTCTTTATGCGCTTGACCAGCGTTTATTTTGAGTACTTGAAAGTAGTGGTGGTGATGGTGTAAAAGAAAGTGTCAGCTGCCGAACATCGGAAGAATGTTTAACTAAAAGTTATTAGGCAGCTGACGTAGCAGGAAATTACTACAGCTACCATTATACGGATGCTAGCTTAAGGCTTACTGATGTAATCGTTGAGATAAATAACATTCTACTAGTGTATAAATATTCCAGCTAATCATGGGGTTAATAGACCAATATTTCATGCTATGATGCCCCGCAGGGAGTGAATGGGGTATAGGTTATGCGTACACGTTTTTATCAGCTATGTGGTGGCTTATTTGCTGTTTATAAAACAGTGATATATTTCAATGGCCAGTTGGAGTCTGGCGCGAAAATTCATCTAGTATCTGATGATTATAAGGATTTGATCAATTCCACACGTGGTGTTGCCACACTTGCTGTGTTGGGCATTTGTAACTTTTTTTTGTTGTCGACATTTGCTAATACTTATATTAAAAAATCATCGCGCTATATGAATGGTAAAGAAAGTCACGTGTTGCCTGAAGCCTATGCAACACGTGCCGCTGCCGTAGGCGCAACGACCAAAGTGCTGACCTCTAGTTTATCAGCGGGTTTGTCCTTGTCGTGGTTAGTTGAGCAAGGCATTGCTTGTTTTCATCATTTGTCTGCTAATGAAGAGCTGGTTACGCGCATTGCTTCTATTATATTAATAAATGCATTGACCTTGCCTTCAGCGCTTTATGTTTATTATACGATTGGTTTTAATGAGGCGAGTAGTCAACAAACACCTGCACCGATGCACCCTGCCATTAAGCGCTTATTGCAGCGTATTGATGGCATGATGTCACGCAGTGCACATGCGATGGTGGCCAACACGCCGAGTAATACGTTATATGTTATTGAGGGTTACCATATTGTAAAATTTATTACGCGTTTTGCGTTGGCAAAAAACATTGATACTTTTTCTATTCCAATGGGTTGGGCGGCATTGATTACATGCATTAATGTGGCATTTATTATGGCGATGGAAGTGAGTTACAACGTTAAATATCGGCATGAACTCAATAAGGTTGCTTCTGTTGTGCATCAGAGTGCATCTGGTGATTACACGTTAATGGCAGATGAAAACCCCGGTTGCAGTAAAAGATTAATGGATATGCAGCAACGTTTTGTAGAAAAGCATAATCGATTAATCAATGGCACTGCATCGCTATTTGTTTCATTTGTGATGACGGCCGGTGCTTATATGTTGGTGTATGCGATGGCGGCAAATAAAAAGCAATTTGATCAAGGTAAGATCGAGTTAGGTGCTTTGGGTGCAGCTGGTACGGTGGGTTTGTTGGGAGCTGTGGTGGCAGTTGTGGCTAATTCATCATTTTTATTTGAAAAATACACTGCTACTTCAGCTTTGCCTGTAACTGCGGCTGATGCAGCAGAGTCTTCGCCCCGTTTATCCTAAGGAAGTGTGTAAACCCTCACGATTTTCCAACGACTTTTGTGTATATTCCCACGTTTTTCCATGGTAAAATGTGTAAATAATCACGTTTTTATATGGAGTTTGGTGCTGTGCAACGCGATATTTATTCTAACTTATTGAAATGGAAGAATAAAAATGGTAGAAAGCCATTAGTGCTAAATGGTGCGCGTCAGATTGGCAAAACCCATATTATAAAGGCCTTTGGTAAAGCCGAGTTTGAGCATGTCTTATTCCTCGATTTTGAGGAAAACAAGCTGCTATCGAGCTTTTTTGAGCAACTTACACCCAAGCGTATTATTGAAAACCTTAATGCCCATTTTGGGCGGGTAATTGACCCGACCAATACGATATTGATATTTGATGAAGTGCAGGCATCACCAGAAGCGCTCAATAGTTTGAAATATTTTTATGAGCAAATGCCTGAGCAGGCAATCATTGCTGCCGGATCGTTATTGGGTGTGAGAATTAATAATACCGGCTTTCCGGTGGGTAAGGTCAATTTCTTATCGATGTATCCGTTATCATTTTTTGAATATTTAGATGCAGCAGGACATTCATCGTGGCGTCAGTATCTAGAAAAAGCAAAACCAACAGAGCAGGTTCCTGAAGCGATGCATCAAGAGCTGTTGCGGGAGTTACGTTATTATATGTTGGTGGGTGGCATGCCTGAAGCAGTCAATACGTATATAAATAGTGGTGACTTAACTGAAGTGAGGCAGGTACAAAAAGATATTTTAGCGGCCTATCAAATTGATTTTGCGAAACATGCGCCAAAGGGTGATGTTATGCATATACATGAAGTGTGGGAGAGTGTGCCAAATCAGTTAGCGAAAGAAAATAAAAAATTTATGTTTTCAGCAATTAAGAAAAGTGCACGTGCGCGTGAATACGAATCTGCTATTCAGTGGTTAAAGCAAGCGGGGCTGTTGTATTGTGTTGAGCGTGTAAGCAAACCTACTTATCCATTAAAAGCTTATGTGGATAAAGGCACATTTAAAGTGTATTTATTGGATGTCGGCTTGTTATCTGCAATGACAGATGTGCCAGTCAGTAGCGTTAATGCAAATGACCAAATCTTGCAGGAATTTAAAGGGGCAATTACTGAGAACTATGTATTACAGTCATTGGTTACTGAGGGTAGTAAATTATATTATTGGAGTAGCGATGGTGCTGCTGAAATCGACTTTTTGATTGAGAAGGCTTCTGATATTTTGCCACTAGAAGTGAAGTCAGGCATGTCGAAGCAAAAGAAAAGCTTGCAGGTCTATCGCCAAAAATATCAGCCGTTATTGGCGCTGCGTACGAGCCCAATGAATTTTGATGTGCAGCCAGAGTTTTTAAACGTGCCGCTGTATGCTATTTTGTTGTTGACGAGTGGTTCTTTTCTCGCACATAGCGTTGATGTACATCGCGAATAATATCGAACAGCATTTCGGGTGCTTCGATCATTTGATCTAAGTTTTTCGGCAGGTCTTTGACGATTCTTTTAATTGTGCGCTTAACGCTGTAGCGCTCGCGCATCCATTTTTTTAGGATGGGTTGTGCGGTTGCCCATAAGTCCAGCTCAGGGTAGAGGTCACGTCCGAGGCCTTCGACGTTTAATAGGGTTTTCTGTAGCAACAATAACTGCGGTTGTATTTTCATATTAAAGCGTTCGGCAGTTTGAAACAGTCGCAATAATAACTGGCCGAAAGAAATTTCATTCAGTGGTTTTTGGAAGATAGGTTCACATACGGTCCGAATAGCAGATTCAAATTGATCAATACGCGTACCAGCAGGTACCCAGCCAGATTCAACATGCAATACCGCGACGCGGCGGTAGTCACGTTCGAAGAAAGCCATGACATTTTCGGCCAGGTAATGCTGATCTTCAGGCGCGAGCGTTCCCATGATGCCAAAATCGATACCACAATATTTGGGATTTTTAGGGTCTTTGATATCTACGAAAATATTACCCGGATGCATATCGGCATGAAAGAAGCTGTCACGAAACACTTGGGTAAAGAAGATTTCTACGCCGTATTCAGCCAGTTTTTTTAAATCCACCCCTTCTCGTACAAACTTTGAAATATTTGAGACGGGTTCACCGTAGATGCGTTCTATCACCATCACATTGGTTCTGCAATAATCCCAATAGACTTTGGGTACATACAATTTTTTTGAATCTGCAAAATTACGCCGTAATAACGAGGCATTGGCTGCTTCACGCATTAGGTCAAGTTCATCAAAGATGGTTTGTTCGAATTCTTTGACTAAAGCAGTGGGTTTAATGCGTTTGCCGTGGCGCCAGAATCTTTCGGCCAAGCGCGCGGCGGTATACAGTACTTTAATATCACTAGCGATGATGTGCTTAATGCCGGGTCGAATAATTTTTACGACTACTTCGCTGTTATCTGCTAGCAATGCTGAATGCACTTGGGCCACAGAAGCTGAAGCTAGTGGGTTGGTATCAAATGACTTAAAGGCTTTATCGGTGGATTGCTTTAGTGCTTTTTCAATAATTGAAATAGCCAGCTCACTTTTAAACGGCGGCACTTGGTCTTGCAGTTTAGCCAGTTCATCGACGATGTCTTTGGGTAATAGGTCACGCCGTGTTGACAGCAGTTGACCGAATTTTACAAAAATAGGCCCAAGGCTTTCAAAGCTTTTACGAATCGCTTCACCGCGTTTCATTTTATCGGTGCCCCAGCTCCAGGGGTTAAATTTGCCTAATAGGCGAAAAAATAATGAGCGCGGCGCTAATACACGAGTGACGACTGAGTAGCGCATCATGACCCAATTGATTTTATATAAGCGCATAAGCGTTATTGGTTTCATGCGTTATCACCCTGGCTTAATAAATCAATGCGTGCGGCGATACGTTCTACATCATCGCGACAGGATTGTACGTCACGATAAAAGTCTTCGACTTCTTCACGGCAGGGCAATGCTTGAGATTCGTGTTGTAAATATTCGGTAGTGCTTTGGCAGGTGGCGGTGCGTGTTTGCTTTAACCAATCACCAAAGCGTTTAGCACCTTTGCCGAGATGGTGTGCAATGCTATCACCGGTGACGCGGGACAAATGTTCTTCCCAATCAATATCGAGATTTTGAAATAATGCACGTGCCTTCTCGCCAGTGGTAGTGTCACCCTCGATTTCGATTTTTTGTTCAAACAACGCCGTCGAATCGCCTTTAGCGAGACCAACTTTCATTAAACCAAACAGTTTGCCATTGATATGGGTATCAACCATTGCGGGAGCCGTGCTGGTCATTTGTATACCGTCATCATGGTAGCGGCAATACATATCGATATTCCAATCGGTGATATGCAACGCAATTGCTTTACCTGACAGTGCTTGCAGTGCAGGCTTGGTGTCGGGGTCCATAGCCAGTGCGGTGTTAATCGCTTTTTCTAAACCAAAGCAGGCGATTTTATCAATCAATATTTAAATCCTCGATGACAGGCGACTATGCCGCCGGTGAGATTATGGTAATCGACATCTTCAAAGCCCGCTTCGCGCATCATATCCGCTAAGGTATTTTGATCAGGATGCATGCGAATCGATTCGGCCAAATAACGGTAAGACTCTTCATCGCCAGTGACGCGCTTACCAATTTTTGGTAGTAGCTTAAATGAATATTTGTCATAGACTTTATTCAGTATTTCAGCCGGTGGCTTGCTGAATTCTAAAATCAAGCAACGCCCGCCGGGTTTTAATACGCGAAACATCGAGCGTAGCGCGGCATCTTTGTCGGTAACGTTACGCAAACCAAAGCCTATTGTAATGCGATCAAAATAATTATCGGCGAAAGGTAATGATTCCGCATTGGCCAAGGCAAATGACATGTTATTCGACAGGCCTTTATCAAGCATGCGATCTCGACCGAGCGATAGCATCGATTCGTTAATGTCGGATAATACCACTTGCCCTTGTTTGCCGACCATGGGGCTCATCAATGCGGCGATATCACCGGTGCCACTGGCCAGATCCAATATCTTTTGCCCTGGGCGAATATCGAGCAAGCCAACCGCAAAGCGTTTCCAAATGCGATGCAGACCAAATGACATCAAGTCATTCATTAAGTCATACTTGCCAGCGACCGAATGGAACACCTCTGCCACCTTGCCGGCTTTTTCAGCGACAGGCACGTCGGTATAGCCAAAATGCGTGGTTTCAGCTTGCTGGCTATTTTCTATGTTTTCTTCTACTTTCATGGTGACAAATGATAACTATATTTAGTGCAACTTACTATGCTTGTGTGCTGATATATGACTGATTCACTGTGAATAATACGAACTATATGTACATATCATGTTATGTTTCATAAATGTTGAGCGAAGCATCTTGTAGTTAAGCTTTTATGTTTCGATGAATCCACCACATTTTGATTCAGCCTCATTTCCTGTTAATGCGCTTTCGGTTGAAGAGGGTGAAATAAAGTTGATTATTGGTGGGTGCCAAGTTAATGGCGCATTATTAGAGTTTTTATGTTTCATGTAATTGTTCACATTTATTACCTATCCTATTGTCCAGTCTTGAGAGGTTCTGCCGCCAGATGCAAAGCAATTGGTGCTCGCAAATGAACCGCATGTCATGCTATACCAATTGCCAGCACCATCCCCAGTGATCGCAGCTGTGCCGGTAGCCGATAAAACCATGCATAGTGAGGAATCATTGAAGGCATTTGAGTCTATTGGCAAATTGCCGTGTATGGCTTCGCCATTGATCGTATAGGATTGAGCCGCGGGGGTAAACGTACCATTAAACACCTGAGGGGATCCCGAGCTTATTTGTGTTAGGCAGTCAAAATCTTTATAGATGGTAGCGGTGATTTGTGTGATGGAGCCACCACCTGCACTTGTGAAATTCATTGTTCCTGCAGATGTATGTACTGGTCCTGGAAGTGGGGTTAGTAAGTCAGAAATGCTGTGTTTTGGTGAGCCGAATGCGACATGGTATAGAAGGCAGGTGGAAAATAAGGCGGCAAGTAATTTTAACATTCTGACATCCTATAGCGTGTGAAAAAATTACTTTAAATGAGTTTCCATGCAAAGTAAACCTTCATTAATGCAGTGGTGATTTTGTTCTTTTTGCGGGCAATATTGCTATAGGTGCTGTTTATAGAGGAAGCAATTGGTTGTGTGATCATTCACCATACCAGTAGCCTGCATAAATGCATACATAATGGTTGAACCGACAAAACGAAAGCCGCGCTTTTTTAAATCTTTCGATAGTTGATCAGAAAGGGGTGTATTGGCTGGCACTTGTTTCATGGTTTTCCATTTATTGATGATGGGTTTGCCATCAACATAACTCCACAGGTATTCATCGAGTGTCAGGTCTTCGTCTAGCATTTTTAAATACGCTTTTGCATTGCTTACTGTGGACTCAACTTTTAAACGATTGCGAATAATTGAGGTGTCTTGTAATAATTTTTCAATCTTTTTTGGTGTGAAGCGCGCAATTTTATGGGCATCAAAATCCGCAAAACATTGTCGGTAACCTTCACGACGTTTTAATATCGTGATCCAACTTAAACCGGCTTGAGCACCTTCTAATGTTAAAAATTCAAATAAGGTTTTGTCATCATGTATTGGGCGACCCCATTCATTATCATGGTAATCAATATATAGTGGATCACTGCTGCACCATTCACATCTTTTTTTCATCGGTTTACCTTTTATTGTTTTCTGGATACCGGCTCGGGGGCCGGTATGATAGGCTTTGAGGTATCTGGAGGCCAGGTTATACCTCTCTGGATCTTATATCAAGCCTGCCCCGGGCAAGGACCCGGGGTCCGGGATGGCTAAACCGTCATTGCGAGCCACGCAGTGGCGTGGCAATTTAGATTGCTTCGTCGCAAGCTCCTCGCAATGACGTAGTGGGTGACAAGTTGGTTTTTACTTATCTTTTAAGAACAGCAACGCGATCACAAAAGCAGCTAATTGGCATAATGGAATAACAGCCAAAGCAATATGAAAACTAGAAGCGCTATAGACATTGGTTAATGTAACGCTATCTTGATTTTGAACCCAATCCAGTAATATACCAATGATCGGTTGTAATAATGCGCCGCCAATAATCAATGACATATTGACAAAGCTAATCGCTGTTCCAGAATAATTGCGATGATTACTGTCCTTAGCATTGGCAAACGTCAATACGTGCGCACTTTGTGCAAAACCGAATAAAAAGCAGATGGTATATAACAGTGCGACAGGCATATCGTTAATAAAAATAATCAGCGCTGTACAGATCAAGCCAAGGATGGCGCTAAAGATTAAAAATATTTGACGCTTATTTATGCGGTCAGATAACCAACCAAACAGTGGGCTACCCACGGCCACACCAAAGAAAATAATCGACAAAGCACCGGCTGCAATTTTATGACTGACATGATCAGCGGTGACTAAAAATTTCAAACCCCACAATGCGGCAAAGGCTGAAGTTGGGCCAACCATTAAGCCGCAATAGGCACCGTTAAACCAATTACGCGCATTGCCTAATACATGTTGTAGGCCTTTAAACATGCTGGGTATTTTTTGCTTATGATGACACGACGGTGAAAGTTTATGGGGCACCGGTTTGTCTTTAACGATAACCGCAATCAAGATAAATAAGAGGATACCAATAAACACAGTATAAAAAGCCGTGTCACGCCAGCCAATTTTATGCACAGCCATGGCCAGTGGTACTTCACCAGCGGTGGCACCAATGTAACCCATAAAGTTAGTCAGCCCAGCTAATTGAGCAAAGCGACCTTGTGGAAACCAGATAATAATAAATTGCAGTGTGCAGACAAATGCAAATGCAGAGCCCATGCCGATTAAAAAACGTGCGGCGGCACCGGCACCAACGCTGTTAATGGTGCTAAACCATAACGTGCCAATAACTACTAATATCAAACCGGTTAGTACTAACTTTTTGGGGCCATAGCGGTCAACTAATGTGCCGGCAGGCAGTTGCATAATGGCGTAGGCATAGTAGTAACACGAGCTCAGCAAGCCAATACGCGCGGCATTGGTTTGCAAATCGGTGAGCATTTGGCTAAGAAATACACTGATCGATACGCGCTGTAGGAATTCGTAGGCATAAAAGCCAACGGCCAGTAACCATACTATCCATGGCATGATACTACGGGAGGTGCGCAATCCTTTGGCAGAGTCTTTTTGTTCCATGGGTACAGAGTATCATGCTGAACGACTGCAAGCGAGGTGGTGAGGCAGCCCCGATAGGCTTACGTTGAGTGCAGTGGTTAATTGTTATGTGGACTGGATCCATGCTTGGGGGGGGGCGGGATTGCCGCGCCACTGCGTGACTCGCAATGACGCGGCTGATAGTAACGAAGAAATTACAGGATGTATTTACTGAGGTCTTCATCTTTAACCAGCTCACCCAGCTGCTTATCAACATACTTCGCTGTGATTTTCACTTTTTCTTCAGTTGCATCGCTAGCATCAAATGAAATCGATTCAAGCAAGCGTTCCATTACGGTATGTAAACGACGCGCACCAATATTTTCAGTAGTGTCATTTACTTGATAAGCGATCTCAGCAATGCGTTGCACGCCATCTTTAGTGAAGTCTAAGTTTAAGTCTTCAGTGCCCATTAACGCTGTGTACTGTTCAGTTAATGAAGCATTGGGCTCAGTAAGAATGCGCACAAAGTCTTCGGTTTTAAGCGCATTCAATTCAACACGAATCGGGAAACGACCTTGTAGCTCAGGCACTAAGTCTGAAGGCTTAGATAGATGGAAAGCACCCGAAGCAATAAATAAAATATGATCGGTTTTGATCATGCCGTATTTAGTGAATACGGTAGAGCCTTCAACTAGAGGTAATAAATCACGTTGCACACCCTCGCGTGATACGTCACCACCGCTAGATATGCCCGTAGGCTTAACGATTTTATCGATTTCATCTAAGAACACGATGCCGTTTTGTTCAACATTAATTAATGCTTGCTGTTTGATGTCTTCTTCGTTAACCAATTTACCGGCTTCGTCTTCTTGCAGTTGTTTTAACGCATCTTTGACTTTCATGCGGCGTGTCTTGGTGCGTTGCGTTGACATGTTTTCAACCATGTTTTGCAACTGCCCCACCATTTCTTCCATGCCTGGAGGGCCCATGAATTCCATGCTGACAGGACCAGAGGCAACATCAACATCAATTTCTTTGTCGTCGAGCTGACCTTCGCGTAATTTTTTGCGATACAGTTGTTTGGTGGCGGATTCTTTGCCTTTGTTATCTTCTTCTTCTTTAGGTTCACCTTCAAAACCACCGCGCGATTTCGCTTTAGGTAGCAATGCTTCTAGTACACGCTCCTCTGCGGCTTCTTCCGCTAGCGATTTCATTTTCGCCATAGCAGTTTCGCGAGTCTTTTTGATCGCGATATCCATTAAATCACGAATGATGGATTCAACATCACGTCCGACATAACCGACTTCAGTAAATTTAGTGGCTTCTACTTTAACAAATGGTGCGCCACACAAGTCTGCTAAACGACGTGCAATTTCAGTTTTACCAACACCTGTTGGTCCAATCATTAAAATATTTTTTGGTGTGATTTCTTTGCGCAGACCTTCGTCGAGTTGCATACGGCGCCAGCGGTTACGCAATGCAATCGCAACAGCGCGTTTGGCTTCATGTTGGCCGACAATGAAGCGGTCTAATTCGCTGACAATTTCTTTCGGTGTCATAACGATTTCGGTAGATGTCCAGCCAGCATCGATGGCTTTTTCATTTTCTGTGGTAGTTAGTGTATTCATAAGGTTTAAGCTTCACTGTCGAGGGTTTCAATTACAAAATTATGATTGGTATATACGCAAATATCAGCAGCGATAGTCAGCGCATTTTTAACCAGCTTATCAGCATCCATATTGGTGTGGTCCATTAGCGCAGTAGCGGCCGATTGTGCGAAATGACCGCCAGAGCCAATCGCCATGATATCGTTTTCAGGTTCGATGACGTCACCATTACCCGTAATAATCAGAGAACACTTGCTGTTGGCTACGCATAATAAGGCTTCTAAGCGGCGCAGGATTTTATCCGTACGCCAATCTTTGGCTAATTCGACAGCGGCACGCATCAAGTTGCCTTGGTGCTTTTCTAATTTCGCTTCAAATAATTCGAATAGGGTAAAGGCGTCCGCGGTAGCGCCAGCAAAACCAGCAATCACTTTATTGTTATATAAGCGCCTGACTTTCTTGGCATTTCCTTTCATAACGGTGTTGCCCATCGATACCTGGCCATCACCACCGATAACTACTTTGCCATTTTTTCGCACCGATAGGATGGTGGTGCCGCGATATTGTTCCAAATTTACTCTCCTGGTCGCTAAAATCGTCAATACCATATGGGGCTGACAAGTCAGTTTTCAAGCATCATTATTTTAACGATACCCTTTGGGCCTGGGTGTGGTTGGTTTTTGCCGAGTAGGCATTGGTGCTACTCTTCGGTGCTGTCTGTTAGTGTCAAATAAAGTAAATCTACGCGTTGCTGTATGCCGAGGTGGCAGACCAGTTTTTGTAAATAGGGGCGGTGTAGAACTAGCACTTTTGCTTTCTTCGACCACTCTTGCAATGCCGTGTTTCGTACGACGGCGTGGTGGTGCTGGTGCTCGTGAAGGAGTGGCTGCAGGTGCATCTAAGGGGGCATCTGGCATGTCACGCAAATAGGCTGGAGTTAAATGACCACTGACTTCGTGTGTTAGATCTGGGTCATCTTCAACGGGTTCTAAATAATCTTCATCGGAGTCGCTGCGACTGTCACTCTCCTTTGTTTCTGCTTCTGCTTCTGCTGCTGGCACACCGGAGTGCCCGAGCGTTGATAGTTTTTCATGATGGTCTGCTAACGGTTCATGTGTAAAGCCGGAGTGGCTTGATGTTGTTGTGGAGCTCTTCAGGCTAACCGGTGTACCCATTGCAGAGGCGGACTCTAATTCTTGTTTTGCAATGGTAAATGGAGCAATGGCTTTGCTAACGACTTGGTCAGCATCAACCGTGGTGATATGGCTGATATCATCATGGCATATGTTGCCGATAGCTGTTTTGGCTGCTTCACGCTCAAAGCGATCGGCAATAAGGGTGACGTCGCAGTTTTCTAAAAAATTGTCGGCCACAGGCACGGGCTTTCCTATTAAAGCGGGGTAGCCTTCAGATTGTTTGTATTTATATTGGTGTAAAAACATGCCTTCGGTGGTTTTAACTAATAATGAAAAGCGGTGTGAGAATTCCTGCATAAAATCAAGGCCGTCAGCTAATAGAGAATTTGAAAAAATATTCATTGATAAGATGGCAGCTTGTAGAACGCGATCTTGCTGAACTTTGGCATAAATATAGGGCATACCGACAGCTTTATTAGACACTAGCAATGTGCGGCGAACCAATGAAGGGTTACTTGCCAGCGGTTGATCTATATAAGTTACATCGCAATACTCACCTGTATTGTTCAACACTTTGGCATGTACGCCGTGCGCAACCGAATGGCGGATTGGTTCCGCTTTTGCTGTATCACTGTCTTGTGCTGAGTAAGGTATAACCATTGGGCGTGTTAAATCCACATAGCCCATCAGGTCCTTTTCATGATTTATGCTGCTGGAATCTGTGCCTGAAGCTAATCGCAAGGCATTCGTCAGAAAGCGAACGGGTGCGCGTGGACAAATAGCTTTTTCGCCTCTATAGGTATGACAAATAGGCCCCCAGTGTTGGCTTCCTTTACTGTCTAGATTTGTAATTGCTGCTATGGAGACAATAATTTTTTTAGGTTTTGCGCCGGGCCTGTTCGCTAGGTCTGAAGCGAGGACATCACTGGGACATAAGGCAGCGCGACCCATATTTAATGCTTTAAAGGTTGCATGCCAGTCTTTTAATGGAGCGGGTGCTAGGCTAGGGATAACAGCAGCATTTCTTGGGGTCATTCGCAGTTGAGGTTTTTGAGCGCTGTCTTCTAGTGCTAGGTCAAGATCAGATGCAGTGGTTAATGCTCTGTGGGTTCTGGTAATGTCAGGCCTGTCTGTTTGGAGTGTGTTTAGTTTCTTGTCGACCAGCGCCTGGCTATCGTTATGCACGATGGTGTTGAAGCTTGTGCCGGCGTGCACCATAACGGTATTGTGTTCTTCAATCGTGTTTTCGGCAGTGAGTGACATGAAGTGTTGTTCTGATTTATTGGTCACTAGAAAAATCATGGGTCTGTATTTGCACAGCTTGCTGCTCGAAAGTAGTTTAACGAGGTTGTTGGGTGTGATAGCAAATGTTGGGTGGCGATCCATATCGATTGTAATGATGGCTTGGCCAGGCGCAGCAGGGTTGTTTACTAGGCGATGCAAGCCTGCACGAAAGCGGCTATAGCTATCGTCTGTTAGTACATCTGAATCAATAAAAAATACACTGCCACCCAATGCGCAAGATGATGTCGCTCTCATTAGTTCCCCAACTAAATTACAATATAATTCTTCAATATCAATAGGTTATATCTATAAGTGTTCTCTCGAAAGGAGTATATCAAAACAGTGTTAACAAGAGAAGCATTCTGCGCAAAAAATGACAAATTAATGTTATGTTAAGCAGAAACCTGATCTGCGTTAGCTGCTTCTCGAGAGCAAGCTGTCAACATGTTGAGCCTGTAGCATCGCTTGGGTTTGCTTAGCATTCGCATAAGTATCAATAGGGCCAATGATTACACGATACCAGGTGGTGCCGTCTGGGTGTAAGAACGGTTGGATGTCGGATTTAAAACCAAGCGTTAGCAATTGCCGAGCGAAACGTTGTGCATCGAGGCGATTTTGTAGCGAAGCTGTTTGTAATTGGTATTTATCACCCGGTGACGCATTGGCAGCTGATGGTTGGTTGCTAGCTGCTTGGTTATTTGGGAGTGGTTCCATTTTTTTAGACAGCAATTGATAGAACTCAAATTCGGTTACGATTGGTTTTGGTTTTGGTTTTGGTTTTTGTATTTTAGCGGCAACGACTTTATTCGTAGTTGCTGGGGTTGATTCTGATTTTTGTTGTGCCTGTTGATGCCGCGAATGCAAATGAATTTGGATAATAAGGCCTGTGAGTAGCGCCAGTGCGGTGAGTGCCAATAAAGATAAAGGTAACCAGCGCGTTGGCGGCTTAGCAGCGGGTTGTTGCTGCTTTAACTTGGCGTAGTCCTTTATCATGGCGTTGTATCCTTACATCTTGTCTGGGCAAGAAACGCCAAGTAGTGTCATGCCATTCAATATAGCTTGCTTGGTCGCTAATATCAGTGTCAAGCGTGCATTGCGCAGTGCGTCCTCTTCGATGATGAACGCGCTGTTATTGTAATAGCTATGGAATTGATTGGCTAGCTCATATAAATAATGCGCGACATGATGCGGTGCATGATTATGTCCGGCCTTTTGAACGGTTTCAGGGTAGCGCGATAAGCTTTGCAATAAGGCTTTTTCATGTTCGCTATCGAGTGCATCCAGCGCGGCTAAGCCGTCGGTTTGGTTATATTGAAGCTCTTGTTCTTTTAGTTTGCGCATCACGCTGCAAATACGCGCATGGGCATATTGTATATAATAAACCGGATTCTCATTGGTTTTTGAGGTGGCGAGTTTTAAATCAAAGTCAAGGTGCTGTTCTGGTTTGCGCATAATATAAAAGAAGCGCGCGGCGTCGTTACCGACTTCATCACGCAGTTCACGCAAGGTGACAAACTCACCACTACGCGTCGACATCGAAATTTTTTCTTCACCGCGGTATAGCACAGCGAATTGCACCAGTAATACCAATAAGCGACTGGGGTCTTTGCCTAAGCCTTTTAAGAAGGCGACTAAGCGAGCGATGTAACCGTGATGATCTGCGCCTAATACATCGATCACTTGATCGTAGTTGTTATAAGAGTGCAGATGATAGGCAACATCAGAAGCAAAATAAGTTGGCTGGCCATTCTCGCGAATCAGTACGCGGTCTTTATCATCACCAAAGTCAGTCGCTTTAAACCATTTAGCGCCATCTTTTTCATACACAAAGCCTTGGTCAGTTAAGAGTTTAATGCCTTGTTCAAATGATCCGTCTTGATAGAGTTGGCTTTCTGGATACCACTCGTCATAAACAACGCCGAAATCTTTAAGGTCATCTTTGATATCGGCAAGAATTTGATCTAAGCCAAATTGTTTGATTTCTGCAAAAGCAGAGTCGCCGATGAGTTGTTTGGCGGCATCGATAACGGCATCGATATAGGCTTCTTTATCATCGTTTGCACTTATGTCATCAGCAATAAGCGCATTGATTTTTTCAGCAGGGGCGCTGTAAGCATGGCCTTTTTGATCGATAATGTTCTGTGCAATATCGACAATGTATTGGCCTTGATAGGCATTCGATGGCAGTTCAATGGTTTCTGATGCAAGCTGCAAATAGCGTAGCCAAATACTGACTGCTAAGATGCGCATTTGCCGACCGGCGTCGTTAACATAGTATTCACGATGCACTTTGTAGCCATTGGCGATTAATAAGTTGGCGACACAGGCGCCATAGGCCGCACCGCGACCATGGCCGACATGCAGTGGGCCGGTTGGGTTGGCGGAAACATACTCAATATGAATGCTGGTATCTTTACCGCTTTGGTTTAAGCCAAATTTTTCTTGTTGCTTTAAAATATCGCTCACCACAGCATTTTGTGCATTGGCAGCGATAGTAAAATTAATAAAGCCAGGGCCAGCAATGGCGACGTTAGTAATTTGATCATTGGCGGGTAATGCCGCAACTATTTTTTCGGCCAGTTGACGCGGATTGGTTTTCGCTGCTTTGGCCAGTGTCATCGCCAAGTTGCTGGCGAAATCGCCATGCTGCTTATCGCGGCAGTGATCGACCACAATATTGGCCTGAATATCTTCATGCAACACGCCTTGATGCTGCAAATCTTTTATCGCTTGGTCGAGTAAGTCGGCAATTAATTGTTTCATGTGTTTTGTACCTGGTCAGTGATTGCACCAGTATAGGGGAATTGTGACAGAAGTGAAGTATAAATCGGTGAGTTGTAATATAATGGTGTCGGATTAATCAAGCAAGGACATTGGGCATGCCAAATCATCAAGCTACTTTTCGCGACTGGATCGCACTGATCGGATTGTCGTTATTGGCATTTACCGCTTTTTTGGATTTCACCATTGTAAATACCGCCTTGCCGATTATTCAAAAAGATATGCACGCATCTGTGATTCAGCTGCAATGGATGATCAATATTTTCACATTAATGTTAAGCATGTTTATGATTGCTGCGGGCCGGGTGGGTGATATTTATGGTCGTAAGCGGGTCTTTTTTACTGCGGTGATTATTTTTGGCATAGCCGCTATGGGTGCGGGTTTATCACCGAATATGTATTGCATGATTTTATTTCGAGCGATTCAAGGGGTGTGTGCGGCGGTATTGTTTACCGTGTCGGTAGCATTGATACCGCAAGCGTTTCCAGACCAAAGCAAGCAAGGTGCAGCGATTAGCACGTATACCGCAATGACCGGAGCGGGTTTGGCGATTGGTCCGTTTGCTGCTGGTTTGATTATGAGTGTGACGACATGGCGCTGGGTGTTTTATGTCAATGTGCCGATTATCATTATTGGTTTAATTATGTGCGCGCGCATGGCGCCGTCACCAAAACCGAATCACAGCATTAGAGTGGATGGTTGGGGTGTGTTGTTATTGGCAATCACGTTGGGTTGCTTGGTGTGCGGCTTGATGGCGGGTGAGCAGTGGGGTTGGGGTTCGCCGACTGTTTGGGTTTTATTTGCGATTACACTGGTCGCGTTAATATTATTAATGGTTGTTGAGCGCAAAGTGTCGTCACCATTACTGGATGCTGATGTGTTAACCAATCCAATGTTAATGTTGGCGGCACTCGGTTGTATGTTGGCAGGTGTTGTTACGTATGCATTGCTGTTTTTTGATCCGTTATTTCTGCATGTGGTTCGACACTACACGCCTTTTTATATTGGTTTATTTTTATTTGCGATTCCTGTGATGCAGGTCATTATGTCGGCGTTGTTTGCTAAGATCGTTAAGGTGATATCGGTACCTTATCTTATTGCTTGGGTGCAGGCGTTTGGTTTGCTGGCGACATTGATTCATGTCTTCCTGAATGGCAGCAGTTCGATTACGTTAATTTTAGTGGCATTCTTTTCCATGGGTTTGGTGTGGGGTATTGCCAATACCGGTTCAGTGACGGCAGTCAATCGCTATGCTGATCCACAACATGCCGGCAGTGTGATTGGTACGATTTTCACCATGTGGAATATTGCGGGAACCATTGCTCTAGCTATCGCGACAGTAATATTTAATAATGTCTCGCACAGTAAAATGGATGCTGCATTACTAAAGTACAACTTGACTTTATCAGTATCACAAAAAAATACGGTGCAAGCTTTATTGGCTGACCCATCCAATGCGACAGCGTTATTGAAGAGCTTTACTGGCCATTTAGCCACGGAAATCTATCAAGCATTTTCGGCTGCGTTCTTGAGTGGTTTTCATGCCGTGGGGATATTTGCTTCGATTGTAGTGTTTGTCGGCATGTTGGTGGCGTTTAAATTAGCAGCTAGCGCCAAGCGGTTAATAGCTGATAAGTGAGCCAAGCCTGGATTAACTATTAACCTATTGAAAAATATTAATTTATTATTTTACCTACGGTTGTGCGCTAATAAATACCTTGTTTATTTGTATAATATATACAAAAAACACCTTTCCTTTTATGATTAATTGGCACATAATTACCCCTTATTATGTGACTTGGTGTTGATATGAAGCGTTTTTTAGAGGCAGCATTACTGGAATGGGTCCAGAGTGACGACCGTTTACCCATCGTGTTGCGAGGTGCTCGGCAGGTGGGCAAAACGCACTTGGTGGAGACGTTTGGTCGGCAGCACTTTAAGCGGACTGCATCATTAAACCTGGAAAAAAATCCTGAGTATATGAAGTGTTTTTCGACTTTTAGCCCCAATGACATTATCCATAAAATTTCTTTAGTGTTAGGCGAGCCCATTATACCGGGTGAAACTTTATTATTTATTGATGAAATACAACAGTGCCCTGAAGCTATTCAGGCATTGCGATATTTTAAAGAAGATATGCCTCACCTGCATGTTATTGCTGCAGGTTCGCTATTGGAGTTCGCGTTAAATGCTCCTGATTTTAAAATGCCAGTGGGTAGGGTTCAGTACCTCTATTTAAAACCAGTTTCATTTCTTGAGTATCTAACAGCTAAAGATAAAACCATATGGATTGATGAAATCAAAAAAGCCACAATGGATAACCCTATACCTGACGTGCTACACAGTCAGTTGCTGCAAGAGGTTCGAAATTACATAACCCTAGGTGGCATGCCGGCAGTAGTAGAGAAGTATATTCAATCAGAGGGCGTGCAGGATTTTCAGCGAATACAAATGGGCATTTTAGAAACCTATATGGATGATTTTTCTAAGTATGCATCTCGTGCTACTGAGAATCATATAAAGACGGTTTTTGATCAAATGCCATTGTTGATGGGGCAGCAAACTAAATACAGCAAAATAGACCCGAATGTGAGTTCGAAAGTTTTAAAGCAAGCGATAAATTGTTTAGTGTTGGCGGGTGTTGTATATCAAGTTTATGCAACAGCTGCATCGGGGACCCCTATAAATGCATTAGTTAACCATAAAAAATATAAGTTGTTTTTTTTAGATGTGGGGTTGATGTCTGCAAAGAGTGGCTTGTCGGCAGATGTGTTAATGAGTGATGACATTATGACAGTAGATCGCGGTCAAATGGCTGAACAGTTTGTTTGCCAGGAACTTCTGGCCTACGAATCCTATTATCAACGTGCAGAGTTATTTTATTGGCAGCGTGAAAATAAAAGCAGTAAGGCGGAAGTGGATTTTGTTGGTCAATATGGAGCAGATATTGTGCCGATTGAGGTAAAGGCGGGCAGCATAGGCCGTTTAAAGTCAATTCAATTAATGATGACTGAAAAAAAATTAGCACATGGTTTTCGTGTGTCGCAACTGCCATTGTCTGAAGATATAAAATCAAAAATTATAAATGTGCCCCTTTATATGGTTAGTGAGCTGGGTAGATTGATACAGCATATTGAATTCTGAAGCAATGTATTTCTATATTAACAGTCAAGTAGTAGAGTAAAGCGCGATGCAGCAGCCAAAACAAGTACCAAACAGTGTTTTTAAATTCGTATGGCATTATTTAAAGCCACACAAGCTAGTGCAGGTAGGTTTTTTTGTTGTCGCGTTATTTTGGGCAGTTGAGCTGACTTTAACGCCGTATTTATTAAAGCGTATTATTGATGCAGCAGCGCAGTATCATGGGCACCAGATGGTGGTCAATATACTGTGGCCTTGCATATTGTATGCGGCCATGTCGTTGTGGATGAATGTAAATTTCAGGTTATTTGATTTTATTGTGCTGCGATATTACCCAGTATTGAAAGCCAAGATTGGCCAAGATATGTTTGATTATCTGATGTTTCATTCCTATAACTTTTTTCAAAATAATTTTGCCGGCACATTGACCAAGAAAATCTTTGATATGTGTACTAACGTTGAAAAAATTATTGAGATATTTAATGTCTGGTTTTACCCGCGTATTTTTTCATTGCTGATTGCGGCGGTTACTGTGGCAATAGTAGTAAAGCCTATTTTTGGTGTTGCATTATTTTTATGGACCTTGAGTTATATGGTGGTGTCATTCTTTGGTGCTAAATGGATTGAACAAACGGCGCATCAATTATCGGTGACGCGTGCGAGTATGAGCGGTGTTATCTCTGATTCTATTTCGAATATTATTTTAACCAAGTTGTTTTCGAATATGACGTATGAAAGCGATCGTGTAAGCCAATCGATAGCGGAGACAGTTTATTGGGATCGTCGCGTTGGTTGGAAGCAATTGCTGTTGAATTTTATCCAAGGGATTATGGTAACCATCTTGGTGGCAGTTATGTTGTATTTACTGGTGCAATCCAGTTTGACAGGCGCCATATTAGCCGGTGATTTTGCCTTTGTTTTAACCTTAAGTATGTTTATTAGCATGACAGTGTGGCAGCTAGGCACTCAGATGCTGGAATTTTCCAAAGCGGTGGGCGAGTGCCGTCAAGCATTGAGTTACATGATTGAGCCGCATGCGATTAAAGATGTTGCCGATGCCAAACCGTTACATGTAGTAAATGGCGGTATTACGTTTTCGCATGTTGATTTTGGTTATGAAAGTAATCAACCGTTGTTTAATGATTTAAATGTCGACATCAAACCGGGTCAAAAAGTAGGTTTGGTCGGTCATTCAGGAGGCGGTAAGTCCACCTTTATTAATTTGATTTTACGTTTAATGGATGTGCAGCAAGGTAAGGTGCTAGTTGATGGTCAGGATATTAAACAAGTGCAAAAGAAATCATTGCGTGAGCAAATCGCTAGCATACCGCAAGACACAGAATTATTTCACCGCAGTATTTTAGATAATATTCGTTTTGCTCGCCCAGATGCGACAGATGAAGAAGTGACAGCAGCAGCCAAGCATGCGCAGTGCCATGCCTTTATTTTGGCTTTACCACAAGGCTATGAGTCATTGGTGGGTGAGCGCGGTGTGAAATTATCCGGTGGTCAAAAGCAGCGTATCGCAATTGCACGTGCTTTTCTTAAGGCGGCGCCGATTATCTTATTGGATGAGGCGACTTCAGCATTGGATTCCGAAACCGAAAAGCTCATTCAAGCAGGCTTGCATAACATTATGCAGGGTCGAACCGCAATCGCGATCGCGCATCGTTTATCGACATTGAAAGACATGGATAGAATCTTGGTATTTGATAATGGTCGCATCGTGCAAGATGGTACATTGAATGAATTAATCGCTGATAAGGCGGGTGTGTTTTATTCATTGTGGCAAATGCAATCTCAAGGCTTCTTGCAGTAAGTAGGCAAGACTTGACTTAAATACCTTTTTTTGTGACTAATTGACGCATATATATGATAATAATGATATATTTCATGGCATTGCTATATACTAGGAACCTTTCTATTCCCTTTAATTTGAAAAATAGGGAATATATAAGTATACTTAATGTGTCTTAATTTGGAACATATAAGTTATGTCAAAACTGTATAATATTGCTCAGTTTGATAAAAAATTATCGGCAGATAGCGCTGCATTTTCACGTTTGTCCATGCCTCGAGGTGGCTGGATTAAGGCCATACGTACGACACTTGGTCTGACGTATAAACAACTGGCGAAACGTGTCGGTGTATCTAGGCGGCGAATTTTGATGGTGGAGCATGCTGAAGTAGAGCAAAAGTTAAAGCTCGAGACATTGGCAAAAGTAGCTGATGCCATGGGTTGTGAGTTGCATTATGTTTTAGTACCCAAGAAAGGACATGGCTTGTTGCAGCAAGTAGAACAAAGAGCTATGGAGAAAGCACGACAAATTGTTATAAGTTCAGGACAGCATATGAGCTTGGAGGATCAATTTGTAGATAAAGAAATTGATGATCAGGTGCGTATATTAGCTCAAGAGATTTTGCATAAAAACTTAAAAGGTCTTTGGGATGAATAATTTATTTGAGTGCCCTGATGGCGCAACGCCACTATCGCCTGATGAATTACATGATCTTATTCCAAGCTATGTTACATCGCAAGGTGAGCTAAATGCTGTTGAGCAAATGAATATTGCAACTGGAATGTTATGGTTGAAACAAAAGCAATGGATTACCATTGATATTTTATGTGAACGCTTTATCAAGCAATTGCATAAAAAATTGTTTGGTGATGTATGGAAATGGGCTGGTAAATTTAGAAAAACAGATAAGAATATTGGAGTGCATTGGCTTGAAATTTCAACAGCTTTAAGAAAGCTTGTTGACGATTCATATTTTCAAATTCAACATGATAGTTATAGTATTGATGAGATCGCAGCTAGGTTTCACCATCGCTTAGTGCTGATTCACCCATTTTCAAATGGTAATGGGCGTCATTCTCGAGTCATCACTGATTTGCTGTTAGTGTCGTTGGGAGCAAAGCCCTTTAGCTGGGGTGGTCACAATATTCAAGATTATTCAAGTCAAACTCAAGTACGCAAAGAATATATTTTAGCTTTGCGAGGTGCAGATAGAGGAAGTATCTTAGATCTGCTTAAGTTTGTCAGGCAGTAGACCAATTTGGATGATGTGAGAGTCAAGGCGCCATGCCCATTGAGGCGGGTTCTTGCGCTGACTTTTTTATCTAAGCCTATGTCATCAATGACTTCGCTTAATCCAAGTCGTTCGGCGATATGCTTGATCAGGATATCAATAAGTGGTTAGCAGCGTATTGTCACGCGCGATTGAAAACGTTATAACCAATGCGTTAAAGTTTGCTAACAGTCAAGTCAAGGTAATATTAAAAATATCAAAAGATAACTACCAAAAGCATACCGGCTTAGGTTTGGCGATTGCTAAATCCATTGTAACGCTTCATTCAGGGTCGATTATGTAGGCGCCTCACCATCAGGCGGCTGCCGCATTATCATCAGCATTAAGCCTCGCAATGCCTTGGTTGATCGCATATAATTTGGCGCTGAACAACTGTTAAGAGAGTGACGTTGATGGATGCTGTCGTAGATAATAAACCTCAATTATTGAAAGGCTTATATAAGTTAACGCCTGCGCAGCGCTGGCAGCGCTTGGTTGAGGCTGGTTGGCTAACAGCAGCAGATCAGACCATATTGGACCAAATCACCAGTGATGAGCTGCATCAATTGGCGGATCACTTTATCGAGAATTCGATTGGTTGCTTGCCTATCCCGCTGGGGGTGGTGCCTGGTTTGGTGGTTGACGATCAAGAAGTGGTCGTGCCGATGGCCGTAGAAGAGACCTCGATTGTGGCCGGTTGCAGCAAGATGGCTAAGTGGTTACGGGAGAGTGGGGAAGTGACAACACGCACCGAAGGCACGTGTGCGATAGGTCAAATCTACTTTCCGAAAGTGAATGACATCATGGCGTTTATCGGTCAGGTTGACAGTCAAAAGCAAGCGTTGATGGCCTGTGCTAATCAAGATGTGGCGGAAGGGCTAGTGAAGCGCGGTGGTGGTGTAAAAGACATCACGGTACGCACTTTATTAGAAAAACCCGGCGAAATGAAAGCCGTGGTGCATGTGATGATTGATACCTGTGATGCCATGGGTGCCAATATCATCAACCAAGTGTGCGAATATTTGCGCCATCCATTGCAAGAATTAACTGGTGAAGATATCGCGATGTGTATCGTGTCTAATTTACCGGATACTAAACTGACCAAAGCACGTATCGTGATTCACGATATCGATCCGCAGTTGGGTTACGCGATTGAAGAGGCATCGCACTTTGCAGAGTTAGATCCTTATCGTGCAGCGACCAGCAATAAAGGGGTGATGAATGGAATCGATGCGGTATTAATTGCCACCGGTAATGATTGGCGCGCTGTAGAGGCGGGTGTGCATGCGTATGCCGCACGCTCAGGTCAGTATCGTTCGATTACGCGTTGGCGTATGCAGGGTGACCATTTGGTGGGCGACTTAGAAGCACCAATTATTACTGGCTGTGTTGGCGGTGTGACCAAGTTACATCCGATTGCTAAGATTGCATTGAAACTGATGAAGATAGAGCATGCCGATCAGCTGTCGCGTATCGTCGCTGCTGTGGGGCTGTTGCAAAACCTAGCGGCGATTAACGCGTTGGTCGGTGATGGTATTGTCAAAGGCCATATGAAGCTGCACATTAAGAATTTATTATTATCGGTAGATGCGACAGCCACGGAGCAAGTCAGTTTGCAGCCACTATTAGAAAAACATTTACAAACCCACAACAAGGTATCGTTATCCGATGCCATTCATCTGTTGGCCCAACTGCGAGTGAAATAAATGTCTTATACGGTATCCGCACCAGGAAGTGTGATGCTGATGGGTGAGCATGCGGTGTTGCATGGCGAACCGGCATTAGTCGCGGCAATTGATAAACGTATTACTGTAAATCTGCACCGCCGCAGCGATGAAAAAATCACCATTGATTGTCACTTCGGTCAGTATAAAATGACTGTGTCCGAGATGGTCGCAAAAAAACCGTATGGGTTTGTGGTGGCGGCGATTCAGCAATGGCAAACTGAATTGCCATTGGGCTTTGATTTAGTGATTGAGTCGGACATGCCCAGGGCAATGGGCTTGGGTTCATCAACAGCTGTTGTTGTTGCTGTGACATCAGCGTTAGCCAATTGGTTGCGACCCGAATTAGATTTAGCATTAATATTTCAACGAGCATTAGACGCGGTGCGTTCTATTCAAGGTGGCTGTTCGGGTGCTGATGTAGCGGCTAGTGTCTATGGCGGTGTATTGGCTTATCGCGCATTGCCGTTTGAAATACAACCACTGAATTGGTTGCCAAATTGGGTGTTGTTGTATTCGGGCAGCAAAATGAAAACTGCGGATGTGATTGCTCATGTGCAGCAAAAATTTGCGGATAAGCCTGAACAGTTAACGGCTGTGTATCACCAAATAGGTCAGTGTGTGCAGCAAGCAATCGATAGCGTTGCTCAAGGCGCAATGCCACAATTGTATCAAGCGATTGAGCAAAACCAACAAGCAATGCAAGCACTCGGTGTTTGCAATCAAACCTTAACCATTATGCTGAATTATTTACTAGCACAGCCCCACATTGATGCCGCAAAAATATCAGGAGCGGGCTTGGGTGATTGTGTGATGGGCTTTGGTGAATTGAATCATGCAGATTGTCCTTATGAAATCATACCGGTTAATGTGAGCGCTAAAGGAGTGAGTGTCGAATGAAAGTGGATGTCAGTTGTAATAAACAGGAAATGGTAGATTATTTATTGCGTGACCAATCACGTGAAATAAAGCAGTCCAGCGTGACCTGTATGGCGCCGACCAATATTGCTCTGTGTAAATATTGGGGTAAGCGTGATCAACAATTACATTTACCTTGCAACTCGAGTTTGTCTGTTAGCTTGGGTGATAAGGGTTGTACCACCACGTTAAGTTTACTGGACGCTGCACAGGATGATGTCATTCTCAATAAGAAAAAGCTGGCTTACGACAGTGAGTTCTATTCAAAGCTGGTCGCTTTCTTGGATTTATTTCGTGGCACGGAACAGCATTATTACCGCGTTGAAACAATTAGCAATATTCCTATTGCTGCAGGTTTGGCATCCTCGGCTTGCGGCTTTGCCGCAATGGTACTAGCGTTGCGTGATTTATGTGGCTGGCAATTGGATGATGGTGATCTTTCTATATTGGCACGTTTAGGCAGCGGCAGTGCGTCGCGTTCTTTGTGGCAGGGCTTTGTTGAGTGGCGTCGTGGTGAGCGAGCCGATGGATTAGACAGCCAAGCATTGCCGATTGATATCGATTGGCCAGAATTTGAGGTGGGCCTTTTGTTGTTGGATGAGCAACAAAAGTCGGTGTCATCAAGAGTCGCGATGCAGCGCACCGTTGAAACGTCATCGCTGTATCGCATCTGGCCACGCAAAGCAGAAGCGGATTTCTCGTGCATTAAACAAGCATTGTTAGCCAAAGATTTTGAGCGTTTAGCAGCCTGCGCTGAAAATAATGCATTATTAATGCATGCCACCATGCAGAATGCACAACCTCAGGTCAATTACTGGGCGGAAGATTCAGTCTTAGCCATGCAACAAGTATGGCAATGTCGCCAACAAGGCATACCGGTTTATTTTACAATGGATGCCGGTCCTAATGTAAAATTATTATTTCAATCGCAGCACCGTAATGCGATAGCGCAGGTCTTTCCTGCCATGTTGACGGTAAACCGAAACCAATAACCATCATAGAAGTTTTTCATGATATTCGTTATCTTAAAGCGCTATGACAGGGATTGCTGTCGTTTATCGCAAAACGATACAGTGGGAGAAATGGATGAGTCGTCACCCTTTAGTTACAGATCTTGCATTTGATTTGCCGCCGGCTAGAAGAGATGAGGCATTTGAGCAACAGAAGCTGGCTCATATGCGTACTTTGTATGGCATAAGTGATGCGGAAATGCCCTGCTATGTTTTTCATGAAAATTCTTTTTCTAAGTATAAAATGCAGATGGCAAAACTCTATGATGCTTGTGAAAGCATGGCGATTGGGTTGGGATTGAGCGGTGAAGGTTTTAGGCGGTCAAAGGGATATTTTTGTGCGCATGGTAATTATTTATTAAAAGGTGAAGATTTTCATCGAAATTTAAAGCATTTATATGAACTAATTTATTTTCGCTTGGAAAAGATGAGGTCGGGTGGGCTAGCAAAACAAGTTATGTTACGTACCTCCGTACAATTTTTAGAGTTGCAGATTCGAATGTGCCCTACCGGTTTATTTACGAGCTTAAATAAGTTGGCGCAAGAGTTGGATCAGGTTGGAACAGAGGTCGCATCACTGGAACAGATGCGTCAGAGCATAGTAGATGAGCTGTATGATTATCATAATGCCTTTTATCAAATTAGCCAGAACCTTGAGTCACACAGTTTATTGCAATTAAAGAAAACGGCAGCGCGAATTGGTTTTACATTACGTGATGGTGCAGAAGCAGATCAATTTGTGGATGAGACGGCGCATCTTATTCCTTATAGTGAAGCTGATGCGGCTCTTTATGCTGAGCAGATGAATGCACGCTATACGCCAGAATTAATTGCACAAAATCTCGTTGCTTTTTATACCGAGCGTATGTTGGAGTATCGCAAAACAGCAGCTGATGAAGTGGCGCCGGCAGCAGGTGCTGCTGTAGAACAAAAGGCTGAACCCGCTGCAGCGGGTGGCTTAGTGGTTGTTGTCGAGCCGCACGCCCCTGTTGCCCACGTTATGCCATTAGCTGCCCCTGCAGTTCCCGCGCCTGTTGCGCCAGCACCGCGGCATCGCAAAGCATTATCTAATCCAGATTATGTCGCTGAATTGCAGCGCATACTAAAGCCTTTGTTTGATACTGGCGTTATTACTAGCATTCATGACGTGATTGAGTGGAATGATATGATGACGGATGCATGGGTTAGCTCTGAGTTTATGGCACGTTTACCAGCACTCATGGAGGAGCATGTTATTCGGCAGGGGTATACATTATCGCCTGAGCTGGTGTATTTAAATCAATTTGTTGAGAATGTGCGGGCGACACTGTCAGATGACGCCGTTGAAATACATGAAGAAACACGGGTGATGCTAGCGCAGCGCTGTGCAGAATTAATGACAGTAAACTACATGCCCTATTCTATTCCGGATGGCGATTTAATGGCAGATGGTGTTGCGCTTCCTTGTTTGCACCACACGCAACGCGGTGAAGCTGCAAGGCATATTATGCTGCAAATGATGCAGCAGTATAAGCCAATCGAAAGATTGGCAATGAATGAAGATGGCGGCTCATTTTCAATGGCACCAGACCCTGTTGTGCAACGCTTGAATGCATTGGTAGAACGATATGAGCAAAACGCCAAAATTACTCCGGATCCAGAGCGGTGTGCAGAGAGTTATCGACAGGTGCAAGTGCAAAAACAACGTGAATTAAAATATGAAGCACACCAAGTTGTACTGAGACAGCAAGCTCGGTTAGAACAAGCCAAGCAAAAAGTTGCTTGCAATCTGCAGGCTGCATTAAAGCGTTGGCAAGTTAAACAGCAATACCGCAATGAAACGCGAGTAGTCACTCGAATTCAAGCCGCAACTCGCGGTTACTTTGTGCGATTACACAAGGGTGATTGGCAGGTCGATCGTGTGCGTCGGGTGGTGGATGCATTGGTGAAGCCATTTAAAGTAACCGACGATAAATCAAAATCATTAGCTTATCAATTGGCTTTTGAAAATGACTCCGCTGGTGGGGATGGTAGTAAACGGCCTTTACTGGCTACTCAAAGCTATCCTGTTGACACACCATTATCTCGGTTATATTTCGATTTATACATTGAGATGGACTATTGGCAGAATTATTGTGTTACCGAAGACAATGAATTGCATTTTTTGTCGAGCGCGAGGTGGGGCCTACCCCCTACAACCGGTTATGTGGTTACCGGCGCTGAGCAGGGTGCGCCCATGTCAAAAATTGTTAGGCGAGTTGCTGCCAATGAAATATCGGGTGAGTGGTATATGCCGCTCATAAACTTACGCATCATTCGTGATGAATATGCCGAGGTGATTGCAAAAACATGGAAGCCTGAGTGGGTAACAGCTACCAATCTTAAATTGCTATCCCAGCTCAGTTTTTTAAGCTCTCAGCCGGAGAACTTTGCACGATGCACTTGGTTCATGGCTGGTATTTTGTCTCGGCTGCCATCACCAATATTAACGCAGGAAATGGTGGAGTGTGTGGATTGGTGGGTGTCCGGTCGTTATGAGGCGACAAGCTATATTTCGGAGCTATTTTTGCATGATCTGAGGCGAGAGTTTATAGAAGGCAATTATTACCTAAGGCAACTACGAACTTTGCCTGAATTCTTAACTTGTAATGGCACCATGAAAAAATTAGGCGGTGCTACTGCTTATAAACCACAAATGTTAGCACTGTTTGCACGCATAAAACAGGCGGCATTTGAATCGGAAAAGGTGCTTTACACCTCCCAATTAACTGATCGTTCGGTATCCATTATTAAATACTTGCTGTCGTTACCTAAAGATGTGCGAGAGCGGCATGTCGATAAGATAAATAGATATATCGATATGGGCGGCACGGCTAGCGTCATAGCTATAGCTTTATATCCACAATTTTCTGCAAGCCGTGCGGGCGTTGGTGTGGCTCATGCAGCTGGAGTGTTTGTGGCACCTGCAGGTGCTGCCGTGCGTATTGGTGTATTTGCACGGCCTCCGGTCAGAATAATACAACCAAGAGAGCAGGGGATATTTGATCGTGCTATGGGACGATATATTGATGCCGTACATAAAATGATTGCTGTGTTTAAAGCAGATGGTTTTCGTACTATCGAGCTTGGTTACTACGATACAAAAATGTTGGCATGGTCACCGCCTTATAAAGCAGAAAATTTAAATGAGCTGTATCGACTGACGAGTTATATGCAATATTTAGCACAGTCCCCTCGCGCCAGGTCTCGCCTTGAGGGGGACGTTAAATACAGGCGTTGTGCGGCGTTATTTACCAGAATAGACAGGGCATGTGATAAATTTAGGGTAATAACACGTATTTTAACGGTGGAAGATTTTACCCAAATGAAACAGGAAGCACAGCAAGCATTTAGAAGTTTAGATCTTGATGGCGCTGCTGACGTGCCAGTATTTGCTCCTTGGCGCTAACTGTTTACTTCCCAGGGTTGAGCACTACATCGCCACGGTCAGAGCTAAGCACAATAAAGCCACGAAATAGTCGAACGGTGACGTTGCGTTCAACCTGTGATTTCAACATCAGCGTATATTTATTTTCTTTATGCATGGCTACGGTGTTTATGCTAAGGGTGCCTTGTTGGGTGCCATTGTCACCCCACGCTAACTGTGAGCGAGAGAGTATGGTGCTTTCGCCCACGCCTAATTCTTTGTTTTGCACGCCACCACCAATGCTAATGCTTTTGATCAACGTGGAGTTGTTAACAACTTTTATATCACCATAAGAAGCGGCTAAACCGATATTGAAAAATAATGCAGCAAATACAGAGGTTAATAATATACTCATACGCTTAGCTATCATCACTGTCACCTAATATATATTTATATGCCGTTAATAATAGTATGGATTATGGATATTTCACTGTTGAAATCAATACAGATAAATGGCGCAGTGTAACTGTAAGGCTACCAGGGATGCCTTCCTCCCGAACGGGCTTCCCTGCCCTCGTGTTCCCTTACATCCCTATACCACACGCCGCTCGAAAGGCACGCCTGGTAGCCTTACTTGCATTAGCAGTTATCTGGTCATTGATGAATAATCGCATACAACACCTGAAACGGCTGCGCAGCAGTGACATTTATACCATCGGTTACCCAGCATTTCGCTTCATCAAAACTACCGACATGAATATTGTTTTTATAAATCGCACGGCAGATGCGTAAGGCATTTTTTTTCTTAGATTGATTGCCAACGTGAATGGCAAAATCATTTTTATTGTGTACAGGATACTGTTGTTTCCAAATAATATTATTATCGCCAGCCAGAATTTCAAATGCTTCGACATCATAAGCTTGTTGGTTAGCAATAATCGTGCAACGACCGTTTTGTAATTCACCATTATGTAGGGCATCTTCAATAGTGGCGCGACAGGTATAAATAGCACCATTTTGATTGTAACCCAGCACTAATGGTTTCGTATTGAGTAGTTGTTGTGGTGTGACCCAGCTTAGTTTGGCGTCTGCCAGGGTGTGTTTTATTGGTGGCATGGCAATGCCAGGTTCAAGCGCAGGCAGGTGTGTCGGCTTAGGTAAGAAGGCTAATGCGATACTAAAGATGATGGTTAACCAAGCTAAGCTGATATTGCCAACTTGCCATTGCTGTTTATGGCTGAAGAAGTAACATAAATGATAAAGCAGTACGAGCAGTATGCCAGCAACAGCACTAATGGTCGCTATATGTAATGGTAGGTTATGTAAGCTAATGGTATGCAGTGCATAGGTGCGGTCATATAAATCACGAATCAATAATAAGCTCATGCAACAAGTCAGAACTAATACCGATAATTTAAAAAACAGATGAACCTTTTCTTCGCCGGTTTGGTAAGTGGCATTGATAAATACAATGCCAAGAAACGCTAATGCTGGTAATAAGCTGCGTAACAGGCCGGTATGGCTGTTGCTGTTGCCTGACCAGTCGATGATCGATGCAATGATGTAGAGTAAGCTGATCAATGCAAGTACGGGTAATAATAAGCGACAAAAGCCCAATAAAATATGACGCGCATTGTCGCAGATGGTTTGCAGTTTTAAGACGGTAAATAAACCGGTAGCAAATAAAGCAGGGCCTATTAAGCATGAAAACAATAATGAACTAAATAAGTTAGTGAACCATTTAATGCCAATGGTGCTAAACAGTTCGCCCCACAGTGCTAGTACAACCACGGCTAGTGCAGCGAATATCAGCGTCAAGCCAATGGCCGCGACATTGTTCCACACAGCATTAAATAGCAAAGTGTAATCGAGTCGGCTTTTGCCTTGTTGGTGGTATTGTTGCAAAAAGCATAACAATGCAAAGCTACTGATGGTGGCTATTGATCGGCCATAGCTATTATCGGGTGAAAAATGCATTAATACCGCGGCAGCAATGCCATACACAATCGAAATAAAAATCAGTTGCCAGCGTTGTTCGCCATTATCACTTAATGTATAAAACATACCGAATAAAATCAGCCAACTGATGAACCATGGGTTATTGAGCTGATCGGTGTTCGCCCATTGTGCGATGGTTGGCTTGAGCCATTGGTGTGGCGATAGAGGAATAATGTGATAGTAAGCAAAAAATAAAACCAGCAACAATACGCTTTGTATGATGCTAACCCACATAAATCCTTTTAAGTCAGGTGTTTTTTTCTTCATGTTTAAGCAGCGGTGTTAGTTCAAACGGTAGATCATCCGGTGGTGATCCTTGCCATAAACTTAACACATAGCCACCGCCACCACCAGAGCCGGTAGGTTTAGCGGCGACGGCGCCACACTTTTTGAGTTGCGCGATATGCTCGTCGAGCTCACCTTCAATTAAGCCCCAATCACGAAAGCAGTCATGTGCGATAGTGATCGCTTTTTTCATCAGGTTGTAACCATCGTGGGCCAACTTGCTGAGGCTACTTTGTGCAAGATGCACGCTTTCACTCATTAAGTCGTGTAGACGTTGTGCTAGGTCGGGGTTTGATTTCCACAGTTTTTCAGTATTGGTCACGCCTTTAACGGTAATGCTTGAGCTATTGCAATACGATAGATACAACTGCGGTTGCCAGTTGACTTCAACCAGCTCAGGCTCATCGCCAATACGGTAGTGAGTGGGTTCATCTTTCATTACACCAATCACATCAATGCCGCTGCTTTTGCCGTGGAATAAATCTTCCAGTGAGCGAGCAAAGCTAAAGACCTTCGTCTCTTCTAAATAACCCATCCATACCAACCAACGGCTAACTGCAACACAAATGGTGGCCGAGAAGCCTAAGCCTGCTGCTATTGGGATAGTGTTTTCTAATACAAACTTTCCGGTGATGTCACTCATTGAGTGGCCCAGCATGTTTAAGGCTTTTTCTAGTACCGGCCAAAATAATAACATGGTGTTTTCACCATAGCTTGAGCCATGATCAGCATGCAGTTTTTGATCGTCGGTTTTTTGGTAACTTAAGCGAAAATATTTAGCGGATACTGGGAATACTAAAGCAGGTGTGCCCCGCAATACGGCATGTTCACCAGTCAATATGCATTTCGCATGCACGGTGGTTTGAAAGTCGTAACTATCCATGTGTCGTCTCTTCGTTCATATGCCCTAATGCCATGTGCAGCGCTTGCTGAAACCATGGGGTATAACTCTTTGGTTGTTGGTTTAGCTCACTGATGAGTTGGCTCATCTTGATCCAACGGAAATCAGAAGCTTCATTTGGATTAGGTTTTACTTCGCAGTCACTGTTAACGAATGCGTAGTAGACATGGTCAACTTCATTTTCAGTCAAGCCATTTTTAAACGGAGCGGTATAATGAAACACGCCAGCATGTGTCAGCTCGGACTCAATGCCCATCTCCATTTGTAATCGATTCTGTGCGGCTTGTTTGGTGTCTTCATTCGGCGCCGGATGGCTGCAACAAGTATTTGTCCATAATCCGGGTGAATGGTATTTGCTCTTAGCGCGTTGCTGTAATAACAACTCCAAGCCGTTGTGATTGCGGAAAATAAGAACAGAAAAAGCGCGGTGACATAGCCCCAATTTATGGGCTTGAAGTTTTTCTTCTTGGCCAACCGGATTATCGGCTTCATCGACCAAGATGACCATTGTGGAAGTATCTGCTGTCACGATCATGCCTGCCTAAAAACTGCCACTATACACTGGTCAGTGGGATACAACAAGTTTGAAGTGGCTCGTATTGCACTACGCCATCCACCTTGATAGCCACCATAGTGCAATAAGTCAGTCCTTCTACCCAAAACACTCATTGAAGAAATCCTGACAATACTGCCAACTGCGAGCCGTCGCCTCAGCATTATATTCGCGGCCCATTTCAGGCGCGCCAATATCTGCCGCATTCGGGTCAGTAAACGCATGCTTAGCATTACCAAAGAACAACACTTGCCAGTCAGCGCCCTGAGCGTTCATTTCGTCAGCAAAGCCGGCTAATTGATCGGGTGGAACTTGTGGGTCAAGGTAGCCATGTAACGCAAGTACTTTAGCTTTGATATCACAGTCCAAACCTTCAGGCGCAGCGAATACACCATGAATAGACACAACACCTTTAACATCAGCACCACTGCGAGCTAAATCCAGGCAGGTCATCCCGCCAAAACAAAAACCCATGGCCGCAATCTGGTTATTGTCCACCACATCAAGCCCTTTGGCGGATTCAAAAGCCGCTAAGATACGAGCACGCAAAGCCGCACGATCTTGAAATAACGGCATCATATACTCCATGCAGCCCTCTAAATCATGTGCCACATTGCCTTCACCATACATGTCAACCGCAATGCCAACATATCCCAGCTCAGCTAATTGATTGGCATAGTCACAGGCCAGCTGATTACGCCCTTCAAATGCATGTACCACTAAAACGCATGGTCGAGGGTTTGAATGGCTGTCATCATAGGCGAGACGGCCAACACAGCGTGTATTGCCGTCGTGATATTCCAAATCTTGGCTAAACATAAGGTCTCCTTGAGCTATTCTGTATGAAGGGTCTATCTTAACGTTACGAAAACCTCTTGACAATATGCGATAAAATGCGCAAAATTCCCAGCTTCATATTGATATGGCTATGTAGCTCAGCTGGTTAGAGCACAGCATTCATAATGCTGGGGTCGGTGGTTCAAGTCCACCCATAGCCACCACATCGTTTTATTTTCTACTATCTTGGCCATTTTGTTTCGAATTTTTGCGCTTCGTTGCTCAGTTACCGACGATGTAAATTCCGCTACGATGCTCAAAATTCGAAACAAAATGTCTCAATCTAGCGAAAATAAAACGACGTGGTGCCATAGATGACCCCATGGGGTTTGCAAAGGGGAGAGGGTTATTCTCCCCTTTGCTCGCCGTTCACGCGGATTTATTCCGCGTAGGCGAAATCATATCAGAAGCGTTATTCGCGTTAGCGAATAAAAGCGAAACAAAATGTCTCAATCTAGCGAAAATAAAACGACGTGGTGCCATCTTATGCCTTGTTTCCTTTAGAAAAACCCTACTGAATTTGAAATTCAGCAGATGGCTGGATAATTATTACGCTTCGCTCCGTTCCTTATGCAAAAAAACTTAAAAAGCAGACGACGATTTAATCATTAAGCACTTTTATTTGTTTTAGTAAAGTCAGATCATCAGTAACACGCCAGTGCTCAACTAATTGACCATTTTCAATGCGTTCAATTTGCATTTGCTGTACTGAAATTTTTTGATTGCTTGGTGCCATACCAAAAAAGTCACCGGTATGTGTGCCTTTCATCATCGTATACACGGCCACATGATCACCGCCATCAACAATATTAAGAATGTCATAGTGCAAATCAGGGATGCCTTGGCGCATCGCTTCAATAATCGGTTTTAATCCGGCTGGCCCTGGTTCGGGATTTTCAATCGCCGCGGCATGATTGACATAGTGTGGAGATATTATTTCATCAAGCACATCGAGGTTACCTTTGCTCCAAGCTTCATTGAAGTAAGTTTCTATTAATTGTTTATTGGTCATGATATTTCCTCATCATTAATATTTGACTCAAGTAAGTTTAGGTGGTTATCCGGGCTAATAATACTCTTACCTAGTTCTTTTTCGGTTTCTTTGCGGGCATTACCGCTGACTTTGCCGCCTCGACGAGCGACTTTTTTATTGGCGGGCATGCCTTCAGGTTTTTCTTGGTGCGAAATTTCTGTTGTTACCTTTTCACCGAGCATGGTGAAAATTAACTCGAGATCAGTCATATGATCACGTAAATTAGTTTTAGACCTTTTAGGTAGGTTTTTATGTTGTTTGTATTCAGATGGTGTCATGCCAAAGGTAGCATTTGAAATTTCTGCTGTTAGGATTGCATAATCTGTTTGTTCGGTGATGCCGCGTATGCGTTTATCAATCCAGTCTTTAGGATAACCTTTTTGTTCATAAAGCTTTTTCATACGCTCTTGAGCGAGTGCAGGGTTTTCTATTTCTTGTATACGTTCATAACCTACTTTAGCCAACCATCGTTTAAAGGGTTCAGCTTTAGGGGATGGTATGGATTGTGCGATTCGTAAAATCCCTTCGGTATTTGCACAGTCAGTAATACGCCATTTGCCATCTTGGGCTTGTATTTTCAACCCGTGACAATTTGTCACGGGTTCACTATTGTCCAGTTCGTGATAATTTGTCACGACCTGGCTGCCTTCCCGGAGTAGTCGTTGTTTCAATTTTCGCCAATAAGCGCCAGCGTCTAAGCTTTCAGTTAATACAGCGCAGATATCTACAACGCTAAACCACCACTCATCATTGTGCCAAGTGCGGCGAATAGATTTTTCTTTAAAGATCACGATCGCGGTTTCTTTATTCATTAGGGTTCCCTCGAGTAGAGTACCCATGCTATTCGAACAGAGCTGGATGTGCAATCACCGTATTGTGCCGGATGTTGTGAGTAGATTTTTAGTCCTTACTATGCCTACTTGATATAATAAAATTGGATTCCCACTGGATTTTGGTTGAGTATATTTTATATCTAAGATACTTATAACTGGACATTTAATTGCATTATAATAACAATGTAATTGATACGACGATTTCATTTGAATGGGATGCTCGGAAAGCATCATCGAATAAGGATAAGCAGTGCTCATACACATATGTTGGTCGTTTGTCACTGTTACCGTGAAAATGATCGTGTCATACGAGTCATATCTGCCAGAAAAGCAACAAGAAGAGAGTCTAAACAATACAGAGGTGCGTAGCGATGAAAAAAGAATATGACTTTTCTAAAGCAAAGAAAAATCCGTATGCAAAAACTCTTAAGAAGCAGGTGACCATGAGGTTAGATGCCGATACGATTGATTACTTCAAAAATCTTTCAGATGATAATGGTATACCCTATCAAACCCTTATAAATTTGTATTTGCGTGATTGCGCTCAGAATCATAAAAAATTGCGTATGGGTTGGTCAAAAGGTTAAAGTTCAAAATTTTCAGTCAATACCGCGCAGATATCTACAACGCTAAGCCACCATTCATCATTCACCTTGCATAGCATTATGGTCAGTTTGTGACTATATTTAGCGAGCACGCCGAAACGCTAAGGAAACAGATGTGAATAAAAAGAAAGTAAATTCATTACGTTACATTTACTGAGTGGTGAACATGAAATCAATTCTAAATAAATTGAAATTTAAAGGTGTAGCGTTTAATCGATTAGATTTAGCAACTAAGATGTTGATTACAACTGTTATTCCACTGATCCTGATAATCGTGTTAGCCATAGTGACTTTCACCGCTATACGCTCACTTGAGCACAGCTATGACTGGGTAAAGCATACACATACTGCATTGGGCCAAGCGTATCAAATTGAAAAGCTTGTCGTTGATTTAGAAACAGGTGAGCGTGGGTTCTTAATTTCAGGTAAAGAAAATTTTTTAGAACCTTTTAATAAAGGTAAAATAGAAGTCGCTACTAAAATTGCTGAAACTAAACGCTTAGTCAGTGATAACCCCGCACAAGTGAAACGTATAGAGCGAGTTGAAAGATTAATTAATGAATGGTTTGAAAAAGCCGCCATGGTTGAGATTAATGCGCGTAAGCAGGTTAACCTGAGCGCTAAAGACTCAACTTATTTGCAAACAGTATTATCAAGAGGTGTCGGCAAGGGCATTCTCGACAAAATACGTGAACAACTGATGTTATTGGAAGCTGCCTTTGGTAAGTCGAATAATGCGCATGCTAATTTAGTTGTCATGACAATTGCCAAAAATATGGTTGATCAAGAAACCGGACAACGTGGCTATTTGATTACAGGTAAAGAAGAGTTTTTAGCGCCGTATCATGAGGGAAAGCAGAGCCTAGAAAAAAGCTTGAGTGAATTAAATGGCATTGTCGATCGCGCTTATGATAGAAAACAAATGCTGTTGGATGTTGAAAAGCTGCAATTGTTATCAACAAAGTGGGTTGATGATGTGGCAGTGCCTGCCATAGCGCTGCGTGGTGAAGTTAACGCCGGGCGTGTGACACATGAGAAGATTCAAGCAAGGGTATCAAAAGCGAATGGTAAAAAAATCGTTGATCAGATGCGTAAAATATTAACGCGGATGAATAAAGAATTTGCCCATGCGGATAATAAAGATGGTCAAAATATTGTTTTGGCTATCACAAAAAGTCTGGTTGATCGCGAGACAGGTATTAGGGGGTATTTATTATCAGGTAAAGATTCGTATTTAGAGCCCTATAGATCAGGATTAAAAACGTTTAATTCGCAACTAATATCCATAAAAAATTTAGTAGATAAAGCATATAACATTCATAAGGTGAGAAGACAGATAGCAGAAGTAAAGTTCTTGGCGAATGAGTGGCTAATTAAAGCCGCGAATCCTGAGATTTCTGCACGGCATGAAATTAATAAAAATAAAACATCAATGAATGATGTCATTGCGTTGATAGAAATGGGTACAGGTAAGCAAATTATAGATAAAATACGTTTAGAGTTAGATGCTTTCGTCAACGCAGAGCAAGATTTAATGATTACGCGAGAAGCGGATTCGCAACGTGCAACATTGATTTCGAAATGGGTAATTGTGCTGGGAACGGCATGTATAATTGCCTTATCTTTAGTGTTTTCATTTTTGATCATAAGAATTATCAATCGCCAACTAAATAAAACAGCAGAGGTGGCTAATACCATTGCGTCAGGCGATTATGATATTGAAGTTGAGCTGCAGAGTGAAAAAGACATGCTAGGTAGAGCATTGCAGAATATGACTAGCGCATTAAAAGAAAATAGTCAGAAACTCACATTAGAAAAGGCGAAGCTAGAGGACCAAGACTGGATTAAGTCAAATCAATCTAAATTGTTGTCAGAATTGCAAGAAAAGGAAACCGTCAATGATTTTGCTGATGGTTTAATGAGCAAGCTAACGCCACTCTTGGGTTCACACCTAGGTTTGTTCTATTTAAAACAAATTGAAGACGATAAAGAGTGTTATGTGCTGCAGGCTACTTATGCTTACAAGCAAAGAAAAAATATTTCGAGTAAATTTGCACTGGGTGAAAGCTTGGTGGGTCAGTGCGCGTTAGAGAAGAAAATGATTTTGTTGACTGAGGCACCTGATGAATATATCGAGATCAGTTCAGGGTCAGGCAAAGGCAAGCCACGCAATATTGTGGTTATACCGATTATGGTCAATGATGATGTGGTCGGTATTATTGAGTTAGCCTCGGCGCAACAATTTTCAGAAAAACAGCAAGTGCTGTTAGAGTTAGTGGCAGCTAATATAGGTGTGATTGTAAACAACATCACTGGTAAAAGTAAAACCGAAGAATTATTAGTGCAATCGCGTGAGATGTCGAAAGCGTTACAAACACAGCAAGAAGAGTTAAAAGCTTCTAACGAAGAGCTTGAGCAAAAAACCAATGTATTGAAAGAATCAGAGAGTGAGCTAAAAGCGCAAAGTGAAGAATTGCAGGCTGCGAATGAAGAGCTTGAGGAGAAGAGTGCCTATTTAGAAGAGCAAAAGCAGGAAATTGAAAATAAAAATGATTCAATCGAAAATGCACGGCAAGCCTTAGAGCTTAAGGCGCACGAGTTAGAGGTGTCTGGCACGTATAAGTCAGAGTTCTTAGCTAATATGTCACATGAATTACGAACACCACTTAATAGCTTATTAATTTTATCCAAATCACTTGCCGACAATGATGATGGCAATTTGACTGAAGAGCAGGTGGAAGAATGCGGTATTATTCACGCCGGTGGTCAAGAGTTGTTAACGCTCATTAATGATATTCTGGATTTATCGAAAGTTGAAGCCGGTAAGATGGAGCTAGTGCTTGAAACAGTCAAAATTGAACATGTTACCAATGACCTAAATGCGCTATTCAAACCCGTTGCTGAGAAAAAAGATTTGCAATATATAACTACGCTTGCTGATGATATTGCTGAGTCCGCAACGTTGGATGAGCAAAGGGTTGCGCAAGTACTTAAAAACTTATTATCCAATGCGTTTAAATTTACAAAAACAGGTTCTGTAACACTTAGTGTGCATAAGCCAGTACATGATCAGGCATATAAAAATGAAGCGCTAAGAAATACTGATGTTATTGCCTTTTCAGTGATAGACACAGGGGTTGGTATACCTCTTAAGCAACAGTCACAAATTTTTGAAGCATTTAAGCAGGTCGATGGTTCAACCAGTCGTGAATATGGTGGTACAGGATTGGGCTTAACCATTTCGAGGCAGTTGGCGCAATTGATGGGTGGCGAAATAGGCTTGCAGAGTGAGGAAGGCAACGGTACAACTTTTACGTTGTATATCCCTAGTGGTGGCGTGAAAGACACTAACTCAACTGTTGCAACAATTGCAGATGCGGTGGTTCAAGGTGATAGTGTAAAAGAGACAGTCACTGAAGCAGATGTCCTGCCCGTTTGGATCGAGGATGATCGCGAATGCTGCTCGCAAGGAAAGGATAAGGCACTGCTTATTATCGATGATGATAAAAACTTCGTTAAAATTTTAATGAAAGAAGGTAGGCGTAACGGATATCTATGTATTGCTGCTGGCAAAGGTAATGATGGTATAGCGTTAGCCGAAAAATATAAACCAACGGCAATTTTGCTGGATTTAGGTTTGCCTGATATTAAAGGTGAAGAAGTTTTAACACAATTAAAGCAGCAGCCTGCAACGCGTCATATTCCGGTACATATAATATCAGCTGCTGAGGGTGGCTCTTCTTTATTAGAAACAGGTGCTATTGGTTATTTAAAAAAACCAGTTAGCGAAAATGATTTAAATTCAGTGTTTGGCAATATAGAAAGTCTATTGCAGAAGAAAATAAAAAATGTATTGGTGATTGAGAATGAGCTAGGCAGTCAGAAAGCAATCTGCAAACTTTTAAAAAATGACAATATAAATATAATAACGTCTGAGGGCGGTGCTGATGCACTGTCTAAAATTAAAAGGGATGATGTTGATACGATTATTCTTGATTTAGGTTTGCCGGATATTTCCGGGTTTGATTTATTAGATAACCTTACTGATGAAGAAAAATCAAATTTACCTCCGGTTATTGTGTATACCGGCAAAGAACTTACTGAGGATGAATATAGCCAGTTAAGGTCATTTACATCCAGCATTGTAATTAAAGGCGCAGATTCACCTGATCGTTTGATGGATGAAGTGTCGTTATTTTTACATAGCGTAGAAGCAAGTTTGCCAGCAGAGCAGCAACAAATGCATAAAAATATTCACTCTTCAGATGGCTCTCTGCAGGGTTGCAAGGTGCTTCTGGTTGATGATGATATGCGAAACTTATTTGCGCTATCGAAGGTGCTAAAAAAGAATGGCTTGGAAGTTGAAATGGCAAAAAATGGAAAGTTTGCTTTAGATGTTTTGAGTGAGCGTGATGATATTTCATTAGTGATCATGGATATTATGATGCCTGTAATGGATGGTTATGAGGCCATTCAAAAAATAAGAGAAGAACCAAAATGGTCTAAAATGCCTATTATTGCATTAACGGCTAAAGCGATGCCCGAGGACCGTCAAAAATGTATAGATGTAGGTGCAAATGATTATTTAGCTAAGCCTGTTGATGTGGATAAGTTGCTTTCATTGATGCGCGTGTGGGTGGGTAAAAAATAAATGAAGAAGAATGAAATCGAAGCAATTGAAGTTGATTTGCTATTGCAGGCAGTCATGCAAAGATACGGCTACGATTTCACGCAATATGCTAAAGCATCTTTAAAGCGTCGGTTGCATCACTTTCTTGATGATGCAGGGCTAGAAAGCTTATCTGAATTGGTTCCCAAGCTTTTATACGATGAAGCATTCTTTACTGATTTTGTGATTGGGATGTCGGTAACAGTTACTGAAATGTTTAGGGATCCAAAATTTTATATTGCCTTTAAAGAGAATGTGGTTCCTATTTTAAAAACCTACCCTTTTATAAAAGTATGGCATGCTGGGTGTGCCACTGGTGAAGAAGTATATTCTATGGCTATTTTGCTCAAAGAAGCCGGGTTGTTGGAGCGAACGCAGTTGTATGGTACAGACTTTAATCAGCTCTCGTTGCAAATAGCAACAGATGGGATATATTCGACTGAGCACATAAAGGAGTACACTGAAAATTATAATAAGGTTTCTGCGGATGCATCCTTCTCTGATTACTATCACTCCAAGTATGAATCAGTCAAGATGTCTGATAACTTGCGAGACCATATGATTTTCTCACATCATAATTTAGTAACTGATCATCACTTTGGTGAAATGAATGTCATTATTTGCAGAAATGTGTTGATATATTTTGATCTTGAATTACAAAATAAAGTACTAAGTTTGTTTAAAGATAGTTTGGTGCATCGCGGTATTTTGTGTTTGGGAACCAAGGAGTCTTTGCATAATACGAATGTATGTAAAATGTTTGAACCTATTCAAAAAGATCAAAAAATTTATCGCTTAAAAGGTGGGCACGGTCATGTTGCCTAAGATGGTGGTGATGGGGGCATCGGCGGGTGGATTCGATGTGCTTAAAATGGTACTCACTGCATTACCTAAAGATTTTTCGGTGCCGATTGTTATAGTGCAGCACATGGGTGCTGAATGTGATGATTACATGGCAATACGGTTAAATGAACTATCTGATGTGCATGTTAAACAAGCGGCAGATAAAGAAAAGGCATTATCAGGTACGGCTTACATTGCACCTGGAAATTACCATTTGTTGATAGAGGGTGATGGTACGCTAAGTTTAAGCATTGATGAACGGATTCGTTATTGCCGACCTTCTATCGATGTTTTGTTTGAAAGCGCTGCTGATGCTTATGGTGAAGAAATTATTGCAGTCGTGATGACGGGGGCGAATGATGATGGCAGTCATGGTGCTGCACTCATAAAGAAATATGATGGCATTGTTATAGTGCAGGATCCTGAAACAGCACATTCACCTTGCATGCCATCATCAGTAATAAAGGCAACAACGGTAGACTATGTGGTAGACGCGGATAAAATTGCGCCTATTCTATGTGAATTGCTCAAGCAAGGTCAGGCAGATGGATAGAGCAAATGATACTGATCATACAGAGCGGCGATCATCGGCCCAGGGAAGTGGCAATGATGAATCATTGGCAAAAGTACTGGTGGTTGATGACCGACCTGAAAATCTAGTGGCTATGGCAAAGGTATTAAAGCCATTAAATGTCGAAATTATTAAAGCAAACTCTGGTAATGAAGCGATCTCACTGACATTCGATCATGATTTTTCTTTGGTGCTGCTCGATGTGCAAATGCCAGAAATGGATGGGTTTGAGGTGGCTGCGTTGTTACGGCAACAAGAACGGACGAATACTATCCCAATTATATTTGTCACAGCAATTAGTAAAGATCAGAAGCACGTTTTTGATGGCTATGAATTGGGGGCGGTTGACTATTTATTTAAGCCGATAGAAACAAAAGTATTACTCAGTAAAGTCAATGTGTTTATTGAGCTATATAATGAGCGCCGAGGCCAACTGAAAGAGCTGGTGGTTGAACTTAAGGCTGCCAAGGATGAGTTGCTAGATAATAATGAAAAACTAAAGCTACTTTCACACAGTGATCCTTTAACGGCACTTCCCAACAGGCGACAACTTGAAGAAGAAGCGCGTTGTATGATTGCTGGGGATAATACAGATAAAATGTTTGCGTTACTCATCGTAGATTTAGATAACTTTAAACCAATCAATGATACGTTAGGTCATGATGTGGGTGACTTGATTTTAAAAGAAGTGGGTCAGCGTTTACTCTCAGCAGTGCGTAAAGAAGATTTTGTGGCGCGTATGGGCGGCGATGAATTTGCGATATTGCTACATTACATTAAAGATGATAGCGTCGCTGCGAAAATAGCGCAAAAAGTGATTGATCACGTTAATAAAGTGTATACGGTCAATGGTAATAAGCTGCATGTGGGTGCCTGCGTGGGTACGGCTTGTTACCCTCTCGCCGGTACTAGCTTTAAAGAATTAACAAAGCATGCCGATATTGCGTTGTATCAAGCTAAAGCGAAAGGTGGCAATATTAGTCGGTTTTATACTGAGCAGCTCAATAAAAAACAAGAACGGCGCGCAGAAATGGAGAATTCACTGCATTTTGCTGTAGCCAACAATGAGTTGCATTTAGAATACCAGCCAATGGTTAATATTGCTAAGAAGACAATTGTTGGCGTTGAAGCTCTGCTGCGATGGCAGCACCCGAAGCTAGGTCCAATTTCACCAGCTGAATTTATTCCTATTTCAGAGGAGATTGGCTTAGCTAGTAATATTGGTAGTTGGGTCTTACAGCATACAAGCCAGCAATTTAATTTATGGCACGAGGCCGGTTATAAGCACATGCAGTTCTCAGTAAATTTGTCGGTTTGTCAACTGATGGAGCATGGTCTAGTAGATATTATGCAGGCTTTATATGCAGACTTAAGTTTACCGCTGAATAATGTCACTTTAGAAGTGACGGAATCTGCCTTAATGCAACAAGAACAAATATCGATACAGATACTTGAACAGCTGAAGCAGATGGGTTTTAAAATTTCAATTGATGATTTTGGTACAGGTTATTCTTCGTTGGGACGATTGCAAAAAATGCCAATTGATATTTTAAAGATTGATAAATCATTTATAGAGCATGTGGGTAAAGGTGATGATGAGGTCATTGTAAAGGCGGTAGTAGATTTAGCCAAAAATCTAAGATTAGGTGTGATTGCTGAGGGTGTAGAGACACCTGATCAAGAAGCATTTCTAATAAAAAATCACTGTGATATTGCGCAAGGGTATTTATATTCAAGGCCCATATTAGCCGATAGTTTAACGGCGCTGCTGGAAGCACAGGAGCGGAAAAATGAATGATACATCAGCAAATGAGTTTTTTAATACAATCATTCCAAAGGTTTTGATTGTTGATGATCGCAGTGAAAATATTGTGGCGATGAAAAAAATCTTACAGTCAGACCATGATTTATCGGTTGAAGTATTTGAAGCACAAACCGGTGAAGATGCGCTGTCGTTACTGCTGGAGCATGAATTTGCAGTGATGTTGTTGGATGTGCAAATGCCGGATATGGATGGCTTTGAAGTGGCATCATTAATGCAATCCAGCGATCAAACGTCGCATGTACCGATTATCTTTGTGTCCGCTATTAACAAAGAAGAAAAACACAGTATTAAGGGACATGAGTTAGGCGCTGTTGATTTTGTATTTAAACCGGTAAACCCGACAATATTAATTAGTAAAGTTGCGATCTTTTGTAAGCTATATTGTCGAGAAAAAAAACTACAAATAATTTTAGATGAAAACCAAAAAATGAAAGAGCTACTGGAAAGTAGTAATGATGAGCTGAAATATTTAGCTAACTATGACGCATTAACTAAGATACCTAATCGACTAAGCTTTGAAAATAGTATTGCGCAAGTTGTATCTAATGCGAAGCGGCATGAAAGAATATTTGCTCTTATGTTGATAGATTTGGATAACTTTAAAGAAGTGAATGACACCTATGGTCATGATGTCGGTGACCTGCTGCTGAAGTCAGTTTCCGACAAACTGTCACATTGCATAAGAGGTGAAGATTATATGTCTCATATCGGTGTGGTTGCCAGAATGGGAGGCGATGAGTTTGCGATTATATTGAGTGACATCAGTGATACAAATGATGCGGGTGTAATAGCCACTAGGGCCATTGAGCAAATTGCTATGACTTATAAGTTTGGTGATGTCAGCATTACTACCAGTATCAGTATTGGCATTGCTTGTTACCCTTATGCGGGCGAAGACTATGCCTCGTTATATAAAAGTGCAGATATTGCCTTATATACGGCGAAAGGATTGGGCAAAAATGATTATCAGTATTTCTCGCATGATCTGCAAGAAAAGCACAACAAGCATATTGTACTTGAAAAACAAATACAAAATGCGCTTGAGAATGATTTGTTTGAAATGTACTACCAACCTATATTCCAAGGGCCTGAGCGTCATATAATAGGTTTTGAAGCGCTCATTCGATTAAAGGGTGAAGAACAAGAGGTGTTGTTAGCATCGCAGTTCTTGGATGCAGCGAGTAAATCACAGCTTATCATGCCGATATATGAATGGGTGGTGCGCGAGGTAATGGATCAACAGAAGGCATGGATGGATGCGGCAATGCCGTCTTGCTACATTAGTATCAATCTGGCAGCTAAGCAGTTGTGTCATGGTGGTTCCATTGGTGTTATTAACAGTTATATTAATGATCATAACGTTGATTCAAAAAACATTCATATAGAAATATCTGAGTTGGATTTGATGGATTATACGAGAGCGTGTGAAACGGTGTTATCCGAATGCCGGCAAGATGGTATTTTAATCGATATTGATGACTTTACGAGCTCATCATGTGCAAAGCTGGAAGATTTACAGGTTGATGGTGTAAAAATAAAGCAATCGTTAATTCGAAACATTGAATCGAATATAGTCAATCAGGTGCTGGTTAAATGCGTACTAGAGCTGTCTTCAAAGCTGGATATGACAGTGATTGCTAAAGGTGTGGCGACTAAACAAGAATATAATTATCTGCTGAAGGTTGGCTGCAAAATAATGCAAGGGTTTTATTTAAGTGAGCCACTGCCAGCTAGTGAGGCAACTCAGCTACTTCAATCAAGCAATAAAAGTGAAGCTTCTGGGTAGCTCACTATGTCTATTTTGCTTGGCTTGATTGTGCGCCCAGCATTTTGATCAAAATTTGTTGTTTAAGTGTCAAGTAATCCTGTGGTCGACAGTAAAAATTTACCTCTATTGTTACAATATCATCTCTATCGATTACCGGTTGGATCTCGATGCTTGGTACTGGATCAATTAAGCTTGATAGTGATTTACTCTTGGTATCATGTTTTTTGTGTAAAAATACATTGTCCTCATATAAGGCGGAAATGATTTTATCAACATCGCTAGTGTATTTTTTTATGCGTTGCATCAGTTGGTTATTAAGCTTTGTGGTGCATTTAACCTGATGCAGCATAAAGAAGTCATCAGAGGTAAAAATAGTAATAGGGTTGCTGATAACCATCGCATTTGGCAGTTTAATGATTCTGCCGGTTGCTTTGCCATTACCCAGTGCTGAGGTTTCATATATTTTAAAGTACAGCAGTTTTACCGAAACGATATAGCCGGTGATATTGGTGATTTGAATAGAGTCACCCGATGAGAATAGTCCTCGCCAGTTAATAATAAACCAGCCGGTGATATTCATGATGCTTTCTTTATTGGCTACGACTAAACCGGCAGCCACCAAACTTAGCATGGTAAAGATATGCGTAAAGCCTTCAATCCAAATTCTGACCAGCACTAAAATAAAGATTAATATAGCGATATAGACAATGCGGTATTTAAATTTAGTTTTTTGGCGATTGCTGTCGAATTTTCGTTTAAAGCTTAGGTAAACGATAAAAGATAAGATCGCGATTAACAGTAAGGCAAAGCCACTGTTAATGCTGCGAATTACTACGTCACTGAGATAGCTCTGCGGAGTCACTGTTAAATCCACCGTTTAAATTTAAGCCAGATTAGTTGGACTAAAAATAACACAAACATGATAACGCAAACAATAAAAAAGCCAAACTTGTAGTCGAGGCCTGGGATACCTCCCAAGTTCATGCCAAACACACCGGCTATAAAGCCCAATGGCATAAAGATGACGGCGATAATCGATAATAAGTACATTTTTTGATTGATGGATTCTTGTGCTTTTGAAAAGATGCTATCTGCAATGACGCGTGATCTGTCTCGTTCAGCATCAAGGTCTTCAATCATTCTTAAGTTAGTGTCAATGATTTCACGCAGCTGTAAGGTGCTAAAATCATGCAACCAGCTGATTCTATCGATGGGTATGCGTGCAATGGCTTCTCGTTGCGGAATTAAGTAACGGCGTAATAAAATAATACGTCTTTGCATGTCATTTAGTTCATTATGGTCATCGTTTGTTATTTTGCCATTAAGGCTGTTTTCTAGTGTGTCGAGTCGATCACCCAGTTTGGCGATTGATTCGGTTGATTTGTCAGAAATGATTTCCAAGAAATGTTGTAGAAATTCGGCAGAATTTTTCGGTCCGGCGCCTATTTTTAGTGCATGTTCAACTTCATTGAGTGTAACGGATTTATGCCGTTGTATGGTAATAATCTTATTTTGGTGCAGCCATATTCTGATTGAGATCATGTCTTCTGGTGCGCAACCTTTATTAAAATTAACGCCACGAAAAATACCAATAAGTGAATCATGTAGCACAATGGTTTTTGGCCGTGGGTTTTTGGTGGTTAATATTTCGCTGACCGTAGGTGGTATATCTGCATATTTTTTAAAGTACTGCTTAGCAGATGTCACCGTTAATTGGACCCATACAATATTCCGCGAATCTTGCGACTGTTGTTCACTAATTTCAGTGGCCTGACCATTGCCGTCGAACTCCCAAAATTTAGTTTTTTTATGTGTAACGACACACTTTGTTTGTTGTTCCATTATTCGCTCATTGCTGTGTTTATATTAGTGTTGATTGTACTATGCCCTTACTTCATATGTACATCACGTTGTGGGAATGCGATCACAATATCGTTTTGTCTAAAGGCTTGGTCAATTGAAAAATTTAAATCACTGGCGATAATAAACTTTTTATTGACGTCATTGATGATGCACCAGAGTTCAAATATTAAGCTGCTGTCGCCGAAGTTTCTAAATAACACCGCAGGGTGGTTAGGTTCCTTTTGTTCGACATCCGGGTGATTAGCGGCGACTTCAAGCAGTACTTTTTTTACTCTTTCGACATCACTGCCATAGGCGACACCTACCTGACAAACGACACGCCAGTTATGGTCTCTAAACATATAGTTGGTAACTTTCTGTGTGACTAAATCGGCATTAGGAAAAATAACATCTTCTTTCGCAAGAGTTTTAACTTGTGTCGAACGAATCCGTATTTTTTTAACGAAGCCTTCAGTATCGCCGACGACAATGCGATCGCCGGGTTTGATTGGCTTTTCTAATAATAAAATGATGCCGGATACAAAGTTATTAACGATAGTTTGCAGCCCTAAACCGATACCAACCGACAAAGCACCGGCGATAATCGCAAGGCCGGTAAAATTTACGCCGATCATCAACAGCATGATAATAAGCGCAATGCACGCTGATAAATAAATAATGATTGAGGAGATGGCAACTTGCGTATCTTTTTCGCCGTCAAAGTGTTCCTTTTTGGCGACAAAAGTGGCGATAGCGCGGCCGACTAGCAGAATTAATGAGAAACTAATGACGCCAATCATAATGCGCACAGGGGTTATTTTTAAGTCAGCAATAAAAAAGCCGTCGCTTAGCGCGCTAATAAAGTCGTCAATATGATTGCCGGAAACCTGCCATACATGCATTAAGCATATGATAAATAAGGCAATAACGACAAGGTAGCACACGTATTCAATCAGGATGATCTCGTGTATTTTTCGGTGAAATTTGATGCTGATGATATGCCGGATGCCACGACTAAGCCGTAGGTTGCTGTTGTCTAAACAGTTCACCAGTTCGGCAATAATGCGGCATACAGCCATCGTTGCCAGAGATAGTACAACGGTTAGCAATGCGCTTGTGATGAGGTATACGGCCAATTGGTGATAACCAAACCATTCCATGCACACCAATACTACCAATAAACAACATAACGCTATTTTTATAAATAATGGCACGGCGTTATTTTTATTTTTTATGTGTGGCACTTTGACTAATAAAATAAATAACCAAAAGATTAAGCCACTTAATATAGTGATGTATACGGTACGGCTGAGTTCGAAAAATTGCGCGTGTATGCTTTGATTGGTAAACACCAATGATACTAGATAGCCCAATAGTAACCACGTCAAGACAGTAACAGAGCGGATATAAAAGCGTTGACTCACCGCGGGTGGTAATTTAATAATCGAGTGGGAGTCGTGTGTTGGGCTGAAAATATAAGCGCAAAATGCGCATAACAAAAAGAATATGGCGAGTGCATAGCAGGCGTTTTCAATGCCCGGGTTTGGGAAGGTATTTGAGAATAGGATATAACAATAGGCACTAAGCACCGCAAATACAGCGGTAGGAATCAAGTAAATGGATACGACTTTAATGAATGAATATAAGTGTTTACCTTTGTTTCTATTTTTAATCAGCCATTGACGGCACAGTAAGCGTATGTAGGTCGTGAACAGCAGAGTAATTAGCGTAAATACCAGCGCTAATATATATTGTGTTAGCGTAATTGCACTCAATCCGCTGGTTTGCTGTATCAAACCAATATTAATTTTGTTAAACGATTCCCTGACGCTGTCCTCGTGAATCTTCCATATGGGTGTGCTGTGTTTTAATAATTGACTCTGATTGTAGCGTTGCATGGATTGTTTATAACTGACCAGCACTTCTTTTGTACGGTAGGCAATGTACCGGCAGCTGGACAACTTTTGTTCGTACGATTTTCTTTTTGTAGTTAGATATTTATGGTCTTCGCCCAGTGATTGATTGGCTTGGCTGAGGCCATTGGATTTAATGGCTTGATTGATATCATCTAGTTGCTCTTCAGTTTGGCTGATGCAGTCATTTGCATTTTCAAGCAGTGGCAGTAATTTATTAAGTAGCTTGGCTAAATCGGGAGAGTTACTTTTACTGCTGGTGATTTGTTTGACGATATTATCTAAAGTAGCATTGGCGTGTTTAATGTTCAGCGGTGGGTGGTTGTTTGCTGCGTCTTGTGACAGCGCTACTGCTGATACAGTAAGTTGAATGAGAAAGCAGGCTATCAGTAGCAATATTTTTTTCATGTTAATCCATTAAGTGTATAAGTCCATTGCATTGTTAATTTTACCCAAAAGGTAGGTGCGGCTGGGGTCGATTAATACGCGTTTATTTAATGCTTCCCTGCCTAATAATAAACGAAATTTTAATTGATCTCGAGTGGACAATGTTAGTTCAATATTCCAAGCTTGCCCGCCCAGTAGTAATGTGGTTTCTATAACATAGCGGCACTCTTTTGTGCCATTTGAGCTGAGTATATTGCGTTGATCAATCACAATGGCTTTACAGCTAACAGAGATGTCCTCGTTTCTTTGCAGCGGGTGCACATCAAAGTAGGCCACCGTTTTTCCGCGAGACTGTTTGGTGCGTATATTAAAAGCGTGAATCGCCGATGTTTTTGCACCGGTATCAATTTTTGCTCTGGTGGCTGGGATATTTAATACCGGTAATTGACACCACTCATGGCGACCGATCAAAATTTTGTTGTTAATGGTGACAATTTTATTTTTTTTCATTAGCTATCTCGGTACAAGGTCTTCTTGTTGTTCTTCGCTATACAGGTTTTGCAAGTATTCAACTCGCTTGACGACAGATTGTGGTTTTTCAAAGCAAGCGACGTGGTACAAGGCGGCGCCTTCATGCACCATGGGCAAGTTGCTTTTTCCGATAATAATGCCGGTGAGAGGTGACAGTAATTTGTATTCTTCAGGGCCCGTTGGATTGGATATCACGGCCAGTAGATCACCTTTTTTCACTTTCTTACCCAGCGATTTGTAAAAGCGTACAATGCCACTGTAGGGTGAGCGCACCCAAAAACTGGAGTGTGCTAATTCGGAAGAAAAGTGCACGTTGTCCAGTATATCTTTAGGAATCATTTTAAGATGGGCCATCACATTCAGGATGCCCTTAATACCTGTTTTTATTGATAGCTCATCGAACCGCAAGGATTCACCTGCTTCATATAATAAAAAGGGAATGCCTAAGCTGTGGGCGTAATCACGTAATGAGCCGCTGCGCTGTGCGGAGTTGATAATAACGGGCGCATTAAAGTGTTTTGCCATGGCTTTAGTGCCTTTGGTGCTAAAGTCAGCACGAATTTGTGGCAAGTTGGTGCGATATAATGAACCCGTATGCAAATCAATTTGATGAGTTGATTTAGTGATAATCTCCGAGGAAATAAGGTGTGCTAATCGGGACGCTAGTGAACCCTTTTTTGAGCCGGGAAATGAGCGGTTTAAGTCGCGACGATCCATCAGGTAGCGATCTTGATATAAAAAACCGTAAACATTGACGATTGGGATCGCAATCAGTGTGCCAGCAATTTTTTTTAGTACCGGTTTTTTTAATAACCGTCGAATAATCTCGATGCCATTGACTTCATCACCGTGTATGGCTGCGGTTAAACACAAAGTAGGTCCTGGTTTTTTACCGCGTATCACGTGCACCGGCATAGTGAGTGGTGTCCAGTCATACAGTTTAGGCATCGGTAAATGAACGGTGTGTCTTTGCCCGGGCTTGATGACCGTGTCATTGATAATGAGTTCGTCGTGTTGTTTGCTCATGGCTATCCTTGGTAACGGCTTTTAGCGCTAATAGGTTTGGCATGTTTTTCAATATGCTCGATAACCATGCCGGCTATGTCTTTATTGGTCGATTTTTCGATGCCTTCCAAGCCGGGGGATGAATTTATTTCCAACACCAGTGGCCCTCTGTCGGATCGTAATAAGTCCACCCCAGCCATATGTAACCCCATGATTTTAGCTGATTTTACGGCGGCTTCGCGCTCCTCTTTGGTAATCTTTACCGCTTGTGCGCTGCCCCCGCGGTGGATGTTGGCACGGAATTCACCTTCACCGGCTTGACGTTTCATGGCGGCGACGACTTTATCGCCGACAACGAAGCAGCGTATATCTGAGCCGCCTGATTCTTTTATATACTCTTGGGTAATCATATTGGCTTTGATGCCCATCAAGGTTTGGATAACGCTCTCGGCGGCTTTTTTGGTTTCAGCTAATACAACGCCAACGCCTTGGGTACCTTCAATCAGTTTAATAACCAACGGCGCGCCACCTACGGTATTAATTAGGTCGTCGACATCACTAGCGGAGTGAGCGAACCCAGTGACTGGCATATCTACACCTTTCATGGCCAACAGTTGCTGTGATCGCAACTTATCTCGGGAGCGGGTAATGCCGATAGATGGATTAATTGAGTAGGTGCCCATGGTTTCAAATTGGCGCACAACGGCGGTGCCATAAAAGGTGCGTTTGGCACCAATGCGCGGAATAATGGCATCAAATAGCTGTAATGCTTCACCTTTATAATGCACGCGTGGGTTTTTAGCAGTAATGTTCATGTAGCAGCGCAGGTAATCAATAATAAATACTTCATGTCCTCGTTGCTCGGCTGCTTGTTTTAATCGTGTGGTTGAGTACAGGCTTTCTTTGCGTGATAAAATAGCTATTTTCAATGTCCCAAATCCTTTGTGGCTACATGTAAATTGGTTAGGCTCTCGCATGAGAGCTGTACTTGCTATTCTGCACTGTTTTCTATTGATAGTCTCTGTATTATTGGTTAAGAATTCAAATCGTTACTTTCTGGCTGAAGGTGCCGTTGCGGGTGTATCTAACTGGCCACGATCATTCAGTTGAATTCGTTGACAGTCATCAAACAGGCCGGGTACGTTACTGATGATCAATCGCGTTTTAGTACCCATGCTTTTAATCGTTTCAGCCAAACGGTGTTGTGTCTCATCATCAAAATTTGCAAACATTTGATCGATGATGATAATGTCGGTTTTTTGCGCAAACGCCATGGCGAGTGATAGCCGATAATGATCGCTGCCCGCTAACGATGACTCATGTTGATGCAGTAAGGCAGGTTCAATGCCGCACGCTACTAACGTCTCTATTGCTAGTCTGTATTCATCCGTTCCTGTTAACCGATCTTGCAGCTCTCTGCTGGTGAGATCCTTCAGGTCAAACAGTGTGCTATCGTCACAAATGGTGTAAAGCATATGGTATAAAACCGATTTGTCACCTTGCAGTTTGGGTGTTTGTGGCACATAAGCAACTAATTGGGTGCGGTCGCTGGGTGACATGGCCGCTAAGTTTTGGCCGTTGACAAAAATATCACCTCGCGTCGGGTTATTTAACCCCGCAGCGAGTTTGGCTAACGTGCTTCTGCCTGAGCGAGATGGCCCTGAAAGCACCACGAGCTCACCTTTTGGTATCGCTAGATTGATACCTTTAACAGTGGGGTGGGTCAGTTGAGGGCTGCTATCGTCGGTGCTGGGTGTTGAATATTGATAGTCCACATCTCTAAACTCTAATCCCTGTCGGGCATCACCATTACCGCTGGTAGGGTGGTGTTGTGCTTGTGTTTCGCTGAGTTTCGTACTGAATAAACGGGCACCTTTTATCGCTGAAAAGCTATCTTTAACATCGCCGACGGATTGGTTAAAGGATGAAAAGCTGCTGTATAATGAAGCCAAATAAGACAGCATATAGGTGACTTGACCAATATTGCTGGGTTCAAGCCCATGTTCAGCCACGCTTTCAATATAATAAAAGCTGAGCCCAAAGGTGATTATGCCAAGTAGTAGGCGATAGTTTTGATGCCATTTTGGTACGCCGCTATTTTGGTTGGCAGTTGCTAGTAAGTTATCTGTGATTTTAGTTTCAAGATTCTCGCGGCCAAAGTTTTTCATCATGGCAGCTTTGCCGGGTGATGGGCGAAAGCGTTTTAATACATCGGCCATGCCAACGTTGGTAGTTGCGGTTTTATTGCGTACGCAGCTATGTATGAGCTCTTTGATGACCAGTGCGGTGATGATGTAAGGAACGATGACCCAGGTAAGCGATTTATGTTCCAACAGGACCGCGGCCAATGTGGCAGCAATCAAGTTGAAAAGTGGTGGTTGCATGTTAGCAACGGAGGCTAGTTTAATCGCTTGATCGGCGCCCATAAGATTAGTAAGGACTTCAGTTGCCTGAGGTTGCATTGCCATGTGTTCTTGATAGGGTGCTTGGTTATACTGTGTCACGACTTGCTTGACGCGCTTTTTTTCGATTGCATTGGTGATGCCAAACAAAAGACGTGATTTAAAGTAGTCGGATGAAAAGCTAATGCCAATAAATGCGATGTACAAATAGAGTGACGTTTTTGGTTTTAAATTGAGACCAAATAAAGGCACGGTCGTTTGTTGCGAAGCAATGGCTTGCAGGCTTTGGCTAAGCAGTATGGCTGAAATAGGCTGCAAGGCTGAAAAAAAGATATTGGCAAAGTACGAAGCGAATAGTCTGCGCTTCTGCGGGGCTGTTGCTAAGGGCCACAAATCAGACATTAAGAACGTTCTAGCGCCTAAGCTAAAATTGTTGCGTATATCTTTCAGCGTAGATTGGCGAGGTGGCGCGTTGTGTGCGGGCATATCGAGTAAAGTGTCTGTTTGCATATTAGTTACATTAGTTAAGTCATAAGAGAGAGGATAGTACGTTGAAAATTGAATAATTCAAGTGTTATTTCTAGCAGTTTGTGATGGCTTTAACGCTATAGATCAGTATTGCTGAATTCTTTGCTAACACTGAAGCACACGGTTGTGCCATTGGCATCTGATGATTCTATCCAGATTTCGCCCTCATGCTTATGAACTATCTGTTGTGATAGGGTGAGCCCAACGCCTAGTCCTTTGCTATATTCAGAGGCCTTGCTTAGACGTTTAAATAATTTAAATGCTGTTGTAAAGTGTTCTGGTGGGATAGAGACGCCGTTGTCCCTAATTAAAAATATATGGTGGGTTTTATCTTCCTTGTAGTCAACCGTAATGCATTTTTCATCGTTATCATTATAAATTAAGCCATTTTCAATGATGCTCTTAAATACGTTATTTAGCGCTTCGGGGTCACACATAATCGTGGGCATTGAGTCTGACACTTCTATTTTTATATTCTCTTTTGTAATCATGCTGATTGTGTCTCTAAGTAAGTCATTGATGCTATGAAATTCAAGATGCAATTTCTCGCGCGATACTTGGGTAAAGGTCAACATGATGTCAATTAAGGCTTCTATACGTTTTGATAGGGTTTGCAATGTGGATAATTTATTTTTACTATCAGCGTCGAGTATATCAGCATTATTTTCTAGTAACAGGTTGGAATAAGTGCAGATTCCCCTCAGCGGTTCCTTTAGGTCGTGTGATGCCATGTAGGTGAAGTCATCTAAGTCAGCATATGACTTCTCAAGTTGTTTAAGATAGGTGGCTGATTTTCTTTCTGATTCAATTCGTAAGCTGATATCAGAAAATATGATAACAGCACCTTTCAACGATCCGTTTGAAATAATCGGGCTGGCTTTAAAGTCAACGTGGATAGCTGATTTATCGCATGAGTAAAAAACTGCATTTGGAATGGTGTATATTCTGTGTTGCTTTATCGTAGACATGAGTTCAGATTGTATAGTTGAATTCGCAGCATCGTCTGTTGCACTGGTCAGTATTTTTGTTATTGACAGTCCTTTTATTTCAGTATCTGTGTATCCCAATAAAATTTGAGATGCCGAATTAGCAAAGGTTATGTTGCCGTTTAAGTTAATGCCAAAAATACCTTCCGCCGCATGTTCAAGCAATAAATGCTTATCGTTTTCGGCAGCTTGTAGCATGTCATGTGCGATTTGTCTTTCTGAAGCTCTACTCAGCTGCTCACCTAATATGTTGAACAGTGAAATGTATTCATCAGTAGGTGGTTGTTGTTGGGTTGAAAATAGCTCTAAAACATAGACAACTGAATCATTGATAATAATGGGTATGCAAACTGCGCTGAAAAGACTGAGCTCTTGGCAGATGTCTTTTCTCAGGATGGTGTCATCGTCATTGATGTTGTTTACCCATTGAGTTGTGCGCGATAGTAAAACGCGCCCTGGTAGTCCTTGTCCTTTTTGGAAGATAAGCTTGTTTGAGGCTTGCTTAAATTTTTCGAATTCACCGGATGAAGGCAGCAACCAGATATCTGTTGAGTGTAACGCTTTGTCCTGATTGTCTAGTGCATAGATGTGACCAATATTCCAATTCAATTTATGGCAAATAATATCAATTGAATATTGCAGTGATTCAGTAATGTTATTGGCATTCGATGAAATGTTGGTCACATCATAAATTAATTGCAAATTCATATTTTGTTTTTTTATTCTGTCTTCATAATTTTTTTGGTCCAGCTTATTCACTATGTTGCAGATAACACATTTATTATTCTCTATGACTATAGGGGTTAGTGAGATTTGGACAGGGAGCTCACTGCCTGTTTTGGTCAGTAAAGCCAGGTAACGCCCTTTTCCCATTTGTTTTGCATTGAATATACTAAAATAATTTCGCCTATGCTCAGGGTGAGAGGCACGGTATCGGTCGGGTATGAGTGTTTCAATGGTAGTGTTTAATAATTCATTTTCACTGTAGCCCCAGAGTATAATGGCATGAGCATTGCAGTAAATAATTTTACCCTCACTGTTAGAAATGATAATGGCTTGCGGTGCGCTTTCCAGTATTTTATTTTTTAATAATTCGGAGGCGTCTTTATCAGTGTTAGCTTTTATAAGCGTAGCATTTTGAACTTTACTGATTTGCCAATTTCTTGTCATAAAAGCCAACAGTATGGTTATGCCAAGACCAAAAATCAGTAAAAATAGAGTGTATGGTCCAGTGACCTCATTAATAAATTTGTTGGTTGGCCATACATTGATCTCCCAAGCAGTTTTATAAAAAGTAATGCTACTAACGGCATTGGTATGCTGTGTTTTAGCGTAATTTATAAATGTTGGTAATGTTAGTATGGCTTCGTTATCAAGACTGATTACTATATTAAACTGATTGTCCATTTCCTGGTGAAGTACATTTCTTAGTACAGTTTTCATATTTAATATGGCTATATTATTTATATCTTCGTCTGCTATACAAAGAAGCTCCATATTGCCATTGATTCGAAGGTTTGCAACTTGCGCATCACGACTATTTTTTAGTAACGTCATGCAAGTGCTGATATTAGCCTTTGCTTTCATGTCATTGATGCGACTGTTGTGCACTATAATCGGCTCATTTGTATTAGGAAGTACTAAATGTAGTTCAGTTAAGGCGGGGTTGTGTTTTAAATAATATTTAGCATCATTTTGTAGATCTTTCGCGTGTTGATAGCTATTTTCGTGAATGCGTGAAAATAACCGTTCTAGTGAGTTACTGATATCGGCGACATTGACAAGAATTCTATTTTTAATTTCATTCGCTTTATTTGTGGAAATGGCATGAATGCCTTTATCTTCATAGGTTTTAGCGGCTTGTAAAAATAAGGTTAGTAAAAAAAGACCTGCGATTAATATAATTGAAAAAAGGAGCCAACTTTTTGCATTAAGACGCTTTTTATACATGGCGTAGTTGTAAGGAAAAACAGCTAAACCCAGCAATATAAAACCGACTGAGGTATGAACCGCCATGCGGGTTAAGGCGCCCCAGCCATAAGCCGCTTGAATGCCGGTTAGGTAACCAAAAAGCGCGATAAATGACAGTGCAATAATAAAACTGGCTAGAATTAAGTTATACAGATGTATTTTATGGTGTGATTTGCAAAAGTACTGCAGTATATAGATAACACCTACTAAGCTAAAGCATGCCGCTGTGTTGGGTGCCATGCGTCCTGGATGTGATGTTTTGGTCATCACATAACTTTTCATAAAAAATTCATCTAGACCAAGGTTAGCAGCGAATAGGTATTGGTATAATGTTAGTATGCCAATGAATGAAATAAGCAGCCCACAAATCAGTGATGCGTTTCTATACTTTATATACGTTAATGCACCTATGCCACCTAAAACAAAACCCAGCGCTGTGTTATATTGCATCGGTGCAAAGTAAGGCATAATTTGAATTAAGGAAGTATTATTCGTATACCAACCAAAAATAACCACAAGGCCCATAAGCAATGCGGCCAAGCCTAAAAGCATTAGCCAGTTTTTTTGCCAGGTTATGTTTGCTTCATCATTCATATCTATGCTGCATAATTATTTTTTGGGTAGCACCACTATCTCGAACCAATAGTCTTTTAGGCGTTGCACTGCTTCAATAAATTTAAGTGGGTCAACTGGTTTTTGAACGTAGCTATTGGCGCCACGTTCATAGCAAAAATCGATATCTTTTTCATTGTTAGAGGTGGTTAATATAATCACCGGAATTTTGCGTAATTCATTATCTGCTTTAATCTTTTCGAGTACTTGCCTGCCATCAGTGCCGGGTAAGTTCAAGTCTAATAATATAACATTAGGCCGCTTAATGTTTTTATTGGCGTATTCATTGCGCTTAAATAGATAATTTAATGCATCATCGCCGTCAGGGCATCTAACCAATGTGTTTGCTATGCCTGCTTTTAAGAATGCGCGTTGTGTTGACTCAAAGTCAATGTCACTGTCTTCAACAATTAATATTTCATGGTGTGATTCTAGCATTGTTGCATCCTCTTTATTAATGTTGTGGTAATTCTATATAAAAAGTAGATCCTACGCCTACTTCAGACTCAACCCATACCTTGCCGCTATGTCGTTCAATAATTTTCTTAACGAAAGTAAGTCCTGCACCAGAGCCTTCAGCATATTTATTGTCTGGATGTAGTCGCTTAAATAACTTGAAGATATCTTCGAGGTGTCTTTCATCAATGCCAATGCCATTGTCTTTGAGTGTGATGGTGGCTAGATTGTTTTTGATGGAAGCAGCAATATCTATGGTCTTATGATCATTGGCGTTGTATTTGATGGCGTTAGTGATTAAGTTTTGTATGACTTCTGCGATTAACACTTTATCACAGTTGATCAGAGGCATCTCGTTAGGTGTGGATACTGTTACATTGTTTTCGTCCAAGTAGGCCTTTAACAGTATTTTTTTATCATTGATGATTTCTACTAGATCGACTTGCTCAAGATTCACTTCGCTGCGACCGACGCGAGAATATTGTAGTAGCTGATCAATCAGCAATGACATTTTATTGCTTAAATCTTGCAAAGTGATAAGCCTATCTTTACCTGCTGTATCCAAAGCATCAGCATAGTCTTCGAGCAAAAACATAGTGTAAGTGGTAATGCCGCGTAATGGCTCTTTTAAGTCGTGTGAGGCAATATAGCAAAACTCATCGAGTTCTTTATTGGCCTTTTGCAATGATTCAGTTAATTGCTTCATGCTATCTTCATGGTCTTTACGATCAGAGATATCTTTAAATATTATAACCGCTCCTTCAATGGTGTTATTGATTTTAATCGGTGTGCTGGTGTATTCGCAGGGGAAGCACGAGCCATCTTTTCGCCACAACACTTCATCGTCTATCTTGCGAGTCTTGCCATCTTGATAGCTGGCATACATGTTGCACTTTTCACGTGGGTAAGGTGAGCCGTCTGGATAAGCGTAGTGAGTGATTGAGTGCATGATTTTACCCATGATTTCATCTTTTGAAAAACCAATAAGGTCTAATGCTTTTTGATTTATAAAAGTAACTTCACCCTTAGTGTTTAAACCATATATTCCTTCCCCTGCTGACTCCAATAGTAATTCATTGCGCTTTTGTGTCATTTTAAGTTCAATGTTTAACTTGATCAGTAATTTATTACTTTCTTCTAATGATTGCAGCGATGGCATCTTTAATATTTTTGGAACTAATGCCCAAACAGCAATCGCGGTTAGAATAGACACGATAGCGGTGCAAGCTTTTATAACTGCTTGTATCCCATAGATAGGATCCCAAAATGCGATCATGGCCACGAGGTGTGTAACGCCGCAAAACACAATAAACGCCCCGAACAAAACAAAAACCAATCTAAACTTTATATCTTTCCTTTTTATGACAAGGTAAATCAATGCAATGGGAATTAGAAAGTAGGCGAGTGTGATAATGGCATCTGAAAATACTTGGCACCATAAAATAGCGGGCTTCCATTGTAAACACATGCCATGCGGCATAAAGCCATTGGTGCTAAAAAAATTCTCTATAAAATCCATTATGCTGAACCTCTTTGTCTGCTGGTGGGTAGTAGAGATTGGATATAATTATATGATTTTATACCTTGAATCTTAGCAATAATTTCATCATGACTATTAATAACAATAATTGTAGGCCAGCCTATAACGGCATATTGCTGCATAATTTTATTATCGCTATCTATAGCAATAGGGAAATTTACTTTATATTGGGATTTAATCGCATGCTTGATTTTTGCTATGTTTGCAGCATTTTGATGCGGTGAATATACACCAATCACATTTACTTGACCGTCATTGCGTATTTTATTGATGATCCCTATCATTTTTTTACATGAAGGGCAGTTCTTTGTAAAAAAGAACATGGCTGTATCGTTTAAGGTTGGGCTAAATTGTTTTGGTGCATTTATCCAGGCAGTGTCAGCAGCTATTTTTTTTGCTTTTGTATCTTGTTTACACCCTGATATGCAGACACAAAACAAGGTAAGTAGCACCAAGGCCATTTTTGATCTCATGCTACTTGATACTCCCTTTTATATAATCATGCAGTGCAGATACTGGCATCGGTTTAGCGAAAAAATAACCTTGGCCATACAGTCCGCCTAGTTCGATTAATTTTTCAAGCTGTTCTTTTTGTTCAATACCTTCAATCACGTTGATTAACGACAGCGAATGAGATAATAAAATGACGTTGGAAATGATGTCTTTGGCTGAATCCTCAGATAAAACGTTATCGGTAAAAGATTTGTCAATTTTTAAACAGGTGATTGGTAATTTATTTAATACGATTAATGAGGAGTTGCCGGTGCCAAAGTCATCAATGTATATTTTGATGCCAGCAGCGGTTAGTTGCCTAAATTGCTCAATGATATTTTCAAAATCATTAATAATGGCACGTTCTGTTAATTCGAATACAATTTGCTTCTTGTTAAACCCACTTTCATCGATCAATGCCAATATTTTTTTGGCTGAATCTGCTTTGGTTAACTGGTTGCTTGATATGTTGATTGAAATGTTATAGCTTGCATTTTCATTCGAACAAAAATCTCCAAATTCTTTCAGCGAATTTTCTATTACCCAATTACCTATTTCTATTATAAGGTGTGATTTTTCAGCGATTTCAATAAATTCATCGGGAGGAATAAATCCGTATTTATCATTGTTCCATCTCAATAGTGACTCAAAAGACACCACTTTGTTGTTTTTTAAGTCGATGATGGGCTGATAGACTATGGATAATTCATTTTTCTCTATGGCCTGTGATAATTGGATCTCGATATCTAATATTTTTTTCGAGGTGGCATCTAATTCTTCTGAGTAAAAACTGTATTTTGCCTTACCGCTTTTTTTTGCGCGATGCATTGCAATGTCAACATTTTCCATCAGTAAATTTACAGCATCCCCTGCATTGGGTGCGCACGCGATGCCTATGCTAGAAGACATTTTTATACGTTGGTCTTTTATGATCATATTGCTATGCAGGTAATGCAGTATTTTTTTGGCAATATTGCTCGCATCTTCGGTGGTACGATTATTTTCGAGTTGAATAACAAATTCATCGCCACTATGCCTGGCTACGACACTGGTGCCATTAATATCATTTTCTAGAAAACCTGCAATTTGGATAATGACGCTATCACCAATATCATGGCCATATACATTATTAATGTTTTGAAAATTATCAATGTTTAATAACATAATAATCGTCATGGTCTTGCGTTTATTGTTTTGCTCTAAAGTGCAGAATAAGTTATTAGTAAAATAATCGCGATTATACAGGCCGGTTAATTTATCATGAATAGATAAGTATTCAGCTTTATCTTTTGTCATTTGTAATTGTGCTTTTAATGCTGATTTTTCAATGGCACTGAGTACAATTCTACTAACGGTCTCGATACTAAGATCGGCCTTTACCAGGTAATCACTAGCGCCCAACTTCATGGCCTCAACCGCCACTTTTTCATTGCCTTGACCTGTCACCATGACGAGTACTGGCAAATAGGGTAGTTGCATGTCATTTATTGTTTCAATCAAATCTAAACCTGAGATGTCAGGTAGCATGTAATCGATAAATACGATTGAATAATCTTCGCTTTTTAGCTGTTGAATTGCCGTTTTGCCATTGGCTGTGTGTTTTGCTTGTGCTGTGTTAAAGGACTTCGATATATACCTAATGAGTAGTTCACTATCTATGCTGTTATCATCAACAATTAATATCTTGATTTCATCCACTTGCATGAGAATTTCTCCCTCGAGTGAATTGAGTATGGCAGATATATCTCAATATATCCTGTTGATGGGCCTACTTATATAGAGTCGCGCAAGCCATTGATTGTGTATAATTGGCTCAGAATATGCGTTTGACTCATGAAGTCTTAAGTTTTAGACATTAAAGCGAAATAGAATGACATCGCCGTCTTTAACAATATAGGTTTTACCTTCTTGGCGCCATTTGCCGGCGTCTTTAGCGCCTTGCTCGCCATTGAACTCAACATAATCTTCATAGGCGATGACTTCAGCTTTAATAAAGCCTTTTTCAAAGTCGGTATGAATCACGCCGGCAGCTTGCGGTGCGCTGTCGCCCACTTTAATGGTCCACGCCCGGGCTTCTTTAGGGCCACAGGTGAAGTAGTTCTGTAAGCCTAATAATTCATGACCGGCACGGATTACGCGGTTGAGCCCAGGTTCTGTTAAGTCTAAGCTTTCTAAAAATTCTCTTTGTTCTTCTTCTTCAAGTTCAATTAATTCGGCTTCAATCGCAGCACAAATGCTAACGACGGTTGCGTTTTCTTGTGTGGCGCGTTCGGTGACGGCAGCAACATACGCATTGCCATGTAAGCCAGCTTCATCAACATTGGCTATATAGAGGGTGGGCTTTGAGGTCAGAAATTGATAATGATTAATAAGCTCTAATTCATCTTCCGATAAATCTAAGCCACGCACGGGCAAGCCTTGGTCGAGCTGCTTTTTGAGCTTCTCTAATACAATACCTTTAGCTTGTGCGCTCTTTTGTCCGGTGCGTATCTCTTTGTTTATTTTATGTAAGGCCTTATCAACCGCTTCTAAGTCCGCGAGTGCTAGTTCGGTATTAATTGTATCGATATCAGCCAGCGGGTCGATTTTGCCAGACACGTGGGTGACATCATCATTATCAAAGCAGCGCACCACGTGTGCGATGGCCTGTGTTTCGCGAATATTGGCTAAAAACTGATTGCCTAAGCCTTCACCTTTCGAAGCGCCTTCTACTAAACCGGCAATATCAACGAATTGCATAACAGAAGGGATCACTGATTTTGATTGTGCAATCGCCGCAATTTTATTTAGGCGGTCGTCGGGAATAGGCACGATGCCGACGTTCGGTTCGATAGTGCAGAACGGATAATTCTGTGCTTCGATACCTGCTTTGGTGAGTGCATTAAATAAAGTTGATTTACCCACGTTGGGCAAGCCAACGATGCCACATTTAAATCCCATCGGTTATTCCTCGCTGTGTAGAGCATGCATGGCTTTTTCAAATTCGCCTTGCATTAAGTCGGGCATCCAGGCGTTTACGGCTTCAATCCCTGAAATGATTTTGCGTTCTTCTGGTGCAGTTGGTTTGTGTAATACGTATCCGGTGACTTTGTTGCGATCCCCCGGGTGGCCAATGCCAATGCGTACGCGGTAGAAGTTTTTTTGATTACCAAGGCGTGAAATGATGTCGCGCAAGCCATTATGGCCGCCGTGACCGCCGCCTGCTTTTAGGCGTACGTCACCCGCTTCAAAATCCAGCTCATCGTGTGCAACAAGGATCTCTTCAGGCGCAATTTTATAGAATTTGGCTATGCTGGCAACGGCTAAGCCGCTGTCATTCATGTAAGTGCTAGGTATCATTAAGCGCACAGGGCTGTTACCAATTTGTGTGTTAGCAACAAAGCCATGAAACTTGGTTTCTTTTTTTAATGTCGCGTTATAATCATTGGCTAGTTGGTCAACTAACCAGGCGCCAACGTTGTGGCGGGTGTGTGCATATTCAGGCCCCGGGTTGCCGAGGCCTACAATCAGTTTAAGCTTGCCAGCCAATCACTATTCCTTGTTGTCAGCGTCGCCTTCAGCTGCTTTATCACCAGCTGCGTCGTCGCCTTCAGCTGCTTCACCTTCTTCAGCACTGGCTTCCACTTCTTCAGAGACAGCGCGTGGTTTGTGAATGCTAACGATCGGTTGGTCGCTGTCTTCAGTTAATTCTGATGCGAACTCAACACCTTCAGGTAATTTGATATCTGATAAGTGTAATGAGCTGTCCATTGCCAATTCAGCTACGTTGACTTCGATGTATTCAGGCAAGTTAGCTGGTAAGCAACGAATTTCAACTTCAGTCATTAAGTGAGAAGCAACACCGCCTTCTTTAACGCCAGGGGCTTCTTCTTCGTTAGTGTAATGGATAGGCACGTTCATGTTCAGTTTTTCTTTGGCTTTAATGCGTAAGAAATCTGCATGCATAATGACAGGTTTGTAAGGATGACGTTGTAAGTCTTTTAGTACCACTTTCTCTGCTTTGCCATCAATTTTTAATGTCAAAATATGCGAGTACATCGCTTCGTTTTCTAAGGCTAAAGAAAGGTCTTTATGCGATAAGGTTAACGATACAGGATCTTGGCCACCGCCATATACAACCGCTGGGGTTTTGTTTTCCAGGCGGCGTAGTCGACGGCTATCTGCTTTACCGTGATTGGCGCGTGTTTCTGCGTTCAGCTCAAATGTGTTAGACATGTCTTTTCTCCGGGCAATGTACCCATTTTATATAATTCAGGTGGTTGTCTATAAACCGAACTCGGCATTTTAACAGCTATTGCCGCTTATGCAAGAGCGAATAGCCTCCTTATATGAAGCGTGCGCAAAAGTGTTACCTATGGAGCTAGAGAGCTAAATGGCTAGTCAGCGAACATTGAGCTGACTGATTCTTTCTGGTTAACTCGATAAATTGTTTCTGCAATCAATGAGTTAAGTGAAACTTGACGGATCTTAGGGCAGTTTTTGGCAGCCTCGCTGAGTGGAATGGTGTCAGATACAACCACTTCGGTGAGATCAGATTGAGTAATATTATCGATTGCATCGCCAGATAGTACCGGATGGGTGCAGTAGGCGGTGACACTCGAGGCGCCTTGTGCTTTGAGGGCATTAGCGGCTTTGCACAGTGTGCCGGCCGTATCGACCATATCATCGGCGATAATGCAGTCGCGATTTTCGATCTCACCAATCACATTCATCACTTGTACTTGATTGTTGGCTGGGCGACGTTTGTCGATAATGGCTAGGTCACAATTCAGGCTTTTGGCAAAAGCGCGGGCTCGTACAACACCGCCTATATCAGGTGACACGACGGTCATATTAGCGAATTTCTTGGCCAGGATGTCTTCAACCATCACCGAGCTGGCATAGATGTTATCCACTGGTGTATAGAAGAAGCCTTGAATTTGATCAGCATGTAAATCCACAGTAATGACGCGTGAAATACCGACTTTGGTTAGCATGTCGGCTACGACTTTGGCAGTAATTGGCACACGCGATGAGCGTACGCGACGGTCTTGGCGCGCATAGCCAAAATAGGGGATAACCGCAGTAATGCTAGCTGCTGAGGCGCGACGCAGAGCATCGGCCATAATCACCAGTTCCATTAGGTTGTCATTGGTGGGCCTGCAGGTCGATTGGATAATAAACACATCGCGGCCACGAACGTTTTCTTTGATTTCGACGCATATTTCGCCATCACTAAAGCAGCCCACTTCGGCTTTGCCGAGAGAGAGGTTTAGATTGCTAGCTACTTGTTCAGCTAGGACGGGATTAGCGTTACCAGAAAAGATTTTAACGTTGGCCACGGGAGTTGTTCCTTTGATAGTTGGCGAAAATGGCTGGGGTGCCAGGATTCGAACCTGGGAATGCGGAGATCAAAACCCCGTGCCTTACCACTTGGCGACACCCCAAAATGTGGCCGGTTGACGGCCGATTTCGACAGAGGGCTATTTTGCAGATTGTATGGTCATCTGTCAATTTTTTTCTGTCCTTATGCGTCCCATTGTTTTACGACGATGCGTAATTGTAAGTCGCGGCCGCTGACATTCATCAATGTCGGCAGTTCCAATCCGTTGATGCGTTGGTAACGGCTATAAGTAACAGTCCAGCCAGATTGTTGGATTTTTTTCGTTTGACCCAGCTTATTATATTGGGTGTTGTTGCTGCCAGGTGCGGGCAGGCTGCGGATCCAATAGGTAAGGTTGTTTACTGGTAAGCGCCAACCGAGTTGCTGTTGCATTAATGCGTTGAGGTTATTTGATTTAACCACTTTGCCATCAGATGAGCTGAGTGTGACCCTTGAGCGGCTGCCGACTAATTTAACACTGGCCAGGTCTAAGTTGCTATGGATGCCGATAGTGTAGTGACCATTGTTTTGGCGCCAGGTGTAACGTGCAATAAAGCTGCGTTGTGGTTGTTTAACGCTGACCGCCCCTGAAATATTCCAGGATTTCAGTGCCCTGAGTTTTTGTTGGCGTGTCAAAGGTGCGCTTTTTTTGTAATCTGTTTGCTGTTTAGACAATGTTGGTGGTGTTAAGCTGACGCAACCGGATAGCACAACTCCAGCCAAAGTGGCTATAATAGAGCGAGTGTAAAGGCGATTGATTGGCATAGGGTTCACTATAGCATGACTGATCTTGTGATTGAATGATGCTTTAGCTATGATAACCGCGCTGATCAGCAAATAAACAGAGGCAGGAATGGGCATATTGGCTTGTGGTATTAACCACAAAACAGCAGCAATTAATTTACGTGAACGTTTAGCGGTGAATAAGTCCGGTGTGGTTGAAGCACTCGAAGACCTTATTAGTACGCCAGCAGTAAACGAAGCGGTATTAATTTCCACCTGTAATCGAACAGAGATAATCGCGGCAAGTGATGGTGACCCAGCTGTGGATGGTTGGTTAGCGCGTCGTTATGGTTTGCAGCCGCATGAATTGCAAACGCATTGTTATCAGCATGCGGGTTATGATGCGGTGCGTCACTTGATTCGGGTGACTTCTGGTTTGGATTCGATGCTACTGGGTGAACCACAAATCTTTGGCCAGGTAAAACAAGCCTATCGAGTGGCTTGTGATTACGGTTCAGTCGGCGGTCATTTGCAACAGTTATTCCCAGCGATTTTTTCAGCATCCAAGCAAGTGCGCAGTGAAACGGCATTAGGCGAACAAGCGATTAGTATTGCCTTTTTGGTGATGAAGTTGGCTAAGCGAATTTTTGCTGATATATCAAATTGCCGCGTGTTATTTATCGGTGCGAGTGAAACCAACGAATTAGTGGCTACGCATTTATACCATCAAGGTGTACGTCAAATGGCGGTCGCTAATCGTTCAGTATTAAAGGCCGAACCTTTTGCTGAACAATTTGGTGCACGTTTGGTAACGATGCCTGAGGTGGCTGAGCAATTGGCACAAGCTGATATTGTGGTAACTGCTACAGCGAGTCAATTACCTATATTAGGCAAGGGTGCGATTGAGTCAGCACAGCGAGTACGTAAGCATCGCCCATTGTTATTGGTTGATTTAGCGGTACCACGTGATATTGAGAAACAGGCGACGGAGCTTGAAAACGTCTATCTGTATAATATTGATGATTTGCAAGAAATTATCCTTGAGAATGAATCCACGCGTATAGAAGCGGCGGCACAGGCTGAGCAATTGGCAGCTGAGCATGCACAACACTATATTCAACAGTTGCGTGTTGTTGATGCAGCGGATATGATTAGCCGCTATCGTCAGAAGGCGGTAGAGATGCGCGAATTTGAATTATCGCGAGCGGTGGCCAGGCTGCAAGCAGGCAAAGACCCTGAAACAGTGATGCAAGAATTAGCACGTAATATCACCAATAAATTAATTCACCAACCGACGGTTCAATTGCGTCAAGCGGCTTATCAGGATGAAATGGAAAAGCTGCTGATCATTAAGAAGCTGTTTGATATTTAAGAAGTCAGAATGAAAACCTCACTTATCCATAAATTAGAAAACTTGTCTCATCGCTATCAAGAAGTGGGTGGCTTGCTCAGTGATCCAGAAGTGATGAACGATCAAAATCGTTACCGCGAATTGGGTAAAGAGTATGCGCAGCTCGAGCCAGTGGTGCAGTGTTTTAAGCGTTACGTTGAAGTGAAAGACGCGATTGGAAACGCTAATGCAATGATCGCAGATGAGCAAGACAATGATATGCGTGAGTTAGCACAAGAAGAATTAAAAGAACTGACGACTGAGCAGCAAGATTTAGAGCAGCAGTTGCAAGTGCTGTTATTACCGAAAGATCCAAACGATGATCGCAATGTGTATTTAGAAGTGCGTGCTGGTACCGGTGGTGATGAAGCATCGATTTTTGCTGGTGATTTGTTTCGTATGTATTCGCGTTATGCTGAACAAAGAAAGTGGCGGGTGGAGGTGATGTCTGCCAGTGAAGGTGAGCATGGCGGTTATAAAGAAGTGATTGCGCGTATTGAGGGGCAGGGCGTGTATTCACAATTAAAATTTGAGTCGGGTGCGCATCGTGTGCAGCGCGTGCCGGTGACTGAATCGCAAGGGCGTGTACATACGTCGGCGTGTACGGTCGCGATTATGCCAGAAGCGGATGAGGTGGATGCCGTGGACGTTAATCCCAATGATTTACGTATCGATACGTTCCGTGCTTCCGGTGCGGGTGGTCAGCACGTTAATAAAACTGACTCAGCGATTCGTATTACGCATATTCCTACTGGTGTTGTGGTGGAGTGTCAAGATGAGCGTTCACAACATAAGAATAAAGCGCGTGCGTTATCGCTATTATCCAGTCGATTATTAGCAGCGGAACAAGAAGCGCATCAAAAAGAGCAAGCCGCGGCACGTAAAAGTTTGGTTGGCAGTGGTGATCGTTCTGAGCGTATTCGTACCTATAATTTTCCGCAAGGTCGTGTGACGGATCATCGTATCAATTTAACATTATATAAATTAGACGAAGTGATTGAAGGTTCATTGGATGATGTAATTCAACCGTTAGTGCATGAATTACAAGCCGAGCAATTGGCCGCATTGTCTGAGGATTAAATCGTGCAACTCAAATTATTATTGTCGCAATACGCTGAAATTTTAAGTTCTGTTAGTGAGTCATCACGTCTTGATGCTGAATGTTTAATTGCAGCATGGCTAGAAAAGCCACGCAGTTTTTTATTTGCATACCCTGAACATGATGTGTTGCCTGATCCGCAATTATTGCAGTGGATGCGTCGCCGTCAAAAAGGTGAGCCGGTGGCGTATATCATAGGGCATAAAGAGTTTTGGTCGTTGCCTTTTAAGGTGACGCCCGATGTGTTGATTCCGCGTCCGGAAACAGAGTGTTTGGTGGAGTGGTTGATTACAGAATATCAACATCCGATTAAGTGTGCTGATTTAGGTACGGGTTCTGGTGCGATAGCTTGTGCGTTAGCGCATGAGCGGCCCGATTGGCAGATCGATGCTACTGATGTATCCCCCGAGGCTGTAGGCATTGCTGAGAATAATGCGGAGCAGCTCAACCTTAATCGCATTCGTTTTTATCAAGGCAATTGGTGTGAAGCATTGCCGGATCATGATTACGATGTGATCGTGTCGAACCCACCGTATATCGCTGACAGTGATTCCGCATTAGAACCTGCAGTGCGCCATTACGAGCCAACGACGGCATTGATTGCCAATGATGCTGGTTTATCCGATATCAAAATCATTGCCGCACAAGCCAAGTCTTATTTAAAACCACAAGGTGTTATTGTGTTGGAGCACGGTTACCGACAAGCCGAAGCCGTGGCTGATATTTTACGTCAAGCGGGTTTTGAGCGGGTGATGAACCACCAAGATTTTTCAGACTTGCCGCGCTTTACCGTTGGGCATGCCTGAAAGTGTGCTTCTGTCTCCGTGTCATTTTTAATCTATTTAAATCAAATGGTTAATATAGCCCTAATTTTTTGTGGTTAGGGTTGTCGTTATTAAAGGATAATGCGCTATCCTTTAATAGTGGTGTTGAGTATTAAAAGATTTTACATTAAGATGGTCACTATTAAAGGATATCTGGTTTCGGTTTAATAACTACTGGTGTATGAAATGGACAAAACAACTCGAATTGGTGACAAAGTAGAAGCTTCTGTAGCAGGTGAGCATTATATAGTTTATGTTCCAAAACCTTTGCCGCCGAGCCCAGCGCTAGTGATGGAAGGCTTATATCCACTGATTGATCGCGCCAATATTGCTTTAGGTCGACTGGATGGGGTTAGTCATAGCCTTCCTGACCCTGAATTATTTTTATATCTCTATATAAGGAAGGAAGCAGTATTATCTTCACAAATTGAAGGTACTCAATCGTCGTTATCAGATTTGTTGACGTATGAAAATCATGAGGTGCCGGGTGTGCCCGAAGATGATGTTGTTGAGGTCTCGAATTACGTCGCGGCGATGGAGTATGGTTTAAAACGATTAAGGCAGGATGACTTTCCATTAAGTTTGCGGTTAATGAAAGAAATACATGCGGTGTTAATGAAAGGGCGTCGTGGTAGTTCAAAACAGCCAGGTGAGTTCCGTCAATCGCAAAATTGGATTGGAGGCACCAGACCTGGTAATGCGAAATTTGTGCCACCATCGCCAGATCGACTGATAAAGCTGTTGGGAGATTTGGAGCTATTCTTGCATGACGATAAGTGTTTGCCGGTATTAGTAAAAGCAGCGTTGGCTCATGTGCAGTTTGAAACAATTCACCCATTTTTAGATGGTAATGGTCGTTTAGGGCGATTATTGATTACTTTTATTCTTTGTTGTGAAGGTTTGTTGTCTAAACCGATGCTGTATTTAAGTTTGTATTTTAAAACATTCCGTCAGGAATATTACGAGCAATTACAGTCGGTACGAGAAACGGGCGATTGGGAGAGGTGGGTTGCTTTTTTTCTTGAGGGTGTTGTGGTTACTTCACAGCAGGCCGTAGATACCGCGCACCGAGTGATGAATTTACTTAGGCAGGATAGAGAGTCAATTGAAAAGCTTGGTCGATCGGCGGGGTCGGCGTTAATGATTTTTCATGCATTGCAAAAATATCCTGTCAATAACATTGCGAAGTTGGCAAAGCAAGCGTCCGTCACTGTCCCAACTGCCTCGAAAGCATTAAGGCATTTGTGTCAATTAGGTGTCATAGAAGAAATCACTGGCAAAGGGCGGGATCGTTTGTTTAAGTATTCCCGCTACTTAGATACCCTAAATGATGGTATTGGTAATTTTTAGGCCTGAGGCAAACACAGGTTAAATGACAGCCATTGATGCCAATGGTACACTGTCCGCCACTATAAATTCATGTGTTACAAGGCAGGGACCCATGACAGATCATCCATATAACAAACTATTCGAACCATTAGATCTTGGTTTTACCACACTCAAGAACCGCGTGTTGATGGGCTCCATGCATACTGGTTTAGAAGAGGGCAAAGAGTTAACGCGCTTAGCCGCCTATTTTGCCGAGCGAGCAAAAGGTGGTGTGGGCTTAATAGTCACAGGCGGTATTGCGCCCAATTGGTCAGGTCGCGCTTACCCCAAAGCGGCGAAGATGACGAATCGTAAAGATGCGGCAAAGCATCGTGCGGTGACCGATGCGGTGCATCAACACGGTGGTAAGATTGCGATGCAAATTTTGCATACCGGCCGTTATGCTTATAGCCCATTGGCGGTTGCACCTTCGGCAATTCGTTCACCGATATCTCCCTTTAAGCCACGTGCATTAACCAAGTGCGGAGTTCGTATGACGATCAAGCACTTTGCGCGCTGTGCTAAGTTGGCGCAATCGGCTGGTTATGATGGCGTTGAGGTAATGGGTTCGGAAGGTTACTTGATCAATCAATTTATTGTTGAGCATACCAATAAGCGCAAAGATCAATGGGGCGGTTCATATGAAAACCGTATTCGTTTCCCGGTCGAAACAGTCAAAGCGGTGCGTCGTGCCACCGGACCAAACTTTATTATTATTTATCGCTTGTCGATGTTGGATTTAGTCAAACAAGGCAGCACGTTTGAAGAAGTTATTCAGTTGGCGAAAGCCATTGAAGCAGCGGGTGCAACCATTATTAATACCGGTATTGGATGGCATGAGGCGCGTATTCCAACGATTGCTACGATGGTGCCGCGCGCTGGTTTTACCTGGGTGACTAAGCGTTTAAAAGGTGAAGTTAATATTCCATTGATCACTACTAACCGTATTAATATGCCTGAAGTGGCAGAGCAGGTATTGCAAGATGATTGTGCAGACATGGTATCAATGGCGCGGCCATTTTTAGCTGACCCTGAATTTATGTCAAAGGCGCAAGCCAATCAGTCTGATCGCATTAATACCTGCATTGGTTGTAACCAAGCGTGCTTGGATCATACCTTTAAATTAAAAACGGCCTCGTGCTTAGTGAATCCGCGGGCTTGTCATGAAACCGAAATTAATATCAAGCCAGCTAAACACAAGCAACGGTTTGCTGTGGTCGGTGCAGGACCTGCGGGTTTGGCATTTGCAACAACCGCAGCGCAATGCGGTCATGATGTCACTTTATTCGATGCCGCGAGTGAGATTGGCGGTCAATTCAATTACGCCAAACAAATTCCAGGTAAGGAAGAATTTTATGAGACGCTGCGTTATTTTAACAAGCAGTTGGAATTAACCGGAGTTAAGTGTGTTTTAAATCATCGCGTTACTGCCGATGAACTGGCGCAAGAAAGTTTTGATCAAGTGATTTTAGCGACAGGTATTACGCCGCGTGTACCTGAAATTCCAGGCATTGATCATCCCAGTGTGTTGTCATATTTAGATGTGTTGCGAGATCATAAGCCGGTTGGAAAACGTGTGGCGATTATTGGTGCTGGCGGTATTGGTTTTGATGTGGCTGAATACATTAGTCAAGCCGGTGAATCGGCCACATTGCATCTCGATGAGTTCTTAACTGAATGGGGCATTGATAAAACGTTAACGCACCGTGGTGGTTTAATTCCAGCAGAAGATGAGCAGTCACCGCGCACGATTTATTTATTGCAGCGTAAACCGGGTAAGCTCGGCGGTGGTTTAGGTAAAACGACGGGTTGGGTGCACCGACTCAGTTTGCGTAAGCGCGATGTTAATATGCAAGGCGGTGTGTCGTATACGCGTATTGACGATGCAGGTTTGCATATGCGTGTCAGTGGTGCCGATAGCGTGCTTGCCGTGGATAATATTATTGTTTGTGCTGGTCAAGAATCGAATCGTAGTTTACAGGCTGCACTCGTAGCGCGTGATATACCAACGCATTTAATTGGTGGTGCCGATAAGGCGTTAGAGCTAGATGCCAAGCATGCGATTAATCAAGGCACACGCTTGGCCTTGTCGTTGTCGTCCAGTAAGGTTGCGGCTCGTCATGGCGAGGCGCATAGTGTTGAAACGACTTAAGCAAATATACTTTCAAAGGCGAACACTGTACCTATTTTACTTCATGGCTCACTGCGCTCCGCTCCGTTGCGCTTTACTTACGTAAAATAGGCACAGATATCCGCCTTTGGGCTGCAGCCTTTGCACTTCTCTCTCAGTATTTACATATTATTCATATTTATCAATAAGATATAGTTGCATGGTAAGCGTCATGCCGTATTTTGTAAACCATAACGTTATGGTTTATACTTTATGGTATGAAATGCGATGACTTAACAGTAAAGAAACAGCAGCTAGATGCGTTAAGGCCTCTGCCCAATGCGCTCGTGCATAACTTGGATGATTGGTTTCGTGTGGAGCTGACTTATACCAGTAATGCGATTGAGGGTAATACCATGACGCGGCGTGAAACGGCGTTGGTTGTTGAGAAGGGGTTAACGGTTGGTGGTAAAACGTTGGTTGAGCACTTAGAGGCAACTAACCATGCTAAAGCGCTGGACTGGGTGAAGCAGCAAGTTAAACGTAAACCTGGCAACCTTCAGATTAAAGATATATTGCATATCCATGATGTTATTTTGAAAGGCATTGATGACGAACATGCGGGTTTCTTTCGCAGTGTACCGGTGCGTATTTCAGGTTCAACAGTTGTGCTGCCTAACCCAAGAAAAGTGCCTGATTTAATGGATGCGTTCGCTGCTTTTTTAAAGCAAGCTTCTCAGCTGCATGCAGTAGAATTTGCAGCAGAGGTGCACTACCAATTAGTGACAATACATCCATTTGTTGATGGTAATGGTCGAGCGGCCCGCTTATTGATGAACATGATTTTAATGATGTTGGGGTATCCGCCAGCAATAATTCGTACGCAAGATCGCCTTGCCTATATCGCTTCATTGGAGCAAGCGCAATTAGGTGGCTCTAAGCAGGATTACTATCAACTGGTTGCCAAAGCAGTTGATCGCTCTTTAGATATATATTTACAAGCAATGCAGGGTGATAGTTTTAGTGAAAGCAGTAAAAAACTGCTTAAAATAGGTGAATTTGCGCAGCAAGCTAATGAGAATGTGTCTACCATTCGGCATTGGGTCAAACTGGGGTTGATCAATGTAACTGATGTCACACCTGCCGGTTATCAATTGTTTGCTGTCGAGCTGTTAACGAGGGTAAAGAAAATCCAACGCTTAAAGCAAAAAAGATTTACGCTAAAAGAAATATTGCACAAGCTGGATGTTGAAAAAAATAGTTAACACTTCACATAACTGTTGGTACACGCACCGCCCGATGGTGTCCAACTGGTGCCGTTAGTGGCGTCCCAGGTTGGGGTTAATACATAAGTATCACTGGAAGTGAGTCCGCCTGAGTTTCTTGGGGTGGCGGTGATAACGCCGTCACTGATGGTGATGGTAGAGATGTGGCCGGGTCCCGAAGTGATATTAGCTGGAATGCCTTCAGCACCACCGTCACAACCGGTGGCGGTGCCCGCATTTTGTTCAAGGCATTCAGCCACTGGTGATTTGTATTTATCGGCAAAAGATACCAATTCGCTCATGCGCGATTTGGCGAGATAGCTCATGTAGGCGGGAATGCCCGCTGCGCAGAGTATGGCAACAATGGCTATAGCAACCAGTAATTCAATTAAGCTGAATCCTGTTGGTAGATCGCGGAGGTTGCGCATAGGAATATCCTTGTATGAGCTAACTGCCTAATAGTATGTCAGAAATTAAACTACCGGTCTACAGCCGGGCTAGTTAGCATATAAGCAGAATGAATAAAAGGCAGGGGCTGCGATAAAGTAGCCAATAGTCCTTTATTACTAGACTGATAAATGTATAATAATGCGGCAATGCAGCCATCGTGGGCTGTTTAATAAAAATAAATGATTATTCGGGAGCAGATATGAGACAAGTAGGCGATTTAGTTAGAGTGCAAATTGATTATGACCCAAAAGCGAAAAGCAAAAAGGCTGACTATGCCGTTCAAGCAGCCGCTTTACTTGAATTGATACGCGCTGAAGTGGCTCGTCAAAAAGCAGAGCATCCCAGTCAAGTTCGCCCAATATCGATAGCTTTTGGTGCTAATGCTAGCCAGATTAGAGAATGCCGTGAATACAATGCAGGCGCAAAAGAAACGCCACACATGGGTAGAACCGCCTCTAATCAAGCCGCAGTGATTGCGCAGCTATTTAAATCGTTAGATTTGTTTGCTAATGCTGAACTAAAGCAATACGTGAAGCTAACCCCTATTGTTACTTTGTCATCAGGTTGTTGTGGTACGGGCGTTGGTGTGAGTAGCTCACTGTTTAGCAGTGTGCCTCCCGCATCCATGGCTGAAACTATTGCAACTGATTTTATGGATCCTGTTTTAGAGCAGCAAGGTAAAGTGTGGTTTTTGACGAACCAAGGTTCTCCAGCGAATAAATTAGGTGACTTTGGTAATGGTGTAGCTAGCGGCCGTAAAGGAATGCGAGCACTAGGTGATGCTTATTATGCTGCGCTTGAAACACGTTTAGATGCAGGTAACCGTTCGTTGAGCTTGCGAGCAGCAAGTACGGAAGCCCCTGTTGCGTTTGAGCATGTGCGTGCAACAGAAACAGCCCCAGCTCCAGCTACAGATGCGCCTGATGCACGCTTACTTAGCTAATAAATAATTTGTGATCTTGTAATTTTTTACTAAGCCAGGCTTTATGTCTGGCTTATTTGTATCCTTCGCGCTGTCATCCTGGCGCCTGTGTTGTCATCCCGGCCCCCGAGCCGGGATCTACCGTCTTGATAGTCAAGTATTTAAAGCTAAATTCCAGGGTGACTAGTCGATTGTCTGGGGGCCATGCTGTAATATCCTGGACCCCGGATCGAGTCGGGGGTGACAAAGACTAGTGCGGGGTGACAGTGGTGGCACTTAATTGGGAGTGAATATGAGAGACAGTACAAAACCGCGTGTGATTTCAGCGTATATGCCGGCAGAACCTTTTAGTTGGTCTTCGTTAGATGACGAACAAGTGGCCATGTGGGTTCAACGGCTATCAACCATTCTTGCCGACAATGGCGGGGCAGAAACGCTAGCCATAGTGATACCCGGCACAACAGACCAAGCACGTGAAGTGCAATCTCACTTTAATGCCAGTTTCGGCGAACCGCAAAGAGACTTCACAATGGATTGGGGGGTGTTCCGCGTGAATGCACAAACCGATGCAGTAATCGCTTTATTGCAAACACTGCAAGCCGCACAAGACTATATTAGTGAACATAAAGACCCGGAGATCAAAAGTGCAGCAAAATCACGCTTTGATCGCATGCGGCGATTGGTGAACTTATTGCGTCGTTTAAAAATAATCGTGATGCCGATTGTGGCTCCGTATAGCGGTTGGGGTGCATTCGCCAGCTCCGCCATGCAAGCAGCAACCGTGGATGATATGACAGCAGCGCAGTTAGCGTTAGATAAGGTAGTAACACATGAGCGTGGCATTATCGTGCCTATTCTAGATGAGCACAGTGTTGATGATGATCCGGCAGATCGCATTGGCCGCCTCCGTGGCAAAGCTGTTGAATCGGTTGCAGGCGCCTCATGCGCGTTAACTATTGCAACAACGACGTTGTCGGTTATCGCCAAAAAGTTTGGCCATAGCGCGTATCCGTTTGCGGATGTGCCAAAGTGGGATGCGCCAACTTATGAGGCATGAGGTCAAGTTACGAATCAATGTTATAGCCATGGTGCATCGGCGCTCTTGGGATTATTTTGAGATAGGGCGTTATGCCGAGTGGGCTGATGCGTTGTTGGAGTGTGAAGACATAGCGGCAATGCAGGCAGAAGTGGATCGGCAATTAGCTTATTACAATGGCTGGATATCCGGCATATGGTATCGCAAGTCATCATCGTATTATTTTTCCTTACAGCAAGCGTATATGGAATTGAAACATGAGCAGGCTTACCAGCAACGTCAACAACAGTTGCAGTCTGGTTGTCTGAGTATTAAGCAAGTTGGATTATTAGTTGATTATTATTTTGAGCATATGGATGGTTACTCTTATGGTATGACCGAGTTAACCCCGCAACAATTTAATCAATTATTTATGCCGAGCAGCCGATTAGCGCGACGTTATGACTTGAGCTACATTTCAGAGCAGTTGCTTAAAGTGATACAGCAGTCTGACTATATTATAAAGCCCGCCTTAAAAGTTTGCATTACCAACTATCTTTATTTTTTGCCAAAAGAGCAGTTGGGTGAGTTGGTAGCGGCTGAGTTGTATAGCGATGCGGCTTTGGAAAAACTATTTGATCGTATTGGGGGTGAGCTAGATGCAGGCTTGCCCATGTCGCAGCGAATGAGCTATCTTGCTATTTTAAAAAAGATTGATGATGATGAGTTGTCAGAATACCTTGAATTGCGTAGAGCATTTTTGGGTAAGCGTTTGTTTGCACGCTCAGAGCGTGGCTCATTGACTGCTCAAGATAAAGTGCTGATGGCTCGGTGGCAGCAAAAAAGCGATGATCATATGCATGTGATGCAGATGATAGTGCATGCTTATAATATTGGTTTAACGCAAGGTGTTGCTTCTGCAGAGCACTATGTTGATGGCATGGACGGTGGTGTGTCTTCTTGGATTGCTCGGCGTAGAATCATTAATATTTTTTCTGCTTATATTGATAGCTTGAGTGAAGATGTACCAAGTAAACCATCGTTGATAACTATATTGCATCAAATGAAGAGAGATGCTGATTATTCTCCTGAATCGATGCCTCATATGCGGGTGTTAACGCCTGGGAGTGTTTTCTCATTATGTGGTGGTTGGAGTAGCCATGCCATATCTATTACTCTGTGCTGTATCGAAGGGGTTGCTTATTTGGCTATCGCAAATAAAGGGGATGGTGCTGACGGTAAGCCGGGTATTCATATTTATAAGATGCATCGCCCAGAAGCATTGTCACAGCAGGCTATTATTAAAAAGCTTCATTACAATGTAGATAATAAAGCATATATGTTAGATAGAGCAAAGGATGGAAATGGTATAGGAAAGGATTTACAGCTTGAACATTTTGTTTATATGCCGCAAAGCTTCCAGCGTGGTCCACGTTGTGCACCAATCTCAATCAATAAAGAAATACAGTGCCGCATGGTATTTGGAGAAGCGATTGTGATCGCTAGACGCAACAAGCTGGCAGGAAAGGCGCCGGTATTGATAGCGGATGAGTTTATTACCGCTTATGGTAATGTGAAGCCGGGTTATAAAAAGTTCCGGGCGTTTTCACGTGCTTATTCTGCTGAAAAATTAGAGGCATTAATGCAGGTGAATGAACAACAAATGGAACCAGGTTTTGCACGCCATTTGGTACGGCGCGCGAATGATAAGTTGATGTGCGATGCGGGAGAATATGCCCATCGAAAACATGCGCAAGGCTCGTTAAGCGAAACTCAGCGTGATGCGTTACTAACACCTATTGCGCGGCGCAAACGTTGGCAAGCATCACTGTTGGCACCAAAGTCCGCTGCGGTTAGTACGACGCGGCAACCTTGTGCCCCCGGTTCGGTTGATGCCTCGTCGCTTGTGATTTGATCAGGAATCCATATGATATTTCTTGGATCCCGGCTCGGGGGCCGGGATGACAGGTCGTGCGCGGGATGACAGGTCGTGCGCGGGATGACAAGCTATTGGTGTTTGGCAGTATATTTTTGATGGTATTCTTCGGCAGGATAAAACACACTGGCTGCAGTAATCTCAGTCACTATCGGTTGATCAAATTTCCCCGATTCATCTAATTGTTTTTTACTGGCTTCAGCCAGTTGTTGCTGGTTTTCACCATGAAAAAAAATCGCTGAGCGGTATTGCGAGCCGATGTCAGGGCCTTGGCGATTCAGCGTGGTGGGTGTATGGCACTGCCAAAAATGATTCAGCAATTGCTGATATGAAATTACATCAGGATCAAAAATAATCTCAATGCATTCGGCATGACCGCTATCGCCGCGACACACTTCGTTGTAACTTGGGTTTTCAGTGTGACCACCGCTGTAACCCACGGTGGTTTGTTGGATGCCATCCAGCTTATCAAAACCGGCTTGCACGCCCCAAAAACAGCCAGCGGCAAAAGTTGCGGTTTCTGTCATGAGGCGTTCCTGTTATTTATTGAGTACATCATCGCGAATGCTATTCGCCACTTCTGCCACGTCATTGATGTCATCATCACCAACGCCCAGTTGTTTTAATGTGGCAGCTAGATGGCCGACCACAGCATCAAAATGTTCATCACCCATGCCTTGTTCTACGGATTTGGTGTGAGCATCGCGCATATTGCGTCCATTGTAATTACCTGGTCCGCCAAATGCCATCGTTAAGAAGGCGCGTTGCATGCGTTTTTGTTTGACCATATCGGTGTGAGCAAAGAATGGAATGAGTAATGGATCAGCGAGTACTTTTTCATAGAAGATATCAACTGATGCATCAATGGCATCACTGCCGCCTAATCGTTCGTATAATGTTGCCATGGTTTTGCCTCATTTGCTTAATTTAGTGGGCTTATTATAGGCCATCTGTTCATGGCCTGCGCTGATTCAGCTATTCCCGCTTAAGCAAGCGGGAATAGCCTCCTGGTAAGATACGTGCACAAAAACAAGTGATTGTGCACTTTTAAGGGGGCGCGACGCGCGCTCCCCCTTAAAAATCCCCCACGCGTAAAGTTGAGCGTGAGCCGTTGGCCTATGTCAGAGCAGGTGCTCAAGGCCATAGACCAAATCATTGAGTTGCATGACCTTATGGCAGGCTAATACCACACCGGGCATAGCGGCTTTGCGATCGCTGCAGTCGTGGGTGATGGTTAGTGTCTCTTCGAGACTACCAAACACTACACTTTGGTGAGTAAATACGCCTTGCATACGTACAGAGTGTATCGGCACACCATGCTGGTTATCACCACGCGCGCGGTCTTCCATATAAGGTTGTTCGAAATTGGGGTTGGCTTCATGCATCATTTCAGCCGTGCGAGTAGCGGTGCCTGAAGGTGCATCTTTTTTATGTGGGTGATGCATCTCAATGATTTCAGCAAATTGATAATACGGCGCGACTTGTTGTGCTAGCTTCATCATTAATACAGCACCGAGTGCAAAATTGGGGGCTATTACGCCACCAATTTTTTTAGCTTTGCACAGTTTGGCTAATTCAGCTACCGTTTGTTCGGTTAATCCAGATGTGCCAATGATCGGTCGAGCGCCGTGTTTGATAATCGTCTTGGCATTTTCAAAGGCGCAATCAGCGACAGTAAAATCGACTACGGTATCGGCTTTCGTTACATCAATCATTTGACCGAGATTATCATCACGGTCAGCCGTGCCGACCAAGGTGAGGCCATCAGCTTGTTCAATGGCTTCAATAGAATAAGTGCCCATTTTGCCTTTGGCGCCATTGACGATTATTTTGATTGACATGGTTGTTCCTTATTATATGGGTCCCGGCTCGGAGGCCGGGATGACAGCACCGAGGCCGGGATGACACGATGCTTGTCACCCCGAACTCGATGCGGGGTCCAGTATTTAAGCTAAATACTGCGCACTTACGAAATCCCAATTAACCAGATTCCAAAAGTTCTCAACATATTTTGGGCGTGCATTGCGTGTATCTATATAATAAGCATGCTCCCACACATCGCAAGTCATGATTGGCGTTTTACCTTCGGTCATTGGATTGCCAGCATTTGGGGAAGACACAATTTCAAGTTTGCCCTGCTTATCTTTTACAAGCCATACCCAGCCAGAGCCAAACAGGCCAGCACAAGCGGCGCTGAATGCTTCTTTAAAGTCTTCGAAAGTTTCAAACGTATTATTAATGGCATTAGCAAATTCACCACTGGGTGCGCCGCCACCGTTTGGTGTCATGCAGTGCCAATAAAACGTGTGGTTCCAAATTTGGGCTGCATTATTAAAGATGCCGCCGTCGGCTTTGCATACGATGTCTTCTAGTGAGCAGTCTTCGTATTCGGTGCCAGGGATCATGCCGTTTAATTTATCAACATAAGCCTTATGATGTTTGCCGTAATGGTATTCAAGTGTTTCTTGTGAAATATGCGGTTCAAGCGCGTTCATTTCATAGGGTAGTGGGGGCAGTTCAAATGCCATGTGTTTCCTCCTTACACGGGTATAGTTAGTGTGCCCAGACAGTAACTCATTTTAATGTGATTGACAACGCGGCTGGATTTGCCACAATAAGCGCTGTTCTTAACATGCATCATATTTGGAGAAGATAATGGCAGTTTTAGTAGGCAGAGAAGCGCCTGACTTTACCGTTTCAGCAGTATTAGGTAACGGCGATATTGTTGATAGTTTTAATTTGTACAATGCCATCGATGGCAAGTATGGTTTGGTTTTCTTTTATCCACTGGATTTCACCTTTGTTTGTCCATCAGAATTGATCGCATTGGATCACCGCATGGATGAATTTAAATCACGCAACGTTGAAGTGATTGCCGTTTCAATCGATTCGCAATTTACTCACAACGCTTGGCGTAATACATCGGTAGATAATGGTGGTATTGGTCCAGTGAAGTACACTATGGCGGCTGATATTAATCACGGTATTTGCCGTAGCTACGGCGTTGAGCACCCACAAGCTGGTGTGGCATTGCGCGGTGCATTTTTAATTGACCGTGAAAAGATGGTGAAAGCCCAAATCGTTAATGACTTGCCTTTAGGTCGTAACATGGGTGAAATTTTGCGCTTGGTTGATGCTTTACAGTTCACGGAAGAGCATGGCGAAGTATGCCCAGCGAACTGGAATAAAGGCGATAAAGGTATGCAAGCCTCACCGGATGGCGTGAAAGAATACTTGTCCAATAACGCCGAACAGCTTTAACAGATCAAATTATATACAAGAGCCTCGTTATATACGGGGCTTTTTTTCGTTATGCACATCTTGATATTTCCGTGCTTTTTTTTTGACACCTCTTAGTATACAATGCGCTCTTTTTTGAAGCATACAAATATGCAAATGGAGAAGTAAATAATGAAATTAAAAGCATTGATTGCGGTCGCAGTTGGCGCAAGCGTGGCAGGTATTGCCTTCGCTGGTGGCGCTGATCATCACAAGCATCATAAAGTATTGCCACCGGTTAACCCAATGATGGCGGGTGTGGTGCAAGGTAACTCTGTGTGGCCTTCACATATGATGAAATTTTTTAAAGGCCGTTTAATTGTTGGTGGCATGGCTAATTTAGATGCCTATTGGGCGAACAATACTAACTACACGTTGGTGCCGCAATTCTCAACTAATATCGGTGCTGGCGGTAATTCAAGTGCAATTTACCTAAACAATGCCAACGTATTTGTTGGTGGTGACTGGGGCTTTGCGCACGGTCGTTTGAACTTAGGTTATTTTGATCGTCGTAACGTAACGACTCCGATTGCTAATACTGTTAGTGGGCTGAACAACTTTACGTTAGACGAAGGCTATATCAGCTTATACGATTCACGTTCTATGCCGTTGTATTTAAAAGCCGGTAAATTTTACGACACTGTTGGTAGCTACAACCCTTACCAATTGATCCCTGACTTAACGAATTTGTTTACGCAAATGGGCGTGACAGGTATTGAAGTGGGTGCGGCATTACCAATGGGTGCTTATGCCAACGTAACTGGTTTCTCAAACAGCAGCACAGCATTTAATGCAGTTTTACCTACCAATAACAGCCATATCGATAACTTAAGTGCCAAAGTCGGTTATGCTGCGTCTAATAAAGGCGTGCATTGGGGTGCGGACTTAGGTTATATCGCCAACATGTCAGGCTTAACCTATTTGAACTCTAATGATTTCACTACCAACATTGTTGGCGGTGTTCCTACCTTTAGTGCTAACCCTTCGGTTATTGCTGCTGATGGTTTTGTTAAGTTGGATGATTTTGATTTTCTTGCTAAATATTCACGTGTGAATGGCGAGAATCTGCTGATTACTAATCCTCAAGATACAACAAATAACTTTGCGCTGAATAACCCGTGGGCGTTGGTGTTAGGTGGTGGTTACAGCTTCCACACAGCAAACCATCCTTCACGTGTCGGTGTTGGCTATCAAATGACACGTCACGCTGACTACTTATTTGTGCCAAAAAACCGTTACTTAGCGGATTATAATGTTGGCCTGAACAAATACGTCAGTTTCCAAGTGGCTTATTACTATGATCAAAACTACGGTTATGTAGCGCCAAGCGCCGCACGTATCGCAGCTGGTGATAGAAACTATGCGACAACCATGGTTAGCAATAACAACACAGTTGCTGCACGTTTATCGGTAGCTTTCTAGGTTTTACTTTTGCCCGTTGGGCAGGCTGTATCTCTGCCTGCCCAACACTTTATTTCTCTGATTCAATCACTTAGCGCATCCAAGCTATACGTATAACTAATGCTTAGTATCATAAATATTGATGATTTAAATCTGTTAAGGGTGGTTTAAGCTGTTCTGGTTATACTTAGTTTCTGTTACGTTATGTAACAATATGTGTGATGTGTTCGGAATCTTTGAGGTTATTTACGCTTCTTGATGCCAGTTTCGTGGCACGGGTTCATCGAAATACAATATGGGTTGTTGTAGCTAGCGATATGCTAAGTGGATTCATATATGTTTTTTTGAATGATGAGAGGTCGATGTAATGAGCGAGTATGATAAAGGTAGTGTAAAGGTGCAGCAATTTAATAATGGTCAACACTGGGAGCGCTATGGCTTTAGTAGTGGGTTTGCTGAAGAAAAAAAACATCAGGTAGAAAATAAAGATTATGGTTATGAATACAGTTTATCAATTAACCTGTATCGAGACCCGAATAATTTTACTGAAATAGCAGCGCCAGGCGATGATGACTTTATTGATCACCGTCAAGCCATTATTAATTATCTCTTGTGTGATGAGTTAGAGAAATCTGATGATGTACAAGCTAAGTTGCAACGAGGGCATGATATTTTTACCTCAATTTCACATATGGAGTTAACGTCCAAAGGTTATTACAGCGAAGCGTTTGCGCGTAAGCAAAATAATCGTCGCAAGCATTCGGGGCAGATTTTTATAACATTGCGGCCCCAGGTATCAGTTAAAAAATTACGTGCCTTTATCGATAATTTACAGCAGTTTTTACAGCAGTTGGGTATTGATCGCGCGCCGGATTGCCTTGATACAGAATTTGCTGTGGCAGGTGCGCCAAATATTAGTATGCAGTTAACTGCTATAGGCGGTGAGCAGCTGGCCACAGATGAAATAAAAAACCAACACATCATGGAAGCAATGAAGTCTGTGGTGAGGGATAGCAATATGTATGCCTTGTTTGCGGAGGACGGAACAGGTGAGGTGCGCGAGCAAGAGTTTGATGCGGTGCACCAATTAATGGATTATGGCTTTAAACAAGTAGCCGGCAAAAGAAAGCCTACGGCTAAGCAAGTGGCGTGGTGTCAGGCATGCCAAGCTATGGTAAGGACTTGCCGCCATTTGCAGCAACAGCCCGAGTTGTATGGTAATGCACAAGCCCAGATGCCAAACGAAGAAGTGAATATCACGGATGTATTAGCCGAATTTTTCAAGCGGGCCTCTAAGTGTCAGCAGCGTGGTGATGAGGTAATAGAAGGGATACTAGAAGCGTTGGTTTTAGAAATGCCACTGCTTGAGTCGTTCGGCCAATTTCTTTATGCCCGTGAAGAGCGGTATTTGACATTACTCAGTTGTAAATCAAAAATATCAACACAACGTGCCGAAGGTTACGACAAGGTATCTTATGAGATGCTACAAACTTTATCGCGTGAGTTAGTGATAGACGATTAATGATATTTTAAGATGGCATGGCGAGTGATGGCGTTTCGTTAATAATTTTACAAAATAATTCAGCAGTGCGTTCAGCATCATATAAGGCGGAATGCGCTTCATTTTTATCAAACGGAATTTCAGCTACTTCAAGTGCTTTAGCTAACACTGTTTTACCATAGCGTAATGCTGACAGTGTGGCAGTATCAAAACAAGTAAAACGATGAAAGGGGCTTTCTTTAATATTGCAGCGCTTCGCGGCTTGGTTGAGAAAGCTTAAATCAAAGTGAGCATTATGTCCGACCAGAACGGCACGTCGACAACCTGCTTTTTTTACATGCGTAGCCACCACTTGATAAAATTCTTGCATGGCCTCCGGTTCTTCTTTCGCTAAACGAAAAGGATGGTAAGGGTCAATGCCATGAATTTCCATGGCTTCATCATGTAAGCAAGCGCCCTCAAAAGGTAATACATGATAAGTATCAGTGCTAACAGGTGAGATAAGCCCCGCTGTGTCCATTTTTAAAAAAACCGCCGCAACTTCTAATACCGCATCGGTTTGTGGGTTAACGCCACCCGTTTCTATGTCTACCACTACTGGCAAATAACCATGGAATCGTTGGTTTATTTGAGGAGGATTTACCGGTTGGTCTGTCATGCTTGTATCTGCCATTGTAAAGTTTTTCCCGCGTAAAGCGGGGTAATCGTTTCGTTATTATAGGGTAATTGATCGGGCACTTGCCACGGGTTATTGATCAAAGTGATCTTAGATTGATTGTCTGCTAATTGATAGAAGCGTGGGCCGTTAAGGCTGGCAAATCCCTCAAGCTTGTTGAGAGCATTATGCCGGTCAAAGATTTCGGCATAGAGCTCCAGTGCGCAAGGTGCGCTATAAATACCGGCACAGCCACAGGCGGTATGTTTTTTGCTTTTAGCGTGCGGCGCGCTGTCCGTGCCTAAAAAGAAGCGGGGGTGGCCAGAAATAACGGCTTCAATTAAGGCGTGCTGATCTTTTGCTGTTTTTAAGATAGGTAAGCAGTAATAGTCTGGGCGGATGCCGCCCATTAACATATCGTTTCGATTGAGCAATAAATGATGTGGTGTAACTGTTGCTGCGACGTTGTCACCGGCTTGTTTAACAAATTCGGCCGCTTGACGAGTTGAGACGTGCTCTATTACCACGCGTAAATCGGGGAAGGTGTTAAGTACCCAGCCGAGCTCGTGTTCTAAGAAGTGCGCTTCACGATCAAAGATATCAACCTGGCTGTCGATAGACTCGCCGTGCACGAGTAGTGGGATATTGAGTTGCTGCATAACCGTTAACTGTTCACGCAAGTTTTGAATCGATGCTGCTCCGGCGTTGGAGTGTGTCGTTGCACCTGCTGGGTAGTATTTGCAGGCCGTCATGCAGTCAACCGCATGCATGGCATGCAGGGTTTCACTGCTGATGCTGTTATTTAAAAATAAGGTCATTAGCGGGGTAAGGTCGCTATTAGCCGGCTGGTGTTGCATGATGCGCTGGTGGTACGCTTGCGCTTGTTCGATCGTGGTGACAGGTGGCACTAAGTTAGGCATCACAATAGTACGTGCAAAAATGCGTGCTTGGTCTGGAACCGTGCGCTGTAATGCCGTACCATCACGCAGATGACAGTGCCAGTCGTCAGGTTTGATCAGAGTGAGTGTTTGCATAAACTTTTTTTCACTTGTGAGATTACGGGTATTGTAACAGAGCTGATGCTTGCATTATACTCGAACGCTTAATTTTACAGGAATGATTATTTGACCACGTGATAGGGATTCACGTCTTGCTAGCTCGATGGGTAACTACGGTAATGGATGGATCGTAACACTCAGATGTATTGAGGAGAACAACTTGAAATTATCGTTGAAGGCAGCCGCTGCATTAGCAGTGACTGTGGGTGCGACGACCGCTGCTGCACAAGGTTTTGCAGCAAGCCGTATGAGTGAAGCGCAATTAGCAACAGAGCTGCAAAAAGTAAGCGCGCAAACAGCGGCTTTGCAAAAGCAGGTCAGATCACTGAGAGCACAGCTCAAGCATGTTAAGAAAGCGCATAAAGTGGCTGCACATCCTGTGCCTAATGGTCATACTAACGTGTCTAAAAAATCCGATAAACATGCTGAAAAGCATCCGGGTTTATTGCAATACATGAACGGTGTAACAGTATCGACATCACCCATTCTCGGGTTGCGCAGTAAGTACGATGCGTCGGATCTGATTACCAATCTACCGACCATGAATGAAGATTTACGCCTATTAAGCCAGCGTGCGCATTTGGAAAATATTGCTCAACAGCATGGTTTTACCTATGCGGAAAAACCATTTTTAATTCTCAGTGGTCGCGTTGAAGGCCAAGCGATTATTGGCGGTAACTTCGATGGTTCACCAGGAAGCGACATTGATTTAAGTGCCGCGGAATTAGATATTGAGCCAATCGTGTCGCGTTACGCTGCCGGTTTTATGTCGATCTTATATGATGGCTCACCACCGATTACTGGGTTTAGAGAGCGCGTTAGTAATTCGCGCATCTTCTTGCGTCGTGGTTTTTTAACCATCGGTGATTTGAATGCGTTGCCACTGTATTTCACTATCGGTCAAATGTATATGCCGTTCGGCCGTTACTCGAGTGCCATGGTAACGGCGCCGATGACGCTATCCATTGGTCGTACACTAGAGCGCGCCGCGTTATTAGGTTTTGAAAAATCCGGCGTTTACTCCGAGGCTTATGGCTTCCGTGGTGATACACGCATTAGTGGTAATGCTACCGTTAATGAAGGCGGATTTAACTTGGGTGTTAAGCGTCCTTATTCGCGCGGCACTTTTGACGTCGGCGCCGGCATCATTTCAAACTTAGGTGATTCCAGCGGTATGCAAGAAACCGGTTTTGGTAATAGCAATGCATTCCAAGGTTTTGGTGTCAGCACATCAGCGGAACGCCTGGATCACCGTGTTCCAGCCGTCAACGGTCATATAGAATTAGGTGTTAATAACTGGAACTTGTTAGCCGAATACGTTGGTGCAACGCGTCGTTTTGCCACCGGTGATTTGACATACAACGGTTTAGGCGCATCACCAAAGGCGATGCACTACGAACTGATTTATAATTTCCCAATTTCTGGTAAGCCAAGCAACTTGGGTATTATGTATGGTGAATCATGGCAAGCACTCGGTTTAAATCTACCGAAGAAAAGCTATGCGATCGCGTTTAATACGTCGCTATGGAAAGATACATTACAAGCGATAGAGTATCGTCATGACATTAACTACGGTCAAAACGATACGTCATTTGGACGCAATGCTAGTGCCGGTGGGTTTGCTACGCAGAGCGTGTATCTTGGTGGCAGGCATTCTCGAAACCTGGTTACCGCTCAAATTGGCGTTTACTTCTAAAGATGGCCCACTAGCGGGAAATCTTGAACGTTTAGCACCACTTAAAAATGCTCATGTATCACTTATACACTGCGCATTTTTTCGCGGCACTAAACGTCCAACCTTGCCACGCTATTGAACCATCTTAACGATGGCCTGCCAGTGGGAAATCTTGAACGTTTAGCACCACTTAAAAATGCTCATGTATCACTTATACACTGCGCATTTTTTCGCGGCACTAAACGTCCAACCTTGCCACGCTATTGAGCCATCTTAACGATGTCTCACTAGCGGGAAATCACTTTGTCATCCCGGGAAACGACGTAGTCGTTTATCCGGGATCCAGGCATTTCTCAGCAATTAAGGTGCACAGCGTATCTGTTTTACTTCATGGCTCGCTTCACTCCGTTGCGCTGCGCTTTACTTCCGTAAAACAGACACCCTATACACCTTATTGCTGATGCCGCCATCCCAGCCCTCGAGCCGGGATCCAGGTTTTAGAAATACTGGATGCCGGATCAAGTCCGGCATGACAGGCTTGTGCGCTTTGATGAGCCATTGTGTCGTATGAAGTCAGTAGGGGTTATTCGATTAACTTCTGAAGTAACTTAAGATACTCACTTTCTTTCGGCGCGCTACCAGTTTGCTGTGCTTGCCACAAAGTAGCAGCAAGAATGGTCATCATGCTGTGTTCAGCTTCATGCGAGTTGCTGGTTTTGCTTGCGAGCGTTTTGTAAATTTCCAAAATACCTTTAGGGCGATCAGTGGTGATTTGTTCCATTAAGCTGGCATGCAGTGCCATATGAAAAAACGGATTGGTGCTTGCTTCCATCGGCTCGTAATCGTGTTCGAGATAAGTTTTCGGGTCTTTTAAGATGTAATGATATTCAGGATGTTGCACAATAATATCAGATAATTGTTGTTCAAGTGCGGACAAGGGATCGCCTTCGTGCTTTTTGTCGAACGCATCAAAAAAATGCTGTCTCATCTTTAGGCGTTCTTGTTTGGCTGCTTTGTTCATCTTTTTTTTCATAGCCTTTATTATAGTGTTTATTCAGTTTTATGCTTGTATTCACACAGGTCAGCGATAAGGCATTCATTACACTTGGGTTTTCTCGCGAGGCAAATATAGCGGCCGTGGAGTATAAGCCAGTGATGAGCATCCACCAAGAATTCTTTTGGAATTGTGCGCAGCAGCTTTTTCTCGACGGCTAACGGCGTTTTACCAGGCGCTAAACCGATACGATTGCCCAAACGAAATAAATGCGTATCGACAGCAATGGTTGGTTGGCCAAAGGCAGTATTTAAAATCACATTTGCTGTCTTACGGCCAACGCCTGGTAAGCTTTCAAGGTCGGCACGTTGGTCAGGCACTTTGCTGTTATATTTATCAACTAATAACCGACAAGTGGCCATCACATTCTTGGCTTTGCTGTTGTATAAGCCAATCGTTTTTATCGCATCTTTTAACTTTTTTTCACCGAGCTTTATTATTGCTTCAGGCGTGTTAGCCTTTTTAAATAATATTTTTGTTGCTTTATTGACGCTAATATCAGTCGCTTGTGCTGATAACACAACAGCGATGAGTAATTCAAATGTGGAGTTATATTCAAGCTCGGTGGTAGGGTGAGGGTTAGCTTCGCGCCAACGCTCGAAAATTTTTTGTCGCTTATCGTTGTTCACGTTTTATTGCTCACTCGCGCTAAGGCCGCTTTGATTGCGGCCTGGCGTGCACTAACTGTTTGCTGGCGATCGCCCTGCGCATTTAATGTCGCCTTCTGATGTTTTTGTTTACGACTTTTTTGTATCCGTTCTAAACGCTTTTGGTTCGCATTGAATCGTACTTTATTACGTTGATGGTTATAGGTGCGTTGTTCCGTTGTCGGCTCAGCCAGTGCAACCATATCAATGCAATCAACAGGGCAGGCAGGGATACATAGCTCGCAACCATTACAGTCTTTATCGATAACGGTATGCATCATTTTGCTTTTGCCAATAATCGCATCTACCGGACACACTTGAATACATTTGGTGCAACCAATGCACTCGTGCTCACGAATCACTGCCAGCTTCGCTGGTTTATAATTTTGTTCGACCTGTGGCTTATAAGGTGTGGCATCTTTGCCAAATAGTGTCGCTAAATCGATAAGTGTTTGTAAGCCACCCGGTGCGCAACGATCGATGTCAGCCTCGCCGGTTTGCATGGCTTCAGCATAGGGTTTGCAGCCATCGTAATCGCAATCGCCGCATTGCGTCTGCGGCAATACATTTTCGATAGCCTCGAGGGACTTGTCATCTTTTCCTGCAAGTCCAGATTTGGTAGGGGAGCTAGGCGTTTTCATCAGCGGTATTACTTTGCATAAGCTGCTCGATCGCCTCCGGATCGATACGCTGCATTAATGGTTTAAATTTATTTATTGTGTGATTCAAAAGTGGTTCATCCAGATCAGTCCATACAAGTGGCTCGACATTTAAAAACGCTTCACTTTTTTCGGCCATGGTTGGCAGGATTGGTTTTAAATAAATCATCAACACACGAAAAGCATTAATTGCTTGGCTACAAATTAATTGCACTTCATTCATCTTGCCATCTTCTTTAGCCAGGGCCCATGGTTTATGCTGATCGATATATTGATTAATCAAATCAGCTAAATACATAATTTCACGTACGGCTTTGCTGAACTCTAATTTTTCATACGCTTCAGCAATCGATCCGCCAGCTTCTACTAGGGTTTTTTGTAATTCCGTGTTGTGCAATGAGTCACTCAATTGCGCATCGAATTTCTTATAAATAAAACCAGCACTGCGGCTAGCAATGTTCACTACTTTGCCAACCAGATCTGAGTTCACGCGTAACATAAAGTCTTGCATGTTCAGGTCAATGTCTTCAACGTGTGGACTGAGTTTGGCCGCAAAGTAATAACGTAGATATTCAGGGTCTAAATGTTCGAGATATTGTTCAGCTGAAATAAACGTGCCACGCGACTTCGACATTTTTTCACCATTAATGGTTAAGAAGCCGTGCACATTGATAGCGGTTGGCTTTCTAAAGCCAGCGCCTTCGAGCATCGCTGGCCAAAACAGTGAATGAAAGTAGACAATGTCTTTACCAATAAAGTGATACAGTTCTGTTTCACTGTCTTTGTCCCACACTGATTCAAATGACATGGCACTGCTGTTTTTGGCGCATAAGTTTTTATGGCTTGCCATATAACCAATCGGCGCATCCAGCCAAACATAAAAATATTTACCGGGTGCATCAGGAATCTCAAAACCAAAATAAGGGGCGTCACGTGAGATGTCCCACTGTTGCAATCCGGTTTCAAACCATTCTTTTAATTTATTAGCCACTGGTGATTGCAGATGACCGCCATCGATATAGTGTTTAAGAAACTCTTCATACTTATCTAATTTAAAAAAGTAGTGCAGCGATTGCTTTTCAATCGGTGTTGCACCCGATAAAGCTGACTTGGCATTTTTTAATTCGGTCGGTGAGTAGGTGGCGCCACACACTTCACAGCTATCGCCATATTGATCTTCTGCATTGCAGCGTGGGCACGTGCCTTTAATAAAGCGATCCGGCAAGAACATGTTTTTTTCAGGATCAAATGCTTGTGAAATTTCACGTTGATCAATATCATCATTGTCTCGCAATGCTTTATATATCTCGGTCGCTAGTTGTTTGTTTTCTTCTGAATGCGTGGTGTAGTAATTATCAAAGCTAATGGAAAACGCATTAAAATGTTCGGCATGTTGTTTTTGAATGCCTTCAATTAACGCCTCTGGTGTAATGCCTTGCTTTTGTGCTGACAGCATAATGGGTGTGCCATGTGCATCGTTGCCTGATAAGTACAATACATTGTGCCCGTGCATACGCTGAAAGCGCGCCCAAATGTCGGCTTGAATCGATTCTAATAAGTGCCCTAAGTGAAGAGGGCCGTTGGCATACAATAATGCCATTGTCAGTAGTATGTCGCGTTGCTTTGTCATTCTATTTTATTTCATCCAGTTGTCATTGCGAGCGTCAGCGTGGCAATCTGTCATCCCGGTCTCTGCTCTGTCATCCCGGCCCCCGAGCCGGGATCCAGTGCCAATCAATAGGCGCAACACTATACCATATTTTGTTAGTTGCTATATAATGGCCGCATGTCAAAATCATTCCAAACACAGCTACAACAGTTGATTGCACGAGGCGTCAAAAGCCATAAGGTGCAGCCATCGCTTAAGCCATTGAAAGGCATTAAAAATATTATCGCTATTGCTTCCGGTAAGGGTGGCGTCGGTAAGTCGACAACCGCGGTAAACCTTGCCGTATGTTTGCAGCAGGCTGGTGCTAAGGTTGGTTTATTGGATGCCGATATCTATGGTCCCAATCAGCCGATCATGTTGGGCGTTAGTGGCAAGCAGCCAGTTGTACAAGATGGCAAGTTACAGCCGCTAGAGCGTTACGGTTTATATACCATGTCGATGGGTTATCTGGTGGAAGAAAGCACGCCGATGGTATGGCGCGGCCCGATGGTGACAAAAGCGCTGCAGCAGTTGTTGTTCGATACTGTTTGGCCGGAATTGGATTTTTTAATTATCGATATGCCGCCAGGTACCGGTGATGTGCAGCTGACGTTGGCTAGCAAGATACCCGTTGCCGCAGCGGTGATAGTTACCACGCCGCAAGATGTCGCGGCCATGGATGCGCGCAAAGCGATCGAAATGTTCTGGAAGGTGGATGTGCCGGTGGCCGGTGTGGTTGAAAACATGAGCACGCATACGTGTTCACAATGCGGTCATCAAGAAGCGATCTTTGGTGATGCTGCCGCGAAAGCATTAGCGGAATTATGCGAGGTGCCATTGCTGGGGCAATTGCCATTAGCCATAGAGATACGTCAAAACGCGGATGCTGGCGAACCTTTGGTTAAAAAAGAGCCAAAAAGTGACATTGCTAACGCTTATTCACACATTGCTTACGCTTTGGTGGATAATTTATCTAGGCAAAGCGTCGATTATTCCGTAAAATTCCCCAACATTGTTGTTGAGCCTAAGGAGTAAACATGGCAATTAAATCGGATAAGTGGATTCGACGCATGGCGTTGGAGCAAGGCATGATTACCCCGTTTGAGGCAGAGCAAGTGCGTCACGGACCTGGCGGCAAGATTGTTTCATATGGTACGTCGAGTTACGGCTACGATGTGCGTTGCGCCGATGAGTTTAAGGTGTTCACCAACATCAATTCGGCAATTGTCGATCCGAAGGACTTCGACGATTCGAGCTTCCTCGATCTAAAAGCTGATGTGTGCATTATTCCACCAAACTCATTCGTATTGGCACGTACTATCGAACATTTCAAAATCCCGCGCAATGTATTAACCATCTGCGTTGGTAAATCGACCTATGCGCGTTGCGGCATTATCGTTAATGTCACACCGCTCGAGCCTGAATGGGAAGGGCATGTGACATTGGAGTTCTCTAATACGACCAATCTTCCTGCCAAGATCTATGCTAACGAAGGTGTTGCGCAGATGTTGTTCTTAGAGTCGGATGAGGTGTGCGAAACGTCATATGCGGATCGCGCTGGTAAATATCAAAACCAAAGCGGCGTTACACTGCCTATCACATAAAGCTCATTAGCAGGCAAGATTGAACGTTTAGCACTATTCAAAAATACTCACGTATGTCTTATACGCTGCGTATTTTTTCATAGCACTAAACGTCCAATCTTGCCTCACTACTTAGCTTTATGCCTGAGACCAATAGTCGAGCATTTGGCCGTCAAATCTCGCCTCGCTACTGAGCTCTTTATAGCTTTGTCAGATTCTTGAGGCTGGCAGATGGGCTAAAAGGCACAAAAGAAAAAGCCGGAGCAAGTCCGGCTTTAGGTTATTTGGAATGGACTATTCTTCGTCATCATCCGTGTCTTTAATCGGATGCACGCCGCGGCTGGCATTAACGCGTTCGCGTAATTCTTTACCAGGTTTGAAGTGTGGTGTGTATTTAGCCTCGGTATAAACTCTGGCGCCCGTTTTTGGGTTATGTGCCTTGCGAGGTGGGCGGTAGTGCAGAGAGAAGCTACCAAAGCCACGGATTTCAATGCGTTCGTGACTGATTAAAGCATCACTCATGCGTTCTAGGATGTGATTAACGCTAAGCTCCACGTCCTTCATAGAAAGCATGTCCTGCTTTTCTGCTAATAATGCGATCAACTCTGATTTAACCATGTTCCTATCCTCTTTTGGCTTCTGTGCTTTTTGAGCACCATTTAATCATCGAATAACCCAATGATAGCAGAGGGCTTGAGGATTTTTCCAGTTTAATCAAAAAGAAAGTTGAATCTTACCTAAGGCGATACCCGATATTACCTGGGGGTAGAGTTGGTGCTCTAATGCTTGCACTTTGCTCTTTAAGTTATCAGCGTTATCTTTGGGGTCAATGGCGCATGTGAGCTGTGCTAGCAGCGGGCCTGCGTCTAAATCTTCGGTTACCACATGAATGCTGACGCCGTGTTCAGTATCGCCTGCATCGAGTGCGCGCTGGTGGGTAATTAGCCCTGGATACTTCGGTAATAGCGAAGGGTGGATGTTAATTATCTTGCCTGGAAAGGCCTGAATAAAGCTGGGGGTGAGTTTGCGCATAAAGCCGGCTAATACCACCAGGTTTGGTTGGTATTGCTCAATGCATTTGATCATTTCTCGATCAAATGAGGCGCGATCTTCATAGGCGGTATGATCAATAGTATGGTGTGGAATATCAGCTTGCTTGGCGCGCTGTAGTCCGTAGGCATTAGGGCGATTACTGATGACGGCGCTGATATGAAACGGCGCACCGGCCTTTTCAGCATCGATCAAAGCTTGTAGGTTGCTGCCATTGCCTGAGATTAATACAACCACTGCAAAGCTCATGTGTTAAATACCACGGCTGGTTGCTTTTCGTCGTGTTCGATAATGCTGCCCAGCGCCCAGGCATTTTCGCCATGGTCTTTGCACAGCTGAATGGTAGTATCCACTTGATCGGCGGGTACCACTAATACCATACCTACGCCGCAATTGAATGTGCGGTACATTTCATCGCGATCGATATTGCCTTTTTCAGCGAGCCATTGGAATATCGGTGGCCATTGCCAGCTGTTTTGATTGATCATCGCACAGGTATTGTCCGGTAAAACACGTGGTAAATTGCCTGGTAGTCCACCGCCAGTGATATGTGCCATGGCTTTAATATCGATATCATTTAATAGCGCTTGAATGGTTTTGGCATAAATGCGGGTGGGTTGCATTACCAGGTCAGCCAATGTTTGGCCACCAACATTAGCACTTAGATCTTCGTTGCTAGTTTCAATCACTTTACGAATTAAGGAATAGCCATTTGAATGCGCGCCGCTTGAGCCGAGTGCGATCAGCGTATCGCCTGCTTGCACTGCGCTGCCATCAATGATTTTAGTTTTTTCGACCATGCCCACACAAAAGCCGGCGAGGTCATAATCGCCTTCACTATACATGCCTGGCATCTCTGCGGTTTCACCACCGGTTAATGCACAGCCTGAAAGTTCACAGCCTTTGCCGATACCGGCAATAATTGCTTTGGCTTGTTCGACATCGAGTTTGGCGGTGGCATAGTAATCGAGAAAATACAGCGGCTCGGCACCGCAGGTAATAATATCGTTCACACACATCGCGACTAAGTCGATACCAATCGTATCGTGTTTATTCAGTTCTATCGCTAATTTCAATTTAGTGCCAACACCGTCGGTACCACTGACCAATACCGGTTGTTTGTAGCGATCGAGTGGTACTTCAAATAGCGCACCAAAGCCACCAATCCCAGTTAGGATTTCTTTGCGTGACGTACGTTTGGCAATTTGTTTGATGTCATCAACCAGCGCATCGGCTTTGTCGATATCGACACCGGCATCTTGATAGGTCAGTTTGGTCATAGGGTGCTGCTCACTACTCAATCCAGCCGGCATTGTAGCCGGTTGGTGGAGTGGGGGCAATGAGGTTGATTTGTCTTGCTCTGTTTTAGAGGCCTTAAATATCAAGCCGTTCGGCGACCCACATTTTAATCAGAGCGGTTCGGGTGACGCCAATTTTCGCCGCTTCGATATCGATCGCTTCTATCATATGCTTTGTGAAGTCTATGCTTAGCCGTTGTATGGGGTATTTTAATTTCGCTGACTTCAAATCGAGGTATTCAGTGACGTCCCCATCCTCAAACTGCTCATCAAATTCTTTTGCCGCGATGGTTTTTTTGCTTTTATTTTTCTTGGTTGATTTGTTCATAATAAATCGCCTCTTCACTTAGCCTTATTAGTATAAAATTTTCGAGCGTTATATTCAAATTTCATATCAAAATTGTATTATATTAATGTTTTATTTGTATATACCGTATTTTGGTGATTTATGTCATCTTTGCTGCTGGCTCTAACTGACAAGTCGTACTAATCATGGTATTTTCGATGACTATGTCATCCCGGACCCCGGGTCCTTGCCCGGGGCAGGCCGATCCGGGATCTAGGAAAAATAATAAAGGATTAACATGCGCGATAGAATATCAGCTATTTCAGATATGGTGGCGAATATAGAGCCAAAGTTAAATGCGATTGAGTTAAAGCTCAGTGATCAGTTAAAACAAGACCAAGAAAATGTTGATGTGATTTGGCGCTTAGCAGAAAACTATCGCAAGCAAGGTAATTTGTCACAAGCGTTGGGTGGTTATCAGCGGTTATTGCAATTGCAGCCGGATCATCATACAGCCGAATATTTGCGCCGCATATTAAGCGGTGAATCCATTATGAATTATGCGAGTGAAGAAGATTTTACGGCTTCACCCTTTGCGTTGATTGATGATTTTTTAACGCCAGATAAGCAGCAATTGATATGGCAGCTATTAGAAAAAAATCATCAGCATTTTGATTTTTCCAAAACGTTGGATAAAAAAGGTGAGGGTCGTTTAACTGATTACCGTTCTTCGCAGTTGTTACCACCAAAGGCGCTAAAACCCATTCGTAAATGGTTCTTGCCATTGATCGTGGAACAGCTAGATCAAGTTTTACCGCGTATCGGATTGGAGTCATTTGAAGTCAGTGGCAAAGAATTGCAGCTCACCAAAAGCCAAGGCGGGGATTATTATAAAATCCACAGTGATAAAGGCGGTAGTAGCAAATCCGCTACACGCAATATGACCTTTGTTTATTACTTTCATGGTGAACCAAAAGGTTTTAGTGGTGGTGATTTGTTGTTGTTTGATACCCATAGAGTGAAGAAAAGTTTCAATGCGCATTTTACGCGGGTAAGCCCCAATAATAATCGACTGATTTGTTTCCCCAGTGACCGTTATCACACCGTATTACCTGTTACAGCGCTGGTGGATGACTGGCAATTTGCGCGGTTTACGTTGAATGGGTGGTTGCACAGCTCGGTTGATCCCCTGGCAGAGTCTGAAAAAGGCTAACTAATTGTTTTTATCCATATAAAATCTGACTTTTGAGATCGGCAGGAAAATGACAATTTTTTCAAGTGCCGCTAAAATTGTCAATATTGACAATATTTTCAAGTAGCGCTAAAATTGTCAATATGATAAAAAAACGTTATTTACAATCTTATATTGAGTCAATTTGCTTTCCGTTGCATAAGATGGCTTTTATTGCTGGTCCTCGTCAAGCAGGTAAGACGGTGTTATCAAAGCAGCTCTTAAAAGCGCGGGGCGTGGGTGCGTATTATAACTGGGATGCGTTGGCCTTTCGCAAGCAATGGGCGCAAGACCCCAGCTCGATTATTCCGCATGAAAAGTCGGCAAAGACACCAATTATTATCTTAGATGAAATCCATAAAGCAAAAAAATGGAAGCAGAACCTGAAGGGGGTGTTTGATACCTTGGAGCGTGAGTGCGACCTTATTGTGACGGGCAGTACTAAGCTCAACGCCTATCGTAAAGGTAGCGATAGCTTGATGGGGCGATACTTTTATTTTCGCTTACATCCGTTTTCATTAGCTGAGTTGGCTACACGGCGAAAGGGTATTATTTTGCCAGAAGCATTGTGGGGGCATTGTATAAATGACACCGGAGCTGTCAGTGATAAAGTGAAAGCGACCTTTAAATTACTGGATACTTTTGGTCCCTTTCCTGAGCCTTTGCTTGCAGCCAATAAGGCACATTTAAACTTATGGCAGCGTGGCCGTATTGAAAAAATTGTCAGGGAAGATATTCGTGACTTGAGCCGAACTTTGGAGCTGAGCCAAATTGAAATGTTGGTGTCATTGTTGCCGGATCGTGTGGCTAACCCGCTCAGCCTGCAATCGTTAGCAGAAGACCTTGAGGTGGCTTATACCACAGTAAAGCGTTGGATCACCTATTTATATGAGCTGTATTATTGCTATGTGTTAAAACCTTATGCCAAGTCCACCTCTCGCTCGATAAAGAAAGAGGGTAAGCTGTATTTGTGGGATTGGAGTGAAATAAAAAATGAGGGAGTTCGATTTGAAAACTTGATTGCAGGGCATCTATTAAAATACTGTCAATTTTTAACTGATACCGGCGAAGGCTTGTATGAGCTGAGATATTGGCGCAATCGTCAGCGCAAAGAAATCGATTTTATGATCACTAAAGATGGCGAGCCTTGTTTACCAATTGAAGTAAAGCTATCTGACCAACAGCCATCTGCCAATTGGCCAATTTTATTAAAACAAATACCAATCAAGCATGGCATTCAGATCGTGAAAAAGTCAGGTGTGTATAAGTTAGTGAAGATAGGTGGTTACGAGGTATTGGTGATCAGTGCAGATCGGTTTTTGGGTTGTTTGGTGTGATGGATCAATGGGATCAGTAATATTGCCTGTGCATTTGGTGGCTCACAAGATTGATAAATAATAATATAATCATATGCTTATATTATAGTTGCCGTTTTCTTAATCAGGGAAGTCACGTATATGACAATCCACAATTGTTCTGTATAATATCATGATAATTCACAACTTAACTGTAGCATGTCATGAACTATAATCGCATACTGGATTTACCGCATTTACTTGAAAAAAAATCACATTTTCTATTTGGCCCTCGATCTACTGGCAAATCATACCTCATAAGAACGCAATTTAAGGATGCTTATCCTGTTATCAATTTACTGCGTAATGAGCAATTTATGCAGCTTAGTCAATCACCTCATGCTTTAGAAATGATGATCGATGCACATAACGACACGAGTATTGTGATCATCGATGAGGTGCAAATGATACCTGAGCTGCTTAATGAGGTGCATCGATTGATTGAAGAGCGACAGATTAAATTTTTACTCACGGGAAGTAGCGCAAGAAAATTAAAACAGAAAAATACCAACTTGCTTGCAGGCCGAGCACGTAAAGCTGAATTGTATCCCCTTACTAGTCAGGAAATTCCTGATTTTGAACTCGGTCGCTACTTACGAATAGGTGGATTACCTGCGATTTATCAAAGCGATGAGCCTTTTGAGGATCTATCTGCTTATACCGATACCTATCTAAAAGATGAAATTCAAGCTGAAGCGTTAGTCAGGCACATTGTAGGTTTCTCTCGCTTTTTACAAACAGCAGCATTAACGAGTGGAAAAATGACTAATTTTACTAATGTTGCAAGTGATACGGCTATCCCTGTTTCAACTATTCGTGAATACTATCACATCCTAGAGGACACGTTTATTGGTTTTATGTTGCCGGCTTTTATCAAAACGAAAACAAGAAAGGCCATTAGTACGGCCAAGTTTTATTTTTTTGATATAGGGGTTAGAAATTATTTATGTCAGATTAAAGACCTGCCTAAAAAAACAGATTTATATGGCGATGCTTTTGAGCATTTTATTGCAATGGAATTACGTAGCTACCTTTCTTATCGAAGAAAGCATGAGGATCTGTGCTATTGGCGATCAAAAAGTGGCTTTGAAGTTGATTTTATTATTGGTGATCACACGGCAATTGAGGTAAAAGCAACGGACCGCATCAACAACAATGATATGAAAGGTCTTAATGCTTTTATGGAAGAAAATATTGCAAAAAACTATTTCATAGTTAGCTTGGATCCTGTTAATAAAAAAACAAAGACTGGCATACACTTGCTTTATTGGAAAGATTTCCTTGAGCGTTTATGGGGTGATGGTATTTGATTGCTGGCACAAAGCAATCGAATTAATAATCACGAAAGCAGGTGAGCCTTGTTTGCCAATAGAGGTTAAGTTATCTGATCAGCAACCTTCCACTAACTGGCCAATTCTATTAAAGCAAATACCCACTAAGTATTTGATTCAGATCGTTAAAAAGTCAGGTGTGCATAAGCTAATCAAGGTGCAGGGCTATGATGTTTTAGTCATCAGTGCTGATCGATTTGTGAGTTGTTTGGTGTGATACCAGGTCGTTTTGTCAGCTTGAATCAATCTTTTAGCACAAAACTGTCACTTTATGACAGTTTTGTGCTAAAATTAATGCATGAGCACAGCTTTTGAAGACCAATTATTACAGCATCATTCGGCGCTAATCACTGATAGCGAGTTTGCAATTTTAATTAGTGGTTCGTCTGATAGGCGATATGCGCTGATTAAGCGTGCGTTGGCAAATGGCACATTGCTTCGTATTCGGCGCGGGCTTTATGTCATCAAATACCACCTCAAGACAAAGCCACCCCACCCATTTGAATTAGCCCAGTTTATTTATGGGCTAAGTTATATTAGTTTGGAATCCGCATTATCTGCACATGGTCTGATTCCTGAGGCGGTTTATAGCACGACATCGGTCACTATAAAGCGTAAAAAAAATTTTGATACGCCATTAGGTGTATTTTCATATTTGCACTTACCCGTTGAAAATTTTTTTACTGAAGTGGATTATGTCGACGAAGGATCGAATCAATATTTTTTAGCAACACCTTGGAAGGCGCTTTTAGACTATTTGTATTGTTACAAAAAAGCATGGCGTGATTTATCTGATGCTGCAGAAGATTTACGATTGAATCTTGATGCATTACCCGGATTGACAACCCAGCAGGCCAATGACTTACAATGCTACTATCAACGAGATCGAGTGACGCGTTTTTTGCGAAAAATACCCGAAGGATGATAGATGAGTATTAAAATCATTGAGCAGCGACTAAAAAGCTATGATTGTAAAAGTGCTATTGAAGAACAGCAAGCATTAAAAGAAATTCTGCAAGAGCTTATACTCATGAGCCTATCAAGACATAAATTTTTTTCATTAGCTGAATTTCATGGTGGTACAGCACTGCGTATTTTGTATGGTCTATCACGATTTTCTGAGGATTTAGATTTTGCTTTATTAGATCCCAACTTAAAGTTTTCATTATCGCCTTATTTGGCTGGTATTGCTGAAGAGTTAAAAGCATTTGGCTTTGAATTGGTTATAAAAGATCGGTCTAAAAGCGATAAAGCGATTAAAAGCGCGTTTCTTAAAGACAATTCAATTGGTAAGCAGTTAATATTATTGAGTGCTGCGATGAACCAGTCGTTAAATATTAAAATTGAGGTGGATGCCAATCCGCCTGTAGGTGTAGTGACGGAGGTCAAATACCTTAATTTTCCATCACCCTTTAGTGTGACGGCGAAAGATTTGCCGAGTTCATTTGCTGGTAAATTACATGCACTATTGTGCCGTCAGTATATAAAGGGGCGCGATTGGTATGATTTTATTTGGTATATCACCAATAAAGTGACAGTTAATATGGCGTTATTACAAAGCGCATTAAGGCAGGTGGGGCCATGGCAGTCAAGTATGTTGAATATAAATGGCGAATGGGTTTTCGCAGCTTTAAAACAAAAGATTAAAAGTATCGATTGGCATGCTGCAGTTAAAGATATCCAGCCGTTTATTAAACCTTTTGAGCAAGATTCATTAGCCTTATGGAGCAAGTCATTTTTTTTGCAACAGGTTGACCAAATGGAGAAGCAGGGGTTGGCTAACAATAAGCCTTGAGGCTTGCTTATGTGCGTAAGCTCAGAAAATAAATGTGCAGTATGTTTTGCCGTTGGTGGATGACTGTCACTTTGCGTGCCAACACAAAGAAATCGATTTTATGATCACTAAAGATGGTGAACCTTGTTTGCCCATCGAAGTGAAGCTATCTGATCAGCAGCCATCTGCAAATTGGCCAATTTTATTAAAGCAAATACCCACCAAGCACGGCATTCAGATTGTCGTGATCGCAACTTAATACTGCAAGTAAATGTCTAGATGTAACTGAGTGGGTTTTATGGTTTGAGAAATACGTTCGCCTTTATTAGTTTCATTATTTATAAAACAAAAGTATTGGATCATGTGCGTAATAAATTAAATACGCGACAAGAAGGCTGCACTAACATTCTTCAAGCAATGCTGAGAGATCTCGAGTTACGTCTAGCCAAATCATCATTGATAATGAGCCAGGATTTTCTGACGCAATTCAAACAGTGTTCGGTCTCTCAACTGTTCGCTGTGATGTGAGATATTTAAATGACCGTTATCGAAACAGCGCGACTTTATTGTGACTAGATTCCAAGTCTTTCTAAATTGCCATATTATCATGCATGAAATTCTTGATGGTTAAGTTGATTTGGCTAATGGCGAGCTGAGTCGTGTCAGAGCGCAGCAGCTAGATCATGTTTTACCACGTATTGGGTTAGAGTCATTTGAAGTCAGTGGCAAAGAATTGCAGCTCACCAAAAGCCAAGGCGGTGATTATTATAAAATCCACAGTGATAAAGGCGGTAGCAGCAAATCCGCTACACGCAATATGACCTTTGTTTATTACTTTCATGGCGAGCCAAAAGGTTTTAGTGGTGGTGACTTGTTGTTGTTTGATACCCATAGATGAAGAAAAGTTTCAATGCGCATTTTACGCGGGTAAGCCCCAATAATAATCGACTGATTTGCTTTCCCAGTGATCGTTATCACACTGTATTACCTGTTACAGCGCTGGTGGATGATTGGCAGTTTGCACGGTTTACCCTCAATGGGTGATTGCATAATGCGGATAGCTAGGATAGCTCGTATTGATCATCCCAGAGCAATTTTAAAAACTCGCGCCATGGGATTACGTCAATATGCGTATGGTCATCAATAATTATTTTACGTCGCTGTTGATCCTGGCTTACAACAATGGCTTGTTTGGGGTGGTGTTCATTACAGAAAGCAATTAAGCCCTTTATGTCGGATTTTTCTAGAAGATTTTTTATTTTCACTTCAATAGCTATTTCTCCAGCATTTAGTACAAAATCGACTTCTAGGCCGGTCTTTGTGCGCCAGTAACAAATATCAAATCGTTTTTCACGTAAACCTTTATAGGCTGTTAGTTCCATCAAAATAAATTGCTCGAGTGACTTGCCTGCATCAGGCCCCTTTAATTGGTTTATTTGTTTTTTAGCCAGGTAATTGGCGACACCTACATCAAATAAATAAAATTTAGGTGTTTGTCGAATAATATCGCGTGATACTCTTTTCGCATAAGGCATTACGTAATATCCGAGCAATGTATCTACAAGTATTTCAAAATAATTTTGTACTGTTTTGGCATCAACACCGCAGTCGCGTGCAATGTTGCTGTATTTCACCATCTCGCCATTGGTAAAAGCTAAGCTATCAAGAAAGCGGGCAAACTGTGGCAAGTTACGTACTAAGCCTTCTTCTTTAATTTCTTGTGTTAAGTAGTCTTCTAAGTAGCTTTGCAGACGCCGTTGTGGTTGTGTTGCCAAATAATGAGGGGGTAGTAAACCATTGTTAAAGGCTTTTAATAAATCGACTTCGCCAATTTCTGCAGACACCAGCGGATAAAAATGGAATTTCCATGCACGGCCACCGAGTAGGTTGATGCCCTGTCTGCGTAACTTTCTGGCGCTGGAGCCGCATAGAATAAATTGCACATTCGTATGTTCGATTAGCCAATGCACTTCGTCTAATAATGCTGGGACCTTTTGTACTTCATCTAAAATAACGGGTTGCTGTAGCTGTTGTTCACTGTAGCTCAACACCTGATCACGTAATAGGCTGGGTTGTTTGGAATACGCTAAAAACACATCTGATTGCAATAAGCTGATTAGGGTGGCTTTAGGATAATGGTTTTCCAGGTAGGTCGATTTGCCTGTTTGCCTGGCGCCCCATAAAAAAGCTGACTGCCCGGCGGGGAGGGTGATTTTTAATAGCCGCTTAAACATGAATAACCCTATTTTATATTAACTTATTGATTTTAATGTCATTAAATTCAACTTATAAGGAGTATACTCCGCAAAAGTTAAACTTTCAAGGAGTGTACTCCTCAAAAGTTAGCTTTTTGAGGGGTTATGTAGTAAGAAGGCATGATTTTTAGTGTGACGGCGAAAGACTTGCTGAGTTCATTTGCTGGTAAATTACATGCGCTATTGTGTCGTAAGTATATCAAAGGGCGCGATTGGTATGATTTTATTTGGTATATCACCAACAAAGTGACAGTTAATATGGCGTTATTACAAGGCGCATTAAGGCGGGTGGGGCCATGGCAGTCAAGTGCGTTGAATATAAGTGGCGAATGGGTTTGCGCGGCTTTAAAACAAAAGATTCAAAATATTGATTGGCATGTTGCAACTAAAGATATCCAGCCATTCATTAAACCTTTTGAGCAAGATTCATTAGCCTTATGGAGCAAGTCATTTTTTTTTGCAACAGGTTGATCAAATAGAGAAGCTGGGGTTGGCTAACAGTAAGCTTTGACGCTTGCTTATGCATGTTTAGCTTAGATTTTGTGGCCTATGCATGATGTGATGTGATGTTATTTTAGTGCAAAGCAGTCGACTTGCTATTTATGATCCGGAGCCACAGCAGAGCCCTTGTTCACGCTTTGTATCTGTTTCTCTGACTTGAAAAAAAGCGGTGCCACTATTGGTTAACTCGGAGTTAAGTTTAATTAATGTAGGCCCTTGGTTCCAATTGATTTTATGTTCAGTTGTTTTCATACTTGCCTCTCCTAATAGTTTAAGTTGGGTCAATGGTTTGGGTCCCTACAGAGGTAGGAAGGTCACAAGTTGCAGTTGTGCAACCTGCTGGAGACTGAAAATTTGTGCAGGTAGCGCCAGAAGTGCCAGAGGTAGGCATACTTTGAAGGTTGCCGACTGTGGCGCCGTCACTGAATTGCAAAAATACAATATCCATGGATAGGAATGGGCCACCTCCACCATCTTTTGCGAATTGTTTGGCTGCTGTTTCTGTTATATGAAATTTAGAGCCGTTTGACATGGGCCACCCGCTCCCTGCTGGTGTAAGAAATCCTCCTTGCTGCGAGGCGCCTCCTGTATCATCGCAGTCGGCATTATTATACATCTTAATAACCATGTTGTTAATTTCAGTTTTGCCGCCGCTTATTGTGCCTATTGTGAGGTTATGATAGCTTGGGCCGGCGTGCACTCCGTCTGGTTCAAGTGTTACTAAATGTTTGTTGTTTGCAAATATATTTGTGGCTGAACAGGTTGAGAGAATGGCTGCTGTTACAACAGTTAGTATTTTTTTCAATTCACACCTCCATGTAATCTTGCTAGGTATAGACTTTTTAGCATAGCAAGTAGCAAGTAGCAAGTAGCAAGTAGTGCATTCCAAAGTGCTTTAAATGTTCGTTCTCCAAGCCTTCGCTAATTAATTAATGCTAATTATATTAAGGTGATTTTGTAGTTCGGCCTCTTTTTGTCCTTATTTTAGGCGGGGCTCATTACTACTTGTTTGCAGCCGTGCCACAACAATTTTAATATGTGTCTTACAAAAAACCAACCAAGCTCTATTTCTACGATTCGGTGTTGGTGTGTTATTTATTAAGGTTCGCCTCCCCAGATCAATTAAATATCCATGCCATGCGTGGCAATTTTGTTGTCGGAATGGCAGTTGCGCTAGAAATTAAGTCAACTTCGACACTACGTAAAGATTTATTTAATCACCTCCCACGTGGCAGAAAATCAGTGGTGCTCAACCGAGTGATTGCTGCTTAATTTATGTGGGCGATTCTTCAGATGAACTGCTTGGTATGAGAGTTGTTCCATGGAGCGGTATTAGTGACATTATGCGATAACAGTTTCAGGCTGCACTTGATCCAGTTGATTCGAAATCAATGCCACGACTTGCTCAATCGTTCTGCTTTCGGTGGGCCGGCGCATTCTATGATATATGCTCACGAATGAAATCACCAAAATTGCATTTGTTGATTTGGCGATATAGTATATCTATTTGAAATATAGTGATAAATATAATAAATATCAATCAAGATTGAGATATTTCGCGATTTATTCTATATTTGTCATCACTAAATCGACAAATGCTATTTTGGTGATGGCTATATGAAACCGTTTATTGGTAGGCGACATGAGCTTAAAGTTCTTAAAAACCAGGCCTCAAAAAGGCTTGCCAGCCTTATTGTTATTAAGGGGCGTCGTCGTGTAGGTAAAACACGTTTATTAGAAGAGTTTGCCAAAGCATTTGATGCGGTATACAGCTTTTCGGGAATAGCGCCAACTCCTCAAACAACACGGCAATTACAGCATCAAGAGTTTGTGCGGCAGTTTGTGCGGCAGCTTAAGTTTCAGCCTGAGCAGTTAAATGATTGGGGGGATTTGTTTTGGGAGTTGTCAAAAAAAACGGAATCAGGTCGCGTATTAATAATCCTTGATGAGATTAGTTGGATGGGTTCGAAAGACCCTGAATTCTTGAGTAAGTTAAAAAATATTTGGGATACGTATTTTAACAAAAATGATCAGCTGATTTTGGTGCTGTGTGGCTCTGTGTCATCATGGATCGAAAAAAATATTTTAAGCAGTACGGCATTTCTTGGAAGGGTGTCGTTGAATCTTACGCTGAAAGAGTTGCCTATCAATGATTGTGTTGAGTTTTGGGGAGAAGAAAAAGACCGCGTTTCTGCTCATGAAAAACTAAAAACGCTTGCGGTTACTGGTGGGATACCGAGATACCTAGAAAACATTGATCCAAAATTACCAGCTGAGCTTAATATTCAGCAGTTGTGTTTTACACAATACGGTGCATTATTTGAAGAGTTTGAGAAAATATTTTCTGATCTTTTTTCTAACCGATCACAGTCCTACAAAGAAATTATTAACTGCTTAACTCGTCACTCGGTCGACCAGGCTGAGATTCTTAAGCAGTTAAAAATGGAAAAGGGTGGGGTGATTTCTGAATACCTTGATGATCTTGTGCAGTCTGGATTTGTAAGTCGGGATTATACATGGAGCATAAAAAACCAAAATATTTCAAAATTAAGTCACTATCGTTTGAGTGATAATTACTCACGATTTTATTTGCATTATATCTTACCGAATAAGCAAAAGATTGAGTCTGGTCGTATAGAAGGTTTAAATTTGAGCGGGCTGCCAAATTGGCCTGTGATTATGGGTTTGCAAGTCGAAAATTTGATTCTTAATAATAGACAATTGATTATTGATGCATTACGAATTAACTCTTCAGAGATTGTTTGTGACAACCCATTTTTTCAAAGAAAAAGTGCAAGGCAAAAAGGCTGTCAAATTGCTTAGATGATACAGACTAAATACAACACGATTTACATTTGTGAAATTAAATTTTCAAAAAATGAGGTTAGGTCGAGTGTTATTGATGAAATGAAGCAAAAAATTTCCAGGTTATCTATGCCGCGAGGTTTTTCGTATCGCCCAGTATTGATCCATGTTAATGGGGTTAGTGAATCGGTCGAAGCGTCGCACTACTTCAGTAGCATTATTGACTTTAGTGAATTTTTAACAGGTTAGTTCTACATGTTGCACTTGGTCTAGCTGATCCGAAATCAACTCAACCACCTGCTCAATCGTCCGACCTTCAATCGGTCTTCGAATATGAAAAAACGGCACAGACTCTGCGAGCTTGGTGGCATTTTCAAAATGCATATCGAGTTTTTGCATGCCTTTAACATGGCGGTAGCCGTAGCTATTATGGCGAATGCTCAGTAGTGCGTCGGTTGGTGTCAGTGCGGTGAATTCAACTTCATTGATATCTTCACGTGCTGCTAAGAAAAACACGGCAGAGATGGGCACGTCTTCTTGTATAGTGCGCTCATCCGATAATGGAATAAAGCGTTTTAGCATGAGTGGGCTGATTTGATGGTGGGTTTCATGATGCAAGTCTAATAGATCTAAAGTTTCAGGCCATAATTTGCTATAAGGGATGCCGGGGGATACCCATGCTTGGCCGCTGTCGTCAAAACGGATCGGACTGATATCATCGGCAATCACTTTGCCACCTTGTTTGAGTATCGCTGTGGTCGTGGTTGATTTTCCGGCGCCGGACTTGCCGCAAACAATAAAATTTTTGCCTTTATAGTGTACGGTATTGCCGTGGATAATAAGAAAATTGCGTTGATGGATAATATTGGCTAAGCCAGTCGCAATGGCATACATCCCAGTGATTTTTAGATCAAGGTTCGGTGCATCGAACTTAATGGTTTTGCCATTTTCGATTAATACTCGGCCATCGTTATCGCCTAGTTTAGCCAGTACCTGCTGAGGTTTAGCTTGGAAATAAGGCATTACCTCGCTGGGGTTATCTAAATTTTCAGGTAGCGACTCTAAAGTGATGGTGACATCAGCTTGTTCAGGATTGAATTCAGCTTTACGAATGGCTGGCAATTCTATTTCTGAAATAATCTTTAAATGGTAGGCGGTATATTGGTACAAGAGTCCCTCTGTATGTTTTATTCCAACCTGTGCAATATAACTGGATCTTGGATAAACAACAAGGTGTTTTGTGTGCTGTCATTCTACGTTTGGGATTGCCATCCCGCACTTGAGTTTGTCATCCCGCACTCGATGCGGGATCCAGGAAAATATAACTGGATCCTGGATAATCGACTATGTCGATTTCCGGGATGACAAAAAGTGAAGTTCGTGATGACAAAAATCAACTAGCGTTGATTTTTGTCAGTTGCACGGGTTGGCGAGTATGTTAGCATGATGGCGTTATAAAAAAGGAATCAAGATTATGGAAAATACATTTGAATGGGCAGTGATTGGCGCGGGTCCTGCGGGCATTGTTTCAATAGCGCAATTATTTGATGCCGGCATTGAACCAGACAAGATTACATGGATAGATCCTGCCTTTAAAGTCGGTGATTTAGGCACGCATTGGCGTTATGTAAGTAGTAATACGCCTGTTGAGTCATTCACCAAGGTGTATCATGATTTTGAGTCATTTGAATACAAACCTGAAGAAAAAAAATATTTTATTGATCAACTGGAAGCGAATAAGCGTTGCCCATTGATGGTGGCGGCGCAACCGCTGCAAGATTTTACTGACAATTTTAGAAAACAAATCACTTCTTATACTGACTTAGCAATAAAACTAGCCAGGGTTGATGACGCATGGCAGGTGACGATGGCCAGTGGTCATGTCATTAAAGCTAAAAAAGTGATTATGGCATTAGGCGCTGAGGCTAGAGAGTTGCCGTTTACTGGATTAGAGGTTATTCCGTTAACCACAGCAGCCAATCCAGGACTAATCACTAAAGCAATAACAAAAGATGATGTGGTGGCTGTTTTTGGCGCTTATCAATCGGCGCGTACCGTTGAAGAAAATTTAGCAAAAACCGACGCGAAACAAATTTATCATTTCTACCGTTCTAAGAGAGAGTTTAATGGTCATGTGGGCTCATTAGAGTTAGATGATCGAGTGATCCCTTCAGAGGCAACTGCCGACAATATGCTGCAATACATGCCGCAATGTAATAAGGTCATTTATGCGGTGGGTTTTCAGCGCCGTCATGTCAGTATCGAAGGGCTACCTGAAGATTACTCTTATGATTACGATACAGGACGTATTGCGCCAGGTGTGTATGGTTTGGGCTTAGCATTTCCAGAGATTATGTTGCACAGCCATGGTCGACCTGAATATAAAATTTCTGCAGTAAGACCGTTTGCAAAACACCTCAAGGAAATGTTTCCAATATGGCAACAAGAGCAGCCATGGCAAACCGTTAGGCAGGCTGAGCCTTTGGCAGTGTAGATATTTGTTGTCACCCTGGACTTGAAGGTGTCACCCCGGACTCGATCCGGGGTCCAGAGATAATATTACTGGGTCCCGGATATTTGCGTTGCAAATTCCGGGATGACAAATGGGGTGGGGTGACAATTACGTTGAATTATGTATAATTAGGTAAATTACCTATTTTTACATAATTGCACGTAAAAGAGAATAACATGCTGAATAAACTAACTTTTCATCGTTCAAACTTGGCTGCAGCCTACTGCGATAGTTTGTCAGGGCAAGGCATTGCTAATGCCACATCAGGTTTATTTTTGGCGGGCCCAAGGCGAGTAGGTAAAACCACCTTTTTGATGCAAGACTTGCTGCCTGAAGCAGATGCTAGGCAGTGGTTAGTTGTATATGTGGATTTATGGTCAAACAAATGTGCTGATCCGGCGATACTGATTATAGAGTCAGTCAAGGCGGTGATTGCACAACATAAAAGCCGGTTAGCGAAGTTAGCCAAGAAAATACATTTAAAAAAGGTGGATATTCTAAAATCGATTGAGTTAGATTTTTCTAAACCTGGGTTGCCAGAGCATGTGACCTTAACCAATTTGTTTAATGTATTAGTAGAGTTGTCGAATAAGCCGGTGTTGTTAGTGGTTGATGAGGCGCAACATGCTTTAACTTCAGAGCAAGGCATTAATGCCATGTTTGCTATTAAGTCGGCTCGTGATCAACTGAATTGCTTAGGGCAAGTGCCGCAATTGATGTTAGTACTGACGGGTTCTAATCGCGATAAATTAGCGCAGTTAGTAATTAAAAAAGAACAGCCTTTTTTTGGTTCTGATATCACGGCTTTTCCTTTATTAGGTAAGCCATACACTGATTTTTTTACAAAAACTATCAATCACTCATTGGCGGCGGATAATCAATTTTTGCCAGATACCATGTGGGAAGTGTTTCAGTTGATTGGCTATCGACCTGAAATTTTGCGTCAATTGGCGGGCAATGCGGCCATTAGTCATGATGCTGGGTCATTTTCTGAGTCGTTACAAAGGGATGCATCATTGTGGCATGGTCAAATTTGGAATGAGTTTGAGTATGATTATAAACAACTGCCTGTTTTGCATCGTGCCATATTGTCACAATTGATTGAGCAGCAGCGGGCGTGGTCTCCGTTTTCAGAACAGGCGATGCAAAGTTATTGTAAGCTGACGGGTAAATCAGACTTATCATCGTCGTCAGTTCAAACCGCGATTCAAGTGTTACGTGAAAAAGGCTTTATCTGGCAATCCAGTCGCGGTGCATATGCTTTGGAAGATGACAGCTTTGCTGAATGGTTTATGCATACTGGGCAAGTAGATTTGTTGCATGATGAAGTTTTCTAGTTGTAGAGTGCTTCCAAATTAGTAGCGCTTTCCAGAATATTCACCTTACCTTGATCAATCAAAACAATTTGATCGGCATTAGCTAAGGAGGTAACGCGATGTGCCACCACAACAATGGTGATATCACCCGGTAAGGCCTTTAGGCTTTGTTGAATGAGTTGTTCATTGGCCATATCCAATTGACTAGTAGCCTCATCCAAAATAAGCAGCTGAGGTTTGCGTAAAATAGCCTGTGCCAACACGATACGTTGACGTTCGCCACCCGATAGCCGTAAGCCGCGATGACCAACAACACTGTCTAATTGTTGCGGTAATTTTCTGACAAACTCAGCGGCATGTGATAGCTCTAAAGCGTGCCATATTTGTTCATCAGTGAGTGTGTCTGAAATCCAAAAAAAGTTTTCACGAATTGAAGCGTGCAATAAAAACGGATCTTGACTGACATAAGCAATCCCGCGCTGCCATTTTCTTTGAATCTCGGCAGTGAGTGGGGTGCCATCAATGAGAATGCTCCCCGATTGGGGTTGCAGTAAGCCGGATAAGCAATCCATCAATGTCGATTTACCACAACCAGAGCGGCCAGTAATGGCAGTGACAGTGCCTTTAGGAATGGTTAATGATAAGTCGGTGAGCGTTTGATTATCCTGTGCCGGATGCTGATAACAAATGCGGTTAATTTGTATTTCTGTATTAAAAGGTATCGTTTGCTTAGAGCTACTCTCTTTGACTTTGTTTTTTTGGCAGTCTTTATAAAAATCATATAATGCTCCAGCACCACTCATATTGTTTAATACCATTTGGTAGGATTTTTGTGCCGTTGAGAGCTTTGGAATAATTCGTGCAAAGGTAATTAACAACACCAACACATGGCTTAATGCAATATGTAATGTTACGGCGCTGAGGTAAAATAAAACACTCACAATCACTACGCCACCGCTGGTAAATAGCCATTGCGTTGCAGCTTGACTGCGCGCAAACGCCACTTGGTTTTTATTTAGCGTTGTAGTTTGTTCATCCAATTGATCCAAGTATTGCGCTTCACTTTGCCATAACTTGGCTTGCTTTAGTCCACTCAAGGTTTGTTCGATGGTGGTATGCATATCGCGGAAAAATTTAAAGGCGTGTTTGCCATTGCGCTTTGCATAAATGGTTTGGGTGCGGGTGAATAATAATAAAAGACAGCATGCCGCCAATGCAATCGACGTCACTTGCCAAGACAAGTACATGGCTACTGCTAAATAGGTGAGTAGAACGATGCTATTAGCTAGCAATGTAATGCTTTGTTGCAACGCACCGCTAATGCGTTGGATTTCTGTTGTTAGCATCTGGGTAATATGCGGAATGGTTTGTAGCGACAAAAATGACCACGGCGCATAACAGGTGGCTTTAAATAATGTGCGTCGACAAGTTTGGATTAGACGTTGTTGCAAGCGTGATATAGATAAAGCTTTGACATAATTAAGGCAAGCAAAACTGACCACAATCAGCATATAGATCAGTAACACTTCGGTTAACGTGACATGGCTGTGTGGCACTAAGTTCTGTAACCAAGTGGTATGCGATGAGCCACCATTATGAGGGGTGATGCCTGTGTAATGCAATAGTGGAATAAGCAATAAAAGACTAATGCCTTCACCAAAGCTGGTTAATAGCATGAGGCTTAGCGCTAGTAATATTTTAGGTCGAAATGGCTTGGTAAATTTTAGTGCGGCGCGTTGTAGTGGTTTCATGCATTCTTTCTCTTTAATGGTTTTATGCAGAATATATAAATCCAGTTAAATGGTCTAATGATGTGGTAGAGCAAAAATAATCCATCAGGAAGTTTTGTAACTGACCAGTCTTTTTGGCTAGAGCGCATCATTCTTTTTATCTCATCTAGACGAAGTTGGAAAGTATCAGCTAAGGAAAGTAGTAAGCGATATTTTTGAATGCGATCGAAAAATGAATGTGCTTTGTTATTTTTTGTGATTATTTTTATTAAAATTTTTGCGCTTTGGTGAGATTTTGTGTCGAATTTCAATTGTGTGTTTGAGTTATTAAATATCTTACATGCACTTATAATCGCATGGTTAACATGTCTACAAACGCCCAGCCTTTTGCTCATTGCGGCTAGTTTTTTTTGTTCACACAGTTGATAGCAATGATAAAAATCAAGTAAATGTCGATATTGCTTCCAGCCATGTTGAGCACCGCTAAGCGCTAGTAAGCAGCAATGCTCATGCAGCTGCAGAGTTGTGAAGTGCTTATTTTGCCATTGAGTAGACTTAATATGTTGTTTTGTATTCTGTGTTAATGGCTTCAGCAATAAGTGACTGTCGCAGAAATGCCAATGGAGTTCAAGCAGGGTATCACTAGTAGGGGCACGTAGCGCAAAATCTTTATAATGACGTAATTGATATCGCATTTGTTTTGATGTGAAGTGATGTTGGGGTTTATAGCCTATTTCCTTAAAGGCTTGAATAATTTTTGAGTGATATTTTTTATCAATAAAAACATCATTATCAGCAAATGACCGAAGTGTTGGGTCATTGTATAGCTCGATAGCAAGTGAGAAGCCCTTGTAAAAAACGATAGGTATATCTAATGCTTCACATATATTTTTTAGCTGAACGCATTCCTTTATAATTTGTAAATTACGTTGCGCAATGTTTTGATAGCGATGCTTCAACTTATCCATAATATCAGCTGGTATCAGATCAGCAACCAGTAAAGAGCCATTTCGATAAGCCAGTGGTACTAAGCCATGGCGATTGGCCAATTGGAAAAAACTCAACCAATCAAAATCTGCTGAGAGAATTAATGACCCAAATCTATAATTGATAAAACAGCCAGAGGCTGATTCGCACAGCCACAACAGTGCGCGTTGTTCGGCTAGCATAAGGCTTTATCAGGTTGTGCATGGAAGGTGCGTACTATGGTATAAGTTCTTTCACCGTTACCACCCGTTATAAAGTGAGATCCGCAGCGAAGCCAGGCATGCGCTTTCATATCAGCGCCTTCTTTGAGAACGCCAAGGTAAAGCGTGGTTTCTATACCGCGTTTTACTAGCATGTTTTTAGCTGCCATGGCTTGTACCAAACATTTGCTTTGCCACGGCACTACAGCAGCTACGGCTTTAATGCTTTGTGCTACGGGTTTGATGATCGCTAGTTCGTCATCGTGTAGCATGTCTTCAGGGCCGAGTTTGTCTAACTGCCCTAAATCAGGTGCGATTTTTTTGAAAGGCTTGGTGAGCAAGGTATACCGCGCAATAAACAACTCCCGACAGGCTTCATTAAAATGACGCTTCATAGCGGGAGTAGATTGGTACCAAGTTTTAAATTTACGCATCTTTAAAAGAAATTAAGTTCGCTTCGGTAGATTTATCTAAAAAAGTAGCGACATCGGTTTGGCATTGCTCTAGTGCAACATCATATTCATTGGTCAATGTCTCACACAGTTTTCCAAAAGTAATTGGCTGTTCAATCAAAGCCCAAATGCGTGTGGCGATAGGGTCTAAGCCAATGTATTGGCCGGACTCAATATCCATCATCACGGTTTCATTATTGATTGAGCTGCTTAGAATTTCTTCATTGCGTTGAATGACAGTGTCATTAGCGATAGCGCAAGCGGTAGTCATAGCGTATTCCTTCACGGTTTTTTTGATGTGCTTATGGTAGTAAAATTGCCTAAGTTATGCAAATAATTTAATTGGTGATCAGTAAGTCACTAACATCAATAATTTCGGTAAAATAATCACTATCTTCCAGATCAGAGGTGATTCCGTTTACATGAATAAGTACTGACCTGATTGAAAAGCCTTTGGGATACTTGATTCGATCTATTTTTTGTTGCACTTGAGGTATAACTTCAGTGCCTATTTTTTGTTTGGAAAATTTAATCTCACAGATATATAAACTGTTATATTTTGTTTGTATCAAATAATCGATTTGACAGCCAGCAGTACGGTTAGTTTTGTTTTGGAAAAATGGATTGTCATTGACGATTTCATCTGGCTTTATTTGTAATAGTTGCTGAATAGTTGTTCTGTTGCTTAATACTAAATTTTCAAATTGAAATCCCATCGCGGCATTCCATTCGGGCAAATTGATTAGCGATTTAAGATTAAAAGAGCCACGACCTATTTTAGTTAGGTTGTGCTTAATATATTTCAGATAAAATCTTAAATAATTATCACTCAAACGATACTTGCTTAGCCTAGAATCCCTTCCTGTGGCTAAATTCCAAGTGTAATCTCTGGTGATATAGCCACTTTCTTCGAGTTCCCATAAATATTCAGAGATTCGACCATATTGCTGTTGGTCTGCTTCTTTGTAAATTATCTGTTGAATTTCACTTTGGTCTTTCGGGCTTGTGGCTAATAAGTTTACTATTTTTTCATAAAAGTGGCTGTTTCTCATAAATAGATCAGAAAATATGCGATTGAATTCATTGACCAGTAGCCCGCCCTCGGTAAAGCAGAGCTGTTTTATGTTTGCTTCTGCACTATGTTTGGTATTAATTTCTTCTAGGTATTTTGGTATGCCACCCGTTACTGACAAGATTTTAAACTTTTCAAAAGCAGAAATATTACTAGGCCAGAATTTAACACACTCCTCTAATGGAAGCTCTTTGAGTGTTAATGTAAATGATATTCGCCCAACAAAAGCGGTGCTGCTTAATAAATTTTTTTCAATCCAGGAGGAGGCTGAGCTGCAAACAACAAAGATAAGCTCACTGTTTTTTTGTAACAAATTATCCCAGAAAACTTTTATCTTGCTCATAAACGTTGTTGATTTACTTCCCATCCATGAGAGCTCATCAAAAAATAGCAAGACTTTGCCGGATTGAACGCGTTCACCAACTGCCCATAAGGCATCACTCCAGTCTTTGTAGCTGGGTTTAGGTGCATTAAATTGGCGGCTAAATTGGGTGCAAAATTCATTGATTTGATTCAACTCGGTAGTGTTCTCATCTGGAGCTAAACCTTCAAACTTGTAATAGTGTTTGAAAGAGTGGCTATATTCTTCGATCAATCGGCTTTTGCCGATCCGCCTGCGCCCTTTTATGGCGATGAAGGATCCTGACCTTTTGTCCAATAGAGCTTTTAATCGTGTTAATTCCAGCTCCCTTCCTAAAAATTTGTTATTTTTCAATTATTTTCCCGGAGTTGTAGAACGACAAATGTCGATTAGCAACTCCATTCTACTGTATTAACTTGGAGTTGTAAATCGACATTTGTCGTTTTACAACTCCACGCCAGATTACTCCGGTTTTCTGCGGGGGCTTTGCAATGACAGTCGCATGGATCTCGCAATAATGAAGTAGTTTTGATATATTGCGTCGATGGATTATTACTACCACTTACACGGACTGTTGTTTAGCAGTGAAATAGCATTGCCCATGCCGAGCATTGCGACGCCGGATCATATCGATGTGCATATCAAACACGCACCTGCGGATCAAGTGACAGCAAAACTTGAGCATCAAGGGGTAGGTTGCCAGTGGCAAGAAAATATCTTTGATTGGTATTTGCCCACTGTTGGTCGCATCACAGTAAAAAATGGTGACACCTTATATATACAACAAGTGCAATCAGCCAATGATGATGACATTAACTGTTTTATATTAGGCCCTGCACTTGCCGCGTTGTTGATTCAGCGTAATTATATTCCTTTCTACGGTAATGTGATTGCCTATGATGATCAGCATGCATTTGCACTGCTGGGCAATGGACCGTGCAGTAAGTCGACATTTAGCTGGCATTGTCAGCAGGCAGGTTTGTCAGTGGTTAGTGATGGCATTTTCGCGGTGAAAGCTGGTCAGCAACAGATGCAAGTCACTCCTGGTGTGCCAGTATTGCGTTTATGGCATGACGTATGCAAAAAGCTCGAGCTGAATCACGAAGAGTTAAAGCCGGTACGCGCAGCACTAAAACAATATTATTATCCTACAGAGCCATGCCAACAAAGCCAATATCAGCTAACGCATGCATTCGTTTTACAATCGACGCGAGTCAATGAAGCAGAAATAAAAATCACTGAAGGTTTGGAGGCATTTAGGATGCTACAAAATCATTTGTATGGTGGTGTGTGGGTAAAAGGCATGAAGAAACTGCCTGCACAATTTCAACAGCTAACGCAAATGGCGCAACAGGTGAATTGTCAGCGCTTTGTGCATAAGAGTGATGAGTATCCGGATCAACAAGCACTGCAAGAAATTCTGCGGTTAGTGATGCCTGTGGGAGTGGTCTAGGCTTGTTTGTTTTGAATAATTCATTGACAATATAGTCATGATAAAGCTGGACGATGGTATCAAGGTGTATAGGGTGTCCATTTTTCGTAAGTAAAGCGCAGCGTAGTGGAACGAAGCGAGCCATGAAGTAAAATGGATACGCTGTGCGCCTTGAGAGATACATTGTTCAGCGTCTAAATAATATAGTTAAGAGTAAACTTAAATTGAGAATTAAAACATGACAGCCAGTATCGTTTGGTTAGCCTCGTACCCAAAATCCGGTAACACCTGGTTCCGCATTTTCTTAGCCAATCTATTAGCAGATAAAGATGAACCGTGTGATATTAATAAACTGGAAATCAGTACACCAATTGCCGCATCGCGTGGTTTGTTTATGCAAACCGCGGGTTGGTCATCGCGCGATTTAACCGTTGAAGAAATACGTTTACTGCAGTCATCGTTTTATGACGTGCTATCGGATCAACAAACTGAGACCTGTTATTTAAAGACACATGAGGCGTATACCAGTAACGAGCATCATCAATTTATTCATTCACCTGAAGCGACGAAGGGCACAATTTATTTTGTACGTAACCCGCTAGATGTTTGTATTTCTTGGGCTAATCATTGTGATAATGAAATTGATAAGTCGATTAAGTCGCTTGCCAAAGATCAGTGGATTGCGCAAAAACGCAAGGAGCAAGGTTCGCAGTTTGCGCAGTATACTAAATCTTGGTCGGGTCACGTCACCAGTTGGACGACGTTACAACATGGTCCAACGTTAGTGATGCGTTATGAGGACATGTTAGCCGATAGTTCGCATTGGTTTGCCAAGGCTGTGGAATTTTTAGAGCTAGAATATACGCAAGAGCAAATTGACAAAGCGCTGCATCATGCACGCTTTGATGAATTAAAGAAACAAGAACAGGCCAAAGGTTTTGCTGAAAAACCTCATGGTAGCAAAGCCTTTTTTCGCAACGGTAAGTCAGGTGATTGGCAGGATCGTTTGACAACAGAGCAAATCGATAAAATTATTGCTCAGCATCATGATGTGATGGCGCAGTATGATTATTTGCCCTAATGATTATTTCATCTAGTGTAAATGACTCAGCAGTTCAGAGTAAAACGCTTTCACATGCAATCGATAATAAACATTCACATGGTGAGGTGAGTTTTTTGTTACCCATGTTGCACTGTAATGATTGCCCGGTTTTTCAATTATTTTAATCGGCACGTCGCTGATTTGTTCAGCTACTAGTGTTGGATCTAAGCTTGCTAATGTCACCGATGTATCCCAAAAATCTAAGTTGTTGGCAATTTTTTTCCAGCCGCCTTGCAGTGTGATGACAGAGAGCATGGCATTAGCGCTGAATCGTCGAGGGCTGTGCGCACTGCTATTGTCGAATAATTGATGATATGATTTTTCAGTCATATTGACTTGGTCAGTTGCATTGTTAGGAATAAAGGTGATGGGTAACCGAGCATTTAATAGCATTTGCATGGCTGGTGCATTGGCATATAAATTCCATTCACCGCTATGGTTATTGGATTGATATATGCCGGGAATAGACAGGTTGCCGTGAATTTTTTTATTAGTAATTTTATGATGTTTAATTTGGCCGAACGCGCCACCACCTTTATAAATCATGGCTAAGCCTTGGCGAAATAAGGTTTGTTGGTGATGTGATACTGCCACCTGCCATGCATCAGCAATATTAGTTGCGGTACCAATAGAAATAATAGCGACACGTTGATGTTTTTTAGCGGCCTTAATAATGGTGTTTGCTATTAATTCAGCGGCTTTTATTGTCGGGTTAAAATCATCGGCTGCTAGATGTTGAAAGCCTGGAACATTCATAGCAGAGCTAAATTCACGTAAAGGTTTTGGGAAGTCAAATTGAGAGGATGGTCGGGTGTTACCCATGGCGATGGGAACGGTGCGATGTGCTAACCGAGTTAATTTAGCAGCATTCACGCCACCTTGTGGGCAGTTAGTTAAACCTTGGCAATCGACTGTGATTGCAGCAATGTCGACCGGTTGCTCCAGTAAGTACTCTACAGCCAACCAATCATCAAAGCCCATGTCTGTATCCATAATATAGCGTAGTGGCTTAGCGAGTCCGGTGGTTAAGCAACAAAGGCTTATCAATAATAAAAAAATGCGAAGTGACTGTCTCATAGTGGCGGTATATTAACAGTTCTTAGTCATATGTAAACGTTCGTGTTTGTGCGGCGCTCGATACCTTCGCCTTCAATTGGGCTCATGGTGGTGATATGCTAGCATGTTGCGTAGTGGTCACTGCAATCCCGGGTATAAAAATGACGCAAGCAACATATGCAATTAGAAACATGTCTACTAATGAAATACAAACGGCTATTGATTGGGCCAATAACGAAAATTGGAATCCAGGGTTATACGATGCGGAAATGTTTTACCAGGCGGATCCCGATGGTTTTTTTTGTGGCGTGCTAGACGATAAAATAGTTGCGGTAGGTGCGGCGATTAAATACAGTCCTGAGTTTGCATTTTTGGGTTTGTATATTGTTGATGAGCAATATCGTGGTAAAGGTTATGGCATGGCGTTAACCCAAGCGCGCCTGGATTACACCGAAGGTTGTAATCGCGGTTTGGATGGTGTGCTAGAAAACGTCGACACCTACGCCAAGATTGGATTCAAATTCGCATACACCAATCAGCGTTACCAATTAGAGCAAGCAATTGATGATATCCGTCCAGATAATCGGGTGACGGATTTATCGCAAGTACCATTTGAGCAAGTGTTGGCTTATGATCGTCAGTGTTTTCCAGCGCCACGCGAAGCATTTTTACGTGCATGGTGTACGCAACCGCAAAGTTATGCTGTCGCTTGGCACGAAGATGGTGAGTTAAAAGGATATGCCGTTATGCGTCGTTGTGTGTCGGGTTATAAGATTGGGCCGCTATTTGCCGACAATTTTGAGGTAGCAGATGCGCTGTTTCAAACGTTATGCTCTAAAGTTGACCAAGGTCCGGTGATATTGGATATACCGGATACCAATAGTGCAGCGTTGGAGTTAACAGCAAAACATTACATGAATTTAGTGTTCGAAACAGCCAGGATGTATACCGGCGAGCCACCTGCAATAGATCTTGCTCGGGTGTACGGGGTGACTACCTTTGAAATCGGTTAGTGGTGTATAATAGCGCCCTGGATAATATGGCCATTTTGGAATTCTATGTTGGATCGTTTAAAAGCTGTTACCACTGCTCTAATGCTTGTCATTTGTTGTGCAATATCGACGACAGTTTTCGCTAAATCAAATTTTATGACGACAGCAGTCGCGGTTGATAATTATTCACCCAAGGCATTGCATCAATCATTAACGGACGCATTAGCGCAAGTGCTGGTAAAAGTCAGTGGTAATACGGCTGTGATGACATTGCCGCAGGTGCAAAATGAGCTGCCGCGTATTAATGAACTGGTATCCGCATACAGTTACCAAAGTGCACCGTCATTGCAATTAAGGGTGGCCTTTAACCAGCGTGCAATTAAACGTTTACTGCGTGCAGCGGGGCAATCAGTTTGGAATGCGGATCGACCAGCGACATTGGTGTGGTTGGATATTCAAGGCACAGACAATGAGCAGATGGTTTCAGCGGGTGCGGCAGGCGAGCAAGCAGTAGCGCAAGCGTTAGTACGTGATGCGACCTTGCGCGGCTTAAACTTGATTTTTCCGATGATGGATCTCACTGATCAAAATTACTTTACATTGGGTACGGCGGATCAATTATTAAATGTTGGCCAAGTGCAGGCGGCATCGAAGCGTTACAGTGTCAGTTCCATTTTGTCGGGTAAGGTAAAAGAAATTGGTGGTCATTGGCAGGCTGACTGGGTGTATATTTTAGATGGTGCCCCGATTCGTTGGCAAGATGAAGCCGATTCGGTCGATCAATTAGCGACTGCGGCTGTGAATAATTTAGCGGGAACGATGATTAGTCAGTTGGCGATGGCTTCGTCAGATCAAGGGCAATCAACGATATTATTGCGAGTGAGTGGCATCGCAGATTTAAGCCAGTATGCGATGGTGCAAGATTATTTACAGAGTTTAAAGCCGGTGTCGAAAGTGACGGTCGAAACGGTTGATCCATCACAGATGGTGATTCGATTAGAGTATCAAGGCCAGCTTAATCAATTGAAGCGAGTGATTCGTGATGGCCAGCGGTTAGGTGCTGATCAAACGGAATGGTTGCAACAAGCGAATAATCCGACATTGGCATATCACTGGATGGGAGGAGTGGGATAATGGTAATGCAATTGCCACTGAATGTTTCATTGGATGATGATGCAACGTTTGAAAATTTTTATATTGGCGATAATGCCACGGTAGTGAGTGCATTGCGTCACTTGGTTGAAGCACATTCTGATCAAGCGATTTATATTTGGGGTGCGAACGGCAGTGGCCATAGCCATTTACTGCAAGCGACCTGCCACTATATGCAAAGCAATAGTGGCACGGCGATGTACTTATCATTAAGTGATTTTGCCCAGTTATCGCCTGAAATTTTTGATGGTTTAGAGCAGTTTGATTTGGTGGTGTTGGATGATATAGAGGCTATTGCGGCGGATATGCATTGGCAAGAAGCGTTATTTCATTTTTATAATCGTGCCAAACAATTCGATACCCATTTAGTATTTGCCGCTCGTGGCGCGCCGCGTGCACTGCCATGGAAGTTGGCGGATTTACAGTCGCGCTTAAGTCATGGTTTGGTGTTTCATTTGCAGCCGTTATCAGACAAGCAAAAAATTGCGGCGATTAGTTTGCGTGCTAAAAACCGCGGGTTGGAGCTCTCGCAAGGCATTGGCCAGTTTTTACTGAATCATTATCAGCGCGATATGACAGCATTGTTTCAATTATTAGACCGTTTGGATGTTGCTTCAATCGCAGCGCAACGCAAGCTGACATTACCTTTTGTGCGTCAAGTGTTGAATGACAAGGAGAGTGTTATTGCGTGAGTTTGCACGCCAGTTGGTGCCATGTTTAGACTTGACGTTATTGGCGCCTTCATGCACATCAGCAGATGTAATGGTATTGTGTGAGCAAGCACGAACACCCTATGGCAATGCCGCCGCCGTTTGTATTTTTCCGCAATGGATTGAAATCGCGAAGGACGCATTACAGGGCAGTGACATTCGTGTAGCAACTGTGATTAATTTTCCGCAACCGACGTTATCCAGTGATGACATACAAGCAGCTATTGCGCAAGCGATTAAGCAGGGTGCTGATGAGCTAGACGTGGTGATGCCATATGACCTTTTGGCTCAGGGTGGTGAGTCACGGGTTGCAAAAATATTGCAATGTTGTCGTCAAGTGTGTGGCGATCGCGTATTAAAAATTATTATTGAGTCGGGAGCTTTGCAGTCGAATGAATTGATTCAGCAAGCGACTCAGTTAGTCGTTGATTGTGGTGCGGATTTTGTTAAGACATCGACAGGTAAAGTGCCTGTAGGTGCTACTTTATCGGCGGTTGAGACGATTGTCACCACATTGCAAAACAGCGGTGCGAAAACAGGTATCAAATTATCGGGCGGCATTCGTACTGTGGTGTCAGCCTATGAATATGTACAGTTAATAGAGCGTTACCTTGGTGTGGATATGTTGCAGCCAGCACGCTTTCGAATAGGAGCGAGCCAATTGTTGCAAGACATTACTCGCCAAATTGAGCAACCATTATGACACAAATGTTATCCCTTTTTAGTTTGATGATGTTAATTACCGGTGCGATTGATAGTATTCGTAATTTACCAGCGACGGCTTTGTTTGGTAGTACGTTGATTTTCTTTTTTATTCTGGCAGCGATTTTATTTTTATTGCCGGTGGCATTAATTTCAGCAGAATTATCATCTAAGTGGACCCACAAAGGGGGGGTGTATTTTTGGGTAACCAAAGCATTGGGTGAGAAGATTGGTTTTTTGGCGATATGGTTGCAATGGATTAACACCATGGTGTGGTACCCGACTATGTTATCGTTTATCGCTGGTATCTTGGCGTATATTATCCATCCGGCGTGGGCACAAAATAAATATTATTTAATTACGGTTATATTGGTTGTGTTTTGGGGCTTAACGTTGTTGAACTTGCGTGGTTTGCGCACGTCGGCACGTTTTGCGGCAGCGTGCACGGTGATTGGTATGGTGATACCAATGATATTAATTATTGTGCTGGCCATTATTTGGGTTGTTTCAGGCAAGCCGATGCAGATTCATTTAACGGCCAGCAATGTATTTCCTAGCTTGTCGCATCCGCAAAGTTGGGTTTCGTTAACAGCCATTGTGGCTTCTTATTTAGGTATGGAGTTAGCGACGGTGCATGTTAGTCATGTAAAAAATCCGTCACGTAATTTTCCGATGGCATTAATGTGTTCAGTGGCGATTATATTAGTGACGATGATTTTGGGTTCATTGGCGATTGCGATGGTATTGCCGCACGATAAAATCAGTTTGGTGACCGGTGTGATGGAAGTGTTTAGTAGCTTTTTTCATGCTTACCATATGACGTGGTTTGTACCGGTTATTGCTATTATGATTTTGATTGGTGGTTTTGGTAGTATGATTAATTGGATTATTTCGCCAGCACGAGGTTTGTTACAAGCAGCTGATCATCATTTCTTACCGCATTTTTTACAGTATCGAAATAAGCATGATGTGGCGGTGTCGGTATTATTATTGCAGGCGATATTGGTCAGTGTTATTTGTCTGGTATTTTTGTTTGTGCCTAGCGTGAATGGCTCGTACTGGTTTTTAACCGATTTAAGTACTGAGCTGTATTTGTTGATGTACCTGTTGATGTTTATCGCGGCGATTGTGTTAAAGGCGCGTTTCCCACGCACTGAGGGTGGTTTTCATTTGCCAGGTAAAAAAATATGTTTTTACGTGGTGAGTGTGTTGGGTATGTTGGGTTGTGCGTTGGCCTTATATGTTGGCTTCTTCCCGCCGGATGGTATTAATGTCGGTGGTGATCACCATTACCGCGTTATGTTTACCGTTGGTTTGGTGGCGATGGTATGTCCGGTAGTGATATTTTATGCGTATCATCTGTGGCGTATAAGGCGTGAGCGGGCAGCATAGCTGCCATGTCTGTTGTCGCTTGTAGTTGGGGTGGGTTTAGGGTAGTGAAATAAGCTTTGTAGTAATGTTTTTGATAGCTTGGTCTTTTCTTGTTGTCGTGCTATTGCTCTTTCAAGTAAAACTTCTTGATAATCACACAGCGCTTTTATTTCTTCGGCGGTTTCTATTGATTCTAGGCTATTGGCTTCGCCTGCCGGTGAGCGTAAGTGACGTACGAATTCAATGCTGAATTTGACCAGTTTGGTGCAGCGTGTGTCACTGCGTCCAATAACGAACCCGTAGTTATCGCTATCGCTGCTGTCACTGGATGAGCTATCATCGAGGTGGCTGCCTGCAACGAATTCAGTGAATTGTAGGCTGCGTTGCTGCTTGCGTTTATTGAAGCTTTTTTTTGCCACCATGCAGTTAATTTGATGGCGTAGTACCAGTGCGGCAAGTTGTGTGCCTGTTCGACCAATCCCTTCTAAGCAGTGTATGGCCACTTTGCCTTTTATCGATGAGACCATGCTGTGAATATCATCGAATTGCTTAACAGTAGGCGTGTCCCAGTCACCAATCGGGTAATGCAAGTGTTTAAGGTTATGTTGATGTGCGGCGGCTCTAACTATTTCGATGTATTTACTGTCGAATGAAATAAGCGCTTTATAGTGGTGTTGTTGTAAGTAGAGAAAATTGTCAGCTGCCGCATCATCGGAAAAACGATCGCCTTCTAGATTTTCGAGGGGGTGTGCTAAACCGGCAACTGTGAATCTACATTTTTCTGGCAATGCTCTGCAGCTTAGCTCGCGAAAACCGGGTGGATAAGATAAGGCTTTTCTGGTCACAATATTCAACGCTATATGCAATGGTTAATCATGAGTTGAGAATACTAGAATTATATTAATAAACTATTAACAGCTCAAAATAATCTTGGCAAGATGTAATGATATGATTTTTTGAGAAAAATTAAGTGGCTTTGCATGCGCTTAACACAAATTCATCACAGCCAGTCGCTGCCATTAGGCCTAATCCTTGCGGCACACCGTCTACATTGGCGATGGGCAGTGACACTTGCGGACAGCGTGCAAAGGCAGCCAAGCTGCAAATGCCTGATAAACGTGGAATGTAGTTACCTTTAGTGCGGTCGGCATCGACTTGACCTTTTATGGGCGGAACTGCCGGCGTTGATGGTAATAGTAGTAAGCGATTGTCAGCGAGCAATTGGTTAATGCAATATTCAATTTGTTGGCGATATTTAAATGCTTGGTATAATTGTGTGCGATCCGCTTTTTTTGCCAATGCAAAGTTAATGGTGGTGGCTTGACCAAGTTCGGGCTGGTGTTGTTCAACCCAGTCACCTAAAGCAGACCAAATTTCACACCAATGAATGGCGCAGTAGTTGTTAAATAATTCACGTAATGTGGTATCAGTTTGCAGTATTTCACACAGCTTTATTTCTCGTGTGGTGTGTTGTTTTGAGAGTTGTGCAAACCAATCACGTGCACAGTTAGCGACTTCATCATCGCATTGCTCGAGGATATCGACTGGCAACAAAATCTCATTAATGCCGTTATCATTTGGCGTATTTATACTGCCTAACATGCACTGTGTTGCGCGTGTTAATGACTCGAGGTCTTTGGCAAAAACACCGACGCTATCAAACGAAGTGGCGAGTGGGTTAACACCAGCCACTGAGATGCGCCCTGATGTGGTGCGCATACCCCATACGCCGCAATTGCTAGCGGGTACGCGTACAGAGCCACCGGTATCGGTGCCGAGTGCAAAATCACATTCGCCGCTAGCAATAGCAGAAGCCGAACCGGCAGATGAGCCGCCGGGTATGCGATCCGGTGCATTGGGGTTGAGTGCGGTGCCATAAAAATCATTTTCACCGGTTAATCCAAAGGCGAATTCATTGGTTTTTGTTTTACCTACACAGCGTGCGCCTGCACTTAAGCATTGATCGACACAGACGGCATTGATAACAGCGGGTTGGTGTTTGTCATGCCAGCTGGGGTTGCCACAACTAGTGACATCACCCTGGGTATCGATGAGGTCTTTAACGGCAAATGTCATGCCATCTAATGGCCCGGATTGATACGGTTCAATGGTTTTTTTTAAGCTAAAGGCGCTGGTGCAGCTGGGGTCAAACTGGGTCAATGAGCGCTCCTTGTTTCTATTGATTGCTCTATCCTAACGACATCCACCACGATTGTCATCTATGTATTTGTAAAAATACCTTTATAACGACCACGGATAAACGGTATAAACTTAGATAACAGAACACCCGGATATTGCAGACCCTCAATATAGGTGTGAGCAAGTTGATAACCTCTATCTTCAAAAGGGGAAAGTGTAACATTTAATGCCCTAAAGTCACCGTCTTTAATATCAACATTGACCATGTCTTCACTATAAATGTCATTTTGTATAATGACATATTTATAGGTATTAATTTTATCGAGTATTATATGAATTTTTTCAAAGCACAAATGCATTAATACATCCTTTAAGATGATTAAATCAGCTGCTGGTAATTGGTCGTGTGCGGCATCAAGCTCGATAAACTGGTAATTTTTTTTAAAATTTTTATTCTTACAGTGTTTTATAATTTCACTTGAGACATCGACACCAATGTATTTCTTATTTTCTACGCATAATTTTTTCCCTATTTTAAAATCCCCACAGCCAATATCAAGAACAGTTTCTATGTCGGTATGTTCATTTATGAATCTGTTAATAAAATGGATTATTGAGCTATTTAATATCGGGATCGATCCAGTTCCTGATCCAATCAGCCACTTATTTGTTTTGTAGATGTCGTTAAAAACATCTTTCAATGGCATCTTATTGCTAGAGGTCATGTTCTGTCTCCTTTATGTAAATACTGGATCCTAAATTTTGGTGTGGCTGATGATGCTTGTGCAAATGCCACTGTTGCTGCTTTAATTTTTTTGCAATAAAACGATTAACCCAATAGTGAGATACCAATGTAACGGTATCATATTTACAAGCTTGTGCTATCAGTGTTTGAGTTGCTCGGTCAATTCGGCATAAAAATTCATTTTTAGATTCGGATGTATTTTTTTTGTAGCCAAGCAGCCAGAAAAAACGGCAGATGGCAGACCAGTGTTGTGGCTTAAAGTTAATTTTTGGTATTTTTAGTGCAGAAAATTCAGCTTCTTGGTAAAGATTGGAGGTGCAGTCAATTCTATTAAACAGTTGCATGGCTGTTTGGGTGCATCGAGGAAGACTGCTGGAAATAATATAATTTTTTTCAAGCGGTGGCGCATTACAAAGCTGATCCTGTTTGAGAATACTGGCTTGTTTGTATTCATCCACCCAGTCTTGAAAAGCATTACACGATAGGCGGTATCTTTTGGTAATATTGACCTCGGCATGCCTAATCAGTCGGATTTTCATGCTAACTACTGGCTCTTTTATTAATCAGTTGGTTGCCCATATAAAAAACCGGAATAGCACGTATCAACCCCCAAGCGACAGTTGCCCATGTGATGGCGTTTATAATGGAAATTGGTACTCTGCCATAACAGTACTGGATAGCAAAGATGGTAAATAATACAGTCTTTAGCGAGTTATAGAGTCCGCGGCTAAAATAAGACTGCGTCAAAATATGGGCCAATGCATGCGCATTAAATTTATTATTTGAGAAAGCTTGAATACCGTGCTTGAAAGCAATGCAGCGTATATTGTCAAGAATAAGACCTCGCATTACAATGATTAACGCGGCCCAGAAGCTACAGACATTTACACTAACAAAGAAGATAAACAAAGCGAAAGCGATAATACGGTCAGCTAAAATATCGTAGAGAGAGCCGTATTCTGTACTGGAAGAAAATGCTCGGGCTACATAACCGTCGAGCATGTCCAGTGCCATTACAATTGGGATAAGAATGATGGCCATCAAATGAAATGTGGCTAGATGATTGTACATTATAGTGATAGATACTAGAGCCAATATAACTCTTAATATGGTTACGCTGTTAGCTAGAATAATTTACTCTCCGTGTTAAAAGGCTAAACCTTCCGATTTCACCCGTTTTTATATAGTTTTTCAGGATATATGTAAAGCTGGGATTTTGGTATAAAAAATTGTAGTAGTCAAACTCCTTCTTTCGAATATATGGCATCGGATGGCTTGCATAGTAAATAATGTATTGAGGTGCCTGCTTGAGCGCATTTAATATTAATGTGGTATAGAGGCGCTGCAGTTTATTCAGTTCTTTTGTATTAACTTGACTGTTGGTAGCTACGAGGCTGGGGAGTATCCAGTCATTTGCCCAAGGAGAAATAACATGAATGCCTGTGTGTAGTTGAACTTCATAGGTGGGTGTTACTCGTGTTGTTAAAATAAGCAGTTTAGCGTTTTTATTGCTGATAGTATGAGTGAATCGAATCAGCTGGTTAATCTGTGATTGTGAATCGGCGAATTGCTGCCGGTTTTTTATGTATTGGGGTATTGTTATCAGTAAAAAGGTGAATAGTAGCAAGATAATAGGTGTGTAAATTATCGTTTTTTTTACAAAGGAGTCGCTTATATTTTGAGTAGCAAGAAAAGCGAAGGATATCACACTCAAGTAAATGACTGGCAGCAGATGATAGAACCATATCTTATGTTCAAGTAAATAAATCAGTATGGCGCAAACAATCAGTAAAATGCATTTTATTGCATTGTATTTTGCAGTGGTCTTGATTAAAAGTAGTGGTAGCAGCAATAATGCGACGATACAAGGCCATAGAATTGGGTTAAATAAAATCATCTGGGTATACATTGTGTTTAATGCATGTTGGGCAAAGTACACAAGAGGGATAATGGTGTCAAAGTAGTGTGGATATAAAAGATAGCTAACCAGAAGCAGAAATACACATAGGCAATAAAATATGATCTGTGTAAGGCGTATTTGTGAATGCTCTATTAGGTTATTGTAGGTATCTATTATTACCGGTAATAATAGATAAAAAGGTGCTTGCATGATTCCAATGGCGGCTAATGAGGCAGAGGCTAAACCGGTTAACCGACTTGGTTTTTTATTAAATAGATTGAGTAAGAGGTATGGTGTAAAAAAGCAAAGCATATTAAGTTCTCTTTGGCCAATATAATTGACACCAAGAAATAAGGTGAGGCTGATTGCTGTGAGGTAAATGATATTAATCTTAAGTGTAGATAGCTCATTGTTTTTTAACACACAATAAATAACTGAGAAGCAAGCTATGTAAAGGGCATATATATAGGTATGCGTGGCTTCAGTGCTGAGTATGCCAATTGCTTTGCAGAAGTAAGCTAAAGGTAGGTAGTAAAAAAAAACCATTGGCGGGTTATCATCAGCAAGGTTGCTTAAGTAGCGTCCGCCGTTAAGTACTCTAGCCGCTCCTTCTACGTGCCAGGCTACATCCCAATATAAAAACGTGTGGGTATTAAGCATGTAGGATGCTAAGCACATCAGCGATGTTGCAACAATGACAAAAGCAGTGTTTTTAGCATTTATAGTAATGTTCATTAGCCTGCCTTTCCGTGGCCAGACCTCTTTTGGCAAGAAGGGAGGTCTTTTACGTTGGTCATTATACCCCTAACTGTTCTCTAAGTATAAGAATAGATGGAGCTGCCGGGTGGAGCAAATCACTACATTCACACAGCAGCAAGCATGTGCTAAAATCGCCGCAGTTTATACCTTAGATCATAGAGAAGCATATGTTATCCACAGCAAATCTTACCATGCAGTTTGGTTCCAAGCCGTTATTTGAAAATGTGTCTGTCAAATTTGAAGAAGGCGGTCATTATGGCTTAATTGGCGCAAACGGCAGTGGTAAATCCACTTTTTTGAAAATCCTATCCGGCAAACTAGAAGCGACGCAAGGCAGCGTCACTTTTGGACCAAATGAGCGTGTGGCATCGTTGAGTCAGGATCAATTTGCATTTGAAGACTTTAATGTCATTGATGCGGTGATTATGGGGCACAAAGAATTATGGACGATTAAGCAAGAGCGTGATGCTATCTATGCGTTGCCAGAGATGAATGAAGAGCAAGGCATGCGGGTAGCAGAATTAGAAATGGAATACGCCGAGCATGACGGTTATTCAGCAGAGGCGCGTGCGGGTGAATTATTATTAGGTGTGGATATTCCGCTGGAGTTGCATGGTAAAAAAATGAGCGAACTAGCTCCCGGTTTGAAATTGCGTGTGTTATTAACGCAAGTGTTATTTTCAGACCCCGACATTATGCTACTCGATGAGCCGACTAATAACTTGGATATTAATACCATTCGTTGGTTAGAAAGTGTGTTACGTGAACGTAAATGCACCATGATCATCGTGTCTCACGATCGACACTTTTTAAATGCGGTTTGTACGCATACGGCGGATTTGGATTACGGTGAAATACGTTTATTCCCAGGTAGCTACGATGAATATATGGCAGCAGCGATGGCCGCTAAACAAAAAATGCAAACAGATAATGCACGTAAGCAGGCGAAGATTAATGAGCTGCAAGCTTTTGTGCGTCGTTTTGCAGCGAATGCCGCTAAGTCGCGTCAAGCCACGTCGCGTCAAAAGCAAATTGATAAGTTGCAATTAGTAGAAGTTAAGCCATCCAGTCGTCGTTTTCCTTATATTAAATTTGAAGACGGTAAGCAGATTCATCGTAAAGTATTAGAAACCAATAAACTGACCAATGGCTATGGCGATGAGCCACCACTGTTCCATGATGTGAGCTTAATGATTGAGCCAGGTGAGCGCGTTGCAATTATTGGGCCAAACGGTATCGGTAAATCAACGCTAGTAAAAACATTGGTTGCTGATATGCAGCCGACCAGTGGAGAGGTAAAGTGGTCTGAAAATGCAACGCCAGGTTATTTTGCTCAGGACCATAATGATCAATTCGAAAAGGGTGAAACGCTATACGAATGGATTACCAACTGGGGGCAAGAGGGCGACGATGAGCAAGTGTTCCGTGGTGCTTTAGGTCGTATGTTATTTTCCGGTGATGATATTAAAAAATCCGTAAAGGTGACGTCAGGTGGTGAAAAGGTCCGGCTATTGTTAGCAAAGTTAACCTTGCAACGCCCCAATGTATTAGTGCTCGATGAGCCAACTAATCACTTGGATATGGAATCGATTGAAGCGCTCAATATGGGCTTGGAAGAATACAAAGGTACGATTATTTTTGTCAGTCATGACCGTGCTTTTGTGTCATCGTTGGCTACTCAAGTGATAGAGATTAAGCATGGTGGAGATGTTATACATTACAAAGGCCACTATGACGATTACCTTGCCTCCCAAGGCCTCGCATAAAAGAGGAAAACATATGCTCGCATTAATAGCCGCGATGGCACAACAACGAGTGATTGGCTTAAACGGTGATATGCCTTGGCATATGCCGGAAGATTTAAAGCACTTTAAAAACATGACGGCGGGTAAAACGGTGATCATGGGCCGTAAAACCTTTGACAGCATTGGCAAGCCCTTGCCGAAGCGACGTAATATTGTCATTAGTCGCCAAGCTGATTTGACCATCGATGGTTGTGATGTATTTAATGACTTACCACAAGCCATTGCCAGTTGTGATATTGATGAAGTGATTATGGTTGTCGGCGGCTCAACATTGTATGAGCAAGCATTACCGATCGCGGATCGCATGTACCTGACTTTTATCGATGCTGCTGTAGAAGGCGATACTTTTTTCCCTGCCTGGGACAGCGATCAATGGCAAATGGCCAGTCGTGAGGAATACCCTGCGGATAAACAAAACCCTTATGACTATCAGTTTGTCACTTTAGAGCGTCTGCCGACAGCCGTAACTGATTGATTTTATTTTATTTGGTATATATATGCAGTATAACTTCAATTTTATACCCTGATTAAGCTTTGAAATGGTATAAAAATGAAGTTATAATTCAAATATATGAAAATACACCGAGATATAGCTAGTCAATTTGACACCTTAAGGCGGCAATACCCTGTTGTTGCTGTGATGGGGCCAAGGCAATCTGGCAAAACCACTTTAGTACGGACTCAATGTGAAGGCTATCCCTACATTAGCCTTGAAGACCCTGATATTAGGGCGATAGCTGTCGAGGACCCTCGGGCTTTATTGAATCAATACCCTGATCGTTTAATTATTGATGAAATACAGTATGCGCCGCAATTGCTTTCTTATATTCAAACGATTACAGATGAGAGAGATGAAGAGGGTATCTATATCTTAACGGGGAGTCAGCAGCCGGAAATTCATCAAGCAATAAGTCAATCGTTAGCAGGCCGTGTCGGCTTGCTTGAATTACTGCCATTAAGTCAGGGGGAGTTACGGCAGATAAATACTGAACTTAGCATCAACGAAAAAATATTGCAGGGAGGCTTTCCGCGCATTTATAAAAAGCAGATTAAGCCTGTACAATTTTATCGTGATTATGTAAAAACTTACTTAGAGCGTGATGTTAGACAATTGATAAATGTAAAAGATTTATTGTTATTTCAAAAATTCATTAAGCTCTGTGCTGCTAGAACAGGTCAAGTACTAAATCAAAGTAATCTTGCCAATGAAGTTGGGGTGAGTGCACATACCATTAAACACTGGTTGTCTGTATTGGGCGCATCATACTTAATTCATTTACTGCCGCCGTATTTTGAAAATTTCGGAAAGCAGGTAGTCAAATCCCCCAAATTATATTTTACGGATGCTGGGTTAGCTGCCTATTTGCTAGAAATTGAAACGCCATCTCAGTTAGCTCGCGATCCATTGCGGGGGTATTTGTTTGAAACCTTTGTAGTAGTAGATATTTTAAAGCATCGATTTAACCAAGGTTTAGAGCCGCACTTATACTATTATCGTGATGCAAAAAAGAATGAAGTTGATTTGATCTTTAAGCAGGGCTCAATGCTGACTCCGGTTGAGATTAAATCAGCTCAAACTTATCGACCAGAGCAGCAAAAAGGTCTGAAATATTTTAAAAAGCTGGTAGCTGAGCGTTGTGGTAAGCCCTATTTAATTTATGCTGGTGATAAGTCATTTGGTCTTGACGGTTGCGAGTTAGTTGCTTATAACAATTGTAGTGTAGTGGTACAACCTGAAGAATAATCGCGAATTTATTGGCTGGGTGAAGCAGGAACAGAAAGTAAACTCATTGATTTGTCGTTATCAATTTTCATGGCGGTGAGTTTATTACCCCATACACATCCCGTATCAATCGCATAAATATTATTAGCATCGCATTGGCCTTCGAGTGATGCCCAATGACCAAAGGCTAAACGGTAGTTAGCAAAATCATGCGGCCAATTAAACCACGGTTTATAATCAGGTATATCAATGGTTTTAGCTGATTTTACTTTCAGTTCCAGTGTGCCGTTGGCATCACAAAAGCGTAATCGTGTAAATGCATTGGTGATATAACGTAAGCGATCCCATCCGCTTAAATCATCCGACCAAGCGGCTGGTGTGTGACCGACCATATGCTGTAAATAATCAAGATAATGCGGGCCGCGTAAAATATTTTCGAGTTCTTGCGCATGCTGTTTGGCTTGTGATAAATCCCACTGCGGTGGGATGCCAGCATGCATAGCAACTAAATCCAAATCATCATCAATTAGTAAAATGGATTGTTGCCGCAACCATTCCAGGTGATCATGTAAGTCTGGTGATTGTAATAGGGGTCCAAGGGTGTGCTCGCCATCATAAGCAACGGCTTGATAACCCAGTGCCAATAGGTATAAGTCATGATTACCCAGTGTGACACGCACATTGTTGAGTGAGCGAATCAGTTGCAGTGTGTCTAATGAGTGCGGCCCACGATTAACTAAATCACCAACAAAAATTAGTTGGTCTTTGCTGTCATCATAACGAATGAGCTGCAGTAATAACTGCAGCTCATGGATACAACCTTGTACATCACCAATGACATAGCATGCCATTAAGCATGTTCCGCCTTAATCGGTGTCGTATGGTTATCAACAAAGCTAAAGCCGACTTCGGAGCGAACATCACTAATAATATCGCGTAAGAATGAAGGACGATGGCTGTAGTCGCGGTATTGCGTTACTTTGAAGTTGTCTTTCATAATCTGCCATAACTGACCCGTGCCATCAGCTAAGCCAAGCTTAACAGCTTCGCTGCCGATCCAAAAATCCCCCGAGAATAATTGCTTAGGGTCGCCGTGTAGCCGGCCTTTGCGTCCTTCAGTAACGTCTTTGATAAAGTGCTTATGCACGGCTTCGAGTACATGGTCAATTTTTTGTTTAGAGGCTTCTGTTAACGGTTCAAATGGGTCCATGCGCACTTTATTATCGCCCGCAGTAAATACGCGGCGAGTGACGCCAAGCTTTTTAATGGCATCAGTAAAGCCAAAGCCACTCATTACTACGCCAATGGAGCCCGTAATGGTGTCTTGGTTTACGTAAATTTTATCAGCAGCGGTCGCCACCAAATAGGCGCCAGACGCTAATGAGTCTACGCCTAGCACGACTACGTTATGCACATAGCGTGTTTTTAACTGCATAATTTTATCGTGAATAATAGAGGCCTGAACTGGGCTGCCACCGGGTGAATTAATCACTAAGATCACCCCTCGTGTGCGTGGATCACTAAAGGCGCGTTGCAATAACGGTATGACTTTATTGGCTGAAAACGGTTTGTCGGGCATGATTTCGCCATTTAAGCGTATCAATGACACATAAGGCTTTGCAGAGTTAAACTTCTCACCGGAGCCGCTTTTTTTATCGGGCATCATTAGGATTAATGAAGCATAAATAATAATGACTAGCAGTATGAGGAAGAAGCGAAAATTGCGCCAGCGCCTGTCTTTGCGGCGATCAACCAATAGTTCATCAACGATTACTTTTTGTAATTTTTCATCTTCCATCTTAGTTTGCTTCCTCTAAATGTTGCTGTAAATATTGCCTGATGTCGTCAGGTATAGTGCAGGTTCTTTTTTTAATGGCGTGATAACACGCCATGCGTGCCGTGCCGGTGGCATGGATAACGTCAGGATGTTTATCCGTCAGTATGTTGTAGCTCAATTCAAAATTAGTGTCGCCGATACGAGAAGTCGATTGTTGTATGATGATAGTGCAGGGGTAGTTGATAGGTTGCTTAAAGCGGCAGCTAGTATCAGCAATAACAAATTGTATATTTGGATCGGCGAAGAATTGCGGCAATATCATCGCTCGAATCTCGGTCATGTAATCAAAGTATCTTGCGTTATTGACATGGCCATAGCTGTCAATGTCTACCCACCTTACTGGTATTTCCACTTGTTCCATATTACTTGTCACTCATGCGAACGGTTAATACATCGCATTTGGCTAGGTGTAAAATGGCATTCGCTTTTGAACCTAATAATTTTTCAATACCGTGATGCGGGTGTGTGCCGACGACGATTAGGTCGCATCCTAGGTCATTAGCAAGATCAACAATCGCGTGTTTAATTGCACCGGTTTCCAAGTGACGATTAGCGGCTGCTATGCCGTGTTTTTCTGCTTGTGCGTCGAGCATTTTTTGTAAGTTGTGTTCCAGGGTTTGTTCGTATTCGACATCGATATTGATGCTGAACTCGCCGCCATAAGCTGCAGTGGTTTGTTCTAATACATGCGCTATATGCAGCGTGGCTTTATTAGCTTCGGCCAATTCTTGCGCGCGTGCTGCGATACTGTCTGATTGTGGCGTCAGGCAGGTGGCGATCAAGATATTTTTGTAATTTAACATCAGTCTTCCCTGTGTGTTGACACGAATTGTGCCAGTGTAACAAATTTTTCTACGCTTAGCTCCTGCGCGCGTGCACCTGGATCAATATCACACTGTTTGATTTGTTCGGTGTTTAATAAAGGTTTGAGGGTGTTGTTGAGTGTTTTTCGCCGTTGACTAAAGGCTAGGCTCACGACTTCAGTCAGTGTGCGGCTATCGATATCGTAGCGTTTGGTGTGTGGTATCAGGCGTAGGAAGCCTGAGTTCACTTTAGGTGCTGGGTCAAAAGCTTCGGGGGGGATGGCAATGAGCTGTTCTACTTCGCAATAATATTGCACCATCACGCTGAGTTTATTGTAGTTGGAGCTACCTACGGGTGCCGCCATACGACTCACGACTTCTTGTTGCAACATAAAGTGCATGTCTTTAATGCAATCGATCACTTTAAATAAATGAAATAATAACGGTGTAGAAATATTGTAAGGCAAGTTGCCGACCACGCGTAATGGTCCGGCATTGGCTAATACATTAAATTGAAATTGCAGAACATCTTGTTGGTAGAGCTGCAACTTGCCTTGTTCACCGTATTGTTTTTCTAGTTTTTCGGCTAAATCGCGATCAAGTTCAATGGCGTTTAAGTGATTGAGCTCAGGCAGTAGCGCATCAGTTAATGCGCCGAGCCCTGGGCCGATTTCAACCATGTTGTCGTTGGGGCGCGGTGCAATGCTGGCAATGATTTGGTGGATGACCCCTTCGTTGGTCAGAAAGTTTTGGCCAAAGCGCTTCCTTGCGCGGTGATTTTGTGTCACTTCGTTACCTTAATATAGGCGCTTTTGCGTATACCTTTAATCCATTTGGCTACCGCCTTTTGGTATTGTTGATTCTCTAGCATTTTACGCGCTTGGTCGCGAGACATTTTTTTGTCACTTTTTTTAACGCCGAGTAATTTTAATATATGGAAGCCATTACCTGCTTGGATTGGTTTGCTGATTTGATTTATTTTCATGTGTTCTAGTTGGTCTAAAAACAAGTCAGGGATCTCGTTGGCCGTTTGCCATCCTAGGTCGCCATCGCTGGGGCCGTCTTCATTGTTAGATTCCAATTTAGCAACTTTACTAAAGTTGCCACCCTTAGATAGTTTTTTATAAATATCTTGTGCGCGGTTTTTAGCGTTGGCTATTTGTGTGTCTTTGGCGTCATCCGGTACGGCGACGACGATATCAGCAATATGATAGCTTTGTTGTTTGCCTTGGCTTTTATTGTATTTAGCAATGGCTTGGTTGATTTGACTGTCGGTGACATGAATTTTGCTAGCGACGGCAGCATGTTGCACTTTGCTGGTTAGCATTTGCTTTTTAATGTCGCTTTTGAAGTCGGCGAAGTCTTCGCCTTGCTGTTTTACTTTTTGTGTGAGCTGACTGACTGTTAATTTATTCGATTTGGCGATGTTAGCAATAGCGGCAGTCACTTCAGCATCGCTAATAGAAAGTTTAGCGCGCTTTGCCATTTGAGTGATTAATTCTTCATTGATGAGTGTTTGAATCACTTGTTTACGAATCAAAGCGTCATCTGGCATGGCAACGTGGGCAGCTTCCATGTGTTTTTTTACATTGTTGATGGCTTGTTGCACTTGGTATTCAGTAATAACGCTTTTGTTAACGATGGCAGCAATATTATTGACGGATTGTACCGGCGAGCTGCTGGCCGCTTGTGCGACACCGCATGATAGCGTGAGGCTAAGTAGCCCACTGAGGATAATTGAACTTATCTTGTTTAGCATACGCTTACGTTCCTTATCGATTATCGTAGGTCCGGATTATAGCCTGGAAGCGTATTCATAAACAAACGGTCTGTGTTCTTATTTGCGAGCGCACCCAAACCTTTTAGACTGAGTTGGACATAATAGCCGGTTTGATAGGTATTGCCGGTGCCTGGTGCCGGTATATTGTTTTGCCATAACCGGTCGGTGAGAAAACGCAGGCTCCAACAGCAGGTATTATATTCGACACCAAAGTAGTAACTTTCAGGGTGTTTATCGGTCAAGTTGTAATAAGCGTAAGCAATACCGTTCCAATGAGAGGTTAGTGGGAAGTAGGTGCCACCGATTAAATTACTGTGGGTTTGGCGGCTAGGTATATCTACTGAGCCGTCAGTTTCTCGCACGTAATTATATTGCAGTGAGAATAAGTGTGAATTATCACGAATATAATTAAACGTCACACCGGCATTATTGGTTTGTTTGGCGTTAGGGTCCCATGCCCAGGTGGCGGTAGTAGACCAGTGATTGGCTGGATTGAATGTCACATCACTGACAATCGGTGAGAAGTTATTGGTGGTGTGTGCGCAGTCTCTGTTCAAACAAACTTTAGGTTCGGCCATATAGTAAATGGTACCCACATCAAATCGAAAGCGTTGTGAGCCATCATAAGCGTTGAGGAATCGGCTGGTAAAACCGAGGCTGAATTGATTGGCGTTTTGTATGCGGTCATAACCGGTAAAACGGTTCAGTGAAAATACCTGTGCAAATGAAAACGGTAAGCTGTAGGTGTCGAAGTTTGGGATGTTACTTTGGTTTTTATAAGGCACATATAAATAGAACACTTGTGGCTCAAACGTTTCGATCAGGTGGTGACTGCCGAAGTGCACTGGCCTATCCAGATAGAGGCCGGTGTCGATATCGACAATGGGCAAGGTGCGTGCAATGTTTCTGTCTTGGTAGGGCAATTGGTGTTCAACCACATAGTCGGTGTTGTCGACATAGAGGGATGGTGTGACATAACCGGCCGCCCAGTTCATTGGTATGCTAACGCTGGGCCGTAAGTGAATGCGCTGACCAACCGGCAAGTTGGGTACAAAGAAGCTGTTGTAGCCAAAGTTGATTAGCGATGTCGACATATTAAAGTCTAGCCAGTTGGTAAGGCCTGGGTAGTTGGCGGTGCTGTCGATTTCTGGAATACGCTGGTATTGATCATCAGTGATGGGCTGATTGATGGGGTGCAAGGTTTGGTAACCCTGAAACATGCCGGTGAATTCCCAGTGTTGTCCTCGGTAATGCAGGTCAGCTTGGTTGAGTAATTGGTTGGCGGTGGCACCATTGGCGGTAATATCAAAATCCTTTAAATAATAAGAGTCGCTCACACGATTGACATTAAAGTCAGCTGTCCAGCCTTGACCAAATGCCGAGTGTTGGTTGATGGTAACCATCCAGCGATTGTTGGTGTAACCTTCTATTGCATTAAGATAAGGTAAATTTTCTGCGGTGGCTGCTGTGGTATCTAGCGTTTCTTGTTTGAAGGTGCGAAACGCTTTATCGCCGGGTAAAAAGTTACCAAAGTATCGTCCGCGGGTGGTGTTGCTGAGAAAACGAAATTGACCGTTCAATTGGAAGCCGCGTTTGGTGAGCATGCGGGGTGTAATGGTCATGTCGTAATTGGGTGCCATATTCCAATAAATAGGTAATGCAATATCAAGGCCTGATGGGCCGGTATGGCCGATAATCGGCGTTAACAGGCCAGACTTTCTTTGCTTGTCGATGGCAAATGAAAAGTACGGCGTATACAGCAAAGGTATTTTATGAAATTTTAATACGACGCCGTAAGCTTTTCCCACGCCTTTGTGTTTATCTAAATGCATACGGTTAGCATGAATCATCCATGACGGTTTAATCGGCGGGCAAGTGGTATATGAGGCACGGCCGTATAAATCTATCACGCCATTGGCGCGACGCTTAACTTGGTAAGCACGCCCCCAGGCGCTTAAGTCATTATGTTTGCCGCCGTTATACAGCACATGATAGAGGCCATCATCAAGTACGGATGATCCATCACTTAAATCAAGGTAGGCGTGTTGGCTAACAATTAATTTATCTTTTTGCTGAAAACGAACATGACCAAACAGCTCAATAGCTGAAATCTTGCCGTTGTCTGCGTTACGGTATATGTACGCCTTGTCGGCATTTATTAAACGGCCGGGTTGGGTGACCACTACGTTTTGTTGTAAAATTGAACGTCCGCTGGAGGAAAAAAGCGCGGGACCATCGGCGGTTACTGCTGTGGCATTATCTTCAACCCCGGTTGGAGTTGGGTTATCAACGATCAGCTTCGGTTCTTTATAGCTGCCACCACAAATATTGTCGCTGTCTTTGCTGGGTAGCCAGTTGAGCATGTCAGCAATTTGTTTTCCGCTCAGCACTTGAGGTGTTATGGTGCTTTTGTTAGCCTTGGGCGATGCAAGCGCAATACCGCAGTGAACTGCGGCTGATAGCGCAATTAATTTGCAAAGCGCGTGCTTCATGTGAATATTTTCTCCAGCTGTATGCGATGAGTATGGTACCGGTTATGACAGATTTATCAAGTAAACAACAAGTACAACATTGGTTAGCCGATCATTGTGCGTTACAGTTGACCGAGCTACAAGATTTACCGCAGGTCATTAGTCGACGTCACTATTATCGAGCGATTACTCCAGCGCAAACGTATATCGTGACCGATGCGCGTGAGATACCTGAAAGTATTTTGAGTTTTGCTGCTTTGGGCGAGTTTCTAAACAAAGTGGGTTGGTATACACCGGAGGTTTTTCAGCTGGATGCTGATCATGGTTATTTATTGCAAGAAGACCTCGGTGGTTCGCACTGGTATGACCGTATGCAGCACCAGTTGGTGGCTAAAGATTATCAACTAGTATTAGATGATTTATTGAAATTGCAAACCTTTCGTTTAGAAGTTGAGCAAGGTATTCCGTTATTTGACTGGAGCACTTACCAAGGGCGAGCGATTGATGGCGCCAGCTATTATGTAAACCAGCAGCGTGGCAGTGAGCTGGATGTTAAAGAGCAGCAATTGATAGAGCAGGCCGTGGCAAACTGTATCGATATCTTACAACGCAGCCCTCAGGTTTTATGCCATCGTGATTTTCATAGTCGTAATATTATGTTGAAAAATGATCAGCAATTAGCGCATATCGATTTTCAAATGTTATGCGTTGGTCCATTGAGTTATGACTTAGCATCCATTTTACGTGATGCTTATGTGTGTCTGTCGGATGAGCTAGTTCTGCAGTTATTAGCGGATTACTTTGAACAGTTAAAGCGCTTCGACCACTTGGCGCTCACCACGTGGGATGATTTTATATTATGGTTCGATGCGGCGACTTTGTTGCGACACTTGCGTTGTATTGGCTTGTTTTCGCGTATGTGTGATCGCAACCTGTATCGACAAGCACGTGATTATGCAGCGCAGTATCTGCAAACAGCAGCAGCGCGCCATGCGATCTTTAAAGATGTAGCAGCATTAATAAGTGATAAGGAAACGAATTGAAAGCGATGATTTTAGCGGCGGGTTGTGGCAAACGATTGGGTGGCATTACACAGCGTATACCCAAGCCGCTGGTAGAGGTGGGTGGTGAAACATTGATTGCGCATCAGGTGCGTTGTTTAGTGCGAGCTGGGTTTGACGATATTGTGATTAATGTCTGTTATATGGCGTCATCGATTATTGATGCGCTGGGTGATGGTAGTTCTTATGGTGCAAAGATTGAATATTCTTATGAGCATGAAGTCGGTGGCCTTGAAACTGGTGGGGGTGTTTATCAGGCATTGCCACTCTTAGGTGATCAACCTTTCTTGGTAACATCCGCGGATATTTATACCGATTTTCCTTACGAGCATTTACATCAACCGATGAATGCCGCCGCCCATTTAGTGTTAGTGCCAAATCCACCTTATCACTCGCAAGGTGACTTTGCGTTAGATGAGCAAGGTGCCATTACATTGCAAGGTGATAAGCGCAATTATGCCGGCATCGGTGTTATAACGCGCGAGTTATTTGACAACGTTACCGAGCGTAGATTTTCTATTAGTAGTCGTTTACTGCCTGCCATTGAGCAGCATAACGTTACCGGTGAGTTGTATGAAGGTGCTTGGTTTAATGTCGGTACGCCGGATGAGCTTGATGCGCTAAATGCTTATGTCGCTTCATCACAGCGTAACGGTATTACTTAACCACGTTGATATATCTTTGATTTCATCAATACACATTTCATGCCCCATCGGGTACTGGTGTGTTGTTAGTTTGTAGTCGTGGCTTTTTAATTCGGCCATGGTTAATTCGGCAAGTACGTACGGTAGTACTGGGTCAAATGTTCCATGGGCGATAAATATGGGTGTGCTGTGATTGGCGTGATGTTTTTCCGCCTGCAATAAATCAGACATTGGTAAGTAACACGACATCGCCATGATGCCGCCTAAAGTTTTGGGGTAACGAAGACCAGTATGCAGTGCCATTGCGCCGCCTTGTGAAAAGCCGGCTAATATAATGTGGTCACTAGCAATGCCGTTACTAACTTCTGAGTCGATCAGCGCCGTGATCGCGGCGGCAGACAGTTGCACGCCTTCAGCGTCTTGATTGTCGAGCCGATCTAAATCGTAAATGTCATACCATGCAGGCATGGGTGTGCCGCCATTGATGGTGATCGGTTGTGTTGGCGCTTGCGGAAACACAAAACGCACATGTGCGTGTTCTGGTAGTTGCAATGCGGGCACAATGTCTTCAAAATCGTGGGCGGTAGCGCCTAGGCCATGCATCCAAATCACGCTGTAATTGGCTGGTTGCTTAGGTTCGATAACAAAAGTTTGTAGTGGTGTATTCATAACGGGGGAACATACCAAGATGTGGCATAAATTACAACGAGTAATCGGCGTAGCAGTGGTGTTGGCGCTTTTGACGGGTTGCGGTCAATATGGCAGCTTGTATTTGCCACCACCGCCCGTAACCAAGATTAAATCAACGCATGATCAAGGTAATTCTCGAGCAAAGTCAGCGGCGAAAGCTGTGGGTTCTGCAGCGAGCTGATAGGCAAATAAAAGGTTTGGGCTAGCGTGTGGCGGCCATTTAAGCTGGCATGCGACACCTGATCAGTAAACGCCATCCAGCTGGATGAGGCAGGAAAATCAAATCGCACGGGATTGATTTGTTGTTGATAGTCTTTATCGTTTTTCATCATGCGATTCAGTTGTAACATAAAATAATCGTAAACACTGCGTTTGCTCAGTAGCAGTTTGAGCAAAAATGGCTTTTTAATTTGCTTAGCAAAGCGTTGCATAATTTTATTGAACGGCTCACCGACATGCCATGTTTTAGTTTGACCGTCAGGGCTGATATTGGTGTATATGCGCAGTATGCGTTTGCCGTGTAAAGGCGAAGTGCGAAATGAATCAATGTGCAAATTCACACCGTTGTCGCGAGGCTGCCTTTGGTGATCAGCAGGAATAAAACAGGTGTGGCCTAATGACATGCGGTTTTCATACAGCGGGAATAGGCGTGTGACGAGCTCTTTGCTGTGACTGCAATAGTTACGCAGTAGCTGATACAGCTCGTCGTGACAATTTTTGTGCCCTTTCAGCTGATGATTGCGTGGGTCGTAATGTACGTAATGATTCTTGCCCTTTAATATTGGTTGCTCTAGTAATACTTGCTGTTGTGGGCTTAATTCAAAGCCGAGCTTGGGGAAGAACAGTACGTTTCCGTGCTCAAGATCGTTTAATAGCGTTAGGTTGGCCTGAGCGACGTCAGTCCATTGATCGGTGGGGCAGGAGATAATATTTGTCATGTTTAATTTATATCCGATGCGGCGATGTAGATCAATAGTCAACACCAAGAATTTATCAGCTTGCACATGAAGGAGTGGCTGATTACAATGCGTCCCTTTGATTTGCCGGAGGGAAGCCGAATGTTACGCTGGATTTTACTGCCTATATTACTTTGCTGTACGTTGTCGGTGTTGGCGGCGCCTGAAGGAACTGACCTGACCAAAAAGCAGGCGGAGCAAAAATCCAAAGCGATAGAAAAGTCACATTGGGATGGTACTAATGCGTCATTGGGTGCTAACGCAAATACCGGTAATACGCGTACGGCTACTATCAATGCAGGCTTTAATGCGTTGTATAAGAATGACCCCTGGTCTAATACGGCTAACTTTGCTGTGTTATGGGGTAAAGCGGATGGTTCGGTGAATAAAGAAAAATTCACTGCGGTTGATCAGTTAAACTACAGTTTTCATAAAGAAAATAAAAGCTTCTTCTTTATGAATGGTGACTTTACCGCCGATCGTTTCAGTCCTTATTCGTATGTGTTTGTTGGCGCAGCGGGTTATGGTCGTGACTTGTACCGCTCGACAAAACTGGTGTTGAGTGCGCAAGCGGGGCCAGGTTGGCGTCGTAACGAAGTGCGTGAAAATGGTGACCCGAACAGTAATATTATTATTGTGACGCAAGCGAACTTTAAGTGGAATGTGACAGATAAAGGCGTATTCACCGAGTTGTTTCGCTATGATATAGGCGCGCCATTTGATTACTTGCAGACCATTACCGCCTTTCAGAATAAAATTATTGGCAATTTAGCGGTGCAATTGTCGTTTGAGTTGGATTATTACTCGAAAATCCCACCAAATAGCACTTTTACTCAAAAAACCGATACCATTAGCGCTGTCTCACTGGTATATAATTTCTAACGAAATGATATAGTGACTGTTAGCTACTTAGATAGGGTGACGGTATGAGTTTTGAGTTCCATAAATTGCACAGTCTAGGCAATGACTTTGTTATTATTTTGGCAAAGCCAGATCAGGCGCTATTTTCCACAGCATTAATACAGCAGGTAGCGGACCGTCACCGTGGCGTGGGCTTTGATCAATTAATGTGGGTGTCAGCAGCGAGTGGTAACGAGTCAGCCGATTATAATGTTCGCATTTTTAATAGTGATGGCAGTGAGTCTGGCCAGTGTGTAAATGGCATGCGTTCAGTCGGTTATTTATTGCAATCAAAAGTTAACCCGAAAAAAACGTCATGGATACTGCAAGCCGGCGGTGTTGATTACGAAGTAATGCAAACTGGCGAGCATGAATATGGCTTGCAACTTGACGCGCCGATACTATCACCAAGCGATGTGCCATTTGTGGCGGATAAACAACAAGACTTATATGACCTTACGCTCGATGAGGGGCTTGCAGTGCCGATAGGTGTTGTCAGTGTTGGTAACCCCCACGCCGTCTGGCGCGTACAAAACGCCAATTCGGATGCGGCAACAGAAGTCGCTTATTCAATAGCTGAGCATGCCGCCTTCCCGGCAGGCGTGAATGTTGGTGTTTGCTATGTTAAAGCAGATGACCATATTTTTTTGCAAGTATTAGAGCGTGGTGCCGGTTGGACGCAAGCGTGCGGCAGTGGCGCCATTGCCGCAGCGACAGTGTCACGCATTAATCATTGGACTAAATCTAATACAATTACCGTGACTCAACCGGGGGGTGATGTAAAAGTTTCTTGGCCTAGTGATGGTTTAGCTGTTAGTATATGCGGTCCAGTCGTCTGGGTTTACAATGGCGGATGGTGTGGTGACTAAATAGGGATGTTGCCATCAACCAGTGGGAGACAAACATTGCGGACAATGTTTCACTGTGGGATGTACACAAAATTTAAGCAGGAGGTGCGAGATGCCGAAAAAGACAACCACTAAATCTACTAGCAAAAAGAAGACGGCGAAAAAATCGACGGCACGTGCTGGCACGACAGCTGCTAAAAAAGCAACGGCGAAAACAGTAACCAAAAAAGTGACTAAAAAGGTCACTAAGAAGGTCACTAAAAAGGCAACAACCAAAAAGCCAGCTACCAAAAAAGCAACGACAACAGCGCGCGCTACATCATCAACGAAAAAAACTGTGAAGAAAAAGACCGTGACGAAAAAAGTAGCAACTAAAGAACCAATCAGCGCTGTAAAAAAACCAGCAGCACGTAAGCGTACCGTTAATGCGGCAGCAGGGCCACTCGGCTTTACACCCTACGTAGAAAAAAAGGGTGAAGAATACATGGGCGCTGACCATGTTAAACATTTTCGAAATATTTTGGAATTGTGGAAGCGCCAGTTAATGGAAGAAGTGGATAGCACCGTTGGTCATATGAAAGAAGACGATAACAACTATGCTGACCCTGTCGATCGCGCCAGCATGGAAGCCGATTTTAACTTAGAGCTACGCACGCGTGATCGTGAACGTAAATTGATCCGTAAAATTGAATCCGTTATGGATGACTTGGATCGTGGTGAATACGGTTATTGTGAAGATTGCGGTGCCGACATCGGTATTCGCCGCTTAGAGGCTCGGCCTACGGCGACGAAATGCATCGATTGCAAAACATTCCAGGAAATCAAAGAAAAGCAAGGCGCTTAGCAGCGTTATCTGCGGGCAATCTTGAACAAAAACAGGTTCTGAAAAACTCCTCATGTATTACCTATACATTCCGGGTTATTTCAGAACCTGTTTTTGTTCAACCTTGCCGCACAGCTACCGCTGCTAAGTAGTTTTTAGGACATCCTGCAGTGTTTGTCATCCCGGCCCCCGAGCCGGGATCCAGAAACAACATTACAGCTTTGCCGCACAGCTACTGCTGCTAAGTAGCAGAACGCACGATGTGGTGGTCAATGAAAGCAATGGACCACTCTAAGCGACATTAACGACCACAAGCTGCGCAAGCTGAGGATCGTTATGAGTGCAGAGTGCGTGCAATGCTTTCATTGACCGATAGATCGTACATGGTCTGTTACTTCAGCAACTTAACCCAACTATAAATCAAAGCAAAAACCGCAAAGACAAATGCAGCAACTAAAACAAATAACACAGCCGTTGCGGGCAGTTGCAGCACAGTAGAAATCATAACGTATCGCCAACAAGCAATCGCAAGTACAACCATCATGATGATGGCTTTAATGCGTAAATTACGCATTTTTTTGGTGTCATATGGGCTTAGCATGCGCCATTGTACTGCGAAATAATAACAGAAGCAAAATGACACTGTACTTTTTTTGTGAGTCGCATTACTATTACTGCTTAGCTTCTAGTAATAGAAAATATAAAGATATAACATTTTTTTGTGGGAGAAAAATATAGTGCGATTATTTAGATGGTGTGGTGCGCAGTGCGGTGCTGATAATATAGTTTCAGAGATGGATAAACTGAAGGCGCAAGCTGTTAGAAAACCTGAAGAACGAGATGGTGATGCTTATGCGCGACGCATTGAGCCGTTGCAACAGCGAGCGGTTGGCTTAGTGCAGCGAAATGGAGCGCTTTGTTCTATAGACCAATGCATTGCATTATTAAATCAAATGGTGGTAGGTCACGATTATGGTTTTATGCAAGTCAGGCAGCCTGGCACGAATCGTCCGCAACATTATGTTCAGCTCGTTCAGATGATGCAGTCACATGTTATTGATAAATTTTTGTCAAAGCACCCCTATCGCGGAGGCAGGTATGCAACAGGTAAGCATAATGGAACGGTGACTGCTGCACAAACAATAGCAAGAATCGAGCGCGGTGGTTTGATGGATAAGGAGTTATTAGCGCCTACTAGCACTGGTGCTCGGATTGTATCTGCAATGGGTTTGCCAGCGACTGCAGATTCATTGCATCGCTTACATTTTGAGCGTTTAAAGCGTGATGTTACTGCAGGTACGGCGCCAACAACGCTAGAAGCGCTTGAGCAAGAAAATAGAGGTCGGATAGTACATCGCTAGTAAACTGGGATTATGTTGAGCATTACGCTATCATCGCGTCATGACAATTAGCTTACCAACCCCCAATACTGACCAGCAAGCGCACAGTCAATTGCTGGTCAATCATATTAATCGCCATATTGTGGAAAATGGTCCATTACCGTTTGTTGAGTTTATGCAAATGGCTTTGTATCAACCGGGCATGGGTTATTATGTGGCGGGTTCGCATAAAATTGGTGAACAAGGTGACTTCGTTACCGCACCCGAAATTTCGCCGATGTTTAGTTATGCGTTAGCCAATCAATGTGCGAAAGAATTAAAGCAATTCGGCGGGGGTGATGTCCTAGAGTTTGGTGCCGGCACAGGACGTATGGCGCATGATGTGTTAACTCAACTGCAGCAGCTTAATCAATTGCCCGATCATTATTATATTCTTGAGGTGAGTCCTGAGCTGATTGAACGTCAACAACAAACATTGAGTGAATCGCCCGAGTTATTGCAGCGTGTTAAATGGTTATCTGAATTACCACAAAACTTTAAAGGCGTGGTGCTCGCTAATGAAGTGTTGGATGCGATGACGGTGGAATTATTTTGTTACCACGAAGACACGATTCATCGGGGCTTAGTCGGCCAAGTCGATAATCAATGGCAATTGTTATGGCAAACCTGCAAAGATGATTGGTTACCAGCTGATATTATTGAACATAAAAACGAGTGGCCGCAGCCGTATTTATCCGAATTTAATCCTAGCTTGGCAGATTGGTTGCAACAGCTCAGTGATGTGATGGACCAAGGCACGGTGTTGCTAATTGATTACGGCTTCACGGCTAGTGAGTATTATCACCCGGAACGTAAGCAAGGCACATTGATGTGTCATTATCGTCACCATGCGCATGCCGATCCATTATTATATCCAGGCTTACAAGATATTACCGCGCATGTGGATTTTACCGCCGTAGAAAATGCAGCGAAAAATGCAGGCTTTACCGTGGATGGTTTGACGACCCAAGCGAATTTTTTATTAGCGAATAATATTATTGATTTTCAAACCGCCACGGATCCTGAGTTGGCACTAAAACAATCGCAGCAATTGCAAAAATTATTAATGCCGAATGAAATGGGTGAGCTGTTTAAGGTCATGGCGTTAACGAAAGAGCTAAGCTGATCGTAACTAAAATACGGTGGTGGTATCTATCTAATTTAATGTGTTAACCTGTGGATTGTGTCGACACTGTCGACACAATTTTAATTTATTGATTTATAGGGATAAATGTGGATTCTGATTTGGTGTCTAATAAGCTCTGTGAGGAAATTAGTCGATTAATTGACGGAGCGAAAAGGCAGGTTGCTCAGCAAGTAAATTCATCACTTGTAATATTGTATTGGAAAATCGGTGAAAGGATTAACAAGGAAATACTTTTTGAAAAGCGGGCGGGTTATGGAAGAAAAATTGTAAAACAATTAGCTGAGCGACTTTATAAGAATTACGGCCGTGGGTTTAATGCTAGATCTTTGTTTCGAATGGTACGATTTGTAAAGCAGTTCCCTGATGAAAAGATACTAATGAAGTTATCAGCTTTACTGTCCTGGTCTCACTTTGTTGAATTAATTGTTTTCGATGATGTATTGGAATGTCAGTTTTATACTGAATTGTGTCGTTTAGAGCATTGGAGTGTAAGAGAGTTACGCAAAAAAATTGATGGTCAATTGTATCGACGAACTGCTATATCTAATGCTCCAAGAGAGCTAATAAAAGAAGAGCTTAGTAGCTTGCATGCAAGCGATAAGTTTACACAAGATTTAGTGTTTAGAGACCCATACATATTAGATTTTTTGAATTTGCCGGTTAACTTTAGTGAAAAGACACTTGAGGAAGCAATACTTGATGATTTATGTCAATTTTTGCAAGAAATTGGGACTGACTTTTGTTTTATTGGGCGCCAAAAAAGAATAATAATTGATAATGAAGATTACTATATTGACCTACTGACATATCATCGTGGATTATCTCGCTTGGTTGCTATTGAATTAAAGCTTGGGCGTTTTACGGCTTCACATAAAGGGCAGGTAGAGCTGTATCTTAAATGGCTAGATAAATATGAAAGGCGTCCTGGCGAAAACAAGCCACTTGGCCTGGTCTTGTGTGCTAATAAAAATAAAGAACATGTTGAGCTGTTAGAGCTTGATAAAAGTGGTATTCATGTAGCTCAATATTTAACGGAATTGCCTGAGCAAAAGGTACTACAAGACAAATTACGATTCGCATTAGCTTCAGCTAAAGAAAATCTTTCTAATTTAAAAAAAGTTGAATCAAACGAGAAAATTTTATCCTAATTTGCAAATAACTAAAATAGTTTGGTGGTTGAATGAAAAGTAAAGAAGATATTTTTAATTGGGCCTACGAAACTTTAACGGCGGCTGGTTATATCGTTGATGCTAATCCGGAGCTTGTAGTAGATCCTGCATGGTCATGTGTTTATCGGCTGAATACCAATAGTGGCGTGATTTACCTTAAGCAAGTGCCTGAAATCTTAGCGCTGGAGGCGGCGACTATTCAATTGCTCCGTGATAATTGTGGTGCGGTTGTGCCAGAAGTGATAGCGAGTAATGATACGTTGCATTGTTTTATGATGAGGTCGTGTGGTGATATTTCTTTAAGGCAATGGTGTGATGATCAAATAGAAGTGCCTTTAGTTGCTGCTGGTTTATCGGAATATACAGCTATACAAAGAACCTTCGAAAATAAAATAGACCAACTATTTGCTCTGGGTATTCCTGATTGGCGTTTGAATGTATTTCCTGCTTTATATGAAGAGCTAATTAATCATGAGGCATTATTGCTTAATGATGGTTTAAAGCCAAAAGAAGTTGAGCAATTAAAACATCTGATGCCGCAGTGTGTAGAGTTATGTGAAAAACTAGAAGGCTATGCTATTCCACAAACTTTGGACCATTGTGATTTGCACGACAATAATATGTTATTCGATCAGTCCTCGCAAACAATCTGTATTATTGATTGGGGTGAAGTTGTTGTAACGCACCCATTTTTCTCATTGAATGGCTGCTTATGGAACCTGAAGCATTTTCATCAGATATCGACAGACAGTGAAGCTTACGCCTCATTGCGGTTGCAAGCGATTAAGTCCTGGCGTGATGTGTTGAGTGAGGATGAATTATTATCCGCTTTTGATTTAGCCACCCAGTTAAGTGGAGCGTATGCGGCATTGGCCTATGAGCGTTTATATTGTGCGATAGGCGATGCAAAGCGCGGCGCTATTGCTGGTTGTTTGCGAACCTTCTTAAGTTTGCAAAGCGGCTAAGCGCAATTGATCAATAGCATATGCCAGTTCTCTGCCTTGCAAGCCTTTATCTAATAGTGGTTGGATATTCACTTGTTGCACGGCATGTAACGCTGCAGTTAACGTGTTGCGATGATCCATGCTGTCACTGCAGGCGCGTGCCACATCAATAAATTCAAAAAAGCGTTCAGGCCGGCGTATGGCGTCGCAGCTTTTTAATAGCGCGAATACTTGCTCTGCTGTTAATGAGTCTTGTTGATAGCAAGCTAATTGACGTACCGTGAGCAGCATCAATTCACTAAAAGGCTTTGGGAGTTTGATGCGGTTAATTAAATTTTTGCTGTGGTCTTCATTGAGTGTGTGACAAAAGCTAGCAAAGCGTACCGCTGGGTTTTGACTCAGTATGCAGGCTTTAATTAACGCCTGGCTGTTTTGTGTGGTTAATTGCAGGCCCGGCATCACCTTTTCAAGTGCATTGATTTTATCGAGTAGCTGGAAAAAGCGCAGTGGTTCTGTTTCCTGCAAAGCTTTATAGCACTCAGCCCAGACACGTTCTGGTACCAAGGCATCCACTTCGCCGTTGTTAACCATGGTTTTCATTAAGACTATGGTTTCGTCCGCAATGGTGAAGTCTGGGAAGCGTGCATGGAAACGTGCTAAGCGTAAGATGCGCACCGGGTCTTCACTAAATGCTGTAGAGACATGGCGCAATACGCGTTGGTCGATATCTTGTTGGCCATGATAAGGGTCGATGAGTGTGCCGTCTTTGTCTTGTGCGATGGCGTTAATTGTTAGGTCGCGCCGCATCAGGTCTTGCTCTAATGTCACATCTGGGTTGGCATAAAATTCAAAGCCCTTATAGCCCAGCGCGACTTTTTTTTCTGTGCGTGCTAATGCGTATTCTTCTTTGCTGTCTGGATGTAAAAACACAGGGAAATCTTTCCCGACCGGTTTAAAGCCACGTGCTACCATGTCGTCAACATTGCTGCCAACCACTACCCAATCGCGTTCATTAACGGGACGTCCCAGCAAGCTGTCGCGTACGGCGCCTCCGACTAAATAAATATTCATCACATCATTTTATATGGCATCAAGTGATTTTGCATCATATAATGACTGGTCATTATTTAATAAAAGGATACCGCCGGGTGTTATTTGTGCAATATATCGTGCCACAGAAATTATTAACTAAGTGTGTCGCTAAATTGACCCGTATGAAGATGGGCACATTGACGACAGCTTTTATCCGTTGGTTTGTTAAGCACTTTACAGTGGACATGCAACAAGCTAAGCAACCTGATATAGAGCAGTATGCTACCTTTAACCAGTTTTTCACACGTGAGCTAAAGCCGGGTGTGCGACCAATTCAAGCTAGTGCGAGTCAGCAAATGATATCGCCCGTTGATGGTGCGATCAGTGCGCATGGAATGATACAGCGCGGTACGATTTTACAGGCGAAAGGTTGTGACTATACGATTGAGGCGTTGTTAGGTATCGGTAATGATTGGACGCATTCTTTTCAGCAGGGTGCATTTATGACGGCCTATTTATCACCGCGTGATTATCATCGTATTCATATGCCAGTGACTGGCACATTGCGTGCTATGAACTATGTGCCAGGAAAGTTATTTTCAGTTAATCAGCAAGCCGTGGCAGGCATACCCGGTTTGTTTAGCCGCAATGAGCGTACCGTCTGTTTATTTGAAACCAAGCATGGGCGTGTTGCTATGATTCTAGTTGGCGCTATGCTGGTCGGTAATATGGAGTTGGTATGGCATGGTGTGGTGAATGCGAATCATAGCAATCAGCCGTCACATTGGCAGTATGATGATGGTGCTGTGAAGCTAGCACAAGGCGATGAATTGGGTCGGTTTAATATGGGTTCAACGGTTATTATATTAACTGAGCATCCTGATTTTTCATGGTTGCCGCAGCTGCAAACAGACACGCCATTAGAAATGGGGCAAGTTATTGGTGCTTTCAAGAGCTAATGGTTAAATTCGCTGAGTCGAAGCTGACGTGTTTAAATTGGCAATGGTGATAAGTGAACTGTGTGCTGCAGTATGGGCCATCACCCGTATTAATAATTGCAGCGTTAAAGCCATTATCCCCGACTAAAGATACCGCGTATTTTGGGAAGGGTAGAAATGGTGCTTGAATGATGACAGGCTTTTCACGTGTAACACGCCCAAGTGCCTGGCCAAAGCGAGTTTTGGCTGTAAAGTCCGTATTGGTGTTGTTGGTGATGGTTAGCATCACTGTATTAGCTAAAGCGGTTTGTGTTGCTACGATTGAGAATATAATCAATAAATATTTCATTTAGCTATACGCCACGCCGTTCATTTTGTGTGATCATCATTTCGATGCCTTAAGTCTGAGCGTTTAGCATTTTTTGGGTTGATGGCTTGGTGCAGCCATCGGTTACTGCTCGGGCAGTATAATAAGGTTAAACTGATAAAATTCAAAATAAAAAATGCGAATACGGCCGCTTCAATAGTATCTGGGTATCTAAGATCGCTTATCGTGTAAAAATGAAATAAAAGTCGATAAATAAAATAGAATAAAAACGCAGTGCGCGCCCAACCCTTCTGGCAATACAGTGCGATTAATATAATGGTCATAATGCAAAGATGGATGGGGGTATCAATGAGTACTTCAATAGTGCTATTGGTTGATAGCGTCCACAAAGGCTGATTGATGTTGCGGTAAAAAAAACAAGCCAAAATAGCGCCGGCAATGAAGATAGCCATATTAATCCATTGTAATTGCAGGGCGAGTGAAACAATGGTTGGGCGTTTTTGTTGGTTTTGCTCAGTATTACTCAATGGCGGCAGCTGCTCTTCACCTCTAAACCAGCGATTGCTGTCGGGAGTGAAAAGTAAGGTGATGCTGATCGTGCGCAAGCTTAAATAGGTCACAACAAATATATCCACTATCATCGTGGCGCCAAATAATGTGTGTGTATACAGGTTTAATCCCATATGAGCACAGACGTAAATCACGTAGAGCCATCGTGCCCAATTTTTCGCACGAATGATATTGTAGATGCATAAACCAACAACTGTAAAATATATAATTGAATCCAGCAATAAATTGAGGCCGCTAAACGGGTAATAAGTTTCTGGTTCTATGCCCGCTATTTTATAGGCTACGTAACAACTCGTGATAGATAAAAATGCAGCAATCATGTTTAGCCACAATAACTGAGTGGCTACTTTGATTGTTTTCGGTGGTGTAATCGCTATGTTGGTTTTTGGCATACATGAAACCATCGGTTGCTTTCAGGGCAAAACAATAAGGTGAGTGCAATAATATTCAAGGCGAAAAATAGCAGTACCAAAAATTCAAATGATGGCGTGTACGCAACCAGAGGGCCGCTATAAAAGTGGAACAGAATTCTGGCGAAAACGTAGATAATTAAAATAATGCGTGCCCAATTTTTTCTATAACTGAGTGCAATCAAAATAGGTATCATAATAATTAAATGAATGGGGGTGTCGATTATTAAAGAAATGGTGCTATTGAAAGGTATCGGTATGGCGTTAGCTTTTTCATAGCGAAAATACATATAAGCAATAGCGTTTATGATAATAAAAACGACGATACCCAATATCAGTATAAGTAGTGCAGTATTGACCGCCTTGGGGCGTTTGGTTGTTTGCGGGGCGCAAGCTGGTGTCCCCTTGAACCATGCATTAACTCCAGGGGAAAACAACAATGTGATAGCTATAATGAGCAGCGCCCAATACACTAAAATCATGACTTCAAGTAGCACGTCTAGTGCTTCGGTGGAATGGGTGAGGTAGTGTAGCGACAAACGAAAACACAGATAAAAAACCAGTAGTAGCCGAGCCCAATTTTGTCGTTGATAAATGAAATAGGCGCACAGCACCATAATGATGAAGTAGCTGACGGTATCAGACAGCGTGGCGAAACCGGTTATATCTATTAGCTGTATGGCAGGTGCAGCTACTACTTTATGGCCAACATAACTAGTTAAATTGATAACTAGTGCTAACAGAATTGAAAATCCTATTAGCTGGGTTGCAACCCCTACTGATTTAGGAGGGGTTGGGTTCATCGCTGTCCTCAGGTGCATTGGTTGGTTTATTCGGTGTTTTAAACCAAGTATTACTTTCTGAGGTAAATAGTAATACTAGGGCAACAATACCTAGTACATAATTTACTAATGTGGCGAGTGAAATTAACATGCCTTGCGAAAGATACATTTTCAAATGCCAACCTGTGCTTAGTATGCCCAGTATAAACAGGATCAAATAAATAATTCGAGCCCAATTGCGACCACGACTGATGTGGAAGTATAAGAACCAAAATATAACTAAGCTGACAATTAAAATAGCAACCATTGGGCCAATGCCTAAACCAGCAGGTCCGACAGCTGGGTTGCTGTGCATTTTAATGACATTAATGATGCCGCAGACAAAAGAAATGATTAGCGTAATATAAAGCAGTTGAATGGCTGTTGTTACATTACCTGGTCGTGTAAATTTTCCCATGCAAAACCTCCCTGTGAATGGAAACCAAGTTTAGTATATATTAAGCGCGGCTCCAATCAAAGCTCAATACATCCACAATATTTTTGCTCTGTAATTGCATCATCAATAAACGATCGATTCCGAGAGCCACGCCGGCACAGGCGGGCATGCCAAGTTTTAGGGCGTCGATAAGATGCTGATCAATATTGATGACGGGTTTGCCGAGTTGCTGTCGCTGTTGGTTGTTTTGTTCGAAGCGCTGCCGTTGCTGTCTTGCATCGGTGAGTTCATGGAAGCCATTGGCTAGCTCTACACCATTTATATACAACTCAAAGCGTTGAGCGATCGTGGGGTTGTTCGGATCTAGTTGCGCCAAGGCAGATTGATTTGCCGGGAAATCATAGATGAAAGTGGGGCCTAGTTTGGCTAATTGTGGCTCAACGCAACAGCTGAGTAACAGTTGCAACCAGTCATCAACAGTTTTAGGTTGGCTGCCTGGTTGGCAATGAATATTTTGTTGTGCGGCGATGTGTTGCAGTTGGTCAATGCTGCAATCGAATGGGTTAATGGCCAAGTACTGCTCAAAACAGTTGGCGTAGCTTAATCGTTTAAATGATTCTAGGGCTAAAATGTGACCGACTAATTGCTCGACTTCATTCATCAACTGGTGATGGTCAAAGTCTATGCGATACCATTCGAGCAGGGTAAACTCGGGATTGTGCAATTGGCCAGCTTCATCCTGGCGAAACGCTTTACAGATTTGATATATATCACCACTGCCTGCGGCGAGCAGCCGTTTCATCGCATATTCAGGAGATGTTTGCAGGTAACGTTGTGCTGACTGCATGCTGTCGATGTGCGGGTCGGTCACACCATGCTGGCATAATAAAGGTGTTTCAACTTCAAGCACACCGCGAGCAGCAAAAAACTCACGTATCTGTTGGTATAGCTGAGCGCGTGCGAGTAAAGCGTTTATGACTTTACTCGTGAGACATATTCACCATTGCGGGTGTCAATTTTTAGCACTTCACCTTCATTGATAAATAGGGGCACACGTACGACAGCGCCGGTTTCCAGTGTGGCAGGTTTGCTGCCGCCATTGGCGGTGTCACCCTTAAGGCCAGGGTCGGTTTGTGTGACAGTTAATTCTACAAAATTAGGGGGATCAATGCTGATCGGGTTGCCATTGAATGTGGTGACTACACAAGTGTCTTGTTCTTTTACCCAATTTTTAGCATCGCCCATTACGGTTGCAGTGAGTGCGTGCTGGTCGAAAGTGGTGGGGTGCATAAAGTGCCAAGATTCGCCGTCATTGTATAAATATTGCATGTCGCTTTCAACAACATCAGCAGCGTCAATGGATTCACCCGATTTAAATGTGCGCTCTAGTACGCGGCCAGTTTTTAGGTTGCGCAATTTAACACGATTAAATGCTTGGCCTTTGCCTGGTTTTACAAATTCATTGTCGATAATGCTGCAGGGGTCGCCATCTAACATTACTTTTAATCCGCCCCGAAATTCATTGGTGCTGTACTTGGCCATGCTGTCCTCGGCTATTCGCTAAAAAAGGGCTATTGTAGTGATTGCGGTGTTATTTATCAATGGGAGTGTCATCGTCAGGGTATTTTTCGTCTTCAGATTGAGGCTCTGGGGCTTTGGGGATGAGGAACCATAGAATGATATAGAGTACTAAACCGGCGCCATAGAATAAGGCAGCAATCAAAAAAACGAGACGAAAGCGCGCAGGGCTAATGCCAAAATATTCACCTAAGCCACTGCAAACGCCGCCAATGATATTTTCAGTGCTTGAGCGTCTTAGTTTCTTTTTGGCCATTTTGGTACCCTCGTGATCTTTGCTACTGCATTAATTGTAGCATAATCACGATATCAATTGATCTATTTATGGGCGACCCCCCTTAAAAGTGCACAATCACTTGTTTTTGTGCACGTATCATAGCAGAAAGCTATTCCTGCTGGCTTAAGCGGGAATAGCTGGTTACACTCAGCCTCATGAACCAACAATTCGTAGAAGTGGCGGTGCCAACACCGCTATTAATCACATTTGATTATTTATTGCCAGCTGAGGTTGTTCACTCAGATTGGGTGCGACCGGGTGTGCGCGTAAAAGTGCCTTTTGGTCATCGTCAGTTGGTGGCTGTGGTGATAGCGATAAAAGATAAAACGGATTGCCCACCGGCACGGTTAAAGTCCGTTATTGAGGTGCTCGATACAGAACCATTATTGCCGGAAGATGCATTGCAATTATTATCGTGGGCCAGTGAATATTATCACTACCCCGTGGGCGAAGTGTTATCGAATGCGCTACCAAAATGGTTGCGCGAAGGGCGTTCGACGCAGCAAGAACCCGAAACATTTTATGCCATCACCACAGAAGGAGAGGTGGCATTATCGCTAGGTCATACGCGAGCGCCAAAACAAATGCAATTATTGCAAGCTGTAGCGCAATCGGAACACGCCATTAGTTATCAGCAATTGCGTCAACACGGTTTTGATCGTGCAGGGTTGAAGCGTGTTGTAGAAAAAAATTGGTTAAAGGTCACTGAACAATTACCGGTGAAAAAGTCGCCTGACAAAGTGTTGCGTCAAGTCGGTTTGACCTTAAACCAACAGCAAAAAAAAGCAGTTGATACGATTGCTGCGGCAAAACATTTCACTGCATTTTTATTGCAAGGTGTAACGGGCAGCGGCAAAACGGAAGTGTATTTGCAAGCTATCGAACAGGTATTAAACCAAGGTAAGCAAGCGTTAGTTTTAGTGCCAGAAATTGGTTTAACGCCACAGACCATTGCACGTTTTGAGTCGCGTTTTTCAGTTTCAATCGCATGTTTGCATTCGGCCTTAACTGACAGTCAACGTATGCAGGCGTGGCTTAATGCGCGTGCGGGCGATGCAAGAATAGTGATTGGAACCCGATCAGCATTGTTTGTGCCATTACCTGATTTAGGTTTAATTATTATTGATGAAGAGCATGACAGCTCATTCCGGCAGCACAGTGGCTTTCGTTATGTGGCGCGCGATATGGCAATGATGCGCGCGAAGATGAGTGACGTGCCGATTGTGTTGGGTTCTGCTACGCCGTCGTTGGAATCATTAGCGAATGTTGAGCGTAAAAAATATCAATTATTGCGTTTGGATCAGCGCGTGGCAGGCGGTGAATTACCGCAGTGGAAAATTGTTGATGTGCGTGATAAAAGTTTGAAAGCAGGTATGAGTCCGCAGTTGTTAGAGCGTATGCGTTATCACTTAGAGCGCGATGGTCAGGTATTAATTTTCTTAAATCGTCGCGGTTATGCGCCGGTGTTGATGTGTCATCATTGCGGTTTTAGTCAGCAGTGTGATCATTGCGATGCGCACATGACATTGCATGCACGACCAGCGCGTTTGTATTGCCATCATTGTGGTGCTAGCTGTGTGGTAAAAAAAATGTGCCCGTCCTGTCAGCAAAGTGATATGAGTGCGGTGGGTTTGGGTACTGAGCAGCTTGAATTAATGTTGCAGCAAGAATTCCCTGAGCAAACAGTATTACGCTTGGATCGCGATACGACACGCGGCAAGGGCAGTATGGAAGCCTTATTGCAGCAAGCGCATCATCAAAAAGCACAAATATTGGTAGGCACTCAAATGCTGGCCAAAGGGCATCACTTCCCAGCGATGAGTTTGGTTGGCATTATCAATGCGGATAATGGCTTAATGAGTGCCGATTTTCGGGCGTTGGAGCAAATTGGCCAGTTGTGTTGGCAGGTGGCGGGCCGAGCGGGTCGTGAGAATAATCGTGGTGAAGTGCTCATCCAGACGCATCAGCCAGATCATGCCTTATTGCAAAGCCTGGTGCGTGATGGTTATGAGAAATTTGCACAACAATTGTTAGTTGAGCGACAACAAGCGCAATTGCCACCTTACAGTTATATTGCGAAGTGGGTAGTGAATGATCTATCGCAGCAACATGCGTTTGATGTGGCACAAAAAATTCAACAAATTGCTGGAGCGCAATTGTCATCGTTTGCGGTGCAGTGTTTTGGACCGATGCCGGCTTTGATGGAGCGCATTGCTGATCGTTATCATGTTGAGGTCGTGTGCTTATCGACCAATCGCAGTCAGCTGCAGCGCTTCTTGTCTAAAATATACCCGGATATAAACAAGCTGAAGTTGAAAAAAGGGGTGCGTTGGTTTTTGCAGGTGGATTGATTTTTGTTAGTAGCTATGTCGTTGCTGGGGAGGGTATTTTTCGGACTTGGCATTTGAAATTTTGGACTTTAATGTTAACGTCTGAGACTTGGGTAATTTTGACCAATATTTGTCCTATACTTGTTCGCATTGTTGCCATATCTATGGAGTCCAAAAATGCCTAATTTATTGAAACTACACCCAGTTAAAATTGCGCTTGCCTCACTAGCTATATTGGGCTTCTCTTCTGGGTATGCTAATTGTGTGAACCCAGTCAAGCTATGGAAGCAAGTATTCCCACAATGTTTGAATTCTGCATGGACTTACGACACAACCTTTATGCCAGTAACTCCCTCTATACTCAATACGGTTTCTTTTAGTGATAGTGATGCAAGTCCATCTATAGTCGGGTATAACAAAAAAGCCACAGTTGGGTCGCAAGCTCAAAATGTCATAACTTTTAATAAGCTTATGGGGGCAGGTAAAGGGCTAAATCAGTTATATGTTTATGGTGGCGATGCTGAGTTATTTTGTAGCGAAAAAACACCGTGTACTGATTCAAATAGCAAAGCCTTTTCTTTTAATTACACCACTGTGCCCGCAAATGCACCTGCAGGAATGCAAGGTTATACAGGTCAGAAAAACTTTAATGCTTATCAAAGCGCATTTGCAGCGGGCTCAGCAAAAGACAAAAATATTGCGCTTACGGTTGTAGTTGATGGCCGCATAAATGCTTTAGGGGTCACTGCCAGTTGGCTAGATAACTTTACTTATGGTGTAAAGCATGGTGGCAAAATTTGGCGCAACGATATTGGTCAAAACAGTACTTCCTTTAATGATCTCAGTCAAGCTCAAGCCTATGCATTTGCTGATAAGATCACGGCTCAAGTATGCACAGGCTCACCAACGGCTACAGGTATACATTTTGATCTCGAGCCATTTAATATAAAATACGAGGCAAATGTAGAAAATCCACCTACAAATTCGAATACTGGCTATGGGCAATATTGGTTTTATAGCCGGGTAGCCGACAACTTGGCTGGAATACCGCATACTTCTTCTTCACACTCTACCTCTAGCACTTCAACAAATTTTGTTCCTTGCCACGGCATGTATTTCAGTGTGTTTACCTTCCCTGGTGCATTCAACCCTAATATGAGTAAAATCTTGAATAAAAATAAAAATGGTTACGCTGTTGTTTCATTATATGATTTGGGTGGTGAGTCAACCGGTTCAATTAATTCATTACGGGCTGGATTGGTAGCCTCGACACCTGCGTATTATGCAGCTAAATTAAAGACATTATTAAGTGACCTTAAAACAGCTCAAGGCAAACTTAAAGAGCCTATCTATTATCAAATTGGCATCCCAGCATCAGCTTCTGCGCATGAATTTTCTGGTTACATTAACTTATCAAAAGGTTGTGCTGCTACAGCTGGCAATTCATGTACCCCAGGTCAAGATCTTCGTTTAGGAGAAGTATTTACAAGGTCAAATGGGGAGACTGTTACGACGTCGTTAACTAACCCCTTTAACCAACAGACTTATGATTACTTGATCCATATTCCTTATCTGGCTGATACAACAGATGTCTACAAGGGGGATGGTTCAATTACTTCAAAGTCAAGCCCCACAATTGTAAAAGGTTTATATACAAAAAAAGGTGCGTTAATTGATCAAGCTATATATGTTCAAAAAGCTTTGAGCCCATTTGAAGCGGGGGGTGATTTTGCAAAAGATCCACACTGGATTGGAACTTCGGTATGGACTTTTTCCGAGCAAAATGTCTGGGTGCCCCGTTATAATCCTACCGCTGGCGAAATAAAGGGGGTTGATACTGTCAGTTGTATCACTAATACTACAGTCACCCCTTCAGTTAATCAGCCTAGGTTAATTCAATTTGTTGATCCGATAACTCAAAAAAACCAGTCTATGGTGTCAAATATGAATAGTTATGGTAACGCTAACAAAGCTCCCGATGAGGTCATATACAATTACTGTTCTGATGTAGTGATTGGCGGACCGGCAGAAAAAGTCGGACGACGTGTTTATTTTCCTGGCACAATTAATCTCAAAGGCAGTCACGGTTCTGTGATGGAGGCGCTGAAAGATTCAAGTGTATTAACCCTGCCACCAACATCTAGCACCACTAAGCTGCAAAAATAATAAACTACCTGAGGGGCGGTTTGCCCCTTTGGTTTATTGTGTAATTTTATTAAGAAAATGTTTTCAAAAATGCCAATAAATAAATAGTGCAAGGTACCGCCCGCTTAAATTTTAAATTTTCTGAACGATTACAGCGGTTAGTGTTCATAGTATTACCAAGTGTTTTTTGTAGGGATTCAAAATCAACAATATTGTTCATCAATTCTGTTCGTTTAATTGAGTGAACAAATTCGCGAGCTATTGACAATTGGTGGTCATAGCGATCACTATAATCGGGAGAGAATGGAGCTTTAGTAAGTCGAAAGCGTAAACTATCTGGCATTAATCCTTTCATGCCACTGCGAATGGCATAACGTTTGTAGCCATGACGCATTTTGAAGTCCCCCGGTAGGGCTAAACAGAACTCTAATAGCCGTTTATCTTTGTATGGAAAACTTAATTGTACGGGTGATTTGTTATCGCTAAGCAGGCTACCAAAGCCTGTTCTAAGGCTGTTGATCTGATTGTATTGGTGCTTGCGGTGGTGGCAATATTGAGCTCCTCGTTGTCTACAAGCGGCCTTAAAGTCACGCTGAATAGGCAAAGATTGCTTGATAAATTCAGGGCGCATTAAGCCGTATTGTTCTTCAAAAGTAGAGTTTGATCGCTGCTTTAATTGAGTCTGTAGCAAGGCAGGCAGTAGTGGAAAAGCGCTTTCTGCCAGCATTGTTTTGAGCCAGTTACGCTGATATTTTCTAGCATGCAGTATCGACTCTCGGAGTAAAAGGTGCCATTTGCAGTGGAGCAATAATTCTGCTAAATAACCATGTGCATGAAATGAGGGGCCTCTTTCACCAAAGCAGCCATCCAGTATGATACGAGTACCATTATTGGCTGCTGCTGTTGCAAAGGCGCTATAAAGGTAATGACGTGAAGTTTTCTCAGGGGAATCCCGGAAATATGTTGGGTCTTGTAGCTGGTCAAATGGTCCACGCCAGTCATCAGTAATTGGTGTTATTTTCAAGTTAGGACAGTCAAGCTGATTGGCGTAATGGCTTTCATCGTAATTTTGACCTTGATAATCAGCCGGTAAAACGGCCGATAATGCAGTCAGTGATTGATTTTTTTCGGCATTAAGTTTGGCTGCCACGGCTGTGATTGCAGACGAATCGAGTCCGCCGCTGTGCAGGGTCATTACGGGTAGGTGACTGCGTAGCTTTGCTTTCACAACATCAGTAAATAATGCTTGGAAAGCTTCGCGGTATTCTGACTCTGATTGAAATTTCAGGCGGCGCCGAATGTCGGGTTGCCAATAACGATGTTTGGTCATTGTGCGTGGTTTCACTGCCAGTATGGTGCTGGCCGGCAGTGAGTATATATTTTCAAAGTGAGTGGCGTCGGCATGGGCAAAATTGTAGTTGGCGCAATAGGTTGTCGCTATTCGTTGTAAATTTGGTCGGCGTTCGATGGCTTTTAATGTATGAAGTGCTTTAATTTCCGTCGCGAATGCAAAACAGTTATTGTCACGGTAATAGTACATTGGACGATTACCACCATGATCGGTAAAGCACAGCAGCAGTTGCTGGCGCGGATCCCAGATGGCGACAGAAAATTCACCTAGTAGCTTTTGCGGACATTCTTTCCCCCACCGCTGATAAGCTTTCAGTACCAGTGTGCTGTCGCATATAATTACCTTATTGGGCAAGTTAAAATATTGGCAAAGTTCAGCGCGGTTATCCAGTCTGACATCGGTCGTGAGCGCTATGCCGGAATCCCTGTCCAGCATAGGTAGCTTTTCATTTAGCGACTCCAGTGTTAAGCAGCATTGCTGATGACCTAAGCCAACTTGGGGTGTTAGCCAAGTAGCGCTGCCATCGGGGCCAAGTGTTGCCATGGCGTTGTTCATTGTTGCGAGGGTTTGCTGCTCTACCGATTGTTGATTGAACTGAAAGATCCCGCAAATTGCTGACATTTATATGCAACCTATGGCAAGCCAATATATATGGATAAGGTTAGCTGAGGCTGGATGGAAAGGAGCCGCCGTCATTTGCCATTCCCATTGTGCCGTTAAGTGTTACGTTTTCATAACAGAATAAGCTTAAAGAGGGTGCATTCCATGGTTTTAATATCACATTCTGTCCTTAGTGTTCTGTTTTAGGCTAAATAGTTTTAACCAGGATTACCTGAACTATAACGAGTTCAGTCAAGCTATGTCAATGATATAAGCTGCGCGTGACAATTATTGTACGATGGTTGAGGTTTTTCGTGGGGGTAGGCAGGTTCTGCATTTGAAATCGTGGATCTCATGATATAATCCACGTTGGTATAGTAAGGTGTATGAATGTCGTCGTTTCGTTTTAAAAAGCTGATTTGTATATTTGCCTTGTTGCTCGGCTTTTGGGCAGGCGCATTGGCGGACGATTGGTTTTCGGATCAGCTAGCGCAATTGCCTGTACCGCATCGCACGATGACACAGAACCAACGCATGTCAATGCACGAAGCCATTTTGTTAGCGCTACGTAATAACCCGGATGTTGAAACCGCAGAATTGGCGCGAGTGACGGATAAGTTCAGTTTGATGCTGGCTTATAATGCATTTTTTCCACAATATACCCTGAAAAGTAGTTTTGGCACTTCGCCAGGTAACACGCCGTCTTATTCAACTAGCGCGACAATGAACATTAAAAGCCCGATTGGTACGACGGTTGATACGGGTTTTACCCGCACCTACGATGGCGGGCCTAGTAAATATACGGTTAATATTAAGCAGCCGTTATTGCGCGGTTTTGGTTTTTTATATAACACCATAGCGTTACAAACGGCCAAAGATGATGAGCTTAAGCGCCAGCTCGATTATAAAAACAGCATTATTACTGTGACCAATACGGTGATTAAAAATTACCGCGCCTTGGTGGAAGATTACAATAATCTCGAGATTCAAAAGCAGACGCTTAAAACCAATAGACTGCAATATAAGCAGAACTTGATACGGGTGAAGTCGGGCACGATGTCGGAGAGTGATCTTATTCAGGCTAAAGCGACATTGGCGACTTTTGAATTATCATTAGTGCAAACCGAAAACAGTTTGCAACAAGATCAGAAAACGCTATTGACTGATTTAGGTTTGGCGCCCGATGTAAAGTTTCGCATCGATCAAAATATTAAATTGCCGCCGAATTATAAAGTGCCGCATTTAAATACCACAATTGCGATGGCGTTTGCCGGTAACATTGATTACTTGAAGCGCTTAATTGATTTGCGTATTGCGCTGCGTGATTTGAAAAAAGCAAAAATGGATCTGTGGTGGCAATTAGATTTTCACGCGGACAATGCGTGGGGTTATAACGGTGCAGGCCCTGCTGAAAAAACACCGGATGTTGGCTTGGACTTAGATATTCCGATTAACCCGTTGGATCGTGAAGGTACGGTATTGAATGATCGGATTAATATTATTAATCAGCAAAACAATTTAGCGCAAGCTAAGCGCACGCTGATCAGTAATGTGACGCAAGCAATACAAAATATCAGTAGCCAATTGGAACAGGTTAAGATTTCAGTGGAGCAAGTTGAACTGCAAAAAAGAACGGTGCATGACACGGAGCTTAAAGTGAAATATGGTAAGTCAGCAATGTTTGAATTAACCACGCAGCAGAATACGTTGTTGACGAACCAAACCAGCTTGGTTAGTGCGCGTGTGACATTACTGAACTTGATTACAGATTTGCATACCACGTTGGCAACAACGTTGGATGATTGGGGTATTAAATTACGCTATTAGGAAGGCGCTATGAAATTATTGAGTAAATGTCATCCCGGACCAAGGGACTGTCATCCCGGACCAAGGGGCTGTCATCCCGGACCCCGATCCGGGATCCAGGTAATAATAACCACAGTGCTAGCCATGCTGCTGCTGTTCGGTATCACGGGTTGCGATAAAAAGGAAACCAAACAAAAATACAAGCAGCGTATCGTTGTTGCGAAAAAACTACCAAGCAGCACGCATTTGTATTATAACGGCACGATTGCGCCGATTAAGACTATCGCAGCAACCAGCCCAGCCGATGGGCGTGTGGCAAAGGTATTCTTTGATTACGGTGGGCGTATTGAAAAGGGCCAAGAATTACTGTCGATTGATTCGCAGGATTTATCGGATAAATTTCGTACGGCTATCAGTGATTTTTTAACAACCAAAGAAGCGCTGTCAACCCAGAGTTTGACGTTCCAAGGTACGACAGCGTTGTATAAGGCGGGCATCGAAACACGCAATAATTTTATTAGTGGCCGTAGTCAATATGAAACAGCGGAGATGAATTATTATCAGAAACGCTTGGCTTTAGAAAAAATATTAAAGCAGGTTAATATCCCGGCATCGCAATTTGAAAACTTAACCATATCCGACACCAAAAAAGTTAATGCAGCATTGTCGTATAAATTTAAAAATATTCCAGTGTATGCCAAGGGGGCGGGTGTGGCTTTATTCCCTGTGCAAAATCAAAATGATCAGTCGAGTGAAAACAGTGGCAGTGATCGTTTGATGGTGGGCGGTGAAGTAAAGCAAGGCCAATTGATATTGTCCATAGGTGACCTGAGTGGTTTGTCAGTCTCGTTTAAGGTGGGTGAGGTGGATATTAATCGCTTAAGGACAGGGCTAAAAGTAATCGTCACTGGGGTGTCTTTCCCGAATGTAACGTTAGACGGTGTAGTAAGTTCCGTAGCGTCACAAGCGGATGATAGTTCAAGTTCGCGTTCATTGGCTCAGTTTTCAGTTACGGTAACGATTCCTACCATTACCAAAGAGCAGCGTAAAGTGGTGCATATTGGTATGACATCTAAGGTGGATATTGAAATTCAAAACCCACCAAGCATTATGTTGCCTATTAATGCGGTAACAGAGGTGCAAGGAAAAAGCATGATAACGGTGGTTGCCAAATCAGGCGCTAAGAAGCAAGTGCCAGTGGTCACTGGTAATACCAGCATGAACAATGTAACCATTATTTCTGGAGTAGCGGAAGGGCAAAAGGTGGTGGTCAATGATCCAGTTTGAAAACGTCACCAAGCGTTACAAAATGGGTGATACAGTGTTTGAAGCATTGAGTGATGTTTCGTTTGCTATTGAGGAAGGTGAAGCAGTAGCTATTGTTGGGCCTTCGGGTTCGGGTAAGTCGACGACGATGCATATTATTGGCTTGCTTGATAAGCCAACAGAGGGTCGGTATTTATTGCATGGCAAGGATGTTAGCTCTTTATCTTCAGATCGCTTGGCAGAGTTACGTAATAAAGAAATTGGTTTTGTGTTTCAGTCTTTCTTTTTGCTGCCAAAATATGATGCACTGCATAATGTATCGATGCCGCTGTCTTATCGTGGTGTGGCGAAAAAAGAACGTGAACAACGTGCGATGGCTTGTTTGGCGCGTGTAGGTATGGATCAATTCCATCATCATAAGCCGACCGAGCTATCGGGTGGTCAACAACAGCGAGTAGCGATTGCGCGCGCGTTGGTGGGTGAGCCCAGTTTGATTTTAGCGGATGAGCCAACCGGTGCATTGGACACAAAAACCAGTCAGGAAGTGATGCAAATTTTATTTGATTTAAATAAAAATGAAAATCGCACCGTGGTTATGATTACCCATGATAATGATATTGCTGGGCAGTTTCCACGTAATATACAAATACGTGACGGTAAAGTTATGGATGCACCTCATATTATGGAAGAGCCTTAATGGGATTTTTAGCCTACATCAATGAATCGTTAATGAATCTAAAGACGTCAAAATTGCGTTCGTTTTTAGCGATCTTAGGTATATTGGTGGGTACGGGTTCTGTAGTGGCGCTGTTGTCATCTGGTCAAATGGCAACGGAGCATGCACTGAAACAATTTAAAACCCTGGGAACAAACTTGCTGGCGCTCAGCATTCAAGAAAATAATATGTCTGGCATGCAGGACCATTCACAAAAAAAATATTTTGAACTGGGTAATGTACCGGTGCTTAAGGATGCGTCATCCAAAATTGAGTTAGTGGCGCCATATATTAATGTGTTTTCATCTATTTTTTACGATGGCAAGCAATTGCAAGGTCAAATTTTTGGTGCGACCGATGCGCTTTATCATATTGTTAAGCTAAAAATAGCCAAGGGGCGTTTCGTCAGTTACTTGGATGCGAATAGTAATTTTTGTGATATTGGTTCAAAGTTAGCGAGTCAACTCAAATCGCGTGGTGTAATGAACCCCATTGGTAAGCAAATCCAATTGGGTAAGCGGTTGTACACCATTGTTGGGGTGACTCAGCCGTGGCAAACCAATTTATTTCTATTTGCAAATTTAAATAACAGTGTCTTGGTGCCGCTTAGTCAAAGTTACCGTTTGAGTCCTTATGCGCAAATAAATGACATTTTGTTTCGGGTGGATAAGGGCAGTAATCTGAAGCAAATTCAAGATGCAATCACGGGGAAATTGAAAATTTTATTACCAAATAAGCGCTTTATGTTCCGTAGCCCAAAACAAATTATCGATATTATGAGCAAGCAACGCAAGACGTTTACTTGGTTGCTGGGCATGATTGGCGGTATCTCACTATTGGTGGGCGGCATTGGTGTCATGAATATTATGTTGGTATCTGTGATTGAGCGTCGTCGTGAGATTGGTATTCGAATGGCGATAGGCGCACGTCGTGCAGATATCCGATGGATGTTTTTAATTGAATCGGTTACCTTAACGTTATTCGGTGGCTTTTTGGGTGTTACTCTGGGTATATTGGTGTCGGTGATATTGGCTGAGGTGGCTGATTGGGGGTTTGTTTTTTTTATACTGCCACCGACGCTAGGGTTTTTGGTGTCGGTGCTGGTGGGTATTTTATCAGGCTTCTACCCCGCCTATCGAGCATCGCGGTTGGATCCGATCGAAACACTACATGGTGAATAGTTATGAAAATTATAATTTTGGGCGGTGGTCAAGTGGGTGGCTCATTAACAGAGACATTAGTGCGTGATAGTCATGAAATTACTGTTGTTGACACCAATGAGGATCGCTTAACAGCGCTGCAAGAGTCGTTAGATATACGCACCGTTGTAGGTCCATGTTCTTACCCTGATGTCTTACGACGTGCTGGTGCCGATGATGCGGACATGATCATTGCTGTGACTGATGATGATGAGTCGAATATGGTAGCGTGCCAAGTGGCGTATTCGTTATTTCATACACCGACAAAAATTGCGCGTATCCGTTCGCCGCATTATTTTATTCGTAAAGAATTATTTGGTTCAGATAATTTACCTATCGACGTGTTTATTAGTCCAGAACAATTAGTCACACGTAACGTTCAACAAATCATTGATCACCCAGGTGCATTACAGGTGATTGAATTTGCTGATGGTGTGGTGAAAATGGTAGCGGTAAAACCCTATTATGGTGGACCATTGATTGGTAAGTCGCTGCAAGAGCTAGATGACAATTTAGATGATGTGCATGCCAAAGTGGTGGCTATTTTTAGGAATGATCATTTGGTGGACTTATCGCCAAAAACCACGATTGAAGTGGGTGATGAAGTATTTTTTGTTGCGCCACGTAAAGACATTGGTAAGGTGATGTCATCTATGCGTCGAGCGCAAGATCCTTACAAGCGCGTCATGATTGCTGGTGGTGGCAATATTGGTCGTTGTTTGGCTTTAGCATTGCAAAAAGATTACCAGGTTAAAGTGATTGATCATAATCGACGACGTTGTGAACGCTTAGCGACCATCTTGGATAGTGTGATGGTGTTACACGGTGAGGCGGCCGATCAAGAATTGTTAATGAATGAAGACATTGAACACGTTGATGTTTTTTGTGCAGTGACCAACGATGATGAGGCGAATATCATTGCGTGTATGCAAGCCAAGCGCATGGGTGTAAAGCAAGTGATGGCATTGATTACGCGTACGGCTTATGTTGACTTGATTGAAGGTGGCCCGATTAATATTGCGATTTCACCGCAGTATGTCACCATCGGTTCTATATTGGCGCATGTGCGACAAGGTGATGTGGTCAGTGTGCATTCGCTACGGCGTGGTGCAGCGGAAGCGATTGAAGTGGTTGCGCATGGTGATAAAAGCACGTCACATGTGATTGGGGTGCCATTGGAAAAGTTAAAGCTACCTAAAAGCGCAACCATTGGTGCGGTGGTGCGCAATAAAAAATCGGTAAAAGTTGAGCCCGAGCTAGTATTGCAGGCAGATGATAGCGTGGTGATTTTTGTAGCCAATAAAAAACACATTAATGATATTGAAAAGTTATTCCAAGTCGGCGCGAGGTTCTTTTAATGGATAGACTCGGCGTTGTATTTCGATTGGTAGGCACATTTTTAATGTTATTTAGTGTCACGTTGATTCCACCGATAGGGGTGTCACTGTATTATCATGACAGTGGGTTAAGCAGCTTTATTACCTGTTTTGGCATAGCATTAATGACAGGTTTTTTGCTGTGGCTGGCTTTTTACAAAGCTAATCGCGAGTTGCGGGTGCGTGATGGTTTTTTGGTGGTAACGTTGTTTTGGACGGTGTTATCTGTTTTTGGGACGATCCCATTTATTTTAGATACTACACACCCGTTAACTTTTACTGATGCTTTATTTGAATCGGTATCAGGTTTAACCACAACGGGTGCAACGGTTTTATCTAATTTAGCCGCGATACCGCGATCGATTTTATACTACCGGATGCAATTACACTTCTTGGGTGGTATGGGTATTATCGTGTTGGCTGTTGCGGTGTTGCCGATGTTGGGTGTTGGTGGTATCCAATTGGCGCGCATGGAAACCGCGGGCCCAGTAAAAGACACACGACTTAAGCCGCGCATGACTCAAACTGCAAAAGCGTTATGGTCGATTTATGTGGGTTTGGTTGTGTTGTGTGCTTTGTGTTATTGGTGGGCTGGTATGACGCCGTTTGATGCGATAGGTGAAAGCTTTTCAACTATTTCTACCGGTGGTTTTTCGATTCACGATAGCAGCTTTGCTTATTATCACAGTTATACGATTGATGGCATTGCGATTGTCTTTATGTTGTTAGGCGCGACCAACTTTGGTTTACACTTTCGTTTCTTGCAAGATTTTGATGTCAACACTTATATTAAAGATTCGGAATTCGGCACCTACGTTGGTAGCATTATTGTCGTTACTGCAATTACGGTTGTAACGTTATGGGCTATTGGTTATTTCCCACAGCATCATTCCGCTGTAATTCAAGCGCTGTTTACGGTGGTGTCGCTGGCGAGTACCACGGGTTTTACGGTTGATCATTTTACGAATTGGCCGATATTTTTGCCGTATTTGATGATGTTTGTTGCTTTGGTAGGAGGTTGCGCCGCATCAACCAGTGGTGGTTTGAAAATCGTGCGTGTTCAAGTGTTGATGAGTTTGGTGCGACGCGAATTATTTCACTTGGCGCATCCACGCGCTGTACGGCAAGTAAAAGTTGGTGGTCATGCGGTGAATGAAACCGTATTGCGATCGGTCTGGTCTTTTGTTACTGCCTATATTGCTGTATTTATATTGTTATTGCTGGCTTTGTTGGCTACCGGCATGGGTTTTGAAACTGCGTTTGGTGCTGTTGCGTCGTGCTTGTCAAACACCGGTGCTGGTATCGGTAGTGTGGCATCGAACTTCTTTCATGTGAATGTCTCTGGCATGTGGATTTTGATTGTTGCGATGTTGTTAGGGCGGTTGGAAATCTTTACCATTTTGATTTTGTTCACTACCTCCTATTGGAAACACTAAAAAACAGACACCCGGTCCACCTTGATGCTGATCCAGTCATCCCATCCTGCCATGTCATCCGGTACTTTCTGTGTCATCCCGGCCCCCGAGCCGGGATCCAGTCAAATAGCAAAATACAAACACTTAGCCAGGTAAGTAAGGCTCCCTTAAGTATATAAAGGTATAATATTGACATGATAATAATTGTGTTGAACTTCAACCGATTGAAGAATAATGTATTTTAGCAGAGAGAATGAGCATGCGACCAGAATTAAGCGATGATGAATTAAAGCAGTTTATTAAAGACTGGGATAGTAGTCCACATCCTGAGCATAATAAAGCATATCACTTAGATCCACGATTTGAGCTAAGAAAAGCAGTTTTAGAAAGTGGTTTACCGCTTGAAGAAAAGCGCAAGAAGGCGTGGTTAGAAGAGGATAAGCGGCGTAACGCTCCTCCGCCATCCTCAGTCGATTCAACTGAAGACCCTTGGGCGGTAGCTTTTGCAGAGGCAGGTAAGGCTGAAGCACAATTAGCAAGAGAGGCTGCTTTGCCAAAGCCTGCCACTCCTGAGGGGCGGTCTGAATACCATGATCCTTTTGCAGGAGCTCCTCGGATTAAGGCTGACGATGCCTGGATGGATAAGTTGATAGCTAAAGAAAAAGCCGCTAGAGCAGCTACTTCAACAAGTAAGCGCTCGGCTATTACTGTTGGACCGCTAGCTACAATGAGGGCTGCTGCCCGTGAGCAAAAGCCTTCAGTTAAAGCACCTGTCGCACGACGCAGGGTTCGTAAACAACAACGTAACGGTAAAGGGAGCCCTGGAAAAGCAGTTCCGTCACCTTATGCTGTTGTGCCAACACCTGTAAGACAAAGAAAATTACGCCCTTTAGGTTCGGTCAAAAAAAATCGCAAACCATACTTTTCAACCAGTCAGCAAGAAAAGTTTAATAAATTATGTGATATATACGGGGTGAAACCAGGCAGGGTGGTCAAGTCAAGACCTTTGCCTCGTCACACACCATTAAGGCGAGCCGACAGTAGTGCTTTTGCGGCGGGACCCGCACGTACCTTTGGCGATCTCAGTGTAATGTCGACTTTGCGTATTGGTGAGCCGGAGCGTCCTGGCCATTTGCATGATAATGCGGCTGAAGCAAGAGAGCATATACGTCAAGATTTAGACAAGATTGATTTCATTGCAGAGCCAGGTGAAAAACTTACTGCCTTGCATGCAGTAAAAGAGCTGCACAGTGAATATGTGACATTTAATGTATTAGACAACCTCGGCGATAGTGCAAGTGATATTCACGCGGAAATAAGGGCAAGGAATGAGGGAATTTTAAATAGCATGTTGCCAGCATCGAATTACGACAGAAGGCCAGCGGTTCCGCCGGGGTTAAGAGTATCTCCCATAGAAGTTGACACCACGACCCCTGTGGGTTCTTCGTATGCCGGCAGTACACTTTTTAGTCGAGTGGTGCAAAGATCTGGTGAAAAAGCAGGCGCCGATGACCTAACGACGGGCACTGGAGCACCAAGGCCTAGAGGGCCAGGTCGCAGCTCAGGTGATGAGTAATTGCTGCTCTGCCGGTTCGCGTAAGTTATAACGCGAACTCATGCAATACCCATAGGCGCCGGTATTAGCGATCAACACGACATCCCCTTCTTGAGTCACCGGAAATGGTCGGCAATAGCCGAGCGTGTCACCGGATTCGCAAATCGGTCCCACGATATTAACGATTTCGGTTTTAGCTTCATCCAATCGAGTTAAATTCACAATTTCATGATAAGCGCCGTATAAAGCAGGGCGAATTAATGAATTCATGCCGGTGGTAATGCCAACGAAAGTGGTATCGCCTTTGTGTTTCACTTGTGTCACTTTAGCGACAATAACGCCGGCACGTGCAACCACAAAGCGACCGGGTTCCATCCACAATTGTAAATGTGGTTTTTCGGTTTTAATTTTTTCCAGGGTTTTATTCAGCGCCTGGATGTCTAAAGGGGTTTGGCCGGGTTTTTCTACAATACCAAGACCGCCACCAAGATTAATGGTATTCGCGTGCGGAAAACGTTTGAGTAATTCCAATAAAGTATTAAACGAATCGCTCCAGCTATTAGCTGATAAAATACCGCTACCAGAATGAATGTGTAAACCAGCGACATCAATATTGTGTTTGTTTAATTGGCTTTGCAGCGCATCTAATTGGTCAATCGGAATACCAAATTTTGAATCGGTGCCGCCAGTGCAGACATATTTATGATGGCCGGCGCCATAACCCGGATCAACCCGTAACATGATGCGTTGGTCTTTAAATAGCTCAGGCCAATGCTCAATCGGGTAGGTGCTATCAATCGTTACATGCAGTTTTAATTTCAGTGCGGCGGCATATTCTTCGCGACCCGCAAAGTTAGGTGTGAACAAAATGCGTTGCTTATCTATCTTAGGAAATAATTCAAGGATTTTTTCCACTTCCGCCATCGACACGCATTCAAAGTTAATGCCGCTGTCATGCACTTGTTTTAATATCGGGTCATAACTGTTGGCCTTCATCGCATAAAACACCTGATCAACGGCTGTCAATTGTTTGAGTTGCTGGATGGCATTGTCAATGGTTGCTGGATCATAAACGTACGAAGCATCGTGTTGCTGCATTAAATCCAGTAGCGCTTGACGTTTTGTTTGCCACCAGGCAGTAGGCATACTGGCAATATCACCGCACTCTTCGCGCCAGGATTTACCCAGTTGATGGCGGCGCGGGTGTTGTTCGACCAATAATACATGCAATTGTTTAGCTAAACGTTCGGCTTGTTCGCTATCAACAACAAAAGTTAAATTTAAATTATTGGCAGCTAATGACATCATATGAATTTGTTGCGCTTCGAATACTTCAAAGGTTTCACCCAGTTGATGCAATACCATACGAATATTTTCACCGATTAAGCTCACTGAGGCGCAGGGTCCGATCCAGCGTGCTTTCGAAAATTGATTAAGCTCTGCTAATAACTGGTCGATGGTGTCGGCAGTATAGCCACCGTTATTGTTATCGATCGATACCGTTACTGACGATTCAGAGGTTGATACCAAATCAATCGACAGGTGATGCTTGGTAAAGCACTCGAATACTTGACTCAAGAAGCCGACTTGTTGCCACATACTAACAGTTTCAATCGTGATCAATACAATATTGTATTTGTTAATAATGGCCTTGATCGGTAAGTTCACCGGTTCACCATCAACAGCAATCACCGTGCCGGCACGTTGCGGTTGTTGGGTTTGTTTAATATAGAGCGGGATATTGTGTTTTTTTACCGGCTCAATGCAGCGCGGATGTAATACTTTGGCACCCATTGATGAAATTTCTTGTGCTTCATCATAATTGAGTTGTGTTAGTAACCGGGCATCTGAAATCTGTTGTGGATTGGCGGTATAGATGCCGGGAACATCGGTCCATATTTCTAAGCGCTCTGCTTGTAATTTGGCAGCAAAGTAAGCTGCCGAACTGTCTGAGCCGCCACGCCCTAAAAGCACAGTATTGCCAAAGCCGTCACTGGCGATAAAGCCTTGCGTAATCACTACATGCTGAGCAGTCGATAATTGTTTTTGCAGTGCAGGATCAGCATCATCTTCACAGCGACTCATTAATATGTCATGGGTTGGAGTGGCGTGTAATAGTTCACGTGCGTCGTGCCATGTGTTGGCAATGCTTTGGCTGCTTAGAAAAGCGTGACCCAAACGGGTGAGCATGATTTCGCCAAATGACATCACTTTAGCGCGTGCCTTATCACTGGCTTCACCTAATAATTCAATGCCTTGTAATAATTTTGTTAATGCTTGTAAGTCGTTATCAAGCAGCTCATTCATATCCAAGTGCAACTGCTGGCATAACTCCTTATATATAGCGCGTATCTTATGCAGTGGTTCGGCTTGGTGTTGCTGTGGCGCCGATTCAAGCGCTTCAATCAGCAAGTTAGAGATTAAAGCGGGCGCTGAACAAACAATGACTAAACGATAGCCATGCTCCAGGTACTGCTGCGTAGTTTCAGCAATATTAAGCCAGCGTTCACGTGAGGAAACACTGGTGCCACCAAATTTTAAAACCAACCAACGATGATCTGTCATTTTGTTATGCCAATAGAAGTACAAACATCATAGGCTATCATGCTGCTAAATAAACTGCCAGTCGTTGTGGTCGATGGTCGTTGTCCATATATGAGGGTAGGTGTGAATGGTCGCTTTTTTATGTGCTTTCAATGCTCGCACCGTTTGTTGCCAATGCTGTTGGTCATCGAATGTACGCGCAAAGAATCTAAAGTGATGAATGCTACCAATCAATAATAGCGTTAGCATAATGGTAGCGATGATACGGCCAGCTCGATTGACTGAAAGCATTTGAATGTAAAACCAGGCAGTCAGCAAAGTGGGCAAATAAAAGTAACGCGACTCATGTGATGGTAGGAAATATAAATCATGATGCTGTGCTGTTAGGCCTGATAAAAACAACAAGGCAGCTATTAATAAAGCAGTGTATAGCGAGAAAGTAGGGTATTGTTGGCGATGAGCGATAAACAGGCAAGTTATTATTGGTAACAAGAACACAATCACCAGTAACGAACTGGAGGATAGTGTAAATGGTTGTGAGGCATGAAACCAAAGTAGCATGGGGTTAACCAAGCGAAAGGCAAATACTTTTATGCCAAAATTGAGTAAGTGGTCTGTATAGCTAAAGCGCGGACTTATTAAATAGCAATAGGTTTGAACATAAGCACCAATCACAATCGGGATTAAGCAATAGAGGCTGTAATTGCTGCGTTGTCGCCAATATTTCATGCAAAAAAACGGTAGCATAAAGCAAACATAGGGTCCGGTGAGTGATAGTAAGGATAGGCAGCTGTAGTCGAAAAAGCGCTGTTTATTATTTACAGGTTGCGCTTGCGTCAACATAATATAAAACAAAGATGCAGCAAAGCATTGTATATAGGTTAGCGTACCAAACACGGCGCCTGATACTGGCAGCGAAATAAGGCTAATGGCAAATAGGCATTTAGTTAGCCTGTTCAAGCGTGAATAAAGAATGGCAGCAGCGGTCGCGATTAAGCAAGTAATGGCGCTGTAAGTAAATATAACCTGCGTTGCTTCTAGAGGAAAATACAGCGCAAGTTTAGCAATAATCCGTGGAATAAGATGAATATAACCCGAGTAGGGTGTCAATAAACTTTTCCATCCAAATATATACGCTTGATCAAAAAAAATTATACCATCTTCGCCAAAAAACTGTGGATGTGTAAATGCGCCAGGCATACGTGCAAAATAGATGATCGCAATGAGCAATAAAATGGCAGCGTTGCGAACATTTTGACTGCGCCAAAAGGTGGCTTTACGATACGGCGTAGCTGGTTGATGTGTGGCGGTTTCAATCATGCCACTATAGTAGCACTTGCTGTTTGAAAGGTACATTTTAAGCAGCGGTGTCGGAGTTGATAACGTTACATAACGAGATACCTCTGCTACAATTGGCCACGTTTTGAATGACTGAATGGATAAAAACTGTGGCCCAATCACAAGACAACACCCTCGTACTCGTTGACGGATCATCCTATTTATTTCGCGCCTATCACGCCTTACCTGAATTAAATAATTCCAAAGGCATGCCGACCGGCGCAGCGTATGGTGTGATTAATATGTTGCGCAGCTTGGTCAAAGAGTACAATACGTCACATATTGCGGTGGTGTTTGATGCTAAAGGCAAAACCACACGGCATGAGATTTATCCTGACTATAAAGCCAATCGCCCAGAGATGCCGGAAGAGCTGCGGGTACAAATTGAGCCCTTGCATGACATGATTCGTGCACTGGGCTTACCGTTGATTATTCAGCCTGGGATTGAGGCTGATGATTTAATTGGTACCTTAGCGGAGCGCGGAGCGCAAGCTGGGTTGCATGTGATTATCTCCACTGGTGATAAGGATATGGCGCAATTGGTGACACCTAAAATTTCTTTGGTAAACACCATGAGTCGAACCGAGATGGATGAAGCGGGTGTTGAAGCTAAGTTTGGTGTTAAGCCGGATCAAATTATTGATTACCTCGCGTTGATGGGCGACACCGTTGATAACATTCCTGGTGTGCCAAAGGTTGGGCCAAAAACGGCGGCTAAATGGTTAGCGCAATATGATAGCCTTGATAATATTATGCAGCATGCCGGTGAATTTAAGGGCAAGGTGGGTGAGTATCTGCGTGATAGCCTAGAGTTTTTGCCGTTAGCCAAACAGTTAGTTACGATTGATTGCGCTTTAGATATCGCGGTAAAAATTGATGACTGTGTGCGTCAGCCGATTGATACTGAGCAATTGCGTCACTTATTTGCCGAGTTAGAATTTAAGCGCTGGTTGAAAGATTTGGATGCAACTGATGCGAATGTAATACCTGTTGAGAAAACTGAAAATACCTTTAGCTTGGCTATCGACACCATTCTGAGCGAGCAGCAATTTGAAGACTGCTTAAAGCAGTGTGAAGCAGCTGATGTGTTGGCTTTGGATACTGAAACCACAGCACTTAATCCGATGATGGCACAATTGGTGGGTATTTCCTTGGCATGGGATACTGAACATGCGGTGTATATACCATTGGCGCATGACTACCTCGGTGCACCACAACAGTTGGATAAATCAACGACATTGCAGCGGTTGAGCAAGGTTTTGAGTGTAAAAAACAAAAAAATCATTGGTCAAAATTTAAAATATGATATTAAGGTGTTGCGTCGAGCAGGATGTGATTTAGATTGCCAATGGGTAGATACCATGTTGCAGTCGTATGTATTAGACCCAGCGGCTAATCGACATGATTTAGATACATTAGCAGAAAAATACCTTGATTATAAAACCATTCATTTTGAAGATATTGCCGGTAAAGGTAAAAAGCAATTGACCTTTAATCAGGTGTCACTTGAACAGGCTGCGCCGTATGCGGGTGAAGATGCCGCAATTGCCTTGCGTTTATATCATCACTTTAATGCCGAACTTACAAAAGATGAGCAGTTGTTAGCGGTGTTAAATGATTTGGAAATGCCGTTGATGCCGATTTTGGCGCAGATGGAGTATACCGGTGTGTTGATTGATGCAGCGGTATTGCATAAACAAAGCCAGGCATTGGCTAAGACCATTCAAAAACTCACCGATGAAATTTTTTCTATGGCGGGTGAGGAATTCAATATTGACTCACCAAAACAGTTACTGGCTATTTTATATGAAAAATTAAAATTACCGATTTTAAAGAAAACGCCTAAGGGCCAACCGTCGACAGCCGAGCCGGTATTAACCGAGCTGTCGCATGATTACCCTTTGCCGAAAGCTATCTTGGCTTATCGCAGTTTAGTGAAATTAAAATCAACTTATACGGACAAGTTACCACTGGAGATTAATCCGGACACGGGCCGCGTGCATACTTCGTATCGTCAAGCGGCCACATCAACGGGCCGATTGGCGTCGAACAATCCGAATTTGCAAAATATTCCAGTGCGCAGTGAAGAAGGCCGCGCGATTCGACAAGCGTTTATTGCTTCACCCGATTTTCAGGTGATGTCGGCAGATTACTCGCAAATTGAATTGCGTATTATGGCGCATTTATCTGAAGACAAAGGTTTAACCACGGCTTTTAATGAGGGGCTGGATGTGCATAAAGCGACAGCGGCGGAAGTGTTTGGTGTGCCGTTGGATGAGGTGACGGCTGATCAACGCCGCAGTGCTAAAGCGATTAACTTTGGTTTGATTTATGGTATGTCGGCTTTCGGTTTGGCGAAACAATTAGGCATTGATCGTAACAGTGCGCAAGAATATATGGATACCTATTTTGCGCGATATCCAGGCGTGCATGCGTATATGGAGGAAGCGCGAAGTTTGGCGCGTAAGCAAGGTTATGTGTCGACGTTGTTTGGTCGTAAATTGCAGGTGCCAGAAATTAATTCGAGCAACAAAATGCGACAAAATGCAGCGGAGCGCGCCGCGATTAATGCGCCGATGCAAGGTACAGCGGCAGATATTATTAAGCGTGCGATGATTGCTGTTGATCAATGGCTGCATCAGCATTGTCCTAAAGCAAAAATGATTATGCAGGTGCATGATGAATTGGTATTTGAATTACCTGAAGGCGAAGCGGCGGCTTGTATGGCAGGTATTAAGGCGTGTATGGAAAGTGCGGCAGATTTGCATGTGCCGTTAATCGTCGATATGGGGTTAGGGAATAATTGGCAAGAGGCACATTAAACGCGGATAGTTAAAGTGAGTAAAACAGAAAAAAAATTAATGCATTACATGACGAAGGCAGTAGCGGATTATAATATGATCCAGTCTGGTGATCGCGTGATGGCGTGTTTATCGGGTGGTAAAGATTCATATACGATGGTTAAACTGTTGCAGCAGCTGCGTCTACATCGGCATTGTGACTTTGATTTATTTGTTTATACCTTGGATCAAACACAACCGGGGTGGGATGACAGTGCGATGCGCCAATGGCTAGAGGCGCAGCATGTGCCATATGAGATTGAAACGCGCAATACTTATAAGGTGGTTAAAGAAAAAATCCCAGAAGGTAAAACTTACTGTTCGTTATGTTCACGATTACGCCGTGGCAATATTTACCGTTATGCAGAAGACAATGGTTTTAATAAAGTGGCTTTAGGTCATCATCGCGATGACATGGTGCAAACTTTATTGATGTCGATTTTATACAGCGGACAAATTCGTTCGATGCCACCGAAGTTATTAACCGACAGTAAAAAGCAAATCGTTATTCGACCATTGGCTTATTGCCAAGAAGACGATATCCGCACTTATGCACGTGAACAAGCATTTGCGATTATTCCTTGCAACTTGTGTGGCTCGCAGCAAAACTTGGTACGACAAAAAGTTAAAAAATTATTAGCTGAGCTCACTGAAAACAACCCCAAAGTGCCGAGTAATATTTTGCATGCGCTGCAAAGCGTGCAGCCCAGTCAGTTGATGGATAAAAACCTGTGGGACTTTATGTCGCTGGAGGATGATTTATTGATAACAGACGAGATCGTTTAGTCTTCTTTGATCGGTAGGTTGTTTCATCCCCCTCCAAAAAGTCTGTAAATTTGCATTCGTACTGCAAATTTACAGACATTTTTTGGCTGGGGTCAATAGGTGGGGTGTATAGTATGCCGCAGGGGGTCAAATAAAATTATATTTTTCAATGAGATGGTGTTTTTTTGAGAAGTTGATATGATTGGCGCCTTGAAAAGGAGTTGTTATGAAAATCACGTCATTGTCTTCAGTTGTTAGCATGTTAGGCGAAAGCCCTGTTTGGCACAGTGCTCAGCAGTGTTTATTTTGGGTGGATATTATTAAGCCCTCGGTACACCGGTTTGATCCAGTAACGCAACAACATCATGAGTGGCCGATGCCTGAAGCGATTGGTTGTATTGGTTTGCGCGACGATAGTAGTTTGTGGGCAGCAATGGGTGATGGCATATCGATTTTGCATTTGCCAGATATGCGAATTGAAGTGGTGGCGCATGTCATAAAAATGACAGGCAGTTGCCGCATGAATGATGGCAAGTCGGATGCCAAAGGGCGTTTTTGGTTTGGCTCTATGAGTGCCGATTTAAATCAACCACTCGGTGAGTTCTTTTGTATCGATGTGGATGGTGCAGTAACCAAAAAAGCCGATGGCTATTATATTCCTAATGGCATTGGTTGGAGTCTGGATCAACAGTATATGTATCACAATGATTCTTACGGTCGTACCATTTACCGTTATCGCTTTGATCTTGAGTCGGGTGATCTTAGTCAGCGTGAAATCTTTTATGAGGAAAAATCAACTTCCGAACCGGATGGCACGGCAGTAGATCAACACGGTAATTTATGGGTAGCGCAATGGAATGGTAGTCGTTTGGATTGTTTTAATGCGGATGCAGAAATCATACAAACGGTTGAGATGCCGATGCAGCGCCCCACCAGTTGTGCTTTTAATGATGACTTTACACAGTTATATGTCACGTCCTGTTCGCAAGGTGATGCAGAAGAAAAGCCATTGAGTTCCCCTGCTGGCGAAGTGTTTGTATTGAACATGTAGCGTAGACAATTCTGTAAAATTTCCATTGAGGCCTCGTGATTGACGATGCTACATTGATTGTCCTGATAAATCGGTGGGAGTTGCTGCTATGCGAAAAGCGGGTGTTGAGCCTCGGATTAATCTATTCCTTGATCTGTCGGTGATAATTAATGTTGAAGAGACGCCGGACGACAGTGCGCAGTATTGGTCGTGTTCACCTTGTGCAGGGTTTTTTAACTCAGCTGATAAAAAAGTAGGTTTGTCAGCGAGTCAGCTAGCAAAATGTAATGTGTTTTTTTTATTGCCGGTAGAAAATTTTGCTCCGGTAAATGAGTATAATACAACGCGCTTATTGTTTTTACAGGATTGGCTGTATAGATGGCCTCCGCAAGGGATATTAAAGCGCTCGAATTGTCACCTTTTATTTTATAATCACTTACCTTCGTTGAATCAGCCATTGTGGCACGCTCATGCCCGTATTGCAGCAGATGGCCGTTTAGACGCTTTTTATCGCGGTGCACCTAGGGGGTGGTCGAGCCCGACAAAAAGCCCGGCAGATAGTTTTGTTGTGACTGAAAAAGAATACATTAAGGCTGCATTTACTGCGCAGCATGTTCATCGTTTCAATGTTGATGATAGCAATCGCCTTACCGCGCCAAAGTCTTTGTTAAAAAAAATGCAAGCGGCGGAGTTTCGGTTAGCAAGTTTATCGGTAGATCAGGTAGGGTCCCGAAAACACGTGCCATTTAAGTTGCCAGCCATTGCTAGTGCAGATCCAGCACCTGTTGCTTCAGTGCCAATGGTGCCTCACCCGCCAAAGGGAGATAAGCCACCGCGGCATCGGCGCCTACCCAGCTTCATGAATTTGACTGCTGCTAAGCCAGCTCCGCCACCCCACGCAGCATACAATCGTCATAGACTGATGGGGCGGTCACCGTGTAGCCGTAGGCCACTAGCTCCTGCCAGCGAGGCCGTTACATGTCGCCCAACTTGTTGATTTAAAAGCTACTGCTTAACATAATCTTAAGTAAATTTTATTATCTTTAAAGACTAGTTAACCTATATGTATATGCTTTTCTTCGGGTGGTATAATGCTGTTTATATAAAAATTAATAAAGTAGAGAGCATAGTTGTGAGAAGACCAGCTGAAAAATCCCATACCGTATATTTTGATATTGATGCATTGGTTGTAGACACCAATAAGCCTGTTGCCGAGTGGCAGTATACCGAGACAGCACAGCAGTTATTGCTAGGTAAAGATATGATAGTTAAACCTTCTGACGGTGGCGACTTGTTTGAATCTTTTGGACAAGCCATTGCTAAGCATGCTGATATTGTCTTTGTTGCCCCCGCTCACTTAGATAATCCCGCTGGTGTCGCAAAGTTAGCGGTAGCACTTGAGAGATTATTATTGGCTGGTGAATTGATTGACGTGGATAGAAATATTTTGTTTTACACCGCCACCGATACCACGCCTCACACACCTGATAGTGTAGTGAGTGATGCGATGCCAGCGGTGGATATCAGCTGGGAAAGGTACATGAGCTATAAGCCAGATCCCGAGGTGACTGCAAGTATTTCTGAAGATTATCCAGCGCATGGCAAAGAAAAATCAATCGTTATTACCGCTAATGGTGCATTGGGTGATGCTTTTAAAGCAGCGCATGCTGAAGTTGAGGACAACGGTGTGATTGATGAGCATTATCAGCAAACCGTTGCGGATTTTCAATATGATATGAGAAAGGATGTTACTCGCGTGGCTAATGGTCGTAAAGGTGTAGAAGCATTGCATCGTTTTGGTGTTGCAAGAGAGCGTAAACAGAATGCACAATTGCCCCCGATGTCGCCTATTGTTATTCCGGGAGAAACTCCTGTCGCCGCAGAAGAATCCAAGCGTCCAGCAAGACATCCGGGCTAATTTATTCCACAGTAACCGACTTCGCTAAATTACGCGGTTGATCAACATCCGTTCCTTTTAACACGGCTACATGATACGCCAATAATTGCAGCGGAATATTATAAATAATCGGTGCAATAAATTCACCAACTTTAGGTATGGGTAATACGGTTAAGTGTGAAGTGTGTGGCCATTCGATGGTTTCATCGGCAAACACAATGACTTCACCACCGCGTGCTTGCACTTCATGAATGTTTGATTGTAACTTTTCCAGTAATTTATCTTTTGGTGCAACTACGATCACTGGCATGCCCGTATCAACTAAAGCGAGAGGTCCGTGTTTGAGTTCACCAGCAGGATAAGCCTCAGCATGAATATATGAAATTTCCTTTAGTTTTAAGGCGCCTTCGAGGGCAATTGGAAATAGTTCACCGCGGCCTAAAAATAACGCTTGGTATTTTTCACGAAAACGTTTAGACACTTGCTTGATTTCATTATCAAGTTTCAGCACGTGGTTAATTAAGTTAGGTAGCTCTAATAGCTGTTTGCATAAGTGAGTCTCAATCGACGCATCAACTTTATGTTTGCGACCTAGCACAATGCTGATCAGTGCTAAAGACACTAGTTGGTTGCTAAAGGTTTTGGTGGCTGCAACACCGATCTCAGTACCGGCGCGTGTCATCATCGCCAGGTCAGCTTCGCGTACCAATGAACTTTCGGGTACATTACAAATCGCTAATGTCGCTAGGTAGCCTTCCGATTTAGCTTTGCGCATAGCAGCAAGCGTGTCAGCTGTTTCTCCCGATTGCGATAAGGCGATATACAGTGCGTTTTTTTCAACAACAGCATCGCGGTAACGGTTTTCACTGGCAACCTCTACTTGGCAAGGGATGCCAGCAATGCCCTCTAACCAATAGCGTGCTGTCAGTGCCGCATGGTAACTGGTGCCACAAGCAACAATAGTCACTCGTTCGACTTGTTGAAAAATTTCCAATGCGCGATGACCAAAGCTTTGTTCGATAACACGGTTGTTTAACAAGTGACCTTCATAGGCTTCATGAATTACCGATGCTTGCTCAAAAATTTCTTTTTGCATAAAGTGACGGAATTTGCCTTTTGACGTTTGGTTAATGGAGGCGTCTGATGTATGCACTTCGCGATCCACTTCTTCATTATTATGATAGATAGTGACCTTATCAATAGTGATTTCAGCAATATCATCGTCTTCTAAGTACATAAATTGTTGCGTAACAGGCAATAACGCTAACGGGTCTGAGGCAATAAAGTTCTCACCAATGCCTTTACCAATCACTAACGGGCTGCCTTTGCGTACGGCATATAATTGTGTGGGATAGTCTTGGCATACGATGCCAAGTGCGTAAGCACCATCAAGATGCGCAATGGCTTTTTTAATCGCTTCGTGTAAATCTTTGCTACTTTTTAGTTCGTGATGAATCATATGGGCGATGACTTCACTGTCGGTTTCAGACTGAAACTCGTATCCCAAATCCATCATTTGCTGACGTAAAGCTACATGGTTTTCGATAATGCCATTATGTACTACGGCCACCGTGTCGTTGGAGAAGTGCGGATGCGCATTGTTGGTATTCGGTTGGCCGTGTGTGGCCCAGCGTGTATGGGCGATGCCTAGTTGACCCTGTAATAAATTAGCATTCAACATGTCTGCTAAACGTTCGACTTTACCTTTAGCACGTATACGTTGCACTTGATGTGTATCTGAATGAATAATCGCCATGCCGGCTGAATCATAGCCGCGGTATTCAAGACGTTTCAGTCCTTCCAGCAAAATTTGTGCAATATTCCTTTGTGCAACAGCTCCGACGATTCCACACATTGTTAGGCATCCTTGTGATTCTTTGATTCAACTCGCCGCATTATCACATAGCTAGAGGTTTTCATCCAGCTGCACAGCTTGTCATCCCGGCTCGTAGGCCGGGATGGCAGAATCGTCATTGCGAGCCACACAGTGGCGCGGCAATCTCATGACAGAAGCTTAGATTGCTTCGTCGCAAGCTCCTCGCAATGACGGGGTGCAAGCTCCTCGCAATGACATAGTTGATGACAGATCACGTAGGAGGGGGATTATATCTGTTTTGACGAAAAAGTCTTGTTACCATCTGTTTTTATTAGCAAAACTATCAATAGAGTGTATAGCGAATAGCCGGGCCTTTGCCGTAACGCTGCACTTTGCCGGATTGTAATAGCTGATTGAGTTTTCGGGTCGCTGTATTGCGAGAAACATTTAATAGTTCAGTCACATCACTGCTAGTTATTTCTTTACGTATCGATAGTAGTTTTAGTATGGCCTCTTCATCAGTCGTTAAACTGTCGGTGTCTGGGCTAAACCAAAAAATTAGTTTGACAAAGTCACCGGTCTCGCGGTATTCGGGTTTTTTGATGCCTGCTTTTTTGCAGGCATCAAAAATCAATTTAATGCCAGTGCCTAATTTTTCAACGAGATGAAAGCGGCGTGCTAAGCGAGCAAGATGAGGGTTGCGTAAATAGGTGGTGCCGTCACCAAGATTTTTAATATCTACTAAGCCGGGAAAAGCGCCTGGACTAAAGATTTCTACTCTGTCGTCGTATAAAGCAAGTTTTACGCTGCCTGGAATGGTGTATTTTCGGTGTAATAAGGCATTAATAATCGCTTCACGTAATGCATCTTGAGGAATAATGGTATTGCCGGATAATTTAACGCCCTTCAGTTGGTAATCTTTACGTAGCCAGTGGCTAATTAATTGCAGGGTTTCATGACTGAGTTGCGGGATAGCGCCGTTGAGTTCTCGTGTTTGAATAATGTTTCGACCATCGATGCCAGCAAACTGTGTGCATAATATATTAGCTTCGGGTATGAAATTTTCAGGCTGCTCGCAGAACATCAGCGTTCCAGCAACAGTGGCATAGTATGTTTGTTGGTGCATGCCTTGCGTAATAACGCTTTCTGCTAATAGCTTCTTTTTGGTGTAGTTCGGCCCATAGCATGATGTAAGTAATGATTCAGATAGGTCATCAAGCGTTGCTTTGGTTGCTTCTTCATCGTAGTAATCGTGCTTCCCTTCGCGAATCAGGTCTTGTATATGTTCCTTTTGGGCGCGCCGATTGGAGCTGCCAACTCGAATATAAACACCTTTAGGCATGCCTTCTTGTTTAACATAAACTGGCCGTTTAGCGCTAAAAGGTACTTCGATTATCAGAACAGTATGGTTACCAAAGTTTTTTTCATAGATATGTACGAATAGTCCAGGGCTAGTTGAGTCGTATAGGCTATTTGGGAAATCCTCGTAAAGGCGATCGCGATCCTTATCTGTTACACCAATAATTTCGCGAGACTCATCTTCGATGCCAATAATAATGCAACCGCCAGCTGTGTTCGCCAATGCCACACAGGTTTTAATTAAGGTTTGTAAGCTAGGTAGCTTTGATTTGAATTCCAGTGTTTTTGATTCGCGTTCAGGGTAGTTATCAGATTTTTTAGCCATTCTTAGTCGATCTCATTAATTGCACCAATCGCACCAATATTAGCATAATTGCACCAATCGCACCAATTACATCTGAATTGCACCAATTGCACCATTTTTAGATTAATTGCACCAGGGTTGGCTAAGCGTAGAAATTGCCATATAATCAGCTGACTATGTGGACATTACGAAAAGTACTCACCAGTCTATTTTTAGACCCGCTTAACGTGGCATTCTTGGTGCTATTGGTTGCATTTGTGTTATTGGTAATGCACTGGCATCGCAGCGGTCTTACTTTAATGGCAATAGGCTTGTTTGGTTTATTGCTGCTCAGCTTGCCGGAAATCCCCAATCGATTACTGTCACAACTGGAACGGCATTATGCGGCAGTGATGGAGCCAGACCCCAAAATTCAGCAAGTGCTAGTGTTAGGTGCCGGCATGATTTATGACAAACGCTTACCCGGCGATATGCAACTCAGCGCCGCCAGTATTTTACGTTTAGTCGAAGCCATACGACTTTATAAAAAATTACCAGAAGCGAAATTGATTCTATCCGGTGGTAAAACCATCGATGAACACCAAGAAGCGAAAGTGCGTGAAAAGTTGGCTGAATTGTTAGCGGTGCCTGAAGCAGATATCGTATTGCTGCCACCCGCAAAAAATACCGATCAAGAAGCGCGCTTTGCCAGCAAAATAGTTAAAGACCAACCATTTTATTTAGTCACTTCCGCCGCGCATATGCGCCGCTCAGTCGCCTTATTTAAAAAACAAGGTTTACAGCCCGTCGCCGCACCGTCAAACTTTATTGTACGACTAGGCAAAAAAAATCCCTATCGCTATTACATCCCCAACACCGGAAACTTGGTTAAAACCTATATATACCTGTACGAAACGATTGGCTTCTATTGGTATAAGTTGACAGCCAACATTTAATTTATGCTCATCTAGCCCAAAGGCACAGTTCTTGAATAATGCAGTGATTATGACTCTCGGTTGACCGGTGGCATTTAGTTTACGCTCATCTAGCCCAAAGGCACAATTCTTGAATAATGCAGTGGTTATGACTTTCGGTTGACAGCTAACATTTAATTTATGCTCATCTATTCGCGTTAAGCCGCTGTCATACCGGCCTTGAGCCGGTATCCAGATAATATGGCTGGTTCCCGGATAAATTGCTTTGCAATTTTCCGGGATGACAATTGCGTGATATATTGCTTTCGGTGGCAAACAATCGAGGGAGACGATTATGCGTGTTGTATATGCTGATGAGAGTGAAGCTAGAGAAGCACCATTAAGGCGCGATGAGAAAAAACAGATTACAGGTACCTCTGCGACTCTGGGGGAAATAGAAAAAACAGTAACCGGTATTCGTATCAAAAATACCAAACAAGCGGCTTATCTTATTACCCGTGAGGATGCGAAACTTACAGTGACACCTAGTGTAGATGCCGATAATGAAGTGACGATTAAACCATCCGCCGAATATGCGCGTTTGATTTGCTTGTCACGCTCGACACATTTGCTACTAAGAACACTGTCAGGCAATACGCTTCCCGAGGTTTGGTTGCAACAACGTTTGTTGACTGCGAAACCATGGGCGTTGACTGCAGATGAAATTCAACCGGAATTGGCTCGGTTGCTGCAAGACGCGTCAGAAGGCCGAGTTGGGTTAACAGAAGTGGATTGTACCCTGTTAAAAGGTAAAGCTTTTGTGCTTGAGGGCGATGGGTGCGACATGGCAGCTACGCCACCGCCAGCCTCACCGGCAATATTAATCCCAGTCAGTGGGCTGATGCCGCCACCCGTTTCTCTGCGACCGCCCGTGTCACAACCGGCGTCATCTTTATTTAGACCGCATGACACAAGTCGCCAACGTGTGCCAGTAGTTGCGAGAACAGGGGGTGTGCCAATAAGTGCACCGCCGAGGTTAAGTTTACAAGATTTAACCAGTGGTCTTCAGCGAGGTCGCACACCACCCACGCCGCGTGCTGAGGTTACGCCACGGCATGTCGAGCCGGTTTCGCCTCCTAGCGCTGCTGGTTCACCGATGCCCAAGTCGAGTTCAGCACTATTAATGAGGCAACTTGCCGTGTCGCCACCGCCACAGTCACGGGGCCTGTTCAGAGCGGTGGGGGTTGTAGCCGCATTCGCTGGTGCAGTATTCTTGGCGAGGCACAATAAAACGTCAGCTAAGGTTGCGGCTAGAGGGGTGGCTAGTTCAATGCGGCCATAAGGCATTTAAGCGCAGGCCAAGCCGCGACACATAAGGTACCAGGCAAAATTATGATAAGGCCATTTTTTTATAACATGGTCTTCCGCTCTCGGCGTCATGGTAACAACGTTGTAGGTTTTTTCTGTCGCATAGCGATCATAAATAACCGGTGCTTGTGGCCAGCGTAAAACGTCAACCGTGTGTGCAACATGTTGTATTGGTGCAATGCCGGTAGCGTATTGTATGTAAAGTGCGCGGTTTTGTTTTTTACTGATATTAATCATCTGTTCAGACATGCTTTGCATATTGCTCATGTTGTGAAAACGATTTTGTATAAAGGTAAATAACCACGGTGCGGTCAAATATTTGAATACTAATAAAAGCACGACCAATAAAAATGCGATATTTTGCACTTTAGTTTTTGCATTAAAAATAATGTATGCCATCAATAGGCCAAACAATGGAAATAAAGGCATATAATAACGCGATGCGGGCCAGTGCCCCCATGATAACCAGCAGGGTAGCCAATTAATCAAGCATACCCAAAAAGCGATATGAGCAATGCGACTAAACGATCGGTGCAACATATTTTTTCTTTCGCGCACAATAACCCACAAGCAGACAGCGCTGGTTGGTAATAGGTTCATCACTAATGAGGCCGGTGCATACCACAACACGGTATACAGATAATTGCCCCAGGTGTTCTGGTCGGTGCCACCCATTTGTGCGATCAGTTGACCGATGAAGCCAGGATTAAAAAAATAGGAATATAAAAATGGAAAGGCTAAAACAGCAGAGTGAATGAACAGCGATGGCCGCTGCCATAATACTCGGCGATTGGGGTGCAGCCACAGCAACACCACGGCGAGTGAGCCATAAAATGTATAGGCGCGCGGTTCCTTGGTTAAAAAGCCTAGGGCCACACATATACAGCCTAATAACAGTAAGCCATTGGATTTGCGCTCACAAGCTAGCCATAAAGCAGCCATAGAGCCAAGAATAAAAAATGAAAATAGCGGATCAGTATAAGCCAACCAGCCGCGACGCATTAATAAGTCCCAGGAAAAATACAACGCTGTGGCCCACAATGCATAGCGTTTATTATCGCTGAGTTGTTTGGCTAAAAAATAAGTGAGTGCAGCGGTAGCGGCGGTGGCAGTGGCAGTGATTAAGCGTGACGCCAATAGTACATGTTTAAAACCAATCAACGACGATAGGCACATCACTAAGAATTTCATCAGTGGTGGCCGCGGGTAAACGTCACCCAGTGTTAAATTAGTAAACCAGTGACCACTATGGTGCATCTCCATCGCCGCCATGGTGTAATTGCCCTCTTCGCCAGAAAGCGGTACCCACAATGTTAGGTACAAACTGAGAATGGCCAACAAGATAGTCCCCGTTAATAGCCGGTCATGTTTTTCTGGATACAGGTTCCAGGCTTGCCAAGGCAGTGCGAGAGTTTTCATGCGCGCCATTATTATGGCTTCGGTTTGTAAATGCAATATCGCCACGCGTGTGTAAAAACTAGCCTACGGGCAGGGGTGGGTGGTATGATGCCGGTCATGAGACTAGTACAAGACAGTGTGAATCAATTGCTTAACCTAACAGCCAATACTAACCCATTGGTTGGGCTAAGTTTGTATACGGCTGCGATTGGCTTATTGTTTTATGGGCTGGATAAAAAATACAACTTATATGAGCTATTGACTGAGGAACATGTGATTGACACAGGTGGAGATCGGCAGATTGAGGGCTTTCACTGGAGTGCTGGGCGGCGAGTTTCACCGTGGGATGCTGTAGCCCGCAGGCGTAAGGTTCGTCAGCGGCGCTTTCCCGGTTATGATCTCTTTCTGGAAGACCGAGTTTGCTATGAGCGGAATGCTTTGCCGGGTATTGCCGAAGAGCGCTCGATACAGCCAGTAGCGGTATTGTCATGAATTTTTTATCTGAGATGGCGCAGTTACGCGGCGCAACTAACGGTACAGATAGCACGCCAACCCATGATGGCAACAATGGTTTGGTGGTAGTGGTCTGGTTGGCTGGCATGGGATTGTTATTTTACGGGCTGCATCGCTGTGCAGATTATCATTCACACCCTAACCTGTATCAGAATGATGATGGCAGTAAACGTTGGTATCAAATTTTTTGTGGACGTGACCGATTGTATCCCCCTGCGATAGTTGAGGCGACAGCGACAGCTGGTGGCTACCACCCGCCGCCGGTAAGTTTGGGGCGACCGGGTAGCTGAATCATTGTCAGCAACACCGTGAATTCATTCAGACAATTTGTTATGATGAGCGCGCCTAATAACGAGTAACTAGAGGCTCTCATGACTCAAACACGTTTCGAACTTGCCAACGCATTGCGCGTTTTGGCTATGGATGCTGTACAAAAAGCCAACTCCGGACATCCGGGCATGCCAATGGGCATGGCTGATATTGCCGAAGTGCTATGGAATGAGTTCTTGCATCACAATCCAGCCAACCCAAACTGGTACGATCGCGACCGCTTTATTGTGTCGAATGGTCATGGCTCGATGTTATTGTATTCGTTATTGCATCTAAGTGGTTATGATCTGCCGCTCGAAGAATTAATTAATTTCCGTCAATTGCATTCAAAAACCCCGGGCCATCCGGAAGTGAATGAGGCGCCGGGGGTGGAAACCACGACAGGTCCGCTGGGTCAAGGTTTGGCCAATGGCGTTGGGATGGCGTTGACAGAAAAAATATTAGCAGCGCATTTTAATCGTGATCATCATACCATTGTCGACCATTTCACCTATGTGTTTACGGGGGACGGTGGCTTAATGGAAGGCGTGTCACATGAGGCGTGTTCTTTTGCCGGTACGATGGGTTTGGGTAAGTTAGTGTTATTTTGGGATGACAACGGCATTTCAATTGATGGTGAAGTGGCGAACTGGTTTACTGATAATACCGCCGAGCGTTTCCGCAGTTATCATTGGCAAGTGATTGAAGGTGTCGATGGTCATGACGCTGAAGCGATTAACCAAGCAATTCAACAAGCACAGGCCAATACCGAACAGCCGACGTTGATTTGTTGTAAAACCCAAATTGGTTTTGGTGCGCCGAATAAAGCCAATACAGCCGGTGCACATGGTGCACCGTTAGGTGATGATGAAATTGCCTTAGTGCGTGAAAAATTAAATTGGCCGCATGCACCATTTGAAATTCCAGAAGATTTATACAAGGCGTGGGATGCGAAAGCGACCGGTCAAGTTTTGGAAGATGATTGGAATAAGCGTTTTGCAAAATATGAAACGGCTCACCCAGAATTAGCCAGTGAGTTTTTGCGACGTCAGCAAGGGCATTTGCCAGAGAATTTTGAACAGCAATGTCAGCAGTGGGTAACTGATTTATTAAAAGATCCTAAAAAAGAAGCGACACGTAAGTCGTCGGGTGCAATGATTGCGCGTTTAGCCACGATACTGCCAGAAATGTTAGGTGGTTCAGCTGATTTAAGTGGTTCGAATTGCACCAACTGGAAAGCACAAACCACATTAACGCCACAACAGTTTGATGCGAATTATATTCATTATGGTGTGCGTGAATTTGGCATGGCAGCGATGATGAATGGCATGGCATTGCATGGCGGTGTGATTCCATTTGGCGGCACCTTTTTAGTATTTTCCGATTATGCGCGTAACGCCATTCGTTTAGCCGCAATGATGAAGCAGCGGGTGATTTTTGTATTGAGTCACGACTCAATTGGGTTGGGCGAAGACGGTCCAACACATCAACCGATTGAACACTTGTCGAGTTTACGACTGATTCCCAATCTCAATGTGTGGCGTCCATGCGATGCGGTAGAAACCACGGTCGCTTGGCAGCACGCTTTGCAATATCAAGGGCCATCAGCATTATTGTTAACGCGCCAATCGGTTGAGCCTTTGGTGAAAACAGCTGAACAAGCAAACGCCGCAGCGCGTGGTGGTTATGTATTAGCAGAGGCGGCGGGTGCTGTCGATGGTATTGTAATAGCAACGGGGTCTGAAGTGGAGTTAGCCGTAGCAGCGCAAGCGCAACTGGCTGAGCAAGGTGTGCATGTGCGAGTGGTATCTTTGCCGTGTTGGAAAACTTTCTTAGCGCAAGATCAGGCATATCAAAACAGTGTGTTGCCGGCCGAGGTAACGTTGCGTGTAGCGATAGAAGCGGGTAGCCCTGATTTGTGGTATCGCTTTGTTGGTACGCAAGGTCGTGTGCTGGGTATTGACCGCTTTGGCTTATCGGCACCTTATCAGCAGGTATATCAAGAATTTGGTTTAACGGCAGCTGCCATTGCAGACGCGGTTAACGAATTAAAGCAAACCGAAACGGTTGCTTAAAATAACAATTAATAAACGAAAATACAGGAGAGTAATAGATGGCAATTCGCGTAGCAATTAATGGTTTTGGTCGCATTGGACGTAACGTATTACGTGCATTATATGAGTCAGGTCGTACTGATGAAATTAAAGTGGTAGCGATTAATGACCTAAGCCCAATTGATCTCAGTGTTCATCTATTGAAATATGACAGCATACATGGCCGCTTCCCCGTGCACGTTGAAGTGCATGGTACTGATATGATGGTCGGTGGTGATCACATTGAAATGTGTGCTGATCGTGACCCCAACAATATTCATTGGGATAAGTACGATGTCGATGTGGTGTTTGAGTGCACAGGTTTCTTTGCCAGTAAAGAAAAAGCCAAAGTGCATTTAGCTGCTGGCGCTAAGCGTGTGTTGATCTCTGCGCCTGCCGGCAGTGATGTTAAGACTATCGTCTATGGTGTTAACCATGACACGCTCACCAATGAAGATGTTATTGTATCAAATGCTTCTTGTACGACAAATTGCTTAGCACCTTTAGTGCAGTCGTTGAATGATAGTATTGGTGTTGAGCGTGGTTTAATGACGACGATTCATGCTTATACCAACGATCAACGTTTACATGATGCGCCGCATTCTGATATTCGACGTGCACGTTCCGCTACGCAATCAATGATCCCAGCAAAAACGGGTGCGGCAGCGGCTGTTGGTTTGGTATTACCTGAATTAGCTGGCAAGTTAGATGGTTTTGCATTCCGTGTGCCAACCATTAATGTTTCTGTGGTGGATTTAACTTTTGAAGCCTCACGTGCAACCACGGTTGAAGAAATTAACCAGGTAGTTAAAGCGTCTGCTGGTGGCGGATTAAAAAACATTTTAGGTTTCTGTGATGAGCCATTGGTGTCAATTGACTTTAATCACTGTCCATTGTCTTCAGTATTTGATGCAGGACAAACTCGCATTATTGATAACATGGTAAAAGTGGTTTCTTGGTATGACAACGAGTGGGGTTTCTCTAATCGTATGTTAGATACGGCTTGCGCCATGTTTGGTGTTAAATCAAAGCCAGTTGAAGCAACCGCAGTTGCAGTTTAATTGAGTGTTGTCATCCCGGACTTGATCCGGGATCCAGTTTATTAAAATAGGAAGCCATCATTGTTAGCTAAATTCTCGGATGTAGATGTAACTGGCAAGCGTGTATTGATTCGCGAAGACTTAAATGTGCCGTTGGATGACAAGGGCAATATTACTGAAGACACGAGAATCAAGCGTGCATTACCCACTATTCAGCATGCGCTTAAGGCGGGTGCCAAAGTGATGGTGATGTCGCACTTGGGAAGACCGACCGAGGGTGAGTTTGATGAGCAGTATTCATTAAAACCGGTCGCAGAACGGTTGCAGCAATTGTTAGATCATCCCGTGCGTTTAGAGAAAGATTGGTTGAATGGCGTGCAATTAAAAGATGGCGATCTCGTGCTGTGTGAAAACGTGCGCTTTAATAAAGGCGAAAAAGCTAACGATGAAGCGTTATCAAAAAAAATGGCAGCATTGTGTGATGTATTTGTCATGGATGCTTTTGCTACGGCGCATCGTGCACAGGCTTCTACAACGGGTATTGCAGAGTATGTTGGTCTTGCTTGCGCGGGGCCATTACTGCAGGCGGAATTAGACGGCTTGGCTCGCGCAATTGAAAATCCAGCACCACCGATGCTTGCTGTGGTGGGTGGCAGTAAAGTATCAAGCAAAATCGATGTATTACAATCGTTATTAAAAAAAGTGAATTGCTTAATTGTTGGCGGCGGTATAGCTAATACGTTATTAGCGGCTAAAGGTTATGATGTCGCGGATTCGCTATATGAGCCGGAGTGGTGTGATAAGGCCAAGGCGTTTTTTGAAGAAGCGGCTGAGCGTCATGTTAATGTGCCTTTACCTGTTGATGTTGTTGTATCAAAAGAATTTTCAAATGAGGCAGAGACGCGCATTGCAGCTGTTGATGACGTGCAGCCAGGTGAAAAGATTTTAGATATCGGTCCAAAAACGGCGGAGCTGTATGCAGAACACTTAATGCAGGCGGGCACGATTGTTTGGAATGGTCCTGTCGGTGTGTTTGAGCTGCAACCATTCAGTGCGGGAACAAAGCGGATCGCCGAAGCGATTGCTAGCAGTCAGGCTTATTCGATTGCTGGCGGTGGGGATACCTTAGCGGCGATTGCGAAATATAATATTGCAGATGATGTTTCATACATATCTACAGGTGGTGGCGCATTTTTAGCGTTATTGGAAGGTGATGAGCTGCCGGCTGTGAAAGCATTACAGCTGCCAGAAACGTCTTCATCAAGAGGTTAATATGAATAAACATAAAGACCAGCAATATCAGCGCCGCACAAAAATTATCGCGACTTTGGGCCCGGCCACTGATGACGAGGCTGTATTTTCTGCTATGGTTGATGCTGGATTGAATTTAGCACGACTGAACTTTTCACATGGTGAGCACAGTGAGCATTTGGCGCGTATACAGTTAATACGTAAAATGGCTAAACAAAAAAACAAAATCATTGGCATTATTGCCGACTTGCAGGGGCCTAAGATTCGGATTGCTTCGTTTAAAAATGGCCGGATTAAATTGAAGGCCGGTGATGAATTTGTTTTAGATATCGATCTCGAAACTGAAGCGGGTGACGAATCGCGCGTGGGGGTGCATTATCCACAGCTCATTAATGATGTTAAATCTGACGATACCTTGCTATTGGATGATGGCCGTTTGCAATTAAAAGTCAAGCGCATTGAAGGCAGTTGTATCTATTGCACAGTATTAAATAATGGTGTGTTATCGAATAACAAAGGTATTAATTTACTGGGTGGTGGCCTTTCAGCTAAGGCATTAACAGAAAAAGATAAAATCGACTTGGATTTTGCGCTTGAGCATAAGGTGGATTATGTTGCCTTGTCGTTTGTGCGCCATGCCGAAGATGTATTAGAAGCAAAACAACTTATTGCTAAGGTGTGTGGTGTTGCAGGTGTAATCTCTAAGATTGAACGCAGTGAAGCGTTGGATCGCATGGAAGAAATCATTGCCTGCAGTGACGCTATTATGATTGCGCGTGGGGATTTGGCTGTTGAGATTGGTGATGCCAAAGTACCAGTAGTGCAAAAAGAAATTATTCATTTAGCGCGTAGCATGGACAAGCCAGTGATTACCGCAACGCAAATGATGGAATCGATGGTGCGGTCAACGGTGCCGACGCGTGCCGAAGTGTCGGATGTGGCTAATGCGGTCTTGGATAATACCGATGCAGTAATGCTATCAGAAGAAACAGCGGTGGGCGAACATCCGCCATTAGTGATAGAAACCATGGCGCGTGCTTGTGAAGCGGCAGGTGATTATAAGAAGTCGCAGATGTCACGCCATCGAGTGGAGTGTCAATTTGGTCGTATTGATGAAGCGATTGCGATGGCAACGATGTATACAGCCAATCATTGCAATATCAAAGCCATTATTGCTTTAACCGAATCGGGTGCTACACCGTTATGGATGTCGCGTATTCGTACCAGTATACCTATTTATGCATTGAGCCGTTTTGAAAAAACTTTGGGTAAAATGACATTGTACCGCGGTGTCTATCCAGTGGAATTTGATGTGACGCGTTACACTCGAGATGAAATCAATAAAGCCGCGATTGATTGTTTACAAATGTGCGGTGACTTGCATAAAGGCGATCAAGTGATTTTAACTAAAGGTGACCACATGGGCGTTGGCGGTGGCGCTAATGCGATGAAGATTTTGGTGGTTGGCCAAGTGCTGTGATAGCATAATAAAACACACTCAAGGATGAGGTCTGTCTATGCCAAAGGCTAAGCCTAAAGCTACATCAAAATCAAGCAAACAAACAGCTGGCATAAGCGCTTCTTTATTAGTTGGCGTAGCCATGTTGTTTTTCCTTTATGATGTGTTCTTGCAGGTCAGTCCTAGTGTGATGGTGCAGCAGCTAATGAAGGCATTTCATTTGAATGCATTAGCGCTGGGCAATTTATCGGCAACTTACTTTTACATTTATACCATTATGCAAATCCCTGTGGGTTTATTATATGATCGATTTGGGGTGCGTGTGATTATGATATCCGCGATGTTTGAATGCACACTGGGTGCGTTTATATTCGCCATGGCACCTAATATCTATTTTGCATTATTTGCACGGTTTTTAATGGGGCTTGGTTCTGCATTTGCATTTGTTGGAGTATTAAAAATTGCCGCCACGTATTATTCGGGTAATCGTTTGGCGACATTGGTTGGTTTAACCACCGGTTTAGGCATGGTGGGCGCCATGATTGCAAATATATCGCTCACCCAGCTCGAAGACATTTTAGGCTGGCGTGGGGCGATGACAGTGACTGGAATTTTAGGTATTGTTATTACGATTGTGTTGGCACTATGTTTGATTAAGTTTAAAGAGCCGAAGAAGAAAAAAATGAAAAAGCATAAATCAGTGATGCCATTGGTTTATCATTTACTTGGATCGATGAAGCGACGTTCAATTTGGATTAATGCAATCATTGCGTTTTTGTTGTATTTTCCTGTGGCGGTGTTTGCTGAGTTGTGGGGTATACCCTATTTAAAACAAGCGCAGCATTTTTCACCTGTGGCAGCGTCGATTATTAATTCAATGTTATTTTTAGGGGTGGCAGTTGGCGGTCCGATGATTGGTTACTATTCTGATCGTGTAAAAAATAGAAAACTATTTATTATTGTCAGTGGCATATTGGGCTGCATTCTTTTATCGGCAATTATTTATATACCCAACCAAGCGATGTGGTTTGCTGGGCTGTTATTTTTCTTTACGGGTTTTGTTGCCGGCTCGCAATCGTTAAGTTTTGGAATGGCGAGTGAGCTGAGCCCTCCAACAATTGCGGCAACTGCATTTGCTTTTACAAACTTGGTAATCAATATTGGTGTGTCTGTGTTTCAGCCAGTGGTAGGTGCGATTCTTGATGCGCATTGGGTTGGGCGCTTATCCAAGCTAAATGTGCCTGTATTTGGCCATAATACTTTTGGCATTGCTTTAACGGTGTTGCCCGTAGCGTACGCGGCGATTGTTTTATTGCAGTTTTGGTTGCCTGAAACCCACGGCCGCTCTGCGATTCATAAATAATTAATACAGTATACAGATATGCCTAATTATGTCATTTGTGATATTCTGTCAGCGTTTGTATAAATAATGTCAGCAGGTACGAATGTATGACAACCCGATCACACCTCAGTCGATTAACCATACCCTTTTTGGTTTTTTTATTAGCTATTGCTGCCAATTTTCCTTTGGATATTCAAGTACCAGCGATGCCGATAATATCACGACAGCTAGGCATTTCGATTTCACAAACGCAGCTAACCGTGAGTTTGTTTTTATTGGGTTATGGGCTTTTCCCATTATTGTATGGCGGACTATCGGATGCGTTTGGTCGGCGTAAGGTGGTGGTATTGGCGTTGGTGGTGTTAATTACTGGAAGTGCGCTGTGTGCACTAGCCTCTAATGCGGCGATGTTGTTAGTCGGACGTTTTATTCAAGGGGCAGGCACCGCGGGTTGTATGGCGGTTCCTCGAGCGATCATGCGAGATAGTTTCCGGCATGATGAAATGGCACGTGTGTCTTCGTACATGGGGGTCGCCATTGAGTTGAGTTTGGCATTGTCGCCCGTGATAGGCGGCACCTTGGTGCAGCATTTTGGCTGGCATAGTAATTTTATTTTTGTCGTCGTATTGGCCTTATTGGTTTTAGTCTGTGTTTTGTTCTATTTAAAAGAGTCAAACGCTCATATTGATCGACATGCGATTAAGTTACGTAATATGATGAGTAGCTGTAAATCAGTTATCACCAACCGAACATTTATCCGTTATAACCTTTGCTCAGCGTCGGCATTTTCTTGTTGCATGGCATATTTTACTATTAGTCCTTTTGTTATCCAGGATAATTTGCATTACAGTGCGCAAGATTACGGTTTGCTTAACTTGTTTGTTACTGGAGCAGTTGTCTTGGGTTCACTGATGAATGCGTTATGTGTGAAAAGATTTGGTATTGCTAGGATGGCGATGTTTGGGTTGATCTTATTGCTATTGTCAGGAGTCATTTTATTGCTGCTTGCCTTGATTGGCCCACTGATATTGCTTGGCTTTCTATTGCCCTCCATGCTGGCCTTTTTTGCAATAGCCTTTTTGTTTAGCAACTGTATAAGTGGTTCCATGCGACCGTTTGCAAAGCAAGCGGGTATGGCAGGTTCGGTTTATTCAATGATACAAACATCGTCAGCATTTATAGTAACCACAATTATTAGTTTGGCCCCACATGATAATGGTCAGGCTCTAGCGATTACGTTTGTTGTGTTATCAGCTTTGGCACTATGGAATTTCCTGTCAACCCGCAATAGGGTGCAGGCCTGATGCGGAATCCAGTGACCATCAGCACTAAGGCGCATAGCGTACCTCTTTTACTGCATGGCTCGCTGCACTCCGTTCCGCTGCGCTTTACTTTCGTAAAAGAGGCACCCTATACACCTTGGTGCTGATGCAGTCATCCCGCTATCTTGACTGAGGATCCAGGTGTCAAAACATGTTATCCTAGCCATTGCTTTCAAATTACAGAGATGAAACCATGGATCTTTTCGGAAAAATCATGATGTTAGCTGCCGCTGTGTTTATGGCGTGGATGGCGTATCGATATATTAAATATGATAAGGCCGCTTTTTCGCGCGCCAACTTATCTAAATCTGCAACCACTTTAGGTGTATTGGCGTTAGCATTGATTGCATTTATTGCTTTGTTAGTTATCATGCTGCGTGGTGGTTGGTGACGGAAGTTTGATGTATGAAAGCATTCCGTTGGACATTAGTTGGCTTGCTATTATTTAGCTTATTGTCAGTTGCATGGGCTGTGCTTGTCTATTTTTGTTATGCGATTGTTGATCAATTCCAGTATTTACTGCACTTTTATCCTATTTCTGGTTATTTTATTAAATGGTATCCTTATTTGTATCCCATAGTGGTATTAGGTGCTTTGTCTTTTCATTTTACCTGTGAACAGCGGTTCCCGCGATTGACCGTACTAGGCTTATTGTTGTGTTTATGTATTGCCGTATTCAGTGTTTTTCTCATGCATGACAAATTAACCGTACGGGTTTTCAAAGAGCTGAAGCCACGAGCAGATGATTATATCTGCTCGCCAACGAGTGTGATTAGTCTCGAGCAAGGCCGTTATTTTTATTATGATTACGCTACTAGAAGTGCTTATGTCGGGCGTTATGTATCGTATCAAGAATTACAACAGGCTAAGGGTGATAAGTTGTTGCGCCAATGTAAAAATAAGAAAGGTCAATCAGTACCACGTCAGCTTCTTCCTAAGGATAAGCCAATTATCTGATGCATATCCCTTATATATTTCCGGAAATATAGACTTTGGCTTCTCGCTATTTTCCAAATGGTACCTCTACCTTCGCCAGCTCTACATATAAGATTTAAAGATTCTAATTTGTTTAGATCATTTCGAAGTGTTCGGTCAGTGGGTGCTGAAGTCATTTTGTTTAATATTTCGGTTGAGGAGCTGCTGCCTAGCTCGCTCATTATGTGGAGGATCTCTTTATGTCGATTAGGTAATATAAGTTCTTCAGTATCGTTTAGCGCTTTATCTGGGTTATAACCTCTTGACCATAACCTTACAACAAAAGTTCCTGCTTGTTCAAAGAAAACCGGTTCCTTACTTTTTCCTTCTATTGATGGATCAATGCGCCCTATTTTAATGCCAAATAGAATGGTACTTGTGATTTCTCTATGATCAAGGTCATCAATTGAGATTGCATCAGCAGTTTGGTTTTCCCAGCTTATCGGGGATATAGTTTTATTTAGTAGTAACTGTTGATATTTTAATTGACTCATTATGTTTGTATCAGCCTGCTGACGCTCATAGGAGCAGCCAGAGAAGCTGTATGGTATGCAGCGGTTATCAGGGTTAGCTGTCATTGCTATTACGTAAAGGTCTTTTTTTACTTCAATGTAATCAACAGTGATATTTGCTGTAGGTTCAAATTTTTTTAATGCGTTTGAGATGTCAAGTTTAGTTTTATCGTTAACTGTTTGTCCCGTTATTTTATGGTTATCACTGATACCGATATATACAGTGCCACCTTGTCCATTTAAAAAAGCACAAAGCGTTTTCGCGGCTGACTTAAGGCTCGCTGTGGATTTTTTTAATTCTATAGTATGGGATTCTCCGCTAATGGATAGATGGTTTTGTATTTTATCTTTTGTTATAGCGGTTGACATAATATTTAGTGCTCCCCTGGATTAATTTCGATGTGATAGGTAAATGCGAGCACTGTATAATTTGATTTATATTACTGTTTTTGTTTGTAAAGTGCAAAAAAATAATTTTTTGCAAAATGGTGTTAGAGGACCAATAGATTATTATTAGAGGTTTTTATCCTATAATTGCCTCATTCCACTTGGTTGAATAGGGTGAAACAATGAAAAAAATTATCGTGGCATTCATATTGGCATTGATAGCATCTAGCACAGCCTTTACTAGTCAATATTTTAATGATAAAGGTATTAATGACGGTAATCTTATACAGCCCTACGATTCAGCTCCGTCACAAAATTTATCGACTCAGCAAAAAAAACAAAAGGTGCATAAAAATCAGGTGTTGCAAAACCGATTAACACCGTTGCAAACCAAGCAGCTCGGTAAGCTATGCGGCAGTGTGCCAATATGTGAGTGTATCCACTCCAATCAGCAGGCGAAATCTTATTTAGGTTTTGACTATGCCAGTATTGCTAAATTGTGTCAGCACTAAATCTATTGATTGTGTGTAGCATTATAAGCGGTATGTAGCAGCGAATCTGGATTGTCGTAAGGAACATCAAAAGTCAGTGCCCACGTTGAAATGCCATGATAGTGATGCTTTATTAAAAACCTTGCCGTATCTTTTATATAAAGCGGGTCGGGGTAGCTAATAAATTGATAGGTTTTATTCTTTACGCGTTTATCTTTATGACGAACAGTCACCCAGTAAGAGCGCGACCCAGCAATTGCAGTAGGCGCGTTAAAAGTATATTGATGGATGCTGGATTTTATTTTGGCGTGACCATAAACGCCATATTTTTCATAGCAATCATGATAGGGGTAATTGACCACAGGGATATGTTGATGTTTGATTCTAACAACGGCTTGTCGTAAACCGTAATGATGTTTTTTATCGCCATGATAAATGGTATTCATTACGCCATACATCGGTAAAGCAACTACTGTTTTATTATTACTAAGGCCGTGCTGATGGTAATATTTTAAGGTGTTTATGATTGAAATGGTTTTATAGCTGGGGCGTGGGCCGCCGTAAGGCGCGGTTACTTTACCCAAAGTGCCGTCAAGTTCTGCATAAGGAATAACGCTGCCATAAAAAGTATAAGCCATGACATTAGCCCAGCTGACATAGGGGCTCCACTTGCTAGGCTCTGCATATCTTTTTGCAAACTTAATGCCAACGGGTAAGTCTAGGGTAATGTAATCTTGTTGTAAGCCCGCTTTATTCATCGCCTCGCGTAACTGTTTAATTAATGTTGGGAAATTTTTTACATCAACCAGGTCATTGTCAAAAAAGTTTTCCCAGTCGATATTAATACCACTTAGCCCTAATTCAGTATTTGATAACATCTTTACGACTGAAGCCACGAACAGTTTCCTGGTTTTGGTATCAAGAAAGATTTGGTCTGCGGCTTTATTTTCCCAATGGCCAATAGAGGCAACGACTTTAGTCTGAAGATTGTTTTTTTTAATCCACCGATGGATGAGCGTTAGGTTGTCTCTATTGGTATCTGAAACCGGTAGAGTGCTGTCATCGCTAATTAGTAATACAGAATAATTTAAAACATCGAGGTGAGCGATGGCATTTTTATGCTTATCTAAGGTAGCTTCGTCTACAGGTTGTTGAGCTAGATAATAGAATGCGCTTAATATGGGCTGATTATTTTTATTTTGATGGGTATGACCGTGATGAAAAGCGCCGAGTAGCAGTGGAAAAGCGAGCAATGGTGTAAAATTCCGTAGCGCCTGACGCATCGTGTCTTCCTTGTTGTGTTACGTGAATATAGTGTACTACTTAAAATCGTCATGTCTACCGCTAATTATCCAGGTAAATGAACATTTCTATTGCTGATTATCCAACCATATGATATAATTGCATAAAAAATGGGTGATTTATGTATATTGACCGTTATTTGCAGCTTAAGCCCTTGCTACAGAAGAAATCTTTTTTTCTTATGGGGCCTCGTGCCACTGGTAAGACGAGTTTAATTAAGCAGCAGTTTGCTGACCAGGCTCTGATTATTAACCTGTTGCGCAGTGATATTTACCTGAGACTGAGCGCAAAACCTTGGGAACTAGAGTCGTTAATATCGAATAGATCGGCGCAACAACAAATTATTGTGATAGATGAAATCCAGCGTGTACCTGAATTACTCAATGAGGTGCATCGTTTGATTGAGGAGCAGCAGCTTACTTTTTTGCTGACAGGTAGTTCAGCGCGTAAATTAAAAAAACAAAACATCAATTTATTGGCTGGTAGGGCATGGGAAGCAGATTTGTTTCCATTAACAACAACTGAAATTACAGATTTCGATTTGGAGCGGTATCTTTTGTTTGGCGGAATACCCAGTGTGTATCTAAGTGAATATCCGCGTGAAGAGCTGATAGCTTATGTCGATACTTACTTGCGAGAAGAGATTCAAGCTGAAAGTTTAATAAGAAAGCTACAATCTTTTACGCGATTTTTACAAACATCTGCACTAACTTCAGGCAATATACTTAATTTTAATCGTTTATCGAATGATGTAGGTATCCCCGCATCGACAGTGAGAGAGTATTATCAAATTCTGCAGGATACTTTGTTGGGATTCTTAGTGCCGGCTTGGACTAAGTCGAAAAAAAGAAAAGCATTAAGTTCTGCTAAGTTTTATTTTTTTGATATTGGCGTGCGTAATCAATTGGTGAATATTAGTGCGTTAGAGCCGCATTCAGATTTATATGGCCAAGCATTCGAACAATTTATTGCAATGGAATTACGTGCCTATATTAGTTATCGACGATTGCATGAGTCTTTGAGTTATTGGTGTACAAAACATGGTAATGAAGTCGATTTTATAATGGGTGATCATACAGCTATTGAGGTTAAAGTAAGTGATGCAATAAATGCTAGGCATTTAAAAGGATTAAAGCAGCTGCAAGAAGAGAAAATTTGCCAGCAGTATTTTTTAATATCACATGATAAAACAAATCGAGTAGTGGACAATATCAATATCATTTATTGGCAAGATTTTCTTAAGGCGCTATGGGCTGGGGAGTACCATAGCAGCGCTGAGATATAGCAGCGCTGCTATGACTGGGGCTTGTTAAGCAAAGCTATAGGTAGCTCTTAGATAAGGGCCGTTGATATCAAAATTGCTTTGTACTTGTGCATCGGTTTCGATCGCGATGGTACCGTTATTAAATGCACCTGGCACTAAACTGGCAGGTACGGTTTGACGAATGCCATCTAAATAAATCGAGAACAAGTAACCGGCTTCTAATCTGAAGCGAGAACCAGAGGTAAAGTCAAAGTCATATGATAAGCCTAATGTACTATCAAACTCAGGTACCACGGCGGTTTGGCTTTGATCGGCCAGTGAGGTTTGTGTCGGTGTCGTGTTGCCTGCAGTGCCATCAAATGAAATAAAGTAAGCGTTTGTTGCTGCGGAGCCAACTAATAATGAAGCAGCCAAGCTGGTTGTTATACCAAAATGATGTCCCAGTATTCCTGTAGCATTGAAGCCAACGCGAGGCCCCATGGCTTTGTAAGTCGAGTTATTAAATGAGTTGATCTCATATTGCGTGCTACCGCTAGTGGTGCCCTCGAAGTGGGCTGAAAGACTTTGTTTTAAATAAGAAGCGGCTAGTCCAGCAAATGGTTCAAAACGAATGCGCTGGCCAAGAGTTAATATGCGTGCATAGACTAAATTGACTTGATCTAAATTAAAGTTGGCGGCACCACTGGCGTTAGAGCCTCTTAATCGCTGTGCGAGGGGGCCAAAATAGTAGGGCGGTGCAATAGAGTCAGTGTTAGTGCCTGCAGCTGTGGCGGAGTTGGTATCAGTCGAGCTAAAGTCTAACCAATCCAGTTTAATTTGATCTGCACTATCAGAAAAGGTGTACTGCAAGCCTAAGGTAAATGCTGAGGTGTAAGCAGGATACACAAATTTTTGTTGCCAACTGGGTGATGGTACGGGAAGCGGCGTAGTATAAACCGCATATTCCAAATTGCTCGCGCCTGCTTCTAAATAAAGCCAGCCAGCGCTGACGCCAAAGCCGGGTGCAACTTTAGGCAGCAAAGTTTTAGTTGGTGTTTCTACGCTACCCGCTTGCATAGTTAATGCAGGAACTAAACAGCTTAAGCCAACGAGCGATAATGTAAACAGGGATGGTTTCATGGTGATATAAGTCCTTTTAAAAAATAGTGCGGGCACTATATCAGAATGATGCTTAAGATTCGATAGTATAAAGAAGCGTGTCAGGGCTCCCGCATTAAAAAGTGAAAATACGGGTTTTTTACGGATTTTTACGGAGGGGATTTTGCAGTAAACTGCTGTACATAGTCAATATGTACAGTTAGGAGTTATGCAATGTCCAGAAAAATAGGTAAATTATCAGTAAGTTCCATCGGCCTCGGCTGCATGGGAATGTCTGAATTCTACGGAAAAACCGATGAAAAACAAGCCATTGAAACTATTCGCTATGCCCTTGATAACGGTGTTAATTTATTAGATACCGCTGATATCTATGGTTATGGTGATAATGAGAGGTTACTGGCAAAGGCGCTGAAGGGGCGCTCGCGTAATCAGGCAGTGATCGCTACTAAGTGTGGTATTGTCAGAGATCCGAATGATCCCATGGTGCGTGGTTTAAACGGTTCGCCTGAGTATATTCGTCAATCAGTTGAAGCCAGTTTAACTCGTTTAGAGTCTGATTATATCGATTTATTTTATTTGCATCGGGTTGACCCCAATGTGCCGATCGAAGACAGTGTTGGTGCGATGAGTCAATTAGTAGCGCAAGGTAAAATCCGAGAAATTGGTTTATCAGAAGCGTCGGCAGATACGTTGAGACGCGCGAATGCGATTCATCCACTGGCTGCAGTACAAACAGAATATTCGATGGTGAGCCGTGATGTCGAAAGCAATAATGTAATAGCTGCTTGTGATCAGTTGGGTATTAGCTTTGTGGCATACAGTCCTCTGTGTCGTTCACTGTTAACGGAAGCGATGACCAATACGAATGCCTTTGCTAAAGATGATTTCCGTCAATTTTTACCGCGTTTTAATGCGGATAATTTACAAGCTAACCAACATGCTATCACAGCGATTAATCAATTTGCTGAAGATAAAAAATGCAGTTTAGCGCAGTTATCATTGGCGTGGCTATTGGCGCGTGGTGATAATATCGTGCCTATTCCGGGTACTAAACGTATAGCGTATTTGCAACAAAATATTGCGGCAATGCAAATTCAGTTGTCGCCTAGCGAGATGAAAGAAATCGATCAGTTATTGAGTATGACGGTAATAACCGGTGAGCGTTATCCGACAGAGATTATTCAGTTTCATAATTTGGAAGGTTAACGGAACCGTCATTGCGAGGAGCTTGCTTCAGCCTTCTACCGAAGGCTTCGCAATGACGATACCGGATTGACACGTCATCCCGGGTTTGCCTCGGGATTCAGAAAACATACATAAGAGAGGTATATAAGATGAGTATTAATAAACATATAACACACCATTTAAATCAACAAGGGAAAGCATTTTTTCCACAATGGTTTGAACAGTTGCAACGTGCTGCGAAGCAAACGCCGGGTTTTGTTGGTGTGATGCATGGCCGTGAAAAAGATGATAATCAAGCGACACACGTTATTTTGTGTTTTGATAGCAAAAAAGGCCTGGTTAATTGGCAGCATAATCCGGAGCATCAAGTGCTGTTGGATTCACTAATGCCTTATTTATTAAAACAAAGTTCAATTCGCTTTTTTGAATTTGATGCCGCTATCGATACTGAATAAGGCTATACTTTGATGGTTATGGCAGCAGAAAATAAAAAACAAGTTGAGCAGCATCTTTCATTAGTAGACAGTGAGGATATCCTCGCCATCTGTTTGCCAATGCGTCAACACTTTGGTATGCGTAGCTTAGTGTACAAGCGTGTATTCAAAGATGGTCGTGAGATTAGTTTAAGCACGCATCCCGAATGGGTGGCGTACTATTTTGAAAACGAGTTGTTTCATGAAAGTGCATTGGAAAAAGAAATCGAACACTATGTTAAAGGCCATTTGATTTGGTCGCAAATACCAACGCATAGCCCAATCTTGGAAGCAGTGACTGAGCGTTATAAAATATCAAATGGCATCACATTAATTAGGCCTGCTGATGATGGTGAATATTGCGAGTTTTATTTTTTAGGTACGGACTCAGGTAATACAAGTTTTGCACAACAATGCACAAACAATATGGATTTGTTGGATCAGTTTACTGAGCATTTTCGTTATCACGCTTGTGAGTTAATTGAAAGGTTAGAAAAGCAACCGATTCATGTGATTGACAAGTATGAGCGTAACAAAGTCGATGTCATCGATATTCCTTGTTATCAAAACCAATCGCGACGTCATCAATTTATTGCTGATCTAAATCGCAATGGTGCGGTTGTATCCGTGGGTAATGATATGGTGATGTTGACGAGGAGGGAAACTGAAATTGCTCGTTTTATCTTGTCAGGTATGACAATGAAGCAAGTGGCTGAACAATGTCATATTTCTCCGCGTACGGTTGAAACCCATATTGATCATTTAAAGCAAAAATTGCGTGTGCATAAAAAACCAGAGTTGTTGCAGCTGCTTAAAACCGCCAAAGCTTTCCAAATTATTTCTTGATTGTTATCAAATCTGTCATTGCGAAGCTATCCGTGCCTTAAAGCGTAAATCTGCCAGCTTTATTTACAACGCAGCAGTTCATCTATGACGGCATGTCGAAGTGGAAATCACAGGGAACAATATGCAATAATGCACGCAGCTTATTAATACCACTGAGAGGAAGGCACTATGGCGCTAATTACGCTTCGACAACTTTTGGATCATGCGGCTGAAAACGGTTACGGCTGCCCTGCATTTAATGTGAACAATCTTGAGCAAATGCGCGCCATTATGGAAGCGGCGGATGAAACCAATAGTCCGGTGATAGTACAAGCTTCTGCTGGTGCGCGCAGTTATGCAGGTGCCCCTTTCTTGCGTAAGTTAATTGAAGCGGCGATGGAAGAATGGCCACACATTCCGGTGTGTATGCATCAAGATCACGGTTCATCGCCTTCGGTTTGTCAGCGTTCTATCCAATTGGGTTTTAGCTCGGTGATGATGGATGGTTCATTAATGGCTGATATGAAAACGCCAGGTAGCTATGAATACAATGTTGATGTGACGCGTTTGACGGTGGAAATGGCGCATGCGTGCGGTGTGTCAGTGGAAGGTGAGCTGGGTTGTTTGGGCTCGTTGGAAACCGGCGAAATGGGCGAAGAAGACGGTCATGGGGCTGAAGGTAAATTAGATAAAGACATGTTGTTGACTGACCCAGAAGAAGCGGCGCGTTTTGTTAGTGAAACACAAGTGGATGCATTAGCGATTGCGATTGGTACCAGTCATGGTGCGTATAAATTTACCCGTCCACCGACAGGCGATATTTTAGCAATTGATCGTATTAAAGCGATTCATCAACGTATACCAGATACCCACTTAGTGATGCATGGCTCATCATCAGTGCCACAAGAATGGTTGGCGGTGATCAATGAATTCGGTGGCGAAATCCCTGAAACTTACGGCGTGCCAGTGGAAGAAATTCAAGAAGGCATTAAACACGGTGTGCGTAAAATTAATATTGATACTGATTTACGTTTAGCTTCAACTGGTGCGATTCGTCGTTATATGGCAGAAAATCCAGCGCAATTTGATCCGCGTAAATATTTAGGTGAAGCAACTAAAGCGATGAAATCGATTTGTTTGGCGCGTTATGAAGCATTTGGTACCGCTGGTTGGGCCGATAAAATCCGTTGTGTATCGATGGAGGATATGTTTAAGCGTTATGAGGCTGGTGAATTAGATCCGCGCGTGGCAAAAGCTGCAGCAGCCGTGTAGTGCACTATTTTGTGCATTACGTAATTCGTTGACAGGAATGCTATGGTTGAGCTGCACCTTCATAAAGAGTAATGACATAGTAGATTTGATCCGTTAGAATAGAGCGTTGGAATCGAAGGGATTTTCTGGGGGAACTGAATGACGCAAACTTGCATGAGCAAACTCTGCACCGCAGCTGTTGCTTCGATTGCGTTAAGTTTTACCAGTATTTTGGCTGCTGATCCAGCAGCGCACAGTGCTGCAGTCAATAAAACACCGAGCAGCGCTGCAAGTCCGCTGCAATCGATGCCCGCGAATAGTCCTTTACCAAACAGTTCATCGTCACCTGCCCAACAAAGCAACACGCAAAGCAAAAATAAAAACAAAAACCAACAGAAACAAGTGTGGAACTTGCAGAATGCCGATGTGCGGGCTGTTATTCATACTATCTCAGCACTGACGGGTAAGAATTTTGTTATTGATCCGCGTGTGCAAGGGCGGGTGACGATCGTATCGAAAACACCTATGTCGAACGATCAGTTATATAAAGTGTTCTTATCGATGTTACAGGTGTTGGGTTATGCGGCTGTGCCTGCTGGTCATGTGATAAAAATTGTACCGGCGATGAATGCTAAAGAGTACGCTGGCACGCAAGTGGTTAAAAAGAAAGAGCCGGTGGGTAATGACCAAGTTATTTTAAAAGTCGTGCCGGTTTACAATGTATCCGCTGCACAATTGGTGCCAATCTTGCGTCCACTGATGCATGAGTGGGGCAGCATTATGGCTTATACCCCAAGCAATACCTTAATATTGGCAGGTTCTGCTGATAACGTGGCGCGCTTGACTAAAATTGTGCACAACATGGATGATCACAATGCCAGTGAAATCCAAGAGGTGGAATTAAAAAATGCTAACGCAGAAAAATTAGTCAAAGTATTAAATAAATTACAGCAAGACAATCGCGCTGAAGGCAAGGTGACCAACGTATCATTTGCCGCGGATACTACCAGTAATTCGATATTGATTAGTGGCAGTGTGGTGAATATTGCTACTGCTAAAAAATTAATCCGTCGTTTGGATATTAAGGCCGCACAAGATGGCGGTGGTATTCGTTTAGTGCATTTGAAATTTTTACGTGCTAAGAATTTGGTGCCGGTATTGGTACGACTGATTGGTGGTAAAGTGCAAGGTGGTGGTGCGGCCGCAGCGCCAGTGGCTACTTCTTCACTGGGTGATGCGAGCACCAATGGTGGTGATAATGCCAGTGATACGCTATCAAATTCATCGGGTGGTTCTCAGGCAGCGGCAGGTTCGCAAGCCAGCCCTCTTGTTGCCGGCGGCACTAAGAAAGCCTCGATTGTGGCAGAAGAAAGCAATAACTCGGTGTTGATCTCTGCGCCGGCACAGATTACACGCAAACTACTTAAGGTGATTCGCGTGCTCGATGTCAGGCCAATGCAAGTATTGGTGGAAGCGATTATTGTACGTGTTGATGAAGAAATGATGCGCAAGCTGGGTATTCAATGGGGTACGGTTGGTGCTAACCCTGCGCCGGCCAGTCAAGGTGGCCAATCGACAGATACGGGTTCAACCGGTACGGGTGTGTCTGGTGCTGATATTGGTTTCCATGTCGGTACTGGCTTCTTGCGCGGCGAAGACATTAAAGGCCTATTGACGGCATTACAAAATGACACGAAATCACAAATTTTAGCCACGCCATCGGTGGTAGTGCTGAATAACCAAAAAGCGTTGATCAGTCAGGGTGAAAACGTTGGGCTGCAAAACCGCAGTTATGCGACCAGTGATACCGGTGCCAATCTAAGTAATCAAAACCAATCGGTGCCATTTACCACCTTGCAACGTACCGATGTCACACTGAAGCTAACAGTGACACCACAAATCAGCCCGAACAATACCATCATGCTGAAAATTGTGTTGTCTGATCGCGAGCTGGGGCAGAGTACCAGTAATCAAAATTCAGAGAACCCTAAAATTGCTACCAGTTTGATTAACACCGGTGTGTTAGTGAACAGCAAAGATATTTTGGTGTTGGGCGGTTTGATTCGTAATCAGCATTCAGTCAATGATGTTAAGGTGCCAATCTTGGGTGATATCCCTTACTTTGGTCGCTTATTTACCTACCGCGTTAAGCAAAATATACAGCGGAACTTAATGGTGTTCTTGAAACCGGCTATCTTACGTGATCGTTTGTCGAATCTGCAAGAAACTTCTAAGCGCTATAACTTTGCGCGTGCTCAACAAATTAAGTATGCGACCGATCAATCGACGATTGTTCCAGCGGGCAGGGTGGTTTTCCCGGCGATGCGTACGGGGCATCATCCGACTGGACTACCCGCACCGTTTCCAGCGCATTAGTGAATAATATCAGGAGTTGACGCGGTGACAGACCAAGACAATGATCAACAGCCTGACGAGCAAGATATTGCTGAAGGCGTTGTGCTTGAATCAGCGGATAATCTACCGAAACTTAATTTCAATTATGCCAAACGACATGGCATTTTTGTTCAGGAGCGACGTGACGATAAGTTAGTAGTCGCTTATGTCGAAGGTGTAACACCGTATCATGCCTTGATTGAGGTGCGTCGTTTTTTGGCTGAACCATTAATTTTTGAAGCTGTCGATGGCTTGGAGTTTGAGTCGGTGATGGCTCATGCGTATGATACTGGCACTGAGCACGCAATTCAGGCGATCAGTGATATCGAAGAAGACATGGATTTGTCGGATTTAATGGATCAACTACCTACCACGACTGATCTATTAGAAACCGAAGATGATGCACCGGTGATTCGTTTATTAAATGCGTTACTTACCCAAGCAATTAAGCAAGTGGCCTCAGATATTCACTTTGAAACGTTTGAGTCAGAAATCTTAGTGCGCTTTCGTATTGATGGTGTGTTGCGTGAAGTGCTGCGTCCACCGCGGGTGTTGGCACCGCTTTTAACATCGCGTTTAAAAATTATGGCGAAGCTCGATATCGCTGAAAAACGTTTACCGCAAGATGGCCGTATTGCTTTACGTATTGCTGGTCGCGCGGTTGATGTGCGGGTATCCACTATCCCCACTCATTTCGGTGAACGTGTGGTATTGCGTTTACTTGATAAAAAATCGACATCATTGGATTTGCTAAGTTTAGGTATGGCGCAAAAAACATTAGATGTGATGAACGATTTAATTGCCAAGCCGCATGGCATTATTTTGGTAACAGGTCCTACCGGTTCAGGTAAAACCACTACTTTGTATGCGGTATTAACCGCGTTAAATGATGTGTCGCGTAATATTTTAACGGTGGAAGATCCGATTGAATATTACCTGCCAGGCATTGGTCAAACGCAGGTGAATACTAAAGTTAATATGACCTTTGCTAAAGGTTTACGTGCGATTTTGCGTCAAGATCCTGACGTGGTGATGGTCGGTGAAATTCGTGATGTGGAAACGGCAGAAATGGCGGTGCAAGCCAGTTTAACCGGTCATTTGGTATTATCAACACTGCATACCAATAGCGCGATTGGCGCCGTGACACGTTTGCGTGATATGGGTGTTGAGCCATTTTTAGTATCATCAACGTTAATTGGTGTCGCAGCGCAACGGTTAGTACGTGTATTGTGCGATGATTGTAAAGTGCCGCATGAGTTGACCGAAAAGCAATTGGTCAAAATGGGTTTACCAGCGAATGAGAAAGTAACGGTCTATTCACCGCATGGTTGTCCTCTGTGCAATAACTCGGGCTATACCGGCCGAACGGGTATTTATGAGTTGATTGCGATTGATGAGAGGCTGGGTGAGATGATTCATGAAAATGAAAGTGAAGCTGCGATGGAGGCTTATGCGCGTAAGTTGTATCCAAGCATGCGCCAAGACGGTTGGCGCCGGGTGTTAGCAGGTGAAACGTCTATTGAAGAAGTGATCCGTGTTTCTGCGTCGGAGGTAGAGCTCGATGGCAGCTTATGATTATTTAGCTGTCGGACAAGATGGCAAAAAACAAAAGGGTGTGATTGAAGCAGACAGTGCACGCCAAGCGCGCATGGCATTACGTGGTCAAGGCTTGATGCCGTTAAAGGTGCGTGAGGTCAGCGGTGGTGGTAGTTCTGTAAAAAATAAATTAAATCGTCTAACCACATCGCGTCAAAAAATGTCGATAGCTGATTTGACGTTGGTAACGCGGCAGATGTCTACATTGTTAGCTGCCGGTATTCCGATTGATGAAGTGTTAGCTGGCGTGGCACAGCAAGCAGAAAAGCCACGGGTGAAAAGTATTTTAATAGGTGTGCGTTCACGTGTTGTTGAGGGGCATACGCTCGCTGACTCCATGGATAGCTTCCCTAATTCATTTCCTTTGTTATATCGAACCACGGTTTCTTCCGGTGAACGCTCTGGTAAATTAGATTTAGTATTAAAAAAACTGGCTGATTATACCGAAGAGCAACACCGTATTCGTCAAAAAGTGCAGCAAGCTTTGGTCTATCCGAGTTTAATGGTTATTGTGTCAGTGTTGGTGGTGTTGTTTTTGTTGATTTATGTTGTGCCGCAAATCGTTACAGTATTTACCCAAACCAATCATGCCCTGCCTGCGGTTACTACATCACTGATTGCTTTTAGTACCTTTATAAAACATTACGGTTTGTATGTATTAGCAGGTTTTGTTGTCATGATGCTTTTATTTTTTCGAGCGATGAAAAAAATAAAATTTAGACGGCAAGTGCATCGTTTGTTGTTACGTGTGCCTGTCATCGGTAAAAATTTTCGTATCATTAACTGCGCACGGTTTGGTCGCACTTTTGGTATTTTAAATTCAGCCAGTGTGCCTGTGTTAGAAGCGATGCGTGCAGCAGCGCAATTAATTACGCTAGTGCCCATGCGCGAAGCGGTTGAGGTCAGTGTCGAGAAGGTGCGCGAAGGGACTAATATTAATGTGGCATTAGATAAGACCGGTTATTTTCCCGCGATGTTTTTACACTTGGTAGCCAGTGGTGAAAACAGTGGGCAGTTAGAAGAAATGTTAGATAAGGCCGCGGAAAGTTTAGAAAATGACGTTGAGATGATTATTCAAAATGCATTGACGTTATTTGAACCGGTAATGATTTTAGTGATGGGTGGTATTGTGTTATACATCGTGTTAGCTATTATGCTGCCAATCTTTAATTTAGATCAGTTTTCAGGATAGGGGAATGAACATGCAACAAAAAAATTCTGTGCGACACTCAGCCGCGTTTACATTAGTTGAGGTCATGGTGGTTGTGGTGATTATGGCGATCTTGGCCGCGATTGTGGTGCCAAAAATCATGTCACGTCCAGATCAAGCGAAGGTGGTTAAGGTCAAAGAAGATATTCAAGCCATCGAAAATGCGTTGGATTTATATAAGCTAGATAACGGAGTATATCCTAGCCAAGCACAAGGCTTAAAAGCGTTAGTGACTAAGCCAACCACCGGTAATATTCCTAGTAACTATGCATCAGGTGGCTATTTAAAACGTATGCCATTGGATCCATGGGGCCATGCTTACCATTATGACAATCCAGGCAAGCATGGCACGATCGATATCTTTACCTATGGTGCGAATGACGCCCCTACTGGAACTGGTATTAATGCCACCATTGGCAATTGGAATATTCAAAATATTTCATCGTCAGGAAAGTTGAAGGATGACAGTAGTAAAACACAAAATCCGAATGCAACCCAGTATTAAGGGTGATGTGCGGTTACCACGCCAGCTGGCATTTACATTAATAGAATTGTTAGTGGTGTTGGTAATCGTTGCGATTATTTTATTGGTTGGTGTGTTATCCCTGAGTGGTTTTGGTTTAGGTGCCAAGCTGAAAGGGACTGCGCATCAGCTGCAAGAGGTGATGACAGTTGCTTCGCAGCAAGCGATTTTGCAACCGGCTATATTGGGCATGAAGATTACCGATAAAGGTTATCGTTTTTATCGTTTGGCCGCGACCGGTGCTTATGGTAAAACGCAATGGTCGCCATTACGTGATGACCAGTTATCACGCCCAAAAGCATTTGCTGATCATGTGATAGTACAAGTTAAAACCAATTCATTTAAAAGTGATGATCCTGATGATGCGCAATCGCCACAAATCATTTTTTATCCCACTGGCTTTGTGACGGCTGCGATCTTAACAGTGAAAGCAGACAAGAAAAAAGTGTCGTCTTACAAAGTGAATGTGTTTAGTAATGGAACGATTACGGTGAAATTAGATGCGGATACATAGAGCGTTTACATTGATTGAAATCTTAGTGGCGTTAGTGATTATCGCTATTGCTTGCGCGGCCGTGATTCGTGCCATGTCGCAAGGCGTGCTGACTACCACGCATTTGCAATCGTCTATCGTGTCGCGTTGGGTTGCCGGCAATATATTGGCAGAATTGCAAAATGGACAATTGCCATCACTGCGTCAAAATGCTGAGCAGAACGGCGTGGTGTCGATGTGGAATCGACAGTGGACGTGGGCTGCAACGGTCTCATCAGGTACTCCCTATTATCAGCAAGTGCAAATTTATGTCGGCAATAAAACAGGTAAGGTGAAGTACTATCATTTAGCGGGTTTTGTGTGGGACCCACCTAAACGGCAGGCGACACAAGCATGATGAGGCGCATTAGAGCATTTACCCTGTTTGAGATTCTTATTGCGGTATTTATCTTTGCTATTCTGGGTACGCTGGCGGGTTTAACGTTGCACTCAACGATTAAAACACATCAGCGTTTAAGGGGCATTGATGATGAGTTAATGAATATTCAAATTTCATTATTGTTGTGGCAACGGAATGTCGCCAATATTATTGATCGTCCCATCACAGCAGCTAATGGGGCAACCTATCCTGCAGTGTCAACCATAGATGGTGGTGTGGCATTCACCAACTTGGGTCGATTAAATCCTGGCTTTCAAGATAAATCCAGCTTCTTGACGCGGGTTGGTTTTGTGTTTCAAAACGGTAAGCTCATCTTTGAAAATTGGCCGGTTTTGGATTTTACTGCGGATAGTGCAACACCAGCGAAAAAAGTATTACTGGATCATGTGCAAAGTATGCAGGTTCAATTTGTAGATCAACATAATCAGGTAGTGAGCTTTTGGCCGCAACCACAACAAATGGAAAATAATAGTAAGAAACAAAAACAATCAGACTTACCAAAAGCCATTATTCTCACCATGAGCTTGCAAAGATGGGGACGCGTGCAGCGTATTGTTAACTTAGCAGGAGCAACGCGTGCCATACCCAACGCAAAGTAGCAGTAGACAACGTGGCGCTGCGTTGATCGTTGCCATTATGGTAACGGTGGTAGTGGCGACTATTGCAACAGCCATGATGGTATCGCAACATTTAGATATTTTTGAAACGGGCATGGTGTCGAATATGGATGGCATGATGGCAGCCACGCAAGGTGTTCAAGACATGGTTAAGCAACAGTTATTACAACTGGCATTAAAGAACAAGAAGAAACACACCATTATGACGTTTGCTGAAAACATTCAACCGATAGATATATATGGTGTCAAGGTGTCTGGTCAGGTCAGCGATGCACAGGCGCGTTTTAATATTAACCTATTAACTCAAACCGCAAATATGCCGGTATTTGCTAAATTAATAACCGCAGTAGATGGTAACTATGATATTAAGGCGGCCATGTCCGTAGCGCAACAAGTCAGTGCCTGGGTAAGAAAAAGCAAAGTGGCATCCGGTTATCAGTCGGGGGTGAAGTACCAGCTAGCGCATCGACCAATGGCTGATATCAGCGAAATGCGATTAGTCAGTGGTGTGACAGCTTCGTTAATGCAAAAGTTGTTTCCTTATACGGTGGCTTTGCCGCCTAAAACTAAAATGAATCTCAATTCAGTGAGTGCGCCGGTGATGTGGGCGATGTTTAAAGATAAAAAAGTGACGATGGATAAAGTGAAGGCCATTATCGCTTGTCGCAAAAGTAGTAAAGGTTTTAAAACTGCCAAGGTGTTCACCAAGTGCCTGCAGGCGCAAAATACCAGCCCGCAAGCCATCAATAATAAATTAATGGCGTATGATAGTAAGTTTTTTGTGCTAGAAGCCTCAGCATCAAAGCAAAACCAACAAATAGTAAACACCAGCTTGATTGCTATAGGAACCTCAATACCGCAATGGCAATCTAATTTACAGGCATCAACAGCTGGCAAACCTAAATCAAACACCAACAAAAAAGCTAGTAATGCCACGTCTGCATCGCGAATGGATTCTGCTGGTCAAAAAACAGCTGATTTATCACAATTGAGCGGCAACAAAAAGCCAAAGAAGCCGCTGCATGCGTACGTGTTATGGCAATCTACATAAAGCTCGGGTAAGATGAATTTATGAACTACGTTATCCGCTTTCCACATAGTATCGACCAGCCGTTTGAGTTGTTTACACTAGCGGAAGGACATAATGCGATTGATCATCGTTGGCTCGATGATTTGATTGATTTAGAAGCACTACCTGATATCAAACAATTATTTGTGTTACTGCCTGGGCAGTCGATTGCTTTATTGCAAGCAAATTTGCCTAAAATGAGCGCGGCCGAATTGGCTGAAGCATTGCCTTTTGCTGTTGAAGATCAAATAGCGGACGATGTGGAGTCGATTTATTTCGTTAAGGGCGAAGTGACAGCACAAACGACAACTGTTGCCGCGATACAGCGAGATGATTTTTTACAGTTGTATCATGCCTTAAAAAAGCTGGGCTTAAATGTTACCGCTATTTTGCCTGACTGTCTGGCATTACACCGTAAGCCTGAACATTGGAGTATTGCATTTGTTGAGGATGCTGTGCTGTGGCGTCGGGGGGATCAATTAGGCGCGAGTTTTGATATTGATCAATTTGAGCTGTGTTGGCCGATGATTGTGCAGAGCTATGGTAATCAAATGCCAGAGGCGATTGATGTGATTGGTGATGTGCAGAAACATGGTCATATTTTTGATCAGGGCTTTTCTTCTGCATTGACTTGGCACCCAACAAACCCTTGGTTAGATGCGGCTGAACTGCTTAAGCAGCCAGCGATAAACCTATTGCAAGGTAAGTATCGCTTGCATACTCGCTTAAGCCGCATCAAAAAAAGATGGCTGCAATGCGGTTCGATTGCGGTTGTCTGTTTGTTATTGGTGCTTGGTATGAATCTCAGCGGTTACTTCTATATGCATCATCAGAACACGGCATTGATTGGCGAGATACAGTCAGCAATGGCGCAAGCGCAATTGGAATCAAAAGACCCTGCTGATGCGCGTGATTTAATTACCGAGCGTTTGGGGCATTTTAAATCGCTGCAAGCGCAAAATACCATGATCGAAATGCTGCAATTGGTCGGGCCTATTTTGCATAAAGACCCTCACTGGCAAGCAGAATCGATGGATTATGCTAAGTCGCGTCTGACGATCACTCTGCAGGAGCAAGGCCAGGCTTCAGTGCAAGGTTTAATCACGCAGCTAGAAAACACGGGATTAAAAGTGCAGCAATTGTCATCCAGAGGCGCGAATAATCAAGTGACATTATTGATTCAGAGGCACGCATGATGAGAGAAAAGTGGCAAAACTTAACACAGCGTGATCGCCGTATCTTGATCATCGGTAGCGTGGTGGTGATAGTGATGTTGGTTTATACCTATGCGTGGAATCCATTAAGCACAGCTGTTAGTGAGCAGTACAACGATTTACGTCGCGGTCAAAGTTTGCTAGTGTGGATGAAGCATGCCATGCAGCGTTTAGACCGCTATGAAGCACTAGGCTATCAACTACCATCACCCACCAAGCAAAAGCTGGATGAAGTGGTTAAGGCGCAATTTAAAGCGCAACGTATTGCCTACCACATTACCTCTATCAAGCTATTAGATAAAACATCGGTGGGTGTTAATTTTGGCCAAGTGCCGTTTGATCGTTTGATTACTGCGTTAACGCAGATGGCAGATAAGCAAGGTATCGTTGTAAAGTCTACGCGCATTACGCGCAAATCTACCGACGGACTGGTAGACGCCAAGATGATCCTCGAAAAGATAAAAGTTTGACTGAGCTTTCGTGAATAATGATCTGCGGTGTTAAAAGCTCGCTCATAATCCTCATTTATCTACAAGTAAACTCCGGTTATTCGTTCGCTTTTGCCTTGCATATCATCATTCACATAAGCTCAGTAGTTGCTGAGATTTCGTGAATAATGATCTGCGGTGTTAAAAGCTCGCTCATAATCCTCATTTATCTACAAGTAAACTCCGGTTATTCGTTCGCTTTTGCCTTGCATATCATCATTCACATAAGCTCAGTAGTATCGGCAGTACTGTTGGGCTTTGTCATCCCGGATAATCGACTACGTCGGTTTCCGGGGTGACAAACACTCGAGTCCGTGCATCAGAATAACTGCCATTAAGTTGAGCAATGCTATCAGGGTGTATAGGGTGCCCATTTTACGTAAGTAAAGCGCAGCGTAGTGGAACGAAGCGAGCCATGAAGTAAAATGGGTACGCTGTGCGCCTTGATAGCAACCACTGTTCAGCGTATTGGCAGATATTTACTTTACATGGGTGGTATGTGGCGCTGGAATCGGCGGTAAACGTTTAGTTTGTGTTTTATAACCCGCGTGTGGGTTATAGGCTTTTTTAGTGGCTGCAGGCGCTGCATGTTGTGTAGCCGTTGGCTGAGTGTGATGAAGTACAGGCGCATTGGCATGTATTTGTGCTTGAGTCGGTTTATGCGGTGGTGGTGCCGCTTGTTGCTTGTCAATGCCGAACAGCAGAGGATTTTCTGCAGATTTTCTCACTTGTTTGAGTGCTTCAATTGATCTGGGCTCACCAATGGCAGCAGACTTAGCAAACCACATCTCTGCTAAATAATCATTTTGCTCGGTGCCGATGCCGTAGTAGTACATATATCCAGTGGCATATTGTGCATCGACGTTGCCGTACTTGGCGGCCGCCAAGGTATCTGCAAAGGCTTGATGATAATTCTGCACTTGGAATTCTTTTTGGCCTTTTTTGTAATAGTAGTTCGCACCCATACACCCGGTAAGGAATAAGCAAGCAATAATAAGGCAGATTATTTTCTTCATGCTGGCGTCAACCCTGAGTTAGGTGGCGGTGTGGTATCGCCACTGGGTTGGTTGTTTAGCACAGGTACGTGCATCGATAATTTTTGTAGCTCGCCATTATTGTCAATCACAATACGATCAAACAGGATGTCTTTAATTTCGGCACCGCCAGGCACATCATCACCGATATGAAATAAGCGTGCTTTTTGATTGGGTGATGAAATAATCGCAATCGACACGGCTGTATCCCTATGGTCGACGCCAGTGCCTTGTAGTGTGAGTTGCAGCTGCGTTTCAGGTAGGTCATCGAAGTCATCACTGAACAGGCCAAAAATGTGTTCATCCGCCAGGTTGACAGGATGGCTCAGGTTGTTGGCTGTTGTGATAGCAGCAGGTAAGTCAAAACGGAAGTAGGAAATATCTGTGAGTAGTGTGATTACAGTAATCAAAACCAACACGGCTGCAACTAACCAGGGCAGCTGATGCTTATAGCGGTTTAGGTATAACGTAATGCGTTGTGTATCCATACCCACAATCATAACAGAAGTCGGCTATTCGCCAAACCATTCGTCTAACTTATTGCGGGCTTCTTCAACACCGAGTCGATCGAGTGAGGAAAAGCACTGGATGCTAATGGTGTCGCCGTACATTTCTAAGGCATCCGTGACATCGGTTAACGTTTTGCGCTGCTGGTTTTTGCTGAGCTTGTCTGCTTTGGTGAGCAGTATGTGAACGGGTATTTCACAGTTAGCTGTCCATTCGATCAATTGTTGATCTAATTCTTTTAATGGGTGACGGATGTCCATAATCAACACTAAGCCTTGCAAGCATTCACGATTTTGCAGGTAGGCGTCAATGTACTGTGCCCAGCGCTCTTTGACAGGCCGCGGAACTTTGGCATAACCATAGCCAGGCAAATCAATTAAGCGGCATGTTTTGTTTAAGTCGAATACATTAATCGCTTGTGTGCGGCCAGGAGTCTTACTGACACGAGCTAAGCCTTTAATGCCCGCAATGGTATTGAGGGCGCTGGATTTGCCAGCGTTAGAGCGACCAATAAAAGCCACTTCGCCACCTTGATCAGTCGGCATCTGATTAAGATCAGTAGCGCTGATGGTGTAGTGAGCTTTGGAGTAATCCAACTTTTCAGTCATAATGTTGCTCATAGTTAAACAGGTTGGGGAGTATATCAAAGCTGTTAGCAATGGGCAATTCATGCAAAAGCGCTGTACTATCAGCGCAATTTGTATATCATGTGCGCCAAATACAGCAAATCAATGATGCAAGGAGTTTATTGAGTGTTGAGGAAAACCGCCTGGGTATTGGTTGTTGCAATCGTGTTGATCGTATTGAGTTATTTCTACTTAGACAGGTCAGTGGTGTTTTTTTTAGTGGCTCATCACAGCCGTGACCTGCTGTGGTTGCAGTGGTGTGCGAACATCATACCCGCCATCATTACCGCTTTAGTGCTCCTATATTATATATATTATGGTGTCGGTCTGGCTATATCACGCCTTACTGTATCAGATAGGCGCTTGATTGTGATTTGCCATGCCGTGGTGATTGGCATCTTCTTTAAGGAAATGCTCAAGCAAATCTTTGGCCGTTATTGGACTGCCACCTTTATATGCAATAACCCGTCATTAGTGCGTGATCACAAATATGGTTTTAATTGGTTACATGGTGGTGTGATGGCACAATCTTTCCCATCCGGTCATTCGACGATTATTGCTGCGTTTAGCGTGAGCTTGTGGTTGTTGTATCCGCGGTATCGATGGCTATGGGCGCTTTTGGCCTTGTTAGTAATAATTGGACAGGTTGGTATGTACTACCATTTTGTTAGTGATGTGATCGGCGGCTTGACCTTAGGCGGCATTATCGCCGTGTACGCCGCGAGGAATAATTACCATACTGCGATTTAAGCCTGTCAGTCTTCATTTACCGTTTGCTCGGTGTTTGATATGATCGCTGCATGTATACTCCACCTAAAAATACCTACACCAAATTTGAGGTAGGCAGCTGGCGCATTCCTAATTATTGGGATGTGATGGCGTTCGTGTTGGTGATATCACTTATCTTCTTGATGGGCTGGGGTGTTCGGTCAATGTCTGGCCATTTCGAGTTAGGCCAATCGATTCCGATCTCATTAAGCCCATGGAAGTTACCTTATTATGCGTTCCGTTCAGTATTACGCATGTTGATAGCGCTGTGCTGTTCGTTATTGTTCACTTTTATCTTTGGTACGTGGGCGGCTAAGAGCCGTCAGGCTGAACGCATTATTATTCCACTGATTGATATTTTGCAGTCAGTGCCTGTGTTGGGTTTTTTGTCGATTACTGTGGTCGGCTTTATTGTGCTATTTCATGGCAGCATGTTGGGGCCAGAATGTGCAGCCATCTTTGCTATTTTAGTGGCGCAAGTGTGGAACATGACATTAAGTTTCTATCAAAGCTTACGCACGGTGCCGCATGACTTGTTAGAAGCATCGGCAATGTTCCAGTTATCGGGTTGGCAGCGTTACTGGCGCGTTGAGGTACCTTTTGCAATGCCGGGTTTGTTGTGGAACACGATGATGTCGATGTCTAGCAGCTGGGTTTTTCTTGTCGCTGCGGAAGCTTTTCCAGTGGAGAATCAACACGTGACGCTGCCGGGCATTGGTTCGTATATCGCACTGGCGATTCAACAGGCCGATAAAACCGCCATCGTGTATGTGATTATCGCTATGGCCATTGTGATCGCGATTTATGATCAGTTATTGTTTCGGCCATTAATCGCATGGTCAGAAAAATTTAAAGCCGGTGATATGGGGTCGGAAGTTGAGCCAGAGTCTTGGGTATTAAATTTGTTTCAACGTACACGTGCATTACGTGCCGTGGGTTATTGGTTTGAATGTTTAGGTGATTTTTTGGTGAACTTGTCGTGGTTTCGTGTCAAACGCACACGGCGAGAGTGGCAGCCTTCGAAGGGTTTGCGTCGTACGACAAATATACTATGGAATGGCTTTATTATATTACTGGCTTTTGTGTGCGCCGTTTATTTGGTGCGTTATGTTTATAGAATTGTGCCGGTCAAAGAAACCGTGCATGTGTTTGGTTTGGGTTTTATTACCGCTGTGCGTGTGACGGTTTTAATCGTATTGAGCTCATTGGTATGGGTGCCGATCGGTGTGTGGATTGGTTTGCGGCCACGGTTAACACAGAAAGTGCAGCCAGTGTTGCAATTTTTGGCCGCGTTTCCAGTGAATTTATTATTTCCCATTGCTGTGATGATTATTTTGCGTTACCAACTGAATGTTAATGTGTGGACATCGCCATTAATGATTTTAGGCACGCAGTGGTACATTTTATTTAATGTGATTGCGGGTACTGCAGCCATTCCTAAGAATATGCACAATGCGGTGGGCACGTTATATGTTAAAGGTTGGTTATGGTGGAAGCGTTTTGCGTTGCCTGCAATTTTTCCATTTTACGTTACCGGTGTAATTACAGCGGCTGGTGGCGCTTGGAATATCAGTATTATTTCTGAAGCAGTCAGCTGGGGACATGTGCATTTGTATGCGACCGGTCTGGGCGCTTACATTACTCAGGTGTATGATGCCGGCGATTTTCAACGCTTAGCTTTAGGCATCGCTGTGATGTCGACGTATGTATTAGTAATAAATCGTGTGTTGTGGCGGCCATTGTATAATTTGGCGGACCGTCGCTTTCGGATTGTTTAGGAGTAACGTATGAGCGTTTTGGTTGAAGTTAAAGATATTAAAAAATCTTTTAAGAAGCAGGGCTCGCAAGAATTGTTAGTGCTTGATCATGTGAATTTTGAATTGCGTGAAGGTGAAGTGGTTGCGTTATTAGGTAAATCTGGTTCGGGTAAGTCTACGTTATTGCGAATCTTATCGGGCTTAGTAAAGCCGAATCATGGTGATGTGTTATTTAATGGCAAACCTATTCACGAGCCAATACCTGAATTGACCATGGTGTTTCAACACTTTGCGCTGTTGCCATGGTGTACGGTGTTAGAGAATGTAGAGCTTGGTTTAGAGGCGCGCGGTGTGCCTCGTGAAGAAAGGCGTAAAAGAGCACTGCAAGCCATTGATGTTGTCGGTTTGGATGGTTTTGAGTCGGCCTATCCAAAAGAATTGTCGGGTGGTATGTCGCAACGTGTTGGTATTGCGCGTGCTTTAGTGGTTGAGCCGGAAGTGCTATTAATGGATGAGCCGTTTTCAGCATTGGATGTATTGACCGCGGAAAACTTACGCAGTGACCTTATCGATATTTTGGCATCTGAAAAAACTAAGATTAAAGGCACGATTATCGTTACGCACAATATTGAAGAAGCTGCTTTTTTGGCGGACCGTATTTTAATGTTTGCGACTAATCCAGGGTTTATTAAAAAAGAAATTCCTGTGCAATTACCGCATCCACGTAACGATCAAGATGCGCGCTTTAGGCAGATTGTTGATGACGTGTATATGGCGATGACGACTGCTGTGGGTGAGCCAGCCAAGCCAGAGGGCATTAAGTTTAAAACGATCACTAAGGGCTATCGTTTACCGGTAGTGGAAATTTCTGAAGTGACAGGTTTTATGGAGTCAATGTTATCGGCAGAGTACGAGGGCCAGCAACGTTTGGATTTGCCGGAGTTAGCAGAAGGCTTGCATTTAGATGTTGATGATTTATTTCCGATCACCGAGACATTGGAGATTTTACGTTTTGCGCATGTGACCAAAGGTGATATTGAATTGAGCGAAGCAGGTAAGCGTTTTGCCGAAGCGGATATTCTCGGTAAGAAAAAAATATTTGCTGAACACTTATTGAAGCATGTGCCGATGGCGCAGCACGTGCGCCGTGTGTTAGATGATCGGCCGAATCATCGCGCCAGTGAGGAGCGCTTCTTAGCAGAGTTAGAAAACTACCTTAGTGAGCAAGCTGCAGAAGAAACGCTGAAAGTTGTGATTGATTGGGGTCGCTATGCCGAAATATTCGCGTATGATGTTAACACCGGTCAATTGAGTTTAGAGAATCCTGAGTAATGAGAAAATCTTCCGCTGTTTTTTTGCAGCTGGTCAAGTTACTATCCGATGGTGCGCTATATGATGGCACAACCTTAGGTGACAAGTTAGGCATTACGCGCAGTGCCGTATGGAAAGTTATTAAAAAATTAGCAGGCTTTGGTGTTGAAATTGAATCAATAAAAGGTAAAGGTTATCGTTTATCACAACCATTGGTGTTACTTGATGAGGCAGCATTAAATCGTCAGTTAGCCAAGCACGATATTCACATCGATGTTTATCAAACGGTCACCTCTACATTTTCCTGCTTTGCTAATGCGCCTATGGATCAGATTGTTGCTGCCATTGCTGAGTTTCAAACACAAGGTCGCGGTCGTTTGCATCGCCAATGGGTCTCACCTTTTGCTGAAAATATCACCGCCTCAGTGCGTTATCCGTTTAAAAAAGACATGAGTGAGTTGTCGGGTTTAAGTTTAGTGGTGAGTTTAGCCATGGTGCATGCGATTGAGAAAGTGAGCGGTTTAAATGGTCAGTTGTCGGTGAAGTGGCCGAACGATGTATTTTATCAAGATAAAAAACTCGGCGGTACATTAATAGAAATTGAAGCAGAGCCACACGGTTATTGTCATGTGATTATTGGTATGGGGGTAAATGTCAATTCACAGGAACTGTTGAGTGACGCAGCTATTCGCCCTTGGGTATCATTGCGTCAGATTACTGGTCAGTATATCGATCGTAATTCTTTAGTTGTTGCATTGCTGTGCGAGATAAAAATATATCTGGATCGTTTTCAGCGGCATGGTTTGTCTGAATTTATGCAAGAGTGGCAAGCGTTAGATTGTTTGCAAGGTAAGGCCATTACATTAAATAATTTGGGTAAAAAAATCGAGGGCACTGTGAAAGGTATTAACCAGCTGGGTCATTTGCAGTTACAAATGCCAGACCAATCGATTAAAGCTTTTGCGGCGGGTGACGTGACTACGCAGGTGTAAAATGTAGATTGGTTTCGGCTGTTTGCCTACGCGTTATCATCTCGTAAAAAAGCACTCACGGCATACAGTGGATACGAATGTAATTTTTCATAAACGGAAAAGTTGTGCGTAGAAAAGCGGGCACCATAAGGCGAGTCTTTGTGTTGGTCCAGGAACATATGTAAACTTTTTAGTGTGCCAGTTTTGCCTGCTTTAACTTCAATTGGAATAACTGATCCATGCTTTGCATGCAAGTAATCAATTTCCGCCTCAGAGCCTCGTTTGTCGCGATGCCAATAATAAAGCGATGGCGCCACGCTAGGGTTGCTATAGGCTAATATTTCTTGACCCACCATGGATTCAGCTACTTGACCTTGATTGATAAAAGCTTGTTCGGTATTTAGTATCCAGTTTTCGGCAGTGACATCTAGAGCTGCTTGGCATAGGGCGACATCGAGCGGAATTAATTTAAAATCACCGGGATTGGCTTGTGCGCCTAAAGGAATGCCTTGACCGGCGGTGTAACTGATTTTAGTAACTACGCTGGCTTTCTCTAATAAATGAAGTGCTGGTTCAAGTTCACGTTTGCGGTATTCACCCGTTATGTTTGAGTAACGAAATTGTTTGCCAGTATGAAATGGTATTTGTTGGTACAAATGATCCACATATTTAATTTGTGCTTTAGTGGCATATTTTTCGAAATCCTGTTGGTAGGCGTTGAGCAGGTTGTGATGTATGTTCAGACAGGCTTTGTAATCTTTATTTTTCGCCCAGCTCAGTACGGCCTCTGGCATCCCACCAATGGCAATATACTCACCTAAAAAGCGTAATGCTTTTTGGTGTATGGCTTCATTATATGGTTGCGTAATATCATGTTGTGTTATCGCATCTGCGAGTATGTCATGGTCCATAGCATAAAGAAATTCAATAAATGACATTGGGTACATATGCAAGAATTCAACGCGGCCGACAGGTACGCCGACATGGTCTAATGCAAATTGTAATAATGAACCAGCAGCGATGACATGTAGCTCGGGAAGCTCTTCGTAGAAATAACGCAATGCAATAATTGCACGAGGGCACGCTTGGACCTCATCAAAAAATAATAAAGTTTCACCGGGAATGATTTGTTGGCTGGTGGCCAGCTGTAAATTACTGATCAAGTGATCAGCGGCAAGGCTGCCTTCGAATAGTTTATGCAGTTCAGGCGACCTTTCAAAATTGACCTCGATAAGTGATTTAAAGCCTTTGCCGAATTGGCGAATAGCGGTAGTTTTCCCTATCTGCCTGGCACCCTTTATGATAAGGGACTTGCGATCACTTTTTTTCTTCCAATTTTCAAGGTGTTGAAGTATTTTTCTTTTCATAATGGTTAAAATTCAGGGTTGTTTTAACCTTATTATGGTTGAAATTCAGGGTTGTTTCAACATATTTTTGGTCGAAATTCAGGGTTGTATGTATTGCATGCCCTGAATATACATACCCTATCTTAAGCAGTAGTATATTCGAGGTCTAAAATATATAGGTGGATAATAATGAGTTTTATAGAAGTGACAGTAAAAAATCATCAAATCCTGCACGGTTTTGATCAGGACAATAAAGAGATTATCGAAGAGGTGACTGTTGATAAGCCAGCAAAAAAGCTGATTAATGTCAGTCGCATCCTTTCGGTCAGTGAAAAGTTTATATTGACTTCATATGCTTACGACAGAATCGTCTACTGGGAATACCTAGAAGAGTATGAGCAAATTAAAAAAATGATTAATTATGAAGAAAATTAAGCATCATGCAAAGAAGCTACTTAACGGTCGTTCCGGTCGTCGCTTTTTAGTGTTTTATCACAGTATGAATGATCGCGTTAATCATAATATTTGGGTAAAAAGCATTTTAATCACTGTTGGGTTTCTTGTTTTTTTAGTAGGTCTGGCATTGCTTATTTTACCAGGGCCTGGTCTGCCATTTATTATTTTGGGTTTGGGCGCTATGTGTATAGCATCGAAAAAGGTGGCTTATTTAACGGATCGTTTTGAAGTATATATGCGTAGAAAGTTTAAAAAGAAAAAGTGATAGTTGTAAACAGTGGGCAAGCTAGACGTTGCTTTAAGGTATCAATGTTTTCTTGTAGGTGTGACATATTCGGATCGATGCAATTGGCAATCCAGCCATGCAGTGGTAATCCAGATTGTAGAATGGCTTGTGCTGTTAGTAATGCATGATTTAAGCAACCCAGCTTCATACCAACCACCAAAATCACTGGATAGTCTAACGCGATGGCAATGTCAGCCATGGTTTCAGTTTTATTAATCGGTGCATGCCAACCGCCAGTACCTTCAATTAAGGTGATATCAGCGGCAGTATTTAATCCAGGTTGTAGTGCTTGTTTTACATCATGGGCGGATAAAGAGACGTTTTCTTCAGCTGCGGCTAAGTGTGGTGATATCGGTGCAGCAAAAGTATATGGGTTAACAATATCCAAGTCGAGTGTGATGGATGCGGCACGCTGAAGTTGCAATGCATCATCATTAACTAATGCGCCATTGATTAATTGGCTGTCAGAAGCAACGGGCTTTAAACCGACAGTAGTTTTTCCTAAGGCATTGAGTTGCTGCATTAGATAGCAACAGCTAAATGTTTTGCCAACCTCTGTATCGGTGCCAGCAATAAAATATTGCCCATTAGCTAACATTGTAGACCTGCAATATAAAAACCAATTTCGTGGCTAAGCTCAAACGGCTTGTGTGCATCTGTGTTCCCGAGTGCCTGACGTACAAAAGAAAAGTTACTATTAGGTGCAATTGTGTTGGTATGATTGGCGCCAATCGCTTTAATCGACCGCATAGCAGCCAATGCGTTTTTATGGTTTTCAATCCAGTGTTTATTTTGTGTATGGTAGAGTTCAAAGCCAGAGCTATCTAGGCAGCTAATAATCTCTGAGTGTGGTAGCAAAGTTTGTTTGTGAGTGTAATTTAATTGTATAAAGGTGTTGGGTAGTGGTGCTGAAAATGCAATTACCCCTTGTGGCTGTAAATGATTTTTTAGTAATGCTAATGTGCTACTTAAATTATTACTCCATTGCAAAGCCATATTGGAAAACATCAGTGTGTATTTATCGTGGTAGCTGCTGCTGGTATCAAAGTCGCTGTTTTTTAAAATGACGGTTTGATTTTTTAGGCGTTGTATGGCGACTTGTAATAAACCGGATGAAATATCAATGCCAGTCAATGATTGGTTGGGGTAATATTGTGCCAGCGCTTGTGTTGATAAACCGGTGCCGCAACCGATATCAATAATAGGACCTGAAGATACTGTTAGGCTTTTTAGCGACTGTAAAAGAAGCCGGCATGCGCGGCGTTGAATATGCGCATAGCTGTCGTAGGTGCTAGCGGCTTTATCAAAACAGCGTGCAATAGCATGGCTAGTCGGCATAATAAGCCTCATTAATTGATTTAACTAAGTGAGTAATTTCATCTGTGCTGTGGTCGCAATTGAGTGACAGGCGCAATCTGGCTTTATTGTTTTCCACTGTTGGTGGACGTATAGCAGCTACAAAAAAATTGTGCTTTATAAGTTTGTGTTGTAGCTCAAGGGTTTTTTTATTGTCGCCAACGTAAATACACATGATCGGTGTTTTGTCCGTATTGATTAAGGGTAATTCATATTGCTTGGCTAGCCGCAAAAAGGTATCGATGTTTTGTTGCAGTTGCTTCTGGCGCCAGGTTTCATTGTTAATAATATCCAATGCTGTGGCGGTGGCTTCAGCAATGGCGGGTGGTAATGCTGTGGTGAAGCGATAGCTGTTAGAAAGTTGCAATACTGTTTCAATAAGATCATCACTGCCAGAAACCATGGCGCCTATACTGCCAATGGCTTTGCCAAACGGATTAATGCGTATATCAGCAACATTGATCGCTGTGTTATTTTGAAAAAATGCATTATGTGCATCATCAATGATGAGCGTGATATCGTGTTGTTGTGCCAACTGAGATAGTGCGGAGACATCAGAAATGCTACCCTCCATGCTAAACACCGATTCGGTAATGATGTAGCGATTGGTTGCTGGGTATTGTTGCAGTAAATACTGCAGGTGATTTATATCATGATGTTTATAGCGACAGTGTTTAGCGCGCGATAAGTGAATGCCATCGAGTAATGACGCATGACAAAGCTTGTCAGAAAAAATGATGCTATGGCGATCAGCTAAGGCTGTAATAACGGCGAGGTTGGCGTGATAGCCGGAATTAAAATACAGACTTCTTTCGCGGTCAATGAACTTACTAAATTGTAGTTCCAGTTGTTGTTGTGCGGCATGGTAGCCACAAATAAGTGCAGAAGAGCCACTGCCTAAGCCGTGTTGTAACGCGGCTTGAGCGAACTGTTGTTTAATGTTGGGGTGTTGTGAAAGTCCTAAGTAATCATTGCTGGCAAAGTTAAGTAATGCTTGGCCGTCAATCACTATCACATTTTTATTGCGTCCTTCTACGACACATCTTTTACGCTGCAGATGTTGATGCTCAAGTTGTTGCAGGTCTAAGTTAGTTGACGGTGGCATGGTTTTCGCTTCTGGGTTTTAGCCCTAGTTTACCGAATAACAGTAGGTCTTTTTCCAGTTCAGGATTTTTTGTGACTAGTAGCTTTTCACCAACAAATATTGAATTAGCACCTGCCATAAAACACAATGTTTGCATTTCGTCTGTCATATTTTCGCGCCCTGCTGATAAGCGTACATTAGTTTTTGGAAACATAATGCGAGTTACTGCAATGGTGCGAATGAATTCAAAATTATCAATCGGGCCAATATGTGCCAACGGTGTATTTTGAATCGGGATTAAGCGATTAATCGGAATGCTTTTGGGTGTGGTGGGTAACTGTGATAATTGATATAACAATTCCACACGATCGTGGTGTTTTTCGCCCATGCCGATAATACCACCACAGCATACGTTGATATCATTTTCGCCAACTTTTTTTAAAGTATCGATACGCTCTTCATACGTACGTGTGCTAATAATTTCCTTATAGTATTCCGGCGAGGTGTCGAGATTATGATTGTAATAATCAAGACCAGCTTGCTTAAGCTGCTGCACTTGTTCATCATCGAGCTTGCCCAGCGTTACACAGGTTTCTAATCCCAGATCTTTAACCGCAGTAATCATCTTTAATACTTTGGGGAAGTCTTTTTTCGGTGGGTATTTCCATGCGGCACCCATGCAAAAGCGTGTTGAACCATTCGCTTTTGCTGCTTCGGCATAAGCCATGACAGTATCAAAATCAAATAGCTTTTCTTTTTCAACGCCGGTTTTGTAATGTCCGCTTTGTGGGCAGTAAGAGCAGTCTTCAGGGCATGCACCAGTCTTAATATTTAATAGCGTGCAGGTTTCTATTTCATTAGGTTTGAAGTATTGACGATGCACGGTCTGTGCCTGTAATAGTAAATCCATCAATGGGGCTTCGTACAGTTGTTGGATTTTTTTTTGTGTCCAGTGAATTGTCATTTGTGCTGCTCCATTCAAGTAATGCTGCATGAGTGTGGACAGTCTGGCTGGGGTACCATACGAGCGATGTGTGGTACAGGGAGGTAAGGGAACACGAAGGCAGGAGCCTGTTCGGGAGAAAGGTATCCCAGCCAGACTGATATAGCACTAATGCCATTTAAATTTATTTGTAATTGATTAAGCATGTTTTGTCAGCGCAGATTGCAACAGCGAGTACTATATGTTAGCTTTTATGCGCAGTCAACCATCAATAAAAAAGAGGTAAACCAAATGGATTCGCACACTACTGTCTGGCATCCTTGCTCAAATAATTCACAATCAAAGCCTGCATTGACGGTAGCGTCAGCGAGTGGATGTTATTTGCAAGCGGAAGATGGTAGGCAAGTATTAGACGCCATATCCAGTTGGTGGTGTAAACCATTAGGGCATGGGAATGCAGCGTTGCGCCAAGCGTTAGTTAATCAGGCCAATCAACTTGAGCACACCTTGTTGGGTGATGTGACCCATCCGCAGATCGAGCGGTTATCTGAAAATTTGTTGGCACTAGCCCCGCATTTATCCAAAGCATTTTATGCTTCTGATGGAGCTTGCGCGGTTGAAATTGCGATTAAAATGAGTGTGCAATCACGCCGAGTGAATGGCGATACGCAGCGCACGCAGTTGATCGCTTTAAAAAACAGTTACCACGGTGAAACCTGTGGTGCATTGGCTGTTACGCAAACCTCAGCATTTCGTCAAGGTTTTGAATCTTTATTAATGCCATGTGAATTTATTCATAACATGCCATATTGCTCAGGCCCCGATGATATTCTATGGCATGATGCAGAATTGGCTTGGCGTCAAACTGAAAAGCAATTGCAGCCATTAGTGAATACAGCAACAGCGTTAGTGATTGAGCCCATCGTGCAAGGTGCGGGCGGTATGAGAATCTACAGCGCCGATTTTTTACAACGTTTAGTCAGTTGGGCGCAAGCCAATAATATCTATGTGATTGCTGATGAAATCATGACCGGCCTTGGCCGTACTGGAAAATGGTTAGCCTCTGATTATGCCGATATTAAACCTGATTTTGTTTGCATGGGTAAAGCGGTTACCGGTGGTTGGCTACCCATGAGTGTGGTTTTAACCTCGGATACTATTTTTGATGCATTATCGACTAACCAAAATGATTTTGTTCATTCGCATACGTTTAGTGGTAATCCATTAGCGGCGGCTGTGGCGAATACGGCACTAACAGAGATGAAGCGTATTGATATTTGCCAGCGTGCACAACAACTGCAACCGCTATTGCGTGATGGAATGCAGCAGGTCGCAGAAGAAACCAAGCGGCTCACCAACGTACGTGCGATTGGCGGTATTGTGGCAGCAGATTTTGTTGATGATTATAGTGTAGAGAACTTTGCCGCACGTGCATTAGAGCAAAATGTGTTGTTGCGTCCACTCGGTCGTACCTTGTATTGGCTGCCGCCACTAACCATCACTGCTAATGAAATTGAATCATTAGTATCTGCAACAAAATCGTCCATATAGTATATGTATCCCGGCTCAGGACCATGCACTCAGGAGTCGGGATGACATGCTCCTGATCATTTGTTTGTTGACGCTTTAGTAAATTATACCTTCTCTCCTCTGAGTGAGCTCTGTCATAATGCCCTGGGATTTAAGGGAGGTAGTCCATGAAAAAGAAATTTTTACAGTCGTTTGCTGTTCCATATATAGCGCCATTTGTAGAGTCTAACAAAGCTATTAATATTACTGATGGCTTTATAAGCGAGTTATCTGATTTTTTATTCAGTGATAGTATTTACAGATTAAATGATAACGATGATGTGGCCTTGATTGATTTCCTTAGTTCGGTATCGGAAGACTTTGACTTGGGTCAGTACTTAAATGCCAAAGATACGGATGAAGATATTAAAACCTTTATGCGGGCTTGGATAGTAAAGTCTATTCGTGCGTCAACACTGGAAGAGCGGCAAAAGATCTTAGCTTTCCCAGTGTTTGCAGATGCTATTGCGCAAAGCAAAGAGCGTGAATTGATGTTGGCGGAGGATAAATTTGTTGCAGAGAGCAAATTTGAACCGGCAGAGGTAATGGTTGCAGGGCCGGCTATTGAGCCTGAGCTACTAGATGGCACAGATTTTGTTCGTGCGAGAGGTGGGTCGCCAAGGCTATTTGCTGCGCCACCAGCCGAGGCTTTGACGGAAGAAGCTGTTCATGCTACGAATCTGATCCCAGCGCAATATCAAACAATGCTGCCGCTACCTCGTGATGTACAAACGCTCGAGGCTTTGACACGAATGATTATTCGGCAGCAAATGGGGAATGATATTCCGCCACCACTGGAGGATATGTTCGTTCAGCTGGTACTAACGGATCTGTTGTCGGCCAATCCTCTGGATGCACCTGAAGATGAGGATGACTTTCACATGATTCGACGACTGTAGGTGGTATCTTTAGTTAAAGAATTAGCAGCACTTAAGCTTGATCCCCTGGTATTTTTTGCTAGTAATTTCATCTATTATTGAGAGATTAGTTAAGTTAGTTAATGGTATGTATAGATGAGTGTTAGTGCTTTAATAGATTGTTCTGATGTCACAAATGAAGATTTGCTGCAAATTACTGGCCCAAGGTGGCCTGACCCTCACAATATTACTTATGCTTTTTCTGCAGATTTAGCGGATAGTGAGATAGAGACGTTAAAAGCAAAGTTCCCATTAATGCCAACATTTGATGCCTCTAAACTGTTTAAGCTAAAAATGGAATATGTGTTATCGCGTTGGTCTGCTTTGACAAACGGTGTTTTTCATTTTAATCCAGTTGAGCACATGGCTAACGAGCAAACAGGCATAGTATTTTCGCCCTGTGGATCAAGGCCTCAATTCGAGGCAGTAAACGGTGGTGGTGGCTTTACTATTATGAGCACTATCCCTGATGCTGAGAGTGTGATGGGGCGTGCGTTGGTTTGTCTGCCTGAGCTGGGCGGTAAGCAAACTCAGCAAAAGTACCATTACTCTGATTTGTATACGTCAATGCATGAAATGGGTCATGCGCTTGGCTTGTTACATACGCATGATGGCATGGTGGGGCGCAAGCTATTGGAAAATGACGTTACAAAAAAGTGCTCTGTGATGGCTTATCCGCCTAAAATTAATGTAACAAAATATTTTAGCTGTGATGCGTGGGGGGATAACTGCAAGCCCAATTATGCCATTGAGCCTGGGCCCATTGATGTACGCTTAATTCAGTTGACGTATGGTAATAATCAAACGGATATTCAAGCAATACCAGCGGTGTCATTACAGTCTGCACCAACTGTAAAATCAGCTGTGGTGCCAAATATTTCTCAATCAATATTGGTAAGTGGGTTGAAAATTTTTGCAATTATGTTGTTGCGATCAGTTCTTCATAAAACACTGATGAGTCGAGCCGGTAAGTCTACTAGTAAGCAGCGTGCTAAGGTTATCGCAGATATTGCAGCAGATGTTTTTACCGTGCTGAGTTTGGTGACTATGGGGGTGGTTGAATCAAAGCCAGAGCACTTTGCTGTTCTAGTCGGCATCGTAATAGGTAAGGCATGCAATAGTGATCATATTGATTATGGCTTGTTTGCTAAAAAACCTCAGCAAGCGTTGGGTGTTGTTCATGATCAGCGTGTTAACTTTTCTGAATCTCCGGCTCAGAAACTGGGTTTATAAAGTGATTTAATTTACTTTGTTATATATATCTTTAGCAAATTCAACATGGCCGTTGTTATCAACCCAGGCGGTGATATAGGTGAGGTAAATCGGTATTTCATTTTTCAGTCGCAGGTATTTGGTTTTGCCGCTTTGCATCGCCATGGCGGCTATTTCTTGACTGGATTCTGAATTTTGCGAGATTAAATATTGGTACAACAATAAAGGTTTTTCTAACCGAATACAGCCATGGCTAAAGTCTCTTTGGTCGCGACTGAACAGTGATTTAGCTTGCGTGTCATGCAGGTAGACGTCATGTTCATTGGGGAAGATAAATTTCACCATGCCCAAGGCATTTTTTTCGCCGGGGTCTTGCGCCAGTAAATAGGGAAGGTCTTTTTTGCCGGTATATTGATGCCAATCAATTTGCATTGGATCGATGATGGTGTCTTTTTGCCAGTTTTTATAAATGGTCAAGTCATTCTCTTGCAGGTAATTGGGGTCTTTAGCGACCGCATGCACGATTTCGCGCTCGGTAATATTGCGCGGCACATTCCAGGCAGGGTTTACCACGACAGTTTTTATCGTTGACGTTAATTCTGGGGTTTGCCACTTAGGTTGCCCGACAACGACTCTCATGGCTAATACCGATTGATTGTTTTTAACCACATTTAATTGATAGCTAGGCACATTCACTTGAATATATTGGCCATTAGGGGCTGCTGGAATTTTAGCCCAACGTTTCATGCTGTCGAGTAATTGAGTGATGCGTTGATGGGGGGTTATATTGAGTGCTTCGATAGTTTGTTTGCCAATGACACCGGTGGTTGCAATGCGGTGGCGCGCTTGAAAGCGCTTGATCGCCATGACGAGTGCGGATGAATAAGTGGTGCCACTCTGGGTTGGCTGATGTGATAAGTCGCCGAGTAGGTATAAACGTTGTTGAATGGCTGGGATTTGGTTTGATTGTTTGCCGGGGCGGATGGCCTTGCTGTAGGTAATGTGTGGCCATGCATGCCTGGCTAAGCGCTCATAGTGTGGAAGGGCGGCATATATTTTGTGAACTTGAGGGTTATTGCTGGTTTGGGCTAGCTGTTTGTATTCTTTGTTGGATTGCAGTCCACTGGTAGCACAGCCTGTTAGAAACAGTGAAAAACCTATTATAATCAATGAGCTAATTATTGTCCGTGCCATTCGTGTATCCATATTGATTTGAATTGTACAAATTCAATATAGTTATGGCTTGTCTAAAATTCAAACGACACTGTGTATTTTTGTGGCTAGCAAGGTGGTGTGGCTAAGGGCTAGTCGTTTGCCATTGTTGAAGCTGTTTGGGTCGCAGCCCATAGCGTGCTATGTTTCCCTCGTGCAAATGCTGTAATTCGCTGGTGATCTGTTCTTTTACTTTTTTATGATCTGACTTTTTAACTTGTTTATTGATAATGTTTTGAATGATTGCTTTTTTGGATTTGTTGGGGTTGCTAACCACCTCATAGACTGCCTGTTTTATTGTATCCCGATATATTAATCGCAGTGGCGATGGCTCAGCTGCATTTTGTTTAATTACTAGGTATTCCTGCACAGAACGCTCATAAGCCCAAACAAATAAATCACGCAGTAATTCAATTCGCCCCATTTCATACACGCCCAAAATAGCACGTGTGTAGGCTTGTTCAGATACGTGTAGAAATGATAGAGGGCATAGGTTGGATTTAAGCAATGAAATATTAGCTGCAAGACGAGAGGTTCGTTTGTTGATATCAATAAACGGCTGTAAATAAGGGATATGGACCATCATAAAAAAGGCTTGTTCAAGTGGGTCTTTAATTTTATCGACCTTCTTTAAAATAAGGTCAAACAATTCGCTGAGTTGTGATGAGATAGATAATGGGTGGTAAACACTTTTTCCTATTTCTACAGCATGTAGCCTAATACGTCCTTCGTCGGACGTATTAGGCAGTAAATTTTCAGCGAGTAAGCTATGCAGGTTTAGAAGCGTGTAGCGATTAAATTTAATGTCATTGGCATTCTCAACTAAAAATTCAATTGCCGCTTTATGGTTTAATATCATTTGTGTTTCAAATAAATTTTTACCCTGTGCAATTTTTCCTTGTTCTATCAATTTTTTTGTATCCAGTTTTGAATAGGTGTTACCTTCCAGGTGGCTCGATGCCCAGGACAAGTCTACTAAAAATTTATTTAGTATTTCTCGGCCATAGGTTCCTGCGGGTGCATGCGCTTCACCTGTGTCTCCTAAATCATGCAGTCGCTGGCGTATGGTATTTGATAGGTACCACGTTTTATTAGGTTGGTATTCCTCTAGTAGTTCTCGTTGATATCCAATGGGTGTCCTGGCTGATAGGGGTCTATCGATATAAACCACAATCTCTTTGCTGTCTTGAGATAGCGGGATATCGACAGGGAAAACATCGCCGTTTTTAATGTCGCTTATTGCCTTAAAGCGCCGGGCACGACCGTGTCCAATACCGACAATTATTTTTTGATCAATTAATTGCTTCAAGTGACGTTGTATCGTTCGGCGCCCAATGTCAGGGTGCATCTGTTCGAGGTCTTTTAGGCTTAGTGGGGCGTCATGCCCTGATATTGAGGCAAATAGTGGGTTGTCGATTGTCATTGTTTGGCACCGTTTTATATAAACTGCGCCATAATTTTGGCACAGTTTTCTTAACTGCGCCACTTTTTTGGCGCAGTTATATGGCTGCCGTAGTCAATTTTAATTAATATTCAGCTGGTTAGGTTAGAACCGCGTCAGGCTTTTTTGCCGCGCTACTCTCCACATCCGCATGCCATACCACATCGAGTTCACGTGCCGCTTTGACTTCATCTAAGCGATGCACTGGCTGGGTATGAGGTGCTTTCTTTACCATCTCAGGGTCATTTTTGCATTCATCCAGCACTTTTATCATCACATCAACGAAGTGATCCAGCATTTGTTTGCTTTCCGTTTCCGTCGGCTCAATTAATAAGCACTCTGGAATCAATAGTGGGAAGTAAACGGTTGGTGCGTGAATATTATAATCCAATAAGCGTTTTACAAAATCCAAAGCAGTAATGCCAGTGGTTTTGGTTAACGGTTTTAGTGTGATTACAAATTCATGCGAAGCACGGCGATCTTTAGGTGCAATCTCAAAGCCTGCATCATGTAAACGTTTCATTACATAGTTGGCATTTAACGTAGCAAACTCACCGACACGTTTCATGCCATCACGACCGAGCATTCGAGCATAAATAAAGGCACGCATTAATACGCCGGTATTACCATTAAATGCTGATAGGCGACCAATGCTATTAGGGCGTTCGCTTTCTTGAGCCCAGTGATAGTTGTCGCCGTCTTTTTCCACCAATGGAATCGGTAAGAATTCTTTTAGGCGATCATTACAAGCTACGGGGCCAGCACCGGGGCCGCCACCACCGTGAGGTGTTGCAAAGGTTTTGTGTAAGTTTAAATGCATGACATCAAAACCCATGTCGCCAGGACGAACATGGCCTAAGATGGCATTCAGGTTGGCACCGTCGTAATACAATAAGCCACCGGCATCGTGAATGATTTTGGCAACGTCAACAATGTTGCGTTCAAATACACCAAGCGTTGATGGGTTGGTTAACATAATGCCGGCAGTTTGTGGGCCGACCATGCTTTTTAATGCATCCAGATCAATATCACCATTAGCAGCCGTTGGCAGTTCACGTACTTTGTAGCCGCACATCACAGCAGAAGCTGGGTTGGTGCCATGCGCTGCATCGGGCACAATCATTTCGCAACGTGCGCTGTCATTATTTTTTTGATGGTAGGCTTTAATCATTGCTACACCGGCTAGTTCGCCTTGTGCGCCGGCCATCGGTGCTAATGAGATGGCTGTCATGCCTGTGGCGTGGATTAACATATCCTGCAGGTCATGCATACAAGCTAAAAAGCCTTGGCAGTTTTGCGGATCTGTTAAAGGGTGAACATTTAAATAGCCCGGCAATGACGCTAAGCTGTGTGCGGCACGTGGGTTATATTTCATTGTGCATGAACCCAATGGATAAAACTGGGTATCGATTGAAAAGTTTTGTTGCGATAAACCAGTAAAGTGTCGCACCACTTCGAGTTCAGATAATTCTGGCATCACAGGTTTATCTTGACGTAAGGCTGCGGCCGGAATATCTACACTGTTTTGATCCGAGTGTAAAAACTGTGATTTGGCGTGACGACCGGATTGTGATTTTTCAAATGATAACATGATTACGCTCCCACACTTTGTAATGCATTGACGTAGGCGGCAATGTCATCGGCTGATTTAGTTTCAGTAGCGCATACCAAGATGGCGTCTTTGAGTTCAGGGTAGTCTTGTGACAAGTCATAACCCCCTTGAATGCCGTGCTGTTGTAAGCAGGCCAACACATCTTTTGCGCTGGTGTTTTTATAACGATAAACCAATTCATGAAAATCTAGCTGATCAAATACAATCTCAACATTAGGGTTGGTTTGCAGTTGTTGTTTTAATTGTTGCGTGTTTTGGTAACAGCGTGTTGCGGTTTGTTTTAAGCCTTCAAAGCCCATTAAGCTCATGTAAATAGTCGCAGCGGTTACGGCTAAACCTTGGTTGGTGCAAATGTTCGACGTGGCTTTGGCGCGGCGTATATGTTGCTCGCGGGCCTGCAATGTTAGTGTATAACCAACGTTGCCTTGCTCATCATGCGTACGACCAACAATGCGGCCGGGCAGTTGGCGAATGTTTTTCTTATTGCAGCACATAAAGCCAAAGTACGGTCCACCGCCCGCCATTGGAATGCCAAACGGTTGGCCTTCACCACAAACAATATCAGCACCGTTTTGCCCCCAGCTGCCTGGTTGTTTGAATAAAGCCATCGCCATGGGGTTAACGGCGGCAATCACTAATAAGTTATTGGCGTGCGCCCAATCGGTGAGCTGATCCACTTGCTCGATACTGCCAAAGAAATTTGGTTGCGCAATCAATAAAGCCGCTGCATCGCTAGTGTCTTGTTGCTCTACCGAATTTAAATCAACTTCAGTGATGGTGATGTCTTGGTGTTGCGTAATGGTTTGTAACACAGCGCGGTAACGCGGATGCAAACTGCGTGGTACTAATACACGAGTGACCTTGGAGCGTTTAATGCGCACGGCCATTAATACCGCTTCAGCAACTGCGCTGGCGCCATCATACAAAGAGGCATTCGACACTTCCATGCCCATCAAATTGGCCATGATGGTTTGGTATTCATAAATGACTTGCAAGCTGCCTTGACTGGCTTCAGCCTGATAAGGCGTGTATGCGGTATAAAATTCCCCGCGACTCGCCAGTTGCCAAACAATAGCGGGTATATGATGCGAGTAACTGCCTGCACCCAAGAAATTTAAATGCACATCAGCGGTAGGCTCGCGTTGTTGTAGCAAGCGCGACACATCCATTTCATTTAATCCCTCAGGGATTGCCGACATATCGGCAGCTGCAATGTTGCTGGGTACTTCATCAAATAATTGCTTGGTATTTTTAATACCAAGCGTTGTCATCATGGTTTCAACGTCATGAGCGGTATGGGGAATAAACGGCATCGTATTAGTCTTCTTGCAGTTGTTCAGTGTAAGCGTCGGCAGTCATTAGCTGCTCCATTTCTTTCTTATCGTTAATTTTAACTTTATATAACCAGCCTTCAGTGTAAGGTGTGTGGTTCACTTGGTTGGGTTCATCTTCTAAGCTGGTGTTGACCTCAACCACTTCACCGGTGAGCGGGCTGTATACATCCGCAGCTGTTTTAACTGACTCAACCACAACCGCTTCTTCGCCAGCAACCACTTCGCTACCCACTTCAGGTAATTCAACAAATACCACTTCGCCTAGCTGATCTTGTGCATGATCAGTGATACCAACCGTTGCAACATTGTTTTCGTCTATTAGAATCCATTCGTGGGATTCAGAGTAATGCAGTTCTTGTGGAATAGTTGTCATGAGTTAGCCTCCTGGTTGAGTGGTTTACAGATTTTTTTGCCGTTACGTACAAACGGTAATTCAATTAAAGTGACGGGTATTTGTTTGCCGCGACGTTCAATATACACGTTGCCTGAAATCGGTAAAGGTAAGCGTGCTAATGCAATGGCGTGGCCTAATGTGGGTGAAAAGCCACCGCTGGTTATTGTGCCTTCAATGCCATCATTAATATAAACCGCTTGATGATTGCGTAACACGCCAGGGCTTTCCATCATGACACCAACGAATTGATGTGAAATGCCGCGCTGTTGTTGTTCTTCTAATGCTTGGCGACCAATAAAGTTGCGGGTTTCAGCTTTCATATCAACCGTCCAACCCAAATTGCTTTCGAATGGGTGAGTGCTTTCATCCATATCGGTGCCATATAAATTCAAACCGGCTTCTAAGCGTAAGGTGTCGCGTGCACCGAGGCCGCAAGGTTGTATGCCGATATCAGCAAACGCTTGCCATAAATTGGCGGCTTTTTCGGCAGGTAAGATAATTTCAACGCCTTTCTCGCCGGTGTAGCCTGTGCGTGCTACCCAGATATAATCAGCATAAAACGCAGTAAATGGTTTTAAGTTTTGAATATGATCAGTAAAGCTTTCGTACATCACGGTGGTGACTAGATCAATCGCTTTTGGTCCTTGCACGGCGATCATGGCTAAGTCAGAACGCTCGGTGATTAGTACGTCGTATTCTTTGGCATGTTGATACAACCATTTAAGGTTTTTTTCACGCGTCGCAGAGTTCCATACGATGCGGTATTGTTGCTCATCAATGCGATAAACAATCAAGTCATCTAAAATGCCACCTTGAGGGTTAAGCATGCAGCTGTAAATGGCTTTGCCTGTTTGATTGAGTTTATCGACATCGTTGGCCAATAATAAACCCAATAATTCGGCTGCTTGTTCACCGCCGATATCGACGATGCCCATATGTGACACATCGAACATGCCAGCATGTTGGCGTACCTGATGGTGCTCATCAATTTGTGAGCCATAATGCAGTGGCATTTCCCAGCCATGAAAATCAACCATCTTGGCGCCCATTTCTTCGTGCTTATGGCTTAATGGTGTACATAAACCCATCTGTTCAACTCCTTATATGGCTCGGTGATTCTAGTCTAGCGCGAATTATAACGAAGCTATTGCCCTTTGGATAGAGCTGAGATCGTATATTACAGTGTCGGCGGTGGTGTGTAGCTGAGCTGCTCGTTAGCGGGATCATAAATGGTATCCAGTGTTGCCCTGATTGCTCTGGATTCATGCACGGATATAGCTGAGAGTTGGCTGTCCATAATGCCAAGTAGCCGGTTATACAATCCGAGTTTAAATGCAGCCGGTAAGTAACCACGTCCCGGCTTTGAGTGAGCTGTTGCGCTTTCAGCTCGAACATTGTTGTTGTCCATCTCGAGTAGTTTATTGACCTGTAGGAATTTCAATGCGGTAAGTTCGCAGGCATTTTCCTTGTCGATGCCTGGCGGTGCTTTAAACAGTGTTCTTATCGAATGGACAATATGTTGCAATAGGTTTTCTTTGGGGTATTTGCGGATAAATGTGTCATCTTTGCCAATGACTGTATTCAGTTCTTGCTGTAGAAAAAAGGTGATATTCACAAACGTATAACTATCGATGCCAGCAGCGGCTAATTGTTTTGCTGTTGATAATGCCCGTGTTGGTGGCGTATCACCCTTAGGCTCCGCGGACAGTAGCGCTTCTGCTGGGTCGTATTCACCAAAATCTGCAAATAATCGTGACATCGCTACATCCTTAGTTACATGCCTGGTAAAGTTGGTGGAGTATAACCGCGGTTTACCGAATCATATGTCGTGTCTTCATCTCTTGGGGCGATTTTATATTCGGGTGCCGTCATATTATTATCGCTTAAAACAACACAGATAGCAGTTTTCATGGGTTCTGTTAAATTGGTATCAATTGCTGCTTTTAAGCTCATGTAAAATTCTAGTTTTTGACTTGGTATCATGCGATGTCTTTCACTGTAATAAGCAGGAAGTTGCTCAGCTTTTCCTGTCTCAGCTAGGCTTCGCAGAGTTGCTCTTGTGATGGAAAGTTCTTGTTGAATAAGTTTGCTCAGTTGCTTGGTGTGTAACAGTAGCGTTTCAATGCGTTCTTCCTCATTTTTTTCATCGTAGAATGTGCCAAAGCTTTTTATATTTTGGTAAATTACGTTAAATAAAGGTTCAGATGAATATTGACTGGTAGGGTCATCACCTATTGAGCGGGGGTCGATGATGGCTTTAAAGTCTTTGGCTATTGGCACGAAATCAGCTTGTTTAATTTCGAGCGTTGCTAAATCTTCTAATCGCCATTGCCTGGATTTTTTTGCTTCATCTAACAAATGGGTTTCGGGATTGACTTCAAAAAATCTGGACATGATGCACCTCAACGTACTTATAGTATTTATATGTGCAAAATAATACCATATTCGTAGGTATATAAAGCTTAAGTGCACATTATCTGTGAGGTGTTAGCTGGCGTATTGCATAAAGCAATTTTTAAGATGATTCAATCGATTAGCTGTTTTTAAGCCTAAATTACGGCTTTGCACGGCGAGTGGTGATTGGTCACTAAACAGCTCTTTAAACAATCGCATCAAGTGAATCATCTGCGCGTTAGGCCCACTGCGGGCGCGTTCGTATTGGCGTAATACCGATAATTTACCGAGGTCTTTACCGGCTTGTTTGGCTTCGCAGAGATGTTTGGCTAAGCAGATACTATCGGCAATGCCGAGATTGACGCCTTGGCCAGCCAATGGGTGAATGGTATGTGCGGCATCGCCAACAATGGCGGCACGTGCTTGCACCAGGTGTTTCGCTCGGCGTTCGATTAATGGAATGCTGGCAACGGTTGATTGCAATCTGCAAGTGCCGAGTTTTAACCCAAGCGCATTGGCGCAATCGATTTCAAAACGGTCAGCACTGAGTTGTTGTAAATCTTTTGCGTGATCAGGTGTTGTTGACCACACGACGGATAAGCGGTGGGGGTTGGCTAATGGCAAGACACCAATCGGCCCATCATTTAGAAACGCCTGATAGGCGGTGTTGTTATGCGGTTGTTCGGTTTCGATAATCGATACGACCGCATGGTGATCGTAGTCTCGCACACGTGTTTCGATGGACAGTTGTTGCTTTAGCCACGAGTTGCGACCGTCAGCACCAATAATGCATTGCGCAGTGATTTTTTTATTGTGCTCTAATGATAACGTGACTTGTTGTTCATCAATGGTTAATTGTTGAGGCGTAGCCGGAGTCATTAGCTGTAAGTTGGCTTGTTGTTCGGCGCATTGCCAGAGTGCGCGTACTAACACACGATTCTCAACCACAAAAGCTAAGGCTTCTTGGTTGGCTGCATTGGCATCAAAATCAATTTCACCGCCACCAATTTGATCCCATACCTGCATTTTTTGCATGATACCAACATCGGATTTTTTCAGTAGTTGCCAAGCGCCAATGCGTTGCAAACATTCAGCGGAGCTGGGGTTTAAGGCCACTGTGCGCAGATCAACGCTATCATCAGGCCATTCGAGTGTTGGTGTTTGTACGTCGATAATTGTGACAGCCATTCCGGCTTGTGCGCATTGCAATCCAAGTGTTAAGCCGACCATGCCGGCGCCAAGAATAATCACATCACTGTGTTGTGTCATGCTGCAATCCTGCGATTAAATTTGTTACCTGACCTGAAAGGCCCAAGGTGCGACGCGCTAAGCGTTTTTTTAATGGTGGTAGACATGCGACTGCTAACAAGCCGGCGCCGCGTAATGGTTTGACACAAGGCAGTGATAAGTCAAATGCTTTTGCTGTGCAACTAATTAAACGTTGCACTCTTGTTTGGTCATCTTTTCTTTTGTTGACATATTCATTGAATAATTGCGAGTGATTGTCGAGGCCTTGGGTTGTTAGTAGGTCAGCAAGCACAGCAACATCACGCAAGCTTAAGTTAAAGCCCTGTGCGGCAATCGGATAAAACGTATGTGCTGAATTTCCTAATAACAAAGCGCGGCCAACGTGCTGTTGTTTAGCTACCGTTGTTATTAATGGGTAATGTGCATTGGCTTTAATCGATTGAATGCGACCCACACGATAACCAATCACCTTTTGCACATGTTGCAGCAGTTCGTCATCGCTCCATTGTTTAGCGGTTTCAGCTAATTCCGGCTTCATTGTCCATACCATGCCAGCGGTTTTATTGCTGCGCGGTAAGATGGCGACGGTTCCTTGATCACTAAAGCGCTCAAAAGCGGTATGCAATTGTTTGTTGAGTTGCAGTGTTGCTGTGAGTGCCATTTCGTGGTGATCGGTTTGGTTAATGCCAATGCCGAGTAAGTCACGCGTTTGTGAGCGGGTGCCATCCGCGGCGATCAGTATTTTGGTGTGATAGTTTTGCGTTTTGCCAGCTTGTTTCACTTGTAAGTGAATGCCTTCGTTCGTTTGTTCTATGGATTCCACGTCTTCTATGCAGATCACTTTGCTGTTAGCTTGCTCGCAGGCTTGTTGGTAGAGCGCATAACGCAAACAATCAAAAGGCACCACATAACCGAGGGCATCTATTGGGTAATCTTTGGCATTAAAGCGTAACTGGCCAAAAGCACCTTGTTCTGATACATGAACGTTTTTAATGGCGCAAGCTTGTGACGCGAGTGAGTTCCATAAACCCAGTTGCTGTAATGTGGCATAACTGCTATGCGCTAATGAAATGGGACGGCTGTGCAAGTTGGGGGGCTTGCTAAGATCTAATAAGTGGTTTTCTAATAACGTAATTTTTAAGCCGCTGTGTTGTAATGCGCAGGCCAGGCTGGTGCCGACTAAACCGGCGCCAATAATAAGGATATCGCTATTGTGTTGTTCTGCCATTCTGTTTCCTTAATAAGTCTGCTACGATATCACAAATTTTGTAATGCTGTCATGCTTGGCTGGCTCTGTTGGCTGGCTCTGTTGGCTGGGTGACACTGTCATGCCGGACTTGATCCGGCATCCAGGAAATATAAACTGGATCCCGGATAAACGACTTCGTCGTTTTCCGGGATGACAAGTGGACGCTGTGCGCCTTGATATAAACTATCGTTCAGCCTACCGTGTACAGCAATGATGATATATTGAAAGGGGAATATTTTGACTACTGCCACCACAACCACGGTTGATAAACTAACCGCATTGCGCCAACAAATGGCTGACTATAATCTGGACTTTTATTACGTGCCATCATCTGATGCACACCAAGACGAGTATGTACCTGAGGTGTGGCAGCGTCGCCAATGGATCAGTGGTTTTACTGGTTCTGCTGGTGATGTGTTGGTGGGTAAAGATGAAGCTTATCTTTGGACTGACGGCCGCTACGTATTACAAGCCGAGCAAGAACTGGATATGAGTGAGTTTAAACTGATGGCTCAGTTGCAGGGCGTGGCAGCTCCGATTGATGAGTGGTTGGTGATGCAAGGTGGTGTGCGTGTTGGTGTTGATCCGCGTGTGATGAGCATTGCACAAATGGATCGCTTTCAAGCCGCACTATCCGAAACCGGTGGTGAGCTGGTATCGATTGATGACAACTTGGTCGATGCGATTCGTAATGAAGACCTGTCTTTACCAGCCACTGATATTACCTTGTGGTCGGTTGAGTATGCAGGCATTAGTGCCAAACAAAAAATCGAACACGTGCAGCAATATTTGCAAGAAATGGAATGCGATGCGGTGGTGTTAAATACCTTGGATGCGATTGCGTGGTTATATAATATTCGCGGTAATGATATTGATTTTAACCCGGTGTGTATTAGCTATGCGATGATTACTGCGGATAAAGCACATTTGTTTGTCTCGGGTACTAAAGTGACGGAAGATGTTACCAACTATTTGCGCGAGCAAGAAATTCAGTGTCATGACTATGTGGCGATCGGTCCCGAGTTGCAGCAATTCAAAGGCGAATTATTATTAATGGATCCATCAGCGGCCACGTGGTGGATGTTACAGCAAGTAGAAAATACAGAAGTCGCTTTTGCTCCTGGCCTGATTGATATGATGAAAGCCTGTAAAAACCCTATCGAGCAAGACGGTATGCGTGAGGCACACCGTGTCGATGGTATCGCCTTATGTCGTTTTATGCATTGGTTAGAAAACAACTGGCAGCAAGGTGTTACTGAATTGTCGTGTGCAGACAAGTTAGCAGAGTTTCGTGCGCAAGGTAAAAACTTTAAGGGTTTAAGTTTTAACACCATTAGTGGTTTTGCTGATCATGGTGCGATTATTCATTACGCGGTATCCAAAGAAACCGATCAAGCGGTTGATGATAGCAACATGTATTTATTGGATTCCGGCGGGCAATATTTGGATGGCACGACGGATGTCACACGTACGATGCACTTGGGTGAGCCAACACTGAAGCAAAAGCAATTGTATACAGCGGTATTGCAAGGGCATATTGCGTTATCGAAGCTACGTTTTCCACAAGGCACGCATGGCGGTCAATTGGATACGTTGGCACGCCAGTTTATATGGCAGCAGCAGTGGGATTATGCGCATGGCACCGGTCATGGTGTTGGTTGTTATTTATGTGTGCACGAAGGCCCGCAGCGCGTGTCGCGCGGTGGTCCGGCAACGCAGGTGCCATTGGTAGATGGTATGGTGATTAGTAATGAGCCGGGTGTTTATCTGCCTGATGAATTTGGTATTCGTATCGAAAACTTATGTTTAATTAAAGAGTGTGACCAGCAAGCGGACAATGGTTTTGGTCCATTTTTACAGCTGGAAACATTAACGCTGGCACCGTATGTGCGCAAGTTAATTGCTGTTGAGCAATTATCTGCTGACGAAGTGCAGTGGTTAAATGCTTACCATCAGCGGGTGTATGATACGTTGTCACCTGATTTAGGCGATGCCGAAGTGGCTTGGTTAAAACAGGCCACCATGGCAGTTTAAAATGGCAGCATTCTCAGGTATGATGTGCCCAAGTTGTCACAACGGACAAGGATTGAACGATGTATACAGTTGAGCTCGGCCGTTTAGAAAAGCAGATCAGCATTCTGTTGGATGCTTATGTCGCATTGCGTCATGATAATCAGCAACTCAAAAATCAATTAGCGAGCTCGATACAGGAGCGTGCCAGCTTACAGACCAAAAACCAAGAGCTCGCCAAACAAGTTAAAACGATAATTTCACAATTAAGGGATGAGATGTCATGAGTGGGCAAGATAATATGGTTTCTATTAACATCATGGATCGCAGTTATAATATAAAGTGTCCGCCAGAACAGGCGCAAGCATTATATAAAGCAGCTAATTATTTGGATGCGCAAATGCGCAAAGTTAAGCAATCTGCCAGCGGCTCTATGACCGACAGTATTGCGGTAGTTGCTGCATTGAACATCAGTCATGAATTGATGAGTTATAAAAAACATGCAGATAATGGTTCTGATGCGTTAAATCAACGGGTTAAAAGCTTAGAGAAAAAAATTGAGCAAGCGTTGGAAATAGAAGAGCCGGCTTTAGCTTAAGGTTTCGTTGCTTAAAATAAAATTGTTCGCAAAGGGGTTATGCTGAACAGCGAAACTATTATATAATGGTTCTGTCCTCTGATTGCGTTGCAGCGCATGCGTTTAAACCGATAATTACGCATATCAGGATCAGCGGTAAACATCACTTGTGTGCAAGTCGACCTCGTAGTTGAAAGCCTGATGGTGGTGCCAAGATCCTTCTTGAACTCTTTAGGTTCAAACAAATCCTGCAACGAATCGAGGACATTTTTTTATGTTACGCGCCGATTTTATCAAACAACGCCAACAACTTTCCGATCAACAAAAACAACAAGCCGCCGATGTTATTTGTCAGCAGTTAGTTGCATTGCCTGAATTTCAACAAGCGCAACATATTGGTTTGTATCATGCGATCAAGGGTGAAGTGTCTACTGATGTGATTTATCAAGCAGTAAGCCAGTTGCAAAAAAAATGTTATACACCGGTGATCACCGACTTTGATAAGCGCACCATGGCTTTTTATCCATATGATAATGAAACTGTGTGGCATAAAAATAGATTTGGTATCGATGAACCGGTTTATTCAAGCCTACAACCAGTCGATGGTGAAATCTTACAGTTAATTATTGTACCTATTGTTGCATTTAATGCAGACAATTACCGCTTAGGGATGGGGGCAGGTTTTTATGACCGCTGGATTGGTACACAGCGTCGACGTCCATTTTGCATTGGCATTGCATATGACTTTCAATTTTGCAAAGATATGCCAGTGGAGCGGTGGGATCAACCGATGGATAAAGTGATTACACCGACAGGAATACATGCCAGGGATGTGGGAGACTACCTTGAGAAGAAGACGTGAACCAACTGACGCCGAAAAATTTGCTCATCAGAAACAAATAGAAAGATGCCAAGCACTCATTAAAGATACCGATGCAATGACGTTGCGTGTGTTGCAGTGTGCAAAAGACAATACGATGGGAGGGGCTATGGCGGGTTTATTAATGGCGCGATTGCCGCATTATTGCACTGCTATCGAAGCAACAAAAGCAGATGCTGAAAAATTACAACAGCAACAGCAGTTGTGGATGACCATTAGTGTATTGCAGCCAGCAGCTTTTGATAGGGCTTACCTAGGCGATGTTTTAAGGTCTAAAGCGATTGGGCCTGTTGGTGCGCCATTGAAGAAAGCGTACAGAGAAAGTTTAGATCTGGCGGTTGCTGCTGAAGCGAAAGGCAGTGATGGTGCCATGTATTTATCGTTGCCTACGTCCGCTATGCAAAATGCATCAATCACCAAAGGTAGCAATGATCGCATGGCGCGTATGGCTGAAGGCATGACTCGAGGATTGCGGGGTTTGCATGATGGGCGTCGTTTCCGGGCAATTGAGCCAGTTGTAGGGTCAAGAGCAAGTGCTGTTGAGCTGCTTGGGCAGTCGCATGACGAAACTGAGCTTGCTAGATTAGAAAATTGCGCGCTGTTGAGCGGTGCTGTTGGTGCCACTTATGCAGTTAATAATAAACTGCACATTAATTTGGAAAGTTACCATGCTGTACTGGATGCTATGGCGAATACACATGCATTAACGGATGCGGTGTTAGCGGCACCTGCTGCAAAGGCAAGCGCAGTGGCTATGCAATCGAATACTGCGCACCCAGTCGATGCCGTTACTGAGGGTGAAAGCCGAGTGCGCTTACCGAATGTGATTCTGGCGGAAGCCGTGCATCGTGCCACTCAAGGATTGAAGGTATTACTGGTTGACACAGATGAGGCCAGTGGTAAAGCGCTGCAGCAAGGTTTACGTGGCTTATTGCATCGTTTGCGAATGAGTGATGATGCAGGGCAGCGCGCATTAGCGGATACGCTTCAAGCGAATATACGTTTTGTAGTTTTGTCGTCAGCTGAATGTGAGACAACTGCAAAAGGTGTCAATGTATTTGTTCGTGAGCAATTAGAAGCGCTGAAGAGTGGCGGCTTTACGCCAGCATTAAGTTTATGCTCTTATCAAATGGCAGTGCCTTATGGGCGTAAAGATTTTAATGATTTACTGTCAGCATTGCCGGGTAAATTGGTGGTAGTGCCGCAAGGTGGTAATCGACGTTGCGATATTATTGATGCGATGTCAGCGGCGGTGCACACTTGTCAAAAGCGCTCTTCGGCAGGGGTAACTATGACCGAAGGTCGTGTTAGTGCTGCAGACTTGGCGGCACTGAGTGTGCTCACGGTATCAGCGCGCCAAGTGGATGTCGGTATAGCGCCAGATATTTCTGAGACGGGTTCTGGCGAAGCTTTGGTTAGATCACGAACTTTTTAAGCATAATTGAAGCTTATACACAAGCGGATCGCGCTGCCGCGTCTGCTTTAGTGGCCATGCGTAATCAGTTGCATCGCAGTGCTCCTGGTGCAGGTGTGTCGGTAGATACAGCCGTGAGAGAATATAAAGTTTTAGTGCTGCGCGGCGGATAGAATTAACCTGTTGCAATAGAATGCAGTAGATTTACTTCATGTAATCGATCGGATACTATTGATCATTGTGAGTCCAAATAAATTACCAGGTGACTAAATGATCGAATTGAGCCAAGTCTCAAAAGTGTACCAGATGCATGGCAAGCCAATGCGTGCGCTTGATAAGATCAATTTACAGATTAATAAGGGCGAAATCTTTGGCGTGCTTGGTAAAAGCGGCGCCGGTAAAAGTACCTTATTGCGTTGCGTTAATTTGCTTGAGCGACCTACCGAAGGGCAGGTGACGGTTGATGGGCAGTCGATGTGTGATATGACAACGCCGCAATTGTTAGCTGCACGTCATCGAATTGGTATGATTTTCCAACACTTTAATTTACTGGAGTCACGTGATGCATTTGCTAATGTGGCGCTGCCAATGCAACTCATGCACCTTGATAAACAAAAAATCAAAGCCAAAGTTGAGCAGTTGCTTGAATTGGTGGGTTTGTCGGAAAGAATGCATCATTACCCGCGTCAGCTGAGTGGTGGCCAAAAACAGCGGGTCGCTATTGCACGGGCGTTGGCGACAGATCCGCATGTGTTGTTGTGCGATGAGGCGACGTCAGCACTGGACACCGAATCAACCCATGCGATTTTGGATCTTTTATACGATATTCGACAGCGCTTAGGTATTACGATCATGTTGATTACCCATGAGCTTGAGGTGGTTAAGAAGATTTGTGATCGCGTCTCGGTGATTGATGGTGGTCATATTATTGAGTGTGGTCGCGTTATTGATGTGTTTTCGAATCCGCAAACCGCTGTGGCGCGGCAGTTATTGCATCCACCATTGGATCTTCAGTTGCCGCAACGTGAAGATGATGAGCGTCAAAGTGTATTTGTTAAGTTGGAATTTATTGCAGAGAATAGTGATAAGCCAGTGATTACTGATTTAATACGTCACCATAATATAGAGGTGAATATCTTGCGTGCCAGCATTGAGAATATTCAATCGACACCTTTTGGTTATACCGTTTGTGAATTGTTGGGTACGCCATCGGATGTCGAGCAGGCAATGAATTATCTCAAGCAGCAAGAGATTGCTGTGGAGGTGCTGACGTAATGAGCGATTTCGCATTACAGCCTTTATTAATTGCGACGTGGCAAACCATATATATGGTCTTTATTGCCAGCTTTGTCAGTGTGCTTATTGGTTTGTTTTTAGGTGTGGTGTTGTTTTTATCGCAAAACAACCGCATGGCAGTGAGTCGCCCGCTGAATGTCATACTGAGTTTTATTGTGAATGTAACGCGCTCGGTACCATTTATTATTTTACTTATCAGTATTATTCCGTTTACGCGTTGGATTGTTGGCACATCGATCGGGGTTAATGCCGCCATAGTGCCGCTAATAGTTGCAGCGATTCCGTTTTATGCGCGCGTAGCAGAAACCGCTATTATGGAAGTGTCACCAGGTTTGTTAGAAGCCGCGGATGCGATGGGTGCTAATCGTTGGCAGTTAACGATGAAAGTATTATTGCCTGAAGCGTTACCCAGTTTAGTCAAAGGCGCAACGTTAACCATTATTGGCTTAATTGGTTATTCGGCGATGGCCGGTGCCGTTGGCGGTGGTGGCCTGGGTGAGCTCGCGATCAATTATGGCTATCAGCGCTTTGATCCATGGGTGATGCTGGAGACGGTTGTCTTGCTGGTTATTTTGGTGCAATTGATTCAATCGTACGGCGACTACTTGGCGAAGATCCGTCGGCTGGCCGGTGTGGTAACGATTTGTGTTGTGCTGTGGTTGTTGTGTATTGGCAGTGCTTTACCATGGATGCATATGGATGGCCAAGCGATGCGTGTCGGTGTGATGGTAGGTCCGCAACAAGAAGTGATGAAAGTTGCGGCTGAAGTGGCGCGTAAAAAATACGACTTAGATATTGATGTGATTGGTTTTAATGATTATGTGCAGCCGAATATTGCGTTGAACGATGGCAGCATACAAGCGAATATATTCCAGCATGTGCCGTACCTCGATGCGCAAATTAAATCGCGTCATTTGAGTTTGATGCCGATTGCTAAGACGTTTATCTACCCCATGGGTTTCTATTCGAAAAAAATCAGCAATATAAGCCAGCTGAAAAATGATGCTGTTGTTGCCATGCCTAATGACCCTAGTAATGAGGGCAGAGCGTTATTGTTGTTACAAAAGTATCATTTGATTAAGCTCAAGCCAGGTTCAGGCTTGTTGGTCAATTTGCATGACGTCATCAGCAATCCTAAACATTTGCAGTTTAAGCTGTTGGATGCTGCGCAATTGCCACGTGTGTTTAAAGATGCGACTTTAGTTGGTTTGACCAATGACTTCTTAAAAGCAGCAGGCTTAAAGGCGAATCAAGCATTGATTCGCGAAGGTAAAGACTCAGCATATGCCAATGTAATCGTGGTTAAAAAGCCAGAAGAAAATAAAGCGGAGTTCGATAAGCTGATTAAGGTGATGCATTCGCCGGAAGTGGTTGCGGCGACTATGAGGGCCTACCCTGACGGCGAAGCAATTATTGCCTGGTAAGATTGAGCTTTCATGATAAAGCGATCTGCGGTGTTAAAAGCTCGCTCGTAATCCTCATTTAGCTAGCTGTAAACTCCGGTTACTCGCTTGCTTTTGCCTTGCATCTCATCTTTTCGTGAAAGCTCAATGGTTGCTGTCATCTGGTAAGTGCAACTCTGCTACGGTACTCAAAAATCAACGAAATCCATCTCACTCTAGCGCATTTCGTTGTAAGGTAGCTTACTTTTGCCTTGCATCTCATCTTTTCGTGAAAGCTCAATGGTTGCTGTCATCTGGTAAGTGCAACTCTGCTACGGTACTCAAAAATCAACGAAATCCATCTCACTCTAGCGCATTCCGTTGTAAGGTAGCTTACTTTTGCCTTGCATCTCATCTTTTCGTGAAAGTTGAATGGTTGCTGTCATCTAGTAGGTGTAACTCTGCTACGGTACTCAAAAATCAACGAAATCCATCTCACTCTAGCCATTCATCCTATCCTCGTAAAAAATCCGGTCTTTTATAAGGATGTGTATTTGCTATGGTGTAGCACCTGGTGCTATACTAAAAGGAAGCAAAAATGCGCATGTTTAAGACTCGATATTTTGCTAAATGGGCGCGAAAACAAAGAATTACAGATCAAGTATTGAAGCAAGCGGTGTATGAAATGGAGCGAGGGTTGATTGGTTCTGATTTGGGTGGTGGTGTATATAAGAAGCGGGTTGCAGTGTTTGGTAGAGGTAAGCGGAGTGGTGTTCGAGTATTGCTAGCGCTTGCGACGGGTAGACGAGCTATTTTTATATTTGGTTTTGCGAAGAACAGACTAGAAAATATAGATTCAGATCAGATGTCGCAGTTGAAAATGCTTGCTTCTTTGTATTTGAATTACTCTGAGCAGCAAATAGCTCTTGCAATACAAAGCAATGAAGTAATGGAGGTTTGATAGATGACTAATAAAGATTTAACTAAGGTTCTCAAAAAAACCATGAAAGGTTTGCATGATATTGGTTTGGCAGATAATGCAACTATGCATGAATTTGATGCATTGAGCCTGCCGCCAATAAAAAAATTTACACCAAATCAAATAAAGCGTCTGCGCAAGCAAAATAAAGCCAGTCAAGCGGTTTTTGCGATATTTCTCAATACGACTACTTCCACAGTGCAAAAGTGGGAGCAAGGCCAGAAAAAACCAAGCCGACTTGCGTTAAAGTTGCTGAATCTCGTTGATCGCCATGGCTTAGATTTATTAGCCGCCTAACAAGTAGTAAGCATGAGATCTTCTTTATTTAACGATAGAAGGTGTAACAAAAATCAATAATTGCTGTTCAGTATGTTGGTGACGTGTGTGTTTAAATAAATTCCCTAGTAACGGAATTTTACTTAAGCCTGGAATGCCCTCAACATGATTTTCATCCGTTTGATTTAAAATGCCTCCCAGCACCAGAGTGTGTTGATTGTTGATGCGAGCATTGGTTTTGATATGCTGCGTGCTGATAATCGGCACGCCTTGCACGTTAATGGGTGAAACTTTGTCTTGATGGATATCGATATGGCACAGAATTTGTTTGCGATTAATCAGTTCAGGTGTGACGGAAAGACGCAGAACAGCTTTCTTAAATGCAATATTGGTAGCGCCACTGGATGTGCTTTGCTGGTAAGGCACCTCTTGACCTGACTCAATTATCGCCGCTTGATTGTTTTTGGTAATTAAAATGGGTTGTGCAATAACATGCGCATGGCCACTTTTCTCCAGTGCGCTAATTTGCATATCCAATAATTTATTATTACCTAAACGCGCAATGGTAATTAACGCAGTACCGGCGCGTGTTGATGATTGTGGCATATTCATTTGTAATGCCTCGCCATCGACGGTGGTGGTTTTAAATTCGATGCCCAGTGAGCGTAAATAACGCCGATCAATCGTAACAACTCGCGCACTGATTTTTATTTGTGGCGTCGAGTGGTCGATGAGTGCGATAAATTGGCGTAACAGGCGAATGTCACGGCTGCTACCGTGTGCCCATAAAGCATGTTGGTTTTGCAAGGCAATGACTGTGGTTTTATTAGTGAAGAGTTGATGTGTATGCTTGGTGATTAGCTTATTAGCCGCTTGGCTGCTGATATATTTCAAATGTATTATTTGCGTTTTATTGGTGTCTGGTGCTTGTGAGTTAATGTCAAATGGACTATTCATCTTATTGTTAAGGTCTTTCCAGTTATCTGCAGATCCAGCTTGTGTGAGGCATGCTGTTAACAGTAATAGTAAAAAAGCAAAGATAAATTTAGTCATGATTCACCTTTATATCAACAGTGGAAGTAATTAGTGTGGGATGTTGTGAGTCAAGCGATAATTCTATTTGCTGCAATGATAGATAGGGCATCGCTAGCTGTAACCGATTAAAAAAATATACGAAGGCCAACCAGTTGCTATGGGCTACTAATTGATATTGCTCGCTTTGGTTGTCGTCTGGCGAATCATTGTTTTCAAATTGCGATACTTGGATGTGGTGTTGGTGCAGCCATTGCAATAACACGCCTTGCCAGTGTTTCTTTTGAATGATCAAATGCGTTGTTATCAAATTTGTTGATTGTTGTCGATTAAACTTGGCCAGTTCACTTTCGAGCGTATGCTGCATAGCGGCTTGTTTGCTGCAAATCTGAAGTTGCTGCTGTTGTGTGTGCCATTGCAAGTTGATTTTTTGATGATGGCGCCAAGCAGGGTAAAGCACAATGGCACCAGTAGTCATAAATATAACAAGTTGCCATCCTAGCCAGATGCTGCTGTATTTTAATAAGCACTGCTTATTAATGAGTATTTGCTGTCGTAGCCACTGAATTTTTTTCACGTAATGTTCCTATTAAGCTAAAACGATATAACCCTTGTGAGGTATGAGTGATTTCACCCAGTTTGAATGTATAATCCAAAGCAGATTTGTTGAGCTGCCGCAGCAATTTTTGATATAAATACGCAGAACTGGCTTTACCCTCGAGTAACCACTGATGATCCAAGAAAGCAATACGATTAAAAAGTAAATGAGCGGACACATGTTGTGCGATAAAGGCTAATGCTATAGTGCGTTGGTTGTGGTGATGTTCAACCTGCTGCCACCACTTTTTATATTGTTGTATATGATCCAGTTGCTGTTGTATTTTTTTGATCTGCCGTGTATCGCAATGTGTTTTTTTAACAGAAGACAAATATGACAGTTGCAGCTGTGTGTTTTGTACAAGCTGATAACGTAACAATAGTAAGCCAGCAATAATAATAACACTGCCAAGCATGAGTAATGCCATTCCCGTTATTTGTTGTCGATGCTTGCGTTGTGCTCGCCAATCGAGTAAGTTAATTTGTTTATTGTTCAAATGGCTTCTCCTATCGCAGTGCAATAGCCGATAAAGTCTTCAATTGTCCAGGGTCGCTTATGTAATCTAGTCGGTTGCCACCACAGCAGTGAGGGCAGTGTTGCTGATAATTGTTGGCAGAGGGTGTCATCATAATGGTTGAGGCTAATCATATAGCAAGGCATGCCCTTTAATTGATAGTGAGCTTGCCATTGCTGTAAGTGATGCACTATACGACTACTGCATATTTCATCGCTATGCAGTCTTATTTCGGCAATGTCATGATTACGATATAGCGTTAACCACACGTGCTGCTGACTAACAAAAACTGTCAGCATCGCTTTGGCATCACTAATGAACTGCGGTAAAGCCGATGCAATCACCAAGTAATCGACGTTTATGCAGCACGGCCGATGTTTGAGTGCTCGGCATTTCAGTAATAACTGCTGCTGTTGTTGTCGTGGCATCGCAACTAACCATAGTTTTTGCTCGGGTAAGGCATACAGAGTTAGATAGTCAAACACCAGCTGTTCGTGTTGTTGGCCAAAGCATTGGTTGAGTTGCTGATGAACATAACTTTCAATAGCGCGTGGCGGCATGTCTTGGGTTAAGGTTAATGGCTGTTGCTGTGTTAGCCGATTATCCATCGTGATAAATAATGATAGCAGCCAACGTGGCACGGTTCGTCTTATTTCTGGCCAGTCGACTGCTCCATTGGCATAGCGTTGCTGCCAACGACAGCGCCACAGCTGTGACTCTCTGGCCCAAAGGCTGAAATGCCAATGAGCCCCGGAAATGAATATGTGCAAAAAATGTCTTTTTAGTGTTTTCATGGGGAATAGCTTAAAGCAACGCTGGCGCTAAAAAAGACGGTAAAAATCACGGGGATATTTGTTATAACCAGACCTTTCCTCTATGATTAGGGCATGCGTATTTTCCGATATATAGCTGATCACAGCCTTTGGACCATCTTGAGTGTGGTGTTTACCGTCATTATTATTTTAATAGCGGTGTACAGCTATATCGAATTGGCTTTGCCAAGTGTCGAAAAGCTAAAAGACGTGCATATGCAGGTGCCATTAAAAATTTATGGCAAGAACGGTAAGCTGATTGCGCAATACGGCGTTAAGCGCAGAATACCGGTCACGTTGAATGAGATTCCAAAACCATTAGTGGAAGCAGTGATCGCGACGGAAGATGCACGCTTCTATGACCATCCCGGTGTCGACTTTATTAGTTTGGTGCGTGCGGCGAAAGCGGTAGTCAGCAGTGGGCGCAAAGTGCAAGGCGCGAGTACGATCACCATGCAAGTGGCACGTAATTTTTTCTTAACACGTAAAAAAACCTATACACGAAAAATTAATGAAATTTTATTGGCGATTAAAATTGATCGCGAGTTTTCTAAAGATAAAATTCTTGAGCTTTATCTTAATAAAATTTATCTGGGTAATCGTGCTTATGGCGTTGCAGCGGCTGCGCGAGTATATTATGGCAAGCGTTTAGGTCAATTGACGTTACCGGAAATGGCAATGATTGCAGGTTTGCCGCAAGCGCCGTCGAGTGACAATCCAATTGCGAATCCGAAAGATGCATTGGAACGACGCAATCATGTGTTGGCTCGTATGTTGGATAATAACTATATTGATAAAGCCACATATGATCGTGCGATTCAGGCGCCGATAACAGCGCGTTACCATCGCCAAAAAGTGCAGCTGTATGCGCCGTTTGTGTCAGAGATGGTGCGACTAGCGATGATTGATCATTTTGGTAAATCCGTTTATGAATCGGGCTATTCAGTTTACACCACGATTGATGCTGATTTACAAGCGGCATCAAAGATGGCTTTAGATACTGGTTTAGAGGCGTATGATCGACGTCACGGTTATCGCAAGCCTGAACATAATTGGGGTGCCTATACCGCTGATAATGCTGATGATTGGCAAAAACAATTAACCGATATGACCGTCATTCATGGCATGCAGCCAGCCGCCGTGATTGATGTGCAGCCGCAATCATTTACCGCATTACTGGCGGATGGTCAGCAAGCTACGGTCGAATGGGCTGGTATGAAATGGGCGCGACCCTGGATAGAAAAGCGTCGTTACCCTGGTCGCTCGCCAAAGCAAGCCAGCGATGTGGTGGCTGTAGGTGATGTGATTCGTTTGAGCCAGAATAAAAAACAACAGTGGCAATTAGCTCAAATTCCGACGGTGCAAGGCGCGATTGTTTCGTTAAGTCCCGTCGATGGTTCGGTGTTGGCATTGTCGGGCGGTTACGATTATTTATTGAGTCATTTTAATCGTGTCACACAAGCGGTGCGTCAACCTGGTTCGAACTTTAAGCCATTTATTTATTCGGCAGCATTAGCTAAAGGTTTTACCTTGGCGACCATTATTAATGATGCACCGGTAGTGATTGCCGATACGGGTGAAAATCAATTGTGGCGACCACGCAATGATACCCAAAAGTTTTATGGCCCAACCAGTGTGCGTACAGGCTTAGTGAAGTCTCGTAATCTCGTATCGATTCGTTTACTGCAAGACACGGGCATTCCATTCACTTTAAAATATTTACAACGGTTTGGTTTTAATCCCGATAATATGCCGCGTGCCTTATCATTGGCGTTGGGCAGTGCCGGTGTAACGCCGATGCAAATTGCATCTGGCTATACCGTATTCGCCAATGGCGGTTACCGTGTGCAGCCGTATTTTATTGATCATATTGCCGATCAAAACGGTGAAGAAATTTATCGAGCAAATCCGGCTAAAGCCTGCACGGCGTGTTTATCTGATCCGCATTTGGCGGCTGATCAAATGCCGCAGCCAGTAGCAGATTCAGTGATTACGCCACAGAATGCCTATTTGATTAACACCGCGTTGCAAGGTGTTATTCAACAAGGCACGGGGCGTAAAGCGTTAGCCTTAAAGCGTACTGATTTAGCTGGTAAAACCGGTACAACCAATAAGCAAGTCGATGCATGGTTTTCTGGTTACAATCACTTGGTGCAAGCCACAGTGTGGGTGGGTTTTGATGACAGTGAAGATTCGTTATATGAATATGGGTCACAAGCAGCGCTACCGATTTGGATGGATTACATGCAGCAAGCGTTAAAAGGTATGCCGGAACAAGCATTGCCGCAGCCGCCCGGTTTGGTCAGTGTGCGCATTGATCCGCGAACTGGTTTGCTGGCAACCGCTGCTGATAACAGTGCGGTTTTCCAATTATTTCGTCAACAATATGCACCGACGGAATTTAGTACGGCTGCGCCACAGCAGCCAACGGCATTGGCGCGTTCCAGTAACGCACCAGTTACCGCCGATGAATCGGCTGGTGATGATGCGCCACTGTTTTAGCTTCTCTGTTTAATTATCTGCGAAATGGAGTCATCAATTGGCGCCATAAGCTTTGCTCTGGTTGTGCCTCGAGCATATCCAATCGACGGTTTTTAGGATTATGAAATAGTGCACCAAAGCCTACGGATGAGTAGGGCATGGGGGTCGCTTGAAACACCGCCTGCGGTCTTGGGTTGAAGTTAAAATTCAGTTGTTGCGTGTATATAGTATGCTGGGCGAAGCGTAATTCTTGTCTTACCCCAGGTTCGATGAGGAGTGTATTAGTAAATAGATGCAAGCCTTGACGGTCAAGCACGCAACAGGAGTCGTTGATTAACTGTCTGCGTCTATCAGGATCATGTGTGCGGCGTAACTGTTGTGTTATTAGATTTAACATATGTAGTGCTACTGCTTCACGACAGGCTTGATGCATCACATCAGCCATATGCTCAGGGCGCTGTAATGTTTCTGCCGGTTGCGGTTGTTGTATATGCTGCGGTGCGGCTTCACGTATCGTGCGCATATGATCAGCAAATTCGGTGGGCGCCTCTGCGTGCAGTGGTGCTACAGGCATGCTGAATTTTAATGGGGTGTGCTGTTGCCCGTCAGCCGCAGGTTGTAATATAGGTCTTGGTAGCAAGCTTGCGAGATTGCGTAAAAATACATTTCGATTGCATGCTTGTCGGATGGCATGCACAAGCGGCGCTAGTGTGGGCGAATTCCCTAATTTTTGTTTGGCGTAGCTGACTAAAGTATCTGCTGCCTTATTTAAGCCGCGATCAAGTGCGCTATCCGGTGTGTTGATTTGAATGGGATCATAGTTAACGGCTGTTGATGACAATGCTGTGATATGAGTTGTTTTTATCGGATTTTTAACAGTTTTAATCGGCTGTTGTGCTGCATGTTGACGCTGTTTACGGTCTTTAGCGTTATCCTTAGCGTACATGGCAAGCACTAAGTCTTGTTCACGTTGAATTTCGGCTGCATAAAAGTCGTTTAAATGCTCTACCCAATTGATCTGTCTTGCATGGTTGAATTGATGCAAGTTTTTCCAATCTTCGTCATATTGTGCTTTGTTCATGCTGCCTCTCTTAGCTCGCACCACTGTGGTAATCATGTTACTGGAATCATCTTAATGAAATCTTAACATCGTGTCACGATCAGTGTTGGACTGTGGTAAACGCTTAAGAATTCTTTAATTTACCGTTGATATGGTATAACGTCTGATAGTAAAGACCTGCAAGGATCGCAAGGTGTCAGAAAATGGTGAGTTTTGTGGGGAATTTAACGACTTTTCATGGTGTTAATATCGACTTAAGCTTACTGCGGTAAAATAGTGGACATATAATAGTGTACGAACAAAAAGGTTAGCGAAGTCGAATGAGGCCAATGTCACCCATAGCAATTGAACTGGTACGTGATGGTTTCCACTTGTTGGATAAGTCGCCGCGTCGTAACGTTGACCAACCTGCTATTCCACACGTGGATCGCTTAAGTGATCCGGCACAAACGGATGCGATTACCGCTATCGTTCCACTGTTTAATAAATTGATTGCACCGCAGCATGGAGCAGGCCAAGATATAGCCGCTTTTGTTGCGGCAAAACATAATGAACCAGTTGAATATTTTCGGCAGTTTTATACCGCATTCAGCCGTGCCATGCTGCATAAATTTGCGGAGTGCTGCGAGCGTAAGGCCAAGGGTGGAAGTGTAGACCGTGAAATTGCAGCGTTAAAAGGGCTATATCAAACGCTGGTTAGTCTGGCGCCAGTTACGGCGCGACCTGTGCCGCCGGGCACAATAAGGGCGGGTGAAAATCGCCGCTACAAAGGCAGTGTTTATTTTTGTCCGGCAAATATTCCAAATGGTGATGCGTTCTATGCAGGCTGTGATGCATTGTTTAAAGCGCAATTAGACACAGATGCCCAGCCGTCAGCAAATCCAGTTGCAGTGCCTCCGGTGCCTAAGCCAGCGTACCAACATTTTATTGTGCCGCCTAAGTCAGCCCCGATTATTCCCACGCCTACAGCAGGTTCATTATCACCTGCTGAACTGTGGCAGAATGTGCAAGCGCATGAGCGCGGTTTGAGGAATGTATCAATCGCGGATTTATCGGCATTTGTAGCAAACTACAGTGCCAAGAAATTTTCCCTTATTTTTAATGGCATGAGCCACAGCCAGTGTGTGCATTTTCTTCGGAGTATTGGAGACCCTAACCAACGTATCACTATTCCTCAACCTAATGGTAAGCCTGACCTGAGCGTGAACTGTGTGCAGGCGTTGGCGTATGCAGCCAAACGAAGCAAACAGCCCGGTGCAGATCATAAACTGTTGTGTCGTATTGCTAATATGGCATTAGCGCAATTGATGCCGGATGAAACGATTGTACTATCAGCGCAACGCTTAAGAGTGCCAGCCTCTGGTGTGTCAAATCCGTCGGCAGCAACGATACCCTTATGGCGTGATCGCAGTGGTGCAGTACCTGTACCAGATCCTGTGCTTGCAGCTGACCGCCGGCCGCACAATATTGCACAAACAGAAGAAAGAAGTGATGTTGCTGAAGAAGTGAGGCAGTTAACAGCTTCACCAGCAGATACAAGCCGTGTTTATTTCGGTACGCCTGCACAAGTGGGGCCAGCCAGTGATTTGGCTAAGCGATTAAGTGCGGTCGCCGTAGATGGCGGTGTGGTACTGCCGAGCGATCTGCCCGAAGTAAAGTTAGTGCCAACAGAAATTGATGCTTTGATGGCGGTTGCTTTGCGTAAGAGTCATGTGCGTCATTACCAAGGTGAAAAACGTCCTGCGACTAATGTTAAGGTTGACGTGAGGTGGATACCAGGAGCCGGTTTAGTTCAGGGTGGTATCAATGCCGGTGAGTTAGACCAAGCTGCTTTGGAGCAAGCCATTAGCACGGCTGTAAGTAAAAAAGGTGGCCGTGATGCCATTAGTCGTATACTTATGGTGGTGCAGCTGGGTAGCGGTGATGAACAGCGTTATGTCACGATTGCACTGGATTGGGTTGGCAGAGATGCCAATGTGTTGGTTGTAGACCCGCTGGGTGAAAAAGCTGATGATGCAAAAGCCATTAAAGCGGCATTGAAGCAAGCGATAGAGAACGCCGGTCAATCTCGTTATTATTACAAGCTAAGTAATTACGGAGTAACCAGTAAAAAACGAGCTGCAGTCTATGAAGGCTTGGCGGCGGGTGATGATGGTATATTAGCTTATGATCTGGCGGAGCGCTTAAGTCGATACGAACAAGGGGTTGAAGATTGTGATCCAGATCGTTGTCCATCTGAAGCGGATCAAGCGTCAATTGTAAAGCAATTGCGTCGAAATCAATATGGCATGATTAAACGCATTGTAAGCCTTAGTGATGATGATAAACAACGACTGGTGTCGCCACCATTGGATGCGGCTGGGGTTATTGATTGTGCTGATGCGAATTGCAGGTTTGATGCGAATGGTAAATTAACACAGGCTGCTTTTGATGCCTACGCCCGCCCGCTAGGTTATCAAGTGGCGCAATTGCCTGATCCGAGTGGTATTAGCTACCCTAGTTGGATTGATGAAAGTAATCTCGAAGAAAAGCAAAGTTTTGAAGCAACGCTCGTTCAGCATAACATTGCGAATTTATATTTCTTATTGGCGCAAGGCAAGCAGGTGAGGTTACCGGCTAAAGATGCTGATGGTCATTATCAGTTGATGGGAGTTACAGCCGACAGCTGGATGCACAAGCACCAAGGTTTGATTGATACACATTTAGATCGTTTTGCAGCATTAGCTGCAGCTATGAACGGAAGTCGTTATAGTGCTCAGCGTGAAGCATTAATGCAAATGCATGAAGATAAGCCTGCTGGTTGCATGGCTTACCTCAGTGCTTTTATTGCTGGTGAATCATCAGATGCGGTGGGCTTAGATCAGGTAAATTTTGATGACATTATGCAAGCAGACATTAAATCAGCTAATGGTGAATTTGTTGATCACATGTGTTACCAACCGCAAGCACAATTGTTCAATGTGGCAGCTTGTCAGCGCGGCGTGCCTAAAGGCGAGCATATTCTGCCGGTTGATGAAAGAGCGATAGAAGATATGCGTTCGCAACGTCATCGCCGTAGTGCAACACGAAGAGCTGTTAACCTGCAGCAAAATTTAAAAATGGCATATGCCATGGTGTTTAAAGCGGCGGATCGTGAGGTTGATGCAGATTATGGTCGTTTTGAAACAAAGTTACGTGAACTATTAGGTGATGATGGTTTTGATCGTTTGATGTCGAACGGCGTCAATAGTAGTGTAGGCTCAGCAGTGATGAGCGAAGCTGAAATTGATGCTTGTTTTGCCGCAGCTTATGGTCGGGATAATGTATCTAAGCAACGAGCTTTAGCGATTAAAAAATCTTTGCTGAAACCTGGTGATGTTGGTAAATACTATAGCCACTTGGTGCGCACAATAGGCCAACAACTGCAGATTGACATTAAAGATGATGCTGAGTTTAAAAACGAACAAGGCGAAACGTTTGCCAGCTTTGAGGAGTTATATTTAGCAGGTGAATATAGAAAAGCAGACGATGGTAGGTTTACTGATGAGCGAAATCCAGATCATGGTTCATTTGGTAGTCTAGAAGAACTGTACGCAGCACGAGGTGGTAGCATTACTTCACCTAGTCAAGCGCTCTATACTGCATTACCTCAGCATGTATTAAGCATGCACCTAACGAGAATGGCAGTTGAACATAATGCCAAGCAGACAGCATCTAAAGATAAAACCAAAGTGGTTAATTTTGATTGTGGTGAGCACGGTGGTGTTGATGCTGGCTTTACTCAATTAACAAGCGATATTCGCCGTTATTTACACAGTGCTAATCCATCACAGGGCCAACAATTCTTTAGCGTGTTGTTGCGTAGCAATTCAGTGTCTACTGAAGGTCATTACGTTTCAGTGGCAGTGAATCATGCTGAGCGTACTGTTACAGTGATAGATCCTAGAGCGGATGATGCTGAATTTGATCCAGCGGAAAGTCCGCATACGACGAGTAAACTATTTCAACGTCGTGCCCAACAGTTGCAGTATGATTTGCGTCATGTAGATCCTGTATCTTTTGCGCCAGCGATTGACGACGTGGCTGTGGTCAACTACTCTCAACCGGTTGATGGTTTTGATGGCTTTACACCGCAACGCAGAGATGAAACTTTTTGTGGTGACCATGCAGTCGCCATGTTACATGCGGTAATGAATAAAGGTACTGAGCGTTCTGCTGCTATTACCAGTCAGCGTCAAGCGGAATTAGCTGCAGTACAAGCGGTAACAGCTACGTCGTTAGGCTCTGTAGTTGAGCCGCTACCTATTACTGCGGAAGCAATAATCAAAGCGAGTTTAAGTGAGCGCGGATTAGCGAGTATTAGTTGGGCGGATGATGACACGGATTTGAGTGCGCTTAGCGAGGGAAATTTAGCTAAATTAGAGGCGTATAACCAAAGTTTATATCGCGTGAGTCGCTGGTATGCTGGCGATATTAAGGATTTCAATAGCTTATTAACAGTGAGTGGTTGTGATATTAGCGGATTAACACCTGCAGAACTCCCGGTCTTGATGACACGTCTTGCTGACTTAAAAAATAAAGTGATGCCATCTGTGGCGCCTTTCTCGCAGGAAGCCGTGAGGCAATTACGAGCAGCCGTGGCAGGTATAGATCCAGCAATCACTGATTTGCTGGTGGCATCACCTCAAGTGTCAACACAAAAAGCTTCTCTGTTGGTTAATAATAAGCGAAAAATGCTAAGCGCTGATGGGCAAAGCATGCTAAGTGCTAGGAGCTGGTATGGTGCGACATGGCGTGCTCTTCGCGGATTGGTTGGGCGAGGCGATGATGCAGCTGCAGCCGTTAGAACCAAGCAAAAGCTTGGTAAAGCATTGGCACAAGCCTGCGCAGATGCAGGCGTTGATTTATCCAAGGTTGAAAATTTAGATGCTTTGCCAGAGTCTGTTAAGCATGCTTTGCGTTATGCGGCCAAAATGACTTTGTCGCCGGTTATTACACAAGAAGATTTAGCGGAACAAGCAACAGTGCAAGGTAAGCTTGCTTTAGTAACTGAGCGTAATCGCACTGAATATAATAACCATCGTGAATTTTGGCCAATAGCGCTTGATGTAAGTCCAGCGGCTATAGATGCAAGTTGGTTGCCCGTATTTAATGGCCTTGGCGTAGATTTAGCCGCATTGCGCTCCGACCCGCAGAGTCCGGTTTTATTGTCGCACTTTGTTAGTGCACATAAAAAATTACACAGTATTGGCCATGCGCCCGGCACACCCTATGTACAGCGTCAGCAAATACAGCAGAAATATCAAGCGCTAGGCGTGGCTTTGCATGATTATCAATGTGCAGTGCGTGAATCTACGGCTTATGCCGGTGGCGATGTTGCCGAGCAACAACGCTTGCTTAATGCGGTGGATAGTAGTTTCGCTGCCTTTAAACGAGCGAGCACCAGCTTCCAACAACAAACACAACAAGCTGCTGCCGCACGTAATCGTGTATTTGTTGCAGCCGCTGCTCCAGCTTCAGATTTTATTAGTGTTATTGATGTATTAAAACGTCCTGGTGAAAGCCCGGTCTTATTTAAGGCGCGGTTTGTAGCTTGCGCGAATGCTAATGGCGTAGATCTACGTGCGTTGAATTGGTCGGCTGCTGTTACAGCTGCAGATAAAGATGCTGTGTTAGCAGCGCTACCAGGTGTCAAAAATATCCTATCTGAAATGGTTAAGGCTCCAACGCTGGAGCAACAACCGCCACGAATACATGCTTGGAATAAGCGCCCTGTTGCGGCTCGTGAATGGCGTACGGCGAGATTAAACTGGAAGCAACAATTACACGATGTGGGCTCACCTCAAATCGCAAGCGATAAAGTTGATTGGGGACATGCGCAGTTTGTAGCTGCTGTGCAGCACCTTGCTCCAGAGTTGCCTCAGGCAGCTGCAGATCCGGTTTTAGTAGCTGATGTGCCTGCTAGGGCAGGTGGTCGTGAGCAGTTAAGGCAAGATAATAGAGCAAGACTTGAGTCATTCAGTGATGTAATTGCCGGTGCTTTGAATGGCTCTTTACCACAAGGTTTTGTTGAGAATACACCTGAAAGTTTACAACACCGTCAATTATTAGCTGATTTTGCTACCGCAATGGGGCTTGATTTAACGCAAGTAGATGATGATGCTTTTGACCGTGTTGGTTTAGCTCCAACACGGTTTGAAAATAATGGCATGCACCAATTAATGCAATTAGCTGCACCGTTTATGGCGATGAATGGTATTGCTGTAGATGTTGCTCAAGAGCAATTGCTGGATCCGTCAGTTGAAGAAGCGCGTCACACTATTCATCCAACGTTAGCAACGGTTATTGTTGGGCCGAGTGCAGGTTTAGCTCAACAAAATTCACAGGCGGTCAATGATGCGTTATTTACTCAAAGCATAGAGGCAGCAGTGTCGCAACCCCCTCAACCACAGCAAGTAGTAGCATTGAGGGCTAAATTGTCTCAGTTGGCAAGTCGAGCAGGGATAAGTTTGCAGACACTGTTACCTGATGCTCATGTTGATCCCCTCGCGGAAAGGGGCCGTAAAGTGGCTGCTAGAACAGACTTAATAGACTGTGCAATCGATTTTGAATTAAACGCATTTGAAGTAACGCAGCGTTTTGGTTTTTATCTTGAGTTCTGTGAGCATGTAAATCCTGTCAGTGATTTTAATTGGCGTGCATTGATCGATGATGATGATCTCGCTGATTGTCTTCAAGGGTTAGCGGATGTGCCGGGTATCGATTTAGCAGTGCTACGATCGACACCTCAAGGAATGAAAGTATTAAACCAGTGGATGCAAGGCGTAAATGTTGCGGCATTCCAGAGTTATTTGTTAGGCGAGCCAATGGATGAGGAGCATTTGAATCCTAAGATGCAGCCGCTATCACAAGCTGTTGCTGCTTACCAAGCGAATCCTAGTGATCAAGCAGCGCAGGCGGTTGAAGAGGCATGCCAAATGCTGGCGGATAGTAGCAAGCCGTTGGTTACTGAATTTAATTGTCGTGTTTTACTGGAATATCCTCTAGCCCATCCTATTGGGGATGCTGCCATTGCTGAGCGTGAGTTATTAATACGCGTAAATAACTTTATTGATGCTGTATTAGATCAAGAAGCAGCAGAAAGTGGATTGTCTCGTGATGCAGGTGGTGAGGACAGGCGTCGTCTACGCACGCAGCTTGCAGCTTTTCTAAATGCTCACACTCGTCCATTACCGGCGCTAGATTGCTGGTCAGAAGGTAATGCAGCAGCAATTCAGCCTCACTTAGGTGATGCGAATAATGCACCCTTATGCGATATGATTTTATCGGCTCGTGATTATTACAATGCCACTCAGCCGGCTGAAACGCTGGACGATACCACGGTGGCGCAGTACCAACAACGTTCGCAGGTTATAGTTAGACAGGCGGGCATCACGGCAGGTCAAGAAGAAATAGCATTTAAACCTATTCCTGATCCTCATCTTGTGAAGGACATAGCAGTACGACCAACGTTTGTGGCTACAACTACTGCTGGTAGTGAGGTCAGTAACGCTGAGCATTTAGCGCATGCTTCTGGTATGCCAGAGGCAGCGACTAACGCTGATATATGGTGGCAAATGCTCAGTAAGCCGGGTAATGATGTTTGTGTTGGCTTTCAGTTAGCTGAAGCTGATCGCGAGGACTATTTAGAGCGCGTGCAAAATTTTTGTGGCGCAGATATTAATTTAAATGCATTGGCTTATATGGGTAGCCCATCTGCTGGATCATCGCGTGATGAATTTCAAATAGTCGTGCAGCAAATGTTACGTATTGTGGTGCAGCAAAAACATGGTATTTACCCCGTGCAATCGCAAGCGCAATTAGCCACCTATAAGCAAGCCTTGGCAGCTTATATTAATGCGCCAGATGATGATAAAAGATTCCCTGCGTATGTGGTTCTGCATACAGCATACAGAGCATTAACAGAAAGCGTGCCTGCACCAACAGCAGCAGCCCCACGTCATCCGCGTTTGCAGGCGTACTTGCAGCAGCAAGTAGCAAAACACATTATGCAGCACAAGGCACTGGATACATTGCTGAGTCAGCAATATCCAGGCATGGAACCTGAGCAGTTAGATTTGCTGCGTATGCAAGTGCTGCAGTATATGCAGCAGTTTGGTATTACGCGATTTGATTTTCCCACAGCTGAAACACTTTCAGCTGCGGCTGATGCGGCGTCACCATCTTATGCTGAAGCGAATGACGTGGTTGGTCAGTGGCAAGGTATTGTTGGTCAAGCGATTGCTTATGATGCCACTTTAATCGCTGGCCGACGCTTAGGTGTCGCGCATGATGATGCAGCATGGAATGCTTTTGTTGCTACTCCATTGCCTGTGCCTGCCGGTGCACCGGGATCGTCAACAGAAATCAAGAGTGTTATACCGATACCGGATGCTAGTTTGGCGCGTATGTTGGCAGCACCGGGTGAGGCTATGACACCAGCTGATCAAATTGATCAACGCTTAACTCGAATGTTTGCCCAAGACTTGTTGGCGCCCTATGCGCCGCCAGCGTTAGCTGCTGACATTCAGCCACATGTTTTATTGGCACGTTTAGATGGCCAAGGTGCCCATGGTGCTGATCATGCTGCGGCACGCGCATCTATTATACGTGCGGTGATGCTGACGCAAATGGCACGACACGTTGGTGTAACCTTGAATGACGCTGCGCAGGAACATATCACAACTGTTTTACGGGCGGCTTGTGATCAACTGGATGCGGGTGGAGCAATTGATATTAGTGCTAACAGCGATGCGCTTTTAGCTGCATATGTTACTGCTGCAGATGCTAACCCAGAGTTGAAATTATTGCTGGTGCCTGCGCCTGAACAAACCACAGCGGCAGAACGCTTAGCGCAATTACGCACGCAGCAAGCGGGCCGTCCAGCTGACGTTTATGATGGTATCGATCCACGTCCAGGCACTGAAGCTTATCGTCATCAACTGTTGCAACAAATGCGTCATGACGCAGCGGATGCCGCTGGTGGTTTAGATGCTACACAACAAGTACCTGATGAAGACATTGCTGATGCGGAAGATCTAGACGCATTACGTCGTCGTACCGATGCCGATCACGCTTTATCTGAAGAGCATAGTTTACGTCAGCAAGTGATAGACAAGTATCGTATGTCTTTACGTTTTCTTGATGATAATGGTGAATTGACGGCTGACTTGAAAGCAATGTTTGTTGATAATCTTGTCGGTGGCAGTGAGTCACGCGAAGGTTATGAGCATTACCCTGAAGATCATAAAGATAAAAATATTTTTTGGAATGAAACTTTACCGACAGGTTTTCGTTTAAACGTTGATCGTTGTACGGTAAATACGTTGTATTTTGAACCACCGGTGCACTCCACTCAATCGGGATTAAGTGTGATGCGCAGTGTGGGCACAGATGGTGGTGTTACGTTTAAGCTTGCTGAGTTGGGCACCGGCGGTGCTAATAATACTGCTAAGGCACGCATCTATGCGGCAATGCTAGCACGTGAATTTTATCGCAAAGATAACGACGGTAAAATGCATGCTGTTGGTATCGATATTAAAGCGTTTAAGGCTAAAGATATTTTTGGTGACAACTGTGGTTTGTCAGAGCCAGCAGCGCAAAAAATACTGCAAGATGCATTGGAAGCGTTTCATATTGCGAATGAAGATATGGTGGTTGGCAAAGGCAAACTGCATTTCGCTGAAGACCCTTCGAAAAAACCAAAACCTAAGCCTGGTGAGTCTAAAGAGTCTAAGACGGATAACGCGGCTGCAGTAACTCAGGCTGTTGGGTGGGCAAATGGTTTAACTGATGCGCAGTTACAGGCGCAACGCCTGAATCCGGCAATGAAGCCGCAGCTTGTGCAGCAGCTGCAGGCTAATCCACCGTTTTGTGCACAGCTAATGGCTAAACCGGAAGCTGAACGTTTGCCGTTTTTAGTGCAAACACTTCAACAAGCGCAACAGCAACAAGCAGCGGCTAACGGCGGTGCGCAGCCGCCTGCTGGTGGGCGTGCAGCTCCACCGCCACCGGATGGTGCAGCGGCTGCTGGGCCAACTCCTTAGCTAAATACCCAGCCAAGCCATATGATCAAGCCGACCCACTGATTATTCAGAAATGCCTTAAAGCAATGCTCGCGTTGTTGTTGCCACGTGAGTGTTTGTTGATACACAAATAAACCAGCGGCAATCGTTAACGATAAATACATGGGCCAATGTGTCGCACGATCAATAGCCAGTGAGGTGAGCCCGGCGATCACCACCATTTGTAAACTGGCAATAATCACGCGGTCATAACTGGCGAATAGGATTGCACTGGAATGCAAGCCGAGTTTAATATCATCATCGCGATCGACCATCGCATACTGGGTGTCGTAGACCATGGTCCAGACATTGACGATGGCATATAACCACCAGGCGGTGAGTGGCACCTGATTTTGCACGGCGGCAAACGCCATAATCACACCCCAATTAAAGGTCAGTCCCAACACCAATTGCGGTAAACGTAAAAAGCGTTTGCATGCCGGGTACAGTGCGGTTAATAGCACGCCGACAAATGCGAGTTTAATGGTTAATGCGTTGAGGCATAACACCAGTGCTAAGGCGCAACAGGCTAATACCAATAACACCATCAATGCTGCTCGAACCGACAAGGCGCCGCTAGCAAGTGGTCGCGTGGCCGTGCGTTTGACCTTGCCGTCAAAGTTGCGATCCCATAAGTCGTTGATGACACAACCGGCGGAGCGCGTTACAAATACACCGGCAATAAAGATGACCAGTATCGGCCACGGCGGCATGCCATCGGCCGCTAGCCATAATGCCCATAGCGTTGGCCACAGTAATAGCAGGCTGCCGATTGGTTTATCGAAACGGATTAATTGTGAAATGGCGCGAAGTTTGGCTTTCATAATGGCGGGGATTGTAACATAGATGGAGGGTGTGCCGGTGTGCTTTGTTATACTGGACCCCGGGTCGTTGCCCGGGGTGACAGTAAAAAATACGCTATGTTTTGGTAACCACTATCCGTGTGCCGTGTGCACCGGTACGGATAAAGCCTTTATTTAGCCATTCGGCATCTTCAAAGAACATCCGTACACAGCCGTGGCTGGCATGATAGCCGGGTAGGGTCGAGCCGTGCATGGCAAAACCGCGGTAGAAGAACATGCAGTAGGGCATCGGTGAACCGCCTTTACCGACAGGGAATTTCTTCGAGAAACAGCGTGGGCCGTCTTTACGTACAAATTTAAAGCTGCCGGTGATGGTTTCGCATTTTTTGCCAATATCAGGGCAATAACCTTTAGCACCTGAAATGGGGCCCCAATGCACTAAATAACCATGCTTGTTATAAGCGCCAAATGCTTGTTTTTTAAGGCTAACTACGATGGTGCGCTCTCCGGTATTTTCGATATGGTCAGGGAAAGGGCTCACATCCATGATATCAACACTTGATATATTGGCTGGCACTACGATCCAGGGGCGATTGTGTATGCCTTGGTTGGTGCGGTTTAAGCGCATGACGAGATCACGCTCTCTGGGGTTGGGAAACAGCTTGCGCCAGGTGTCACCACGGTTAACGCGTATGCAGTCATAGCCTTTTTCAGGGCATAGGTGTTTTCCGTAGTGTTTGGTGTTGGTGTTGACTGGTTTGGCTTGTACGCTGCTGACCGCAGCGAGGGCTAAAACAGCTAAAGCAGAGGTCAATAAGGGGGTTATTCGCTTCATTTTTCCGTTTCCTTTGCGTTGAAAGACCTGTAATCAGTTCAAAAATAATCCAATTACACTGCATTATAGTAAGCAAATATTGGAATTCCAGCGCAGGCGTGTTTGTTTAACTATTGATGCTATCTATTTTTATCTATTAATAAAATCAATTTTTTATGGCAATTTAATACTCCGTTAAGTATTATCGCTTAAAATTAAGTATTACAAAAAACACTATTGAACTGTACATAAAATAACAAGTTATTGATTATATGAGTGAGTTTTCAAGAAAAGTATACCAAATGATCGGCGAGTACCGCACTATATTGCGTAAATCGTTGCCGCAGTTTGAGCGTATGAAAAAGCTCGATAATCTTAGGCTGAAAGTGAAGCTCGACTCCACTACTGAATTTGAGTTCTTCCAGATTGCCCAGGGCATTATTAAAGAAGAAACGACCCAGCGTAATCAGCGCGATGGTAGCTACTATAGCTACTCAGGAGTTGATCAGTTCTGTAAATGTTTAAAAGATTTTGTTGATCAATATGCGGTTGATAACGGTCGTGTGGTTCATGTGTCGCAATTTAGCTCAAATAGCTTCCTGTATGCTGTGCAGTTGTTGTCGGTTGAGCACGAAGAGGTCACGGATGAGATGGTGAGCCGATTGCAGCATTGCAATCAAGTGATTGCTAAATATGCTGAGTTAGAAACTTGCCAGCGCTATCTTGAGCTATTACGCCATCAGCAACACGTACATGCGGATCGCTTCACCTCATTAGTACTCAACTTTAAGCAATTGTTGCAACAGCAAGGCCGTAACTTGCTTGACGCTCAGGTCGATCGCGTCGCATAATTGCTCCCATGATAAAACAATGGTCGTTGTCGTCATGGCAACAGTATGAAAATTTTCAACCGATCCAATACAGTGAGATGGCGCTGATTGAGCTGCAAGCCGTATTAAAGCAGTTGGCGCAGTATCAGCCGTTGGTATCGATTGCATCGATTCAAAAACTTAATCAGCAGTTACGGCAAGTGTATGCTGGTGATGGTTTTGTATTGCAAGGCGGTGATTGCGCCGAATGCTTTTTGGATATCAGCAGTCATCATGTTAATGCGCAAGTGCAGTTGCTCACTGATTTGAGTGATTACTTATCGGAAAAAATGCAGTGTCAGGTGCTGTCGGTGGGCCGTATTGCTGGCCAGTTTGCTAAACCGCGCAGTGAATTATTAGAGCGTGTTAATGAAGCGGCTATCCCGCGTTACCGTGGTGACATGATTAATGATGCAGCGCCGAGTGCGACTGCGCGTCAATTAGACCCGATGCGTTTGCTGACTGCTTATGATATGGCAACGCGCTGTTTGCGATTAATTGAAGCCTCACACTGGCCATCATTGATCACGAGCCATGAAGCATTACACCTGGATTTCGAGCAAGCATTAACACGTCAAGCGGATGATGGTCATCACTATAATGTATCGACTCATTTTCCATGGATTGGTATGCGCACAGCGCAACCGGATTCAGCACATATTGAATATGCGCGTGGTATTGCCAACCCTGTGGCAGTGAAGGTGGGGCCGACATTGACCGACCGTGCCTTGCAAGATATTTTATACACTTTAAACCCAAATAAAGTACCGGGTAAGCTTAGTTTGATTTATCGCTTAGGCCAATCCCGTATTGCAGAACGTTTACCAAAACTAATTGATGCAGCATTGGCGACGGATGTGCCGGTGTTATGGTTATGCGATCCGATGCATGGCAATACCATTACCACCGCGACCGGTGTGAAGACGCGCCATTGTGCGGAAATGATGGATGAGCTGAGTCAAGCCGAGGAAATTCATCAGCGCATGGGTTGTCGATTGCATGGTTTGCATTTAGAGATGACGCATAAGGCGGTGACTGAATGCATTGGTGGTGGCGCCGTAGCGGAAGAGCATCATTTAGATCGCGCGTATGATTCACCAGTGGATCCGCGCTTGAATCCCGAGCAGTCGAAGTTGTTGGTGTCGCACTTGGTGGGGCGTCATGTTGTAGCTTGATCTTGATCCGTCATCCACTATGTTATGGCGACGAGTTTGCGACGAAGTAACCTGACAAGGTCATCATCGGCACTAGGCGGGTTATCAAGGCGAACAGCGTATCCATTTTACTTCATGGCTCGGATCGTAGATCCTGCGCCTTACTTCCGTCAAATGGAAACCCAGTCCACCTTGATAATGCAGTGCCGCGTTATCCTATAGCGGCTGTTCGAGACCTCTCTTTTTCTGCCGTGTGATCAGCTGTCCCTGTTGCGCTCGGTGCGGCGACGGGTGAGCTTGGCGCAGCAGCAGGTGATCGTGGTCTAAACAATGTCGGGGGTGCAGCCACTGCCATGCTTGCTATGCTCGACCCGGTTGGTATCATACCTGGCATCTGTCCGGGCATGCCAGCGACTGGTTGTTGCATTTGATTCATTATCGGGTTGCTGGCGGCTAACATCCACAGTTTGGAAAACTCGGCTGATGTTACATTCAGTGATGCTCGACTAAACAACTGACTACGTGCTTTCTCGGCTTCAACCGCCCAATGCCCTGCCGGTGCGTGTGATAAAGCTTCCATTTGGCGTTTACTGTTTTCCGCTTCAGCCAAACCTTTTAGCTCAATACCTTTAGCTTCTGCTGTGGCTAGTGCGAGCTCACCTTCGGCTCTTAGTTTGGCTGCCTCGGCATGCGCTTTCGCTTCTACCAATGCGGCTTCTGCTTGAGCGCGTGCTAATGCTAAAACACCATCAGCTTGTATTTGTTGTTCCTTTTGGTGAGCTTCAGCCGCTTGCACTTTTGCTTGGCTATCGGCACTGGCCGCAGCAAGGCGTGCTTGTGCTTCACCTTCAGCAGCTGCCACCATGGTGGCAGCATCACCTTTGGCTTTTGCGGCTTGTTTTAGTGCAGCCGCTTCGGTGGTGGTGACATCACGCATGGCCGTAAGCGTGGTTAAGTTGGCTTCTTCCAAGCTTGCACTGACATGCTCATTGACAGGGTGCCATTGCTGAATATTAATGCCCACCAAGTGAATACCGATCGACTCTAATGATTCGGATAGGATCGCTTTGGCGCTATCAAACGCACGGTGAAATTCATCCGCCGGTTGTTCATTGCCTTCATCTTTCGATTCTTCAGATTTTTTGTCATCTTCACCGAGATGATGCAGCACATTACCGCGTCCCATGTGTTCGAGCTTGGTGCTACTAATGCAGTTGCCCAGCGCCGCATGACACTGCTTTTGTAGCGAGTTGCGTAAGTTGGTTTGTTGCGCTGCAAGTTTCGGATCATTGATTTGATAAGTAATCGATGCATTGATCATGAGCTTATGGAAATCACTGGTTTGTGCATCTAACTCTTCTAAGTCCATGACGAGTTGTTGTTCACTGCAAGCGAGTTTGCCAATTAACGTTTGTTGCGGTGATTCAACGAGATGTGTGCCTGCTGGGTAAATAATATTTTTGTCCGTTTCGCGATCTTTAACGACGGCGACTTCACCCGGCTTTACTTGCATGATGGTTACGTTACCATGCTGGATATCATGTTCGCCAACGAGTCCATTATGTTGGTACGGTGGTATGCCATGCACAGCGGGCGCTGTTTCATCGATTAATCGAAACGAGGGGTCATCGATGATGTAACTGCCATCTTCGCCAATGAGTTCACTGGGATCAATGCGATCCAATACATCCGATAGGCCTTCGCGATCTTTCATTAATTTACGCGCACCGAGGATCACTGCTTGGCCGCGCATATGTCCTAGGAATACTTGGCCGTCAGGTACAAAGATGCGGCACTTAGTGCCATGTCGAATGACATTAGCGCCTTTGCTCACTAAGGCTGGGTAGCGATAGTCAGGATTGGGGTCGGTTTCGCTGGCTAAGCGTATGGCGGGGTCATTAATCACATACGGTTTATCGCGCGCTTCAAGAAATTCAGGCTTGCCTTTGTTCCATGTGCGTAATAAGGTGCCTTCGCGCACATACGCGACGGTTAAGGAGCCGGCCTGTATTAAAGGGTCGCTGGTACGGAACACGGCGGGGCGATCTCCGGCACCGCTTAGCTTTAATACCTGAAACAACGGTGAGTTTATTTTATAGACCAGTGGTTCAGTTGGGTCGCGTTTATCGAGCATGTCAGCATTACTCTGTTCGAGTATTTCCTCATCCAGTAATTGCTGTGCTCCCAAGAGGTGGTAGTTGGTACCATCTTTAACGGCCATCATTTCACCACGTGATAAACGTATAATATTTAAATTACCGTGCTGAATGTGTCGTGATGAGTTGCATACGAATGGATTATCTCCGATGCGAAAATTAGCGTTATTAAAAATATGTTGGCCTTCGGACAGCAGCACCGGTTTAGAGCCAACATAGGCTTTGCATACTTCTCCGGGTGGTACGTTTAAAATCCAATTGGGTCCGGAGTGTGCGACTACACGTTGTTGGTTGATGTTATGGCGTTGCGTTACACGAAACGTTTGGTCGTTGTCTATCACGTGATAACCTGGCACCGATCGTCCATCAGTATCTACGCCTGCTGTTAAGAATCCGCCGACACCTCTTGATTGGTAGGCAACCACTTCGCCAGGATTTACGCGTACGATATGGAAGCGACTTGGTGCACCAGGTGTGGCGGGTGGTAAATGAATTTCATCCGTGCTTAATGATACTTTTTTACATTTGCTGTCAGTGGAGAATAGGCCGGTCCAATGACGTCCAGGGCCGAGGAGATGGAGCTCACCGCCGCGTGATATAAAGTAACCCAGCTCACCTTGGCGCACGATTTCGTCCCAGATCATCGAGGTGCCACCGGTTTTGCTGACGGCTTTACTATACAGTGCTTGATACATGTCTCTGAAGCCTTCGCCACCTTGGTATTGCGGTGTTGATAATAAAGCGGCGCTTGGTTTGATCAAATCAGCCGGCCAGGTTTCGCCCACTTGCTCGCGTACAATGCCGTCGCCATGCTTGGATTCCCTCAGGCTGCTGCGCGGTGCGAGTGGTGCCGATGCAGCTGGGCGTGTGCGACTGGGCTCGGCATCACTCAGTAGTTCATAATCGCCGTGGGCTTTCTTGCCACCTTTTCTGCTCATAATATTTTCTCCACAAAAGATTAATAGACCTCGGTAGCGTAGAGGAATTAATCGAGTGGAAAGAGGGGATTATAGGAATAACATTGTTTCCAAAATGGAGACAATGGGTGTGTGATGTTATCAGCTATGTTATTGCGAGGGGCTTGCTTCGCTTTGCTAGGTATTATTCGCCAAGCAGCTCAGAAATGACTCGTAGCGCTATAGCTAAATCTTGTGAGCTGCTGCTGCATATGCCGACGTCCGGATTACAGACGCATGAAGCGCCATATTCCATTGGGGCACCAATTGCTGTCACTTCAACCTTTGTGCCAAAGATGGGAAAGCCATCACAAGTAGTGGTGCCCTGTGAATACTTGCTGACACCGTTGGCTGGTACGGATAAATATTGCGGATGCTTGCCACAGCCTTGGCCGTGTACGCCGCCATAACCTGCTTTGCCTTCGCCCTTGAAGGCGACATAAATTAAATTAGCATTGGTGGCGCCACAGCAATCACTGACATAGAGATCAATGGTTTGGCCTGGTTTTAAATAGCCACTGCTGGTGTTGTGGCAGGCGAATGCTGTTGATGCCAATAAACTGGACAATAGCGTTAAGAATGTAAGGGTTGAGATGAATCGTTTCATTATTGTGTCCTTTTTTAATAATGATTAAGCGTGGTCAATGTGGCGATCTAATTCAAAACGTAAATCGTGTGTTAGTGCATCGTGACGTGGGCAGCGTGCGGTTGACTTGCTTTGTATGCAGATGCATCTGCCGGCATAGCTTAAGTAACCCGGGCCTGCATTTTTAATTAAGATCATGTGCTTTTTAAAGGTTTTGTTCCAATCAAAATTGACTGGGATCATGTTGCGTACGGTGTCATGGCCAAAGCGATAAACGTGATTATTCAAGCGATATTGTGTGCCAGGCTTGTTGGTTGATAGTGTAACCAGAAATCGATAGTTTAGGCGTGTGTTATTTTTTGGTATGCAGTCGGATCGATAGACGGTAATTTCATGATCTCTGGGGTGTAGCCTGCCCATCACGAGGTGACTGGCAAATACGGTTGGGTAACAAACACATAAAGCAAGCAAAATAAGCTGGGGTACTATTTTCATTCAATGGCATCCTTGCAAAACCAGTATTATAAACAATGCCTTACTGGCGTTAAGGCGGTGAGTGGGTAATTTGCGGCTGTAGAAATATATTGCATTAATATTCTATATATCTATAATAACGGGATAATGATAATAAAATAATATAGGGCACTGTTAGTCTACGGCAGTCGATTTTAACTAAGTGAAATACGGGTAACTATTATGTCAAAGGCAAAAAAATATAAAGCGGCGGCTAAAACATCTATTGCATTAGCGGTGCTCTGTGCGGCTTATGGGTTCTACGCTTACGCGCGGGTAGTTAATTGCAATAAGGATGATAGGCTTTTTAATGTAATGGATAGCGAGTTCAACGTTATTGGTCAAATGTATGCATCACTGCTGCTTAAAGGGGCAGGTCTGGATGCGGCAACTGCAAATTTTGTGTCGCGTTTAAATGACATGCTGGTTGCTGCTTCTGGTAACCGTATTTCTGGGATGGTTGTTGGTAATATTCCTAAAAAGCAATTCGATTATATTGGTTCATTTACGCCTCAGCCTGATTGCAGCAGCCAAGATTTTTACAGTAGTCTCACTGGTGAGTCTGCGCAGCAAATGAAGTCGGCTTTTATTGGGGCTGGTGGCTTGGCATCAAGTGAGGAATTATCGGTAGCATCAGTCGCTGTTATGGTAACGGGTTTAGTTGCAGGTACCGCTGGATTGGCGTTGTTTGTATTAGCCGCGTGTTGCAGTTGTGCGAAAGCAAAAGACATAGAGCGTAATGCGCATCGTAATATCGCAGGCCATCAGGAGCCTGGCAAACCGGAGTACACCACAGTGTTAGTTCAGCCAGCCAGGTAAGTTGGTTTGAATGAAGGTTCCTATAAACAACATGTTACTAACGTTGTGGGTGTGTCTTTTTGTTTATGCAAGGGCTAGGTCTTCACAAATTATCCAAGCGGTCTTGGATTGGAGTCCCTTCATTGCGCACTTGATGTTAGGTGATCAACGCCAACAGCGGTTGCATGCTTTTTTCAGTAATATAGTGTTCGCACAGTTTTTCGATATTCGGTCGATAGTATGCGCCGCCGTAACCGACAAAGCGTTTAACATCATCGTAAACGTCTAAATCATTTTGACCGTCACCGACGTATAAGATATTGGCGAACGCTTGCTTGATTTGTTCAACGACGATGCGTTTGCCGCCAGATGTGGTCATTGGGCAGGTGTGGTCATAATCGCGGTAATTGCCGTCGTTATCGAAATCTAAATCGACAGCGAATACATTACCTTCATCAATATTGAGCTTTGCGGCAAACAGTTTGACAGCAGGATTAACGCCAGCGGAAATGACAAATACGGCAATGCCTTGCTGTTGGCATTGTTTAATCACTTGATCAATTGCAGGGGTGCGTTGTTGAAAATACGCTTCGGCTAACTGTTCACACTGTTGGCGTGTTGGGCGGGTGCTCTCAATGCGTTGACGGTAAACCTCAGGTGTCATGCCGGTCTCAGCCATTGCTTGTTCGGTCAGTGTGGCAACAGTGTCTTCAACGCCATTCCAGCGGGCTAGCTCGACAATGCCTTCAATCGAAGATAAAGTGCCGTCGCAGTCAAATACCACGGCATCAAAAGGTTGTTGATTGCTCATATTGATGGTGTGCTCTCTAATAGTTTAAAGAGCGTATAGTACTTGTTATTGGCGCTCCATGCATACCATCCGTGCGCACCTGAGTCTTTCGCGGCTTTTATCTGCGCTTTGATATAGTTCATGCGCGATGCATGCCCCATACGATAACGGTAATTGGAGGTTTCGATATAGGCTATGACCTTAAATGGTGGTTTGCCACCAAATTGGTCTTTCAGTTGTTGCAGTGAATCGGCAATGGTTTCATAGGGGCGACGTGAGTGATAGGGTTGTGGTTCATAGTGTGAGGGATAAACCATCGGGCAAACGACATCAACCGAATTGGCAAATAATGGTAGGTTTTGACCGATGCTCAGCGACGGTTTGTGCGCAGCAACACCAAATACATCGATTTGTAATGGTAGGCCAAGTTTATTTACGCGCTGTTTATACCAATGAATCACCTTGTGCACATCATGCGCGTTCTTTTTAGAGGCGCGTTTACCCACTTTGTATCGGATATAATCGAGTTGGATTTCATCGGCGCCCATTTTGGCGATCTGTTGCACGAGTTTATATTTCTTTTGCCAAATTTTTGGATTGGTCATCTGGTTGCCAGTGGCGCCGCCGGGGAACATCACAATACGGGCGACATGACGAATGTTGTGCTTGTCGAGCAGTTGCAGATTACGGTGGTAGCGCTTGCTATAGCGAGAATAATCAACAATAAAGGTGTTAATGCCAACGGCTTTGGCGCGTTTAACCAGCTTTTTGAACTTCTTATCATTCATGGCTGTCCACTGTGTGACATAGATGCCTTTTTGAAAAGCTAATGCACAACTGGGGATGATTAAGCTGCTGAAAAAAAACAATAAAACAATTAATGTCATCCGATATACGCGCTGCAACATGATCTCACCTGTCCATATTTTATCCTTAAGTGGCTAAAGTATAGACAGGTTTTGTTTTATTTCTTGTCAAAAATTAAATCTAAATGCGCGGTAATTGCTGCACCTAAATCATGGCGGGGCGTCTTTCATCTACAGCCCTTTTGGCGTCGGCCGGTGGTGGGCATGTTGGTGGTGTTGGGCGTAGTGGCAATGCGGAGCCACCTGATGGCGCGGCGATTGGGTTTACCCATAACCGGGCATCGGATATTTTTAGCATTTCTTCATCATCAGCTCCACTGTTTGTGGGTATGACTAAATCAGCACCACTGTGGGTGGCATGACAGCGCTGCAGTATGGCTTGGCGGTCTTCGTCGCTTAGGGTGTAGGCAATGGGTTCCTCACTTTGGTACCGTGTGATGTTATCTTTTGATGCTTGATTAAATGCGGTCCACGTATCCTCTTCATACATTGATCTGCTGCTGTCGCTGTGTGTCAATGTGCCGTGTTTATGCAGTGTGCCGTGCACATTAATAAGGTGGGTAGGCACTGGTTCAGGTGCTGCCGGTGTGCCTTGTAAGATGGTTGCCATTACGTCGTATTTTACTTGGTCATGTATGAGTGGCTGAATGCGAATTTGATAGCGCTCTTGGTCAGGCGTGATGCTGTGACCCGCCTTGGCCAGGCTTAATTCAGTGACTTCATCGGTGAATGGTTTGCTGCTTGCTCCGTGTTCAAGGTTGCTGATATCGACTACAGCAGTAAAGTAAACAGGGTCGTTAATAGCCATTTCATGATACATGCTGCGTCGTATTTGGTGGGCTAAGTTGCATACGGTGTCTCTGTGCAGACCGTCGTCATCATTAGCTGTGCTACCCAGTAAGCGGGTGATGGTAGTCAGCTGATCTAATAATTGTTGGGCTTGTGCATGAGTGATTTGAGCGAAGTCATCAACGGTAACCATGTGGTAATCGGTGGGCCATGCAAAGTCATCTCTGCTGGATAGTGAGGTTAGGTAATCCATGTGTTGATGTAAGATATCTTGTTGTCCTCGGTCAAGTGTATAGTGATAGCGTGCATCCCAGTTATGTACTACACGAGTATTGCGTATCACAATGCTTTGATTGAAATCGCTCAGTGCTGAGCGAGGTCTAATGCCAGTGCCATTTTGATTAAAATGTATAAATGCTTCAGCAAGCGCGTAGTGCGGGGTGCTGGATTGTTTTGTCTTTTTGCCAAAAAGGCCGCTGAATGCAGCACAACAACTGGTAAATTTTCCCACGGTAGTCGCCTTATATTATGTCTCCCAGCCAATGAGTATATCTGGCTCTCACAGTGGTGTCACTTGTTATACAGTTAGTGCTGACTCGGCTGCAGGTGTCTGGCCCAGAGGCGACTCTGGAGGTTTAGTGCAATTTTGATTTTTTGGTTGTTTGGATTGAATGAGCGCATCTGTACTTATTTTATTGTTTGGTGTGGGGGATTGCCTGGGCTGTGGGTTTGGTGTGTTTGCGTGAGTGGCTTTGATTTCACTGACGGGCACAGCGGTGCGTGGTGCTGGTTGCGGTGAGTCTTGTGCCGGGCCTGGTGGTAATTGCATTTTTTGGTGTGTGACTGCGCGTTTAAATACATTATGCCACCAACGTTTGATGCGTTGCCCAATGCTTAAGTTTGAGGGTTTTGATTGATTATCTAAAGCTGTGATGGCTTGGTGCAAACGACTGCTTGTGGCTTTGGAGAAATGTCGATACTTTAATGGCACGCGGGTTTGTTGTTTATTGTTGAGATAACTGGGTTTGTCGTATGGCAGTGGTTGCAGGGTGTAGTGAATGGGTAGCCGCCACTCTGATTGCCACCAGTGGCTATTGTTCTTAACCATTTGTTGATAAAGGTTAAATAGACTATCCACTGCCGCAAGCGTGTCGGTTAATTCTCGCTCGTTACCTAATGCGTTGGTGGCTTGCAGTATCGCTTTCATCGCGTGTAAATGATACGCATGATGACCATCGGCTGGGTTGTATTCGCACTCATTTGCTAGTGAATAGATGTTGAGTTGTTGTGTAACAAAACTGGTAAACCAGTGATAGTAATAACTGGCGGGTTCTAGTAGTGTGTTTCCCGATTCAGCAATTCTGACTTGTTGTAAGTCGGATAATTGTTTTAGCACATGTTGTTTTAAATTTCTTCTACAGGAACTGCCGTCTAATGTAACTGATTTTCTTAATTTATCGGCGATTACTTTAAAGTCATGCGCAGTAAAGGGTGGGCCTTTTATTGTTAATAGTTCGTCTAGAAGGTCATGGCACTCTTTGGTGTTGTTATGTTTGTCGTTAGGGTTAAGAGATTCAATATGAGACTCAATTAACTGCTTTAATTTATTTATTTTTTTATTAAAATCTGGGTGAATGCGGCGACATTCGACTTTTTGTTTGTGGATAATATAATAAGGCAGACCCGAGCCTGTGAGTTCAATGATATTGCCTAAAGCGGGGTCTCCTTTCTTTTTTGGTGCATTAATATTTCTAACTTTTTTCCCAAGGTTATTGTCGAGATTAGTGCGGTTGCCTGCTACCGGTTTGCTATCTTGACCGATGTGACCATTCACGAATCTTAATTGATAGCCATGATGCTCTTCTGGTTGTTCTAGGTAACAATCTTGAGGGTATATTTCATCTGGGGAGTGCCCATTTATCATTATCTTGTTTTTGACTACACGAGTACCGTGTTGGTCATGCTCTCTGTTTAATCTGTTCCATGCACAGCGATATACAGGAGCTTCAGGAGGTACAGTTCCCTTGGCTCCAGCTGATTGATTTGTAGTGGGACCGCAGTGAAAAAAGCAACTCGTGTCATTTTCCTGTAGTTCTGTACGAAATTTTAAGTTAATAGCGTTGATGGTATTAGCAAGTGCTTCCTTGGCGTGATCTTTGTAGGGCACCTCAAAGTAATAGGCAGCTTGACGGATAGTTTCAAGCCCGGTAGGGGCGTGACTGAATACGGTGAATTGTGGTGGCTCGGCATCATGATTTATGTTGTAGTCAAACAGATTGAGTTGTGGTAAGTAAATAGTTTCCCAAAATATTTTTATTGCTTCTTTGTCGACTAGCCCTTGTTGCATTGAGTACAGTAATGAGTAGTAGGAGCAAATTTGAAATATGTGAGTACCTGGGTCTTTTTCCATGTAGGCTAAAATAAAGTCCATGCTGTGATTGGACAGTAGTATGCTGAACTTCAGGCCTTTTTCTTTTAGAATTGTTAATAACCTGATGGTTAATAAATCATTGCTGCCGCGGTCGGCTAATTCATCACCAATTAAACGTACAAGGCCAATAGGTTGTACCTGCATTTGCTGCAGGATGTGTATAAAGCGGTTGAGTTGGTCTTGTGTTAGGTTGTTAGGTGCAGGGGTGGCTTCTGGTTCTTCAGTTGTAAAGTGCTGGTCAGCAGGGGCTGCTAGGTTATAAATATCACGCAATTCTTGATATAGATACTTTGCGGTTTCCAAGTCTTCACAGTTAAACCGTAACACCCCTTCACGTAATAGCGTGTAAATCAGTTTCAGTGCATTGCCGTGCAAGTCGCCGATGGTCAGTTCATCGTTAACGGTGCATTGACCGTGACCTGGGAAATGGTCTAGGTTGCTGGTTTTGCTGTCTATGGTCAAAGGGCTGCTGGGCGGCATAATGCACCTTGCTACTATGTATGCTCTCTCACTCCAATATCACACCATAATATACTATTTATGTTAACGATATATTAAGTTGTAAATATGAATTTAATAAATTACATGCTTTGTTGATATGGCTGGATGCCGGATCGGGGTCCGGCATGACAGAGCTTGTTGTATTGGTGTGGCTGGATGCCGGATCGGGTTCCGGCATGACAGAGTTTGGCATGCTGTCATCCCGGCCTCCGAGCCGGGATCCAGTCTAATAGATTGATTTTTATAATAAAGTTTGATCAGTGAGATTTGACAAATTCGCTAGTGAATCACACCACAAGCTAAACGAGGTCCGCCGCCGCCGAGTGGCTTGGGAACATCCGCATAGTTATCGCCATGTAAATGAATCATTAAGCTGTGGTCTTTGATTTTGTCGACGGTTAAATGCGGTGCAACCATTGGCGTATTGGCATCACCTTTTTTATTGACACCCAAGCGTGGTAAGTCGCCGCGGTGACCATATTTATACGGGCCAAGGTGTTGCTTAGTGTCGAGCGGGTCGAAGTGGCCACCAGCCGCCATGCCTTTATTGCCACAATCAGGGTTTACATGGACATGAAAGCCATGATAGCCGGGCGGTAAGCCATGCAGGTTGGGCGTTAGTTTGAGGCCCTTGTCGGTATCGGTTGCGGTGACCGTTCCTATGGATGTATTTTGGCCATTAAGCAAATGCATGTTAATGATCAAAGGTTTGTTGTGTGCGAATGCTGTTGCTGTAATCAATGAGAGAGCAAGCGTAGTTAATAATTTCATGATATTTTCCGTGTTGATGTGGCTGGCATGATTATATCAAATCGAAAGGGGGGTATGCTATCATGCCGACCATGAATGAGAAGACTTTATATACCGCGATTGGCACCATGTCTGGCACTTCGATGGATGGCGTCGATGTCGCGATGGTTCGTACCAATGGTGTCGATAAAATTGAATCGTTGGGCCATGTGTCGGTGAGTTATCCCGCCGCATTGCAAAGCGATTTAAAAAAATTGGCGCAGTTAGCTTCAGAGGCTAAAGGCAATGTCGCGGTTGTGCAGCAGCGCTGCGATCATTGGGCGAGTAGTTTGCAACAGTTAACCCAGTACCATGCCCAGGCGATTCAGCAATTAATGCAGCAGGTTAACCACCCGGTGGATGTGGTGGGCTTTCATGGGCAGACGTTATATCACGCGCCGCAAGATGGTTTAACCCTGCAGGTCGGTGATGCGAAATATTTGTCACAGACGTTGGCGCTACCATTAGTGCATCAATTTCGCTTACAAGATGTAACGCAGGGTGGTCAAGGTGCGCCACTGGCACCGGCGTATCATCAAGCGTTAGTGTTGCGTGATCAGTTAACCCCCGCGGTTGTAATTAATTGCGGCGGTATTGCGAATGTCACTGTAGTGGAGGGTGATGGTTGGGAACAAGTGCATGCCAGTGATATTGGTCCGGGCAATGGTTTAATTGATCGCTTGGTGATGTTAGCAACCGACGGTAAACAGCACTATGACAAAGACGGTTTTTTTGCGTCGCAAGGTCAGCTTGATACAGAATTATTACAGCAATTATGGCGAACCGCGGTGTGTGGTGATACCCGAGCTTTTGCCGATAAGCCATGGCCGAAATCATTGGACATTCATGATTTGGTTTTGCCTGAAGTTATCGCGCTAGCGGGACAGGCTTTTTATGATGCGTGTTATACCGTGACTTATTTTACCGTGGATATGTTGGTGCAGGGGTTAGCTCTTCATTGCGAGAGCTGCAAGCAAAGCGCAGCAGAACGTGGCAATCTTATTCTTGCCGGCGGCGGTTGGAATAACCCGGTATTACTTAAGTTATTTAATCAGCGTGTTAAGCAGTCCATGCCACAAGCTGAAGTGTTATTGTGTGATCAAGTTAACTGGCAATCGCAAGCGATTGAAGCTGAAATTTTCGCGTATTTAGCGGTACGTCGTTTATTACAGTTGCCGGCCAGTGGGCCATATACTACCGGCGTTCGTGAATTATGCATAGCGGGTGAAGTGATATGAGAGAAGTGGAGTGTGCTGATTGTTGTTTACATCCGATTTGTTTGCCAATGGGCTTAACTGATGTGCAAATGCAAACGGTGTCGTCATTGATTGATCGAAGTGTAGCTGTTGAGCGTGGCGAAGTGTTGTGTCGCGCAGGTAGTCAATTTACAGCATTGTATGCAGTGCAATCTGGTGCATTTAAATGTATTCAAGCAGGTAGCGATGGTATTGAAAGAATATTATCTTTTCATTTATCGGGTGAGTTATTTGGTTTTGATGCCATTCATGATCAGCAATATGTTACCACTGCTGTCGCCTTAGAAACCAGTACGGTATGTAAAATTCCATTTGAAGAGATAGTGAAAATGGCTAGTGAATTACCTGTTTTGCAAAAACAAATGTTTTGCATGATGAGCGGTCAAATGTCACGTGATCAATTCTCCAGTCGTCAAACGACAGCGATGCAGAGTTTGATTGGATTTTTAAACAATTTATCGTCACGTTACCAGCGCCGTGGTTGCTCGGCGACACAATTTAATTTGCCGATGTCACGCGAGGACATTGGTAACTATTTAGGCTTGGCCAGTGAAACGGTGAGTCGTTTGTTGACTCAGCTTGAAAAACAAAAAGTGATCACTGTTCGTCGTCGCCACATTACTGTTTTGGATCAATCGTTATTGCAAGGGAGGAAAGCATGCGCGCAGTGACGCAAACTGAATTTGGCCAACCTGACGTTTTATGTTGCCTGTAGTTGATTCGGTATTTCTTATTGATCAGGTTGTTGATGCACACCAATGCATGGAAGATAATAAAAATACCGGTAAAATTATTTTACAGCTTATTTAAGTTATGGGTAGGACGCACCGGCAGCTGCAACTGCTGGGTTAGCTTCGTCATCATCTGCAGCAGCTATCATATTACAGGTTTGATTAAAAGCTACGACAATATCAGCGCTTAAGTGACCTTGTCGTATTTCTCTTACTACACAGGCAATTAAATCCCAGGCGGGGTGTGCATTACCGGGTACGGTAGGGTAAAAGCTTTCTCGAATATCTATTAAGTTTTCTAACATGCCGCTTTCATTACGGCGGTGGTGTATTGCACAATATCGATCAATAGTTTGAGTGAATAATTCATCAAGCTTCGCTTTGGTATTTAATAAACCGGTAGGCAATTTGTTGCCATAATGGTAATAGTGATCGGTGTGTTTATTGCGCTTTTTAAATCGAATTTTTGTAAGGCGGTGTGTCGAGCGGCCTGCCGTTACACGTGATGTAACATTAGGGTGGCGCAGAAGCCCTTTTAATAGTCGCCGACGTTTAAATACGCGTTCTCTAATAGCGTTGCCTTCAGCCTGGCAGTGAGTAATTAAAGCGGGTTCAAAAAAAGCATGTTGTGCATGCGCTAAGTGCGCTTGAACATAGGGGAAGCCAGACAGTTGTCGGTGGCAGGCGAACATCATCTGGCAAATGGCTTTTTGTTTTTCAGTTTCATCAAATTTAGTGCTAAACGCCATGTCTCTAACGCCATTAAGCATCGTTTGTAGTGACATATTGACGGCTGGATGATGATCGTACAGCAATTGCCCGAGAAAGCCATGTTCATGTTGAATATGGTTTCGTAAGAAATGGTAGATAGCGATGGAGTCGGGGATGTTGTCATCGGCACGGGCGCGTAAACTTTCGGTAATGGGTAGCGGCTGATGCGCTGCATTTATTGGGGAAATTGCAGTCAGCGATAGTTGTGGGCTGCTAAAATATTGTAATTGACTTTGATAGTCCTCAAGTCTATTTTCAGTAATGAATTCATCTGAGTCAACGGGAAAATTACTGAGAATCATCCGTGTTAACAGTGCTGTTTTGTCAGTCGCTGTCAGCGCTTCATCTTGAATAATGGTATTCATGGTGTTGTGAATAATTTCAGCACGGTATTGTATTTCGGTGTTTTTATGGTTTGTTAATGCGCCGCCCGTGCCAAAAAGATCATAGGTGTTTTTATAAAGCTGTGGGTCATTGAGTATGGTATAAAGAAAGTGTAAATCCTTGGTTAATTGTCGTCTATGCGACGCATTAGAATCTTCCAGGTATTCATCAATTGCATGCAATGGAAAATAGCGTTGAGTTAAGCTTAATATTAAAGTAATGCGTTCTAATGGATGTAATTGGTGATTGTTAAATATGCGGTCCGCTTCGCCACGCAACAAAGCCAGTTGTCGCCGCCCTTGATTGCTGAGATCGTAACCCAGCTTGTCTAATCTGCCGTTATCGCCAAACAGATTAAAAAAACATTGATACAGGGTCTGATAAAATTCAGTGTGCTCGTTTTGCAATGCATACAGTTTTGCTAGTGCGTTAGTTTCATCCAGAGCAGCGGTATCCGCTTTTCGCTGAGTACTTGACCGCAAAAAATAAGCCTCAAGCGATAAATCTTTTTCAGTGTTAAATGCTGGGTTTTCAGCGGCGTTATACGAAGGTTCTGGCGCATGTTGAGGCATCGCTGCTTGAATGCGCTCAATGTAAAACATGAGATTATTTTCACCGCGTTTGAAAAGCCATAGGTATTCTGATTCACGTTCGCCATTAATTAATGCGGCTACACGTATCAATTTATATATGCTTATTTTGCTGTTAAAGCGAGTTGCCATCATGCGACAGTAGCTAATCGATTCACCATTAAGGATAGCCAGCACTCGTTTGGCGCGTGACATATCGCTGGTGTTGAACCGATCATCTTCACTGTATGCTGGGGTGCGTTCTTCAGGCTTTAATCGTTGTTGTCGTGCTAAGGCCTGCTGTTGGCGTGATTCAGTAAATGGTGGGGTTTCACGATAGACGCGATGCCCATTTTCAGAAGGTAGGGTGGCGAATGTATAGCCCATAAAATAACAATGATCATAGAGGTCTATGATCAACTGTTGAAAAGGTTGCGTTAACAACCCGGGTTTTAATAGTAATTGCTCTTCAATAGTATCCAGATGAATAAAGATTGTTTTGACGGCTTGATTCACTTGTTGCATGTGCAAAGAGAGTTTGCTTAACAACGAATAAATTCGGCTGGAAAACTGATTGACAGTACCGCTGGTGTGGTAGCGAATTTCTTCTTTATTTTGTTTAACCAACTTTAAACAATGAATCAGTGTTCCGAGGCCAACACCATCTACCGTTATTTTTTTCTCAATATGATCGAGTAACAAGCGCGTTTTTGAATTCATAATGTCAGCGCTGGGGTGGCTGCCACCTAGCAGTGATAAAATCCAGCTTACCCATCCAGGCCATAAGCCGGGGGACTCGGGTGCGAATGATGACGCGATGATAGCTGCTGTTTGCAGCGCTGCTTTGTTGCAGCCGGTAGCTAACGATAACCATGCTTGCGTCGTGTGGCGAACTGCTCTGGTTTCAAGTGCTTTGATGCGTTGTATAAAAGGCAGTGCGTTAGGCGCTGGGTCAAAATTAAAGTCAATGTCGTCGAATGAAAGTGTGTCTTTATAGAGTTTATAACTGCCAAATGCTAAGGTCGCTACAGCGGTTGTCGGATAAATATAAGAGGCGGCGAGGCTGGCAATAGATGTGATCATCCACGGTACCATGCCGAAAAACATGGCATCTGTTAGCATCATACTGGCAGATGTGAGCATGATTGCTGTTTTATAATGCCAGAGCTATTGTAAGCCTGCTGCGGTTTTTTCGGCTAAGTTAATGGCCATCAAGCTATTTTTAACGGTACGCATGCGGGGGTGGTTTATTGCATTCGGAATCTGCAATTGATCGCTTTTCTGTTTTAAATACTCAGAAAGGCTGTTCCGCCGGAAGTGCGTTGTTAGGTGTTGTTCTAGTTGCGTTTTCATGGGGGGTATTGTACCGATTTTGCTCGAAAAGTATATGAAGTAACAGTATCTCCTCTATTGTTTTACTGCAATAAGTTGGTTACAATTTGCCATCCTTCCTTGCGGACACACAGCAAGTGCCGCACCGATCCTTTTAGTTTGACTCTCAGTCGTTAGTATGTTTAGGTATTGATTATGAACGAAAAAATTGAAAAAAGTGATAACAGTAAAATTTGGCATTTAGCGCCATTATTCTTGGTGATTTTAATTGACGGTATGGGCTTGGGTTTATTATTTCCGGTGCTTAACGCGTTGATTATTGACCCACAATCGGGCTTTGTTGTGCATCATACGACAGAGTGGCGCTCTGTTGTTTATGGCATAACGATTGGCATCTTTATGTTGAGCTGGTTTTTTGGTGCTTCTATATTAGGCGATTTATCCGATATGGTAGGTCGCAAAAAATCGCTAATGATCTGTTTGTTAGGAGCGTTTGCTGGTTATTTGTTATCAGCGATTGCGATTCCATTAGGCAGTTTGAGCTTATTGATTCTGGGTCGTATTATTGCTGGTTTTACCGCGGGCAGTCAGCCTATTGCGCAGGCGGCGATTGTTGATGTTAGTACTGAGGAGCATAAAGCACGCAATATCAGTTTGATATTATTGGCCGTGTCGGTGGGTTTTGTAATCGGACCAATCTTTGGTGGTTTATTAACGGCGAAAAATTTGGTGTCTTGGTTTAACTTTTCAACACCGTTATATTTTGCTGGGTTAATTTCATTAGCGAATGCGGTTATCTTATGGTTTTCATTTGATGAGACCTTTCATCGTGAGGGTAAAGTCCGTATTAAACTGCATCATGCGATACAAGTGTTTATCTCGGCATTTCAGCATAAGCGCATTCGTTACCTGTCCTTCGTGCTGTTAGTGTTTATATTGGGTTGGAGTAATTACTTCTCATTTATCTCGATGTTTATGTTTGATCGCTATGCTTATAACGAAACCTGGACATCTTGGTTTTTGGCGGATATGGCATTGGGTTTTGCAGTGGGTTGTTATTTGGTGGATGCAGCCACGCGGTTATTAGGTTTGAAGTGGACTGTCTCAGTGGGCCTAATATTAGCGGCTGGGTGTATGGCAGTCATTACATGGACGCATGATATTACCTTGAGTTGGATTATGAATTTCTTTGTTGGTGTAACGGTGGCCAATGCGTATTCGACCTTGCTTACGATTTTTTCTAACCGCGTCAGCAGTGATGAGCAGGGTTGGGTGATGGGCGTGACCGGATCGATTATGGCCTTAGCCTTCGCTATTGTGTCATTTGTGGTTGGTCCTTTTACGCGTGATATTGTGAGCTTACCGATGATACTGGCGGTGGCCGGTATGGCCCTGGCTGGATTGCTATTGCTGCCTTATTGTGAAAAAGAATAACGTTTGTCATCCCGGCCTCCGAGCCGGGATCCAGGAAAAATAAATCTGGATCCCGGATAATCGACTGCGTCGATTTCCGGGATGACAAACTCAAGTCTGGGGTGACAACTCTAGCAACATACTATAATAGTGTTTATGATTAATGGTATGTAAAGCGTGATAAGGAGTAGCCCGTGTCCAGTTGTTGCGATATGAACAAGCCGCAAGCCAGTGGTGAAGAAGAGCACAGACAGTACAAACAGTTGGTTCATAAAAGCATCGTGGCGATAGTGGTGGGGGCAATTTTCTTTATTGGACCTTATGTAGGCATTTTTCCAGCATTGGAAACGACGGCGGGTCATTGGTTTTGGCCTATCAGCCTAGTGATTGTGGCGGCGGTTATTTTCTATGCTGGCCGACACTTTTATATAGGCGCATATCAATCGTTTTTAAATCATACCGCCAATATGGATACCTTAGTGGCATCGGGTACTTTTGCTGCTTGGCTGTATTCGGGCATTTCAATCGTGTTTGGGGCATATCTGCCGGATGTGGCAAGGGCGGTATATTTTGATACTGCCTGTTTGGTGATTGGCTTTGTGGTGTTAGGCACGGCGATGGAGATGAAGGCGCGTGGTCAAACCAATGCGGCGATTGCGCGATTAATGCAGTTGGCACCGGATACGGCGATTGTGGTGCGTAATGGTGAAGACATGGAGGTACCGATTGATGAGATACAAGTCGGCGATACGGTGCGCTTACGCCCCGGCGATCGTGTGCCGGTTGATGGCAAGGTGATTGAAGGTGAAACATTGGTCGATGAATCGATGCTAACCGGTGAGCCGTTGCCAGTGAAAAAAGCCATTGGTGATGAGGTGGTGACGGGTACCAGTAATCAAAAAGGTTCCGTACTATTTCATGCGACACGCGTAGGTGCTGATACCGCATTAGCGAACATCATTGATACGGTACAAAAAGCGCAGCGCAGCAAACCATCGATTGGTAAGTTAACCGATAAGATTGCCAGCGTGTTTGCGCCATTGGTGATTATTTTAGCGTTAGTGACGGCAATTTTTTGGTTAACGTTTGGGCCGCCACCGGTGATTGCACATGTATTAATGACGGGTATTGCTGTGTTATTAATAGCGTGCCCATGTGCGTTGGGTTTGGCGACACCGATTTCAATTATGATTGCCGTAGGCAAAGCCGCTGAGCATGGCATTATTGTTCGTAATGGTGATGCCTTGCAAAAAGCTAAATCGCTTACCGCTATTGTTTTAGATAAAACCGGAACGATTACGCAAGGTAAGCCATCGGTAACAGATGTTGTAGCGGTGGCGGGTTTTGAAGGTAACCAAGTGTTGCGTTATGCCGCAAGTATCGAAGGCAGTTCGGAGCATCCGTTAGCGCAAGCGGTGGTGAATCGTGCAAAAGAATTAGAGCTTAATTTACTCACGGTAGAAGCATTTGAGGCGCTCAGTGGATTAGGTGTTAAAGCCACGGTTGATGGTCAGCAGGTATTGTTGGGTAATCGGCGTTTTATGCTAGAGAGAAAAATTGACTGTAAGGCAATTGATGATCAAGTTGATGATTTAATGCGTGCAGCTAAAACACCGGTGTATGTGGCGGTTGATAATCAATTAGCCGGTTTGTTAGCGGTAGCTGATGCAATTAAGCCGGACTCAAAAGAAGCGATTGCACAGTTTAAACAATTGGGTTTACGTGTGGTGATGTTAACCGGTGATAGTCGTGCAACGGCGGCGGCGGTGGCTAAAGAAGTTGGCATTGGCGAAAAAGATATTTTTGCTGAAGTCTTGCCGGTTGATAAAGATCAGGCAATTGCACAGCTTGCAGAGCAAGGTGAAATTGTCGCGATGTGCGGTGATGGTATTAATGATGCAGCGGCATTAGCGCGTGCCGACGTTGGTTTTGCGATTGGTAGCGGTACGGATGTTGCGATTGATAGTGCGGATATGGTGTTAATGAATGATTCATTATCGTGTGTGGCAACAGCGATTCAATTATCACGAGCGACGATGCGTAACATAAAGCAAAATTTATTTGGTGCTTTTATTTATAATGTGTGTGGCATACCGATTGCAGCGGGTGTTTTCTTTCCGCTATTTGGTGTGTTACTCAGTCCCATTATTGCTGGCATTGCGATGGCGGCATCGTCTTTGACGGTGGTGATTAATGCTAATCGATTACGTTTAGTGAGGTTAAAATGATTTGGATTATCGATATAATATTGATCTTAATTATTTTGTTTATCATCTATTGGTTTTGGTTATACAAAGCAAAATCTGCTGATGTGATTAATAAACACCAAGCGATTGATGTACTAGTTGATAATGGTGTTTACACACCTGGCAGTATTCAGTCAAAAGTGGGTGAGTCAGTCACGTTACGTTTTACGCGCAAAGCAGCGAGCCCATGTGCTTCTACAGTTGTGTTTGCTGACTTTGATCAAAGTGCGGAATTGCCATTGAATCAAACCGTGGAAATTACCGTAACGCCTGACAAGGTGGGTGAGTTTGATTTCACTTGTGAGATGGGCATGTATCGCGGCAAGTTAATTGTTATTTAAACTTCATGCTGGCGCCGACGCTGGCGGCTTTTTCTTCGGTATCTGTTCCATCATATTTATGCTTTATCATGCCGAGCTCTTGTTTTATTGCATTGTATTGTTCTGCTGTGATATCAGTCGCATTGAGTCTTTTTATTAAGTCATACATTATTTCTCTAGTTGCAATAAAGTCAGCTGATTCGGTTCTGGTGCTAAATAAAGTTGGATCATAGGCGTGTTCAACACGCTGTTGTTGACGAATTGATCCAAAAAATGATTTGCAGTCTTGTTGCAAATTAAAAATACTGAGCTCAAAAGGTATGTTTTCATTGATGGGTAGCTTGCCGGTAGCGAGTGTCGCGTACAGTGCATGAATGGCGCGTGAAGCCGCGGGATTTTTTATTCTAGCAAGTGGGTATCGTCTTCTGTCTGTCTCTATGTGCTCAACCCGCTTTGTGCCAGATAGCGAGGAGGGGTAATCAAATGAGTCGATGCGAGCCTCGGTGGATAGTTCACGCGTATCGGTTTTGTAATCAGACAGTATCGCAAGCACGGTGGCTAATGCATGGCAGTCTGTTTCAATGGTGTGGCGCATGTTGAGGCTGCCGGAAGTGAGGGTTGCCGCTATCTCACTTTTAAATTGATATTGTGGTGTCCATGGCCCGGCTGCAGCTATCTGATTTGATTCAACATCAACAATGGCAATATCAGTTAACTTACCTGTTACATCATAAATAGCAATCATATTTTCAGGTTTAATATCGCCAACTGGTTTACCGGTTAATTTATGCAGCGTGTCGATTTTATGCAGTAACTTTTGAAATGCGATAATCACTTCTTCAGTAGAGAAAACTTTTCCACCTTCCTCCGTAGCTGTGTCAAATAAATCTTTATCGCCGTGCCACTCCATAATCAGATACACTTTGCCATTGCCTTTAAACCATGTGGCGAATTGGTCGAGTGCGTTATAGCATCTAACAGCCGCTTTGGCTGATAGCTCCTGTTCGCGTGAGCTAAGCTTACTATGGGTATCATATATCTTTACCGCTAGTTTTTTAGGTATTTTATTATCACCTTCTACGGTTGATAGCAGTTCGGCTGGTTTCACGATAGAGAAGCCACCGACATAGCTGGCGCGCTCTTTACGTTGTTCTAACTTGGTTGGAACGTGTTTTAGTTTGGTAGCTAGTGCGGAAAGTTGAGTTGCTGTTAATGGTGCGCCAGTGTGTGCTAATTGAAAAGAGTGTTTGCTGTCATCAAGGCCGGTTATTTGTATCAGTGAGTGCGCTTTTGTTGGATCATCTTTGCGTCGTAATTTTACGCCGGTATGTACTTCTCTGCTCATGTTACGTCCCCTTTCCCACAGGTTAGACCTTAGAGCATACCATGTATTCTAGATTTTTATAGCTTATCCGTAAGGTTTTGGTGTGTCAGTTGAGATGGTAGGTGGCTCACACTCCGCTTTTGATTGTTTTTTTAATTGATCCACTGCGCTATATAATTCTTCAGATAAGTTATATTTTCTTTCAATTAATTGTTTAAATGCTTTAAATTGTTCACTTAAAATATTCACTTTTGGTGGGTTTAGGCATGATATTAAAAGACGAAATATCGGTATTTTTTCGGTAAGCGTTTTAAACGCTAGGAGTTTATGCACTAGTATAAAGGCGTTCAAAATATCAAGGTTGGGGCTATCGGCGCATTTATTTTCTATCGCTAATATTCTACGAATCCGTGGCAGGCGATCAATGATCATTACTTCATTGATTAAGCATGGCTTGCCCATAGCCAGCGCTTCATCTAGGCAACTGGTTGAGCTGAGCATGGCAATTTCGGCGTGTTCGATTAAGCCAATAAATTCGTTGTGCGCCATGGCAGGGTATATTTTCAATTTAACGGTAGGCCCAGTGGCAAGTGGTGGTTTAATAGCAGTAGTTACTGAGCTACCATCAATAACTTCATCATACTCTATCACTAAGTCAGGATTGATGTCGTGCAATTGTTTGGCAATGTCATTAAATTTTTGTAATTCGGGCGTTCTTGGGTTATTAAAAAAAATTGTGATATCTTCTGTAGGCCTTTTAGCAAGAGAATCTAAAGCGAAAATACAAATAGCATCTTTATAGCTTATGCTATCAAAGCAGAATTTAGATAGTTTTGGGTTAGAGTAAATCAGGTAATAGGGTAGCCCTTTGGTAAAGCTGGGCCTAAGGCGTTCAGAGCTGATAGCGCAAGGTGGTTGGCAAAGTGTTAAGCGATTGTCCATTGTGCGACCAACCGCAATTTGCTTTAGGTCACTTAGGCGTCCAAAATCATATTCAGTTTCATTGTTTGCATAACCTTCAGTTAGTCTAACGTGTGTAGGATAAAATTGAGCGGGCAGTGTGCCGCGCATACTGTTATGAAAGATTTCAATGGTTCTTTCATTAAAGCTGGGTGTTGGGTAAACCAGTCCGTAGGTATATTCAGTGGTAGATGTTTTTAAAACAGGAAATCCTTTTACAAATGTCCCACTGGGCGAGCTGAAAACAGTAACCTGAACATAATTGGCTTGTAAAGCAAGTATACGCTTTTCGAAGCGTGCAACAGCTGCTTTTATTTTTGTATGCTCTTCACAGGCATAATAAATACGTAAATCGAAATCACTTTTTCCTTGGCGAAGCCAGGCTTCTGCTAAAGCAATGGCTTGTGAAATTTCACCATTGACATCAATCGGCGCATTACAAATTAGAAGTTTTTTACGCTCTATATTGCGAGGGGTTGTTTTTGTTGCTGAAAATATTCCAGGTTTTATTAGTGTTCTCATAATAATTTTATAATGGTGGTTTATTGGGTTTCATAGCGGAAGGAAGCAAATCAGTCCTTAAATAGTTATATGTGAGCTTATCTCTACTATGGTGGTTTACTGGGGTTCATAGCAGAAGGAGGTAAAAGTGGCCCACCGAAGTGGGCCTTGCGTTGTGTGTGGTTCTGTGCGTTTTGCTCACTGTACTTGCGTAGGGAGTGAAACAATAACGCGACCTTCCGTGGAGAGGTGTCACCATCCAAGAGTGTGACACCATTCATTATGTGACTTAACTGTGTCAGTCACTTATTAATTATGGTTAAGAGTACCTTACCATCATTTCTATTTCTAGGATTTTATTATTAATACATGGTGGTTTATTTAGTGATTAGACAAATATTAGTTCGGATTTTTTGGAATTAAATGTTTGCTTTGCAGGAATTGTTTTGCGATGACTGCTGGGTCAATATGCTTTACATCAATTTGATAATTCATGACTTTCATTTCTTTGACAGAAATTTGGTTATGTAGCCTGTTCAGTGCTGTGGCAATTTGCGGGTATTTTTTGACAATTGCGGCATTGGCGAGTGGTACAGCTTGGTAGGGCGGATAGATGTGCTTATCGTCTTTGAGTGGCGTGAGTTTAAGTGCCTGTAACCAGCCGTCTGTACTAAATGATAAGATGGCATCGACTTGGTGGTTGGCGATGGCGCGGTACATGAGGCTCGGTGTCATGGTAACTATTTTTTTAAAATGAGCACCATAGTATTTTTGTAACGCGGGGTAGGCATCAACGCGTTTTAAAAATTCTGGTGGTGCGGCCATGGTCATCATCGGTGCATATTGGGCGAGTTGGCTGAGTGTTGTTAGGTGGTGTGCTTTAGCAAAGCTGGTTTGTACGGCGATAGCGGTTTTATTTTCAAAGCCGAAAGGTTTGAGCCACAGAATGCCTAAGTGTTTTGCTGAATACTTTTTAACGTAGTCGTAGGTTTGCTGGGCACTGACCACTTTAGTTTGGTGCAGGATATTCATATAGATAGTGCCAGAGTAGTCAGGGTAGGTGTCAATGGCGCCTTGTTGTAATGCGTTTTGTGCGATAACGGACGAGCTGAGGTTATCTTGAATAACAATCGGCAAATCGGTATAGGTTTTTAACATTTCAGCCATAATGTTGGCTAAGATATATTGTTCGCTAAAGTTTTTTGAGCTAACGACGATAGGTTTGATCGTGTTGCCGCTAAAGAATCGCCAATTTTGTTGCACGATTACTGCAACAAAGGCAAGGCCAGCAATGCTTACTAAAGCAATTTTTGAACGCCGCCAATGCATGCTATGTCGTGTGCGAAAAGAGGATAGCATTTCAACTTGACCGATGAGGTAATCAACAGCCAGTGCTAAAATCGCCGCTGGTATGGCACCCATTAAAATCATTTGGTTGCTATTGAGTGACAGGCCTTCAGTAATAAAGTCACCGAGTCCACCGGCGCCAATAAATGCAGCGATGGTAGCGATGCCGATATTCATGGCGCTGGCTGTTCGGATGCCGCCAATAATGGTGGGTAAGGCGAGTGGCACTTCGACTAAACGAATGCGTTGCCAGGTATGAAAACCGAGTGCGCGTGCTGCTTCGCGGCTGCTGTCGGGAATTTCTTGAATACCGACTAAGGTGTTTCTAACGATAGGCAATAAGCCGTAAATGGTTAATGTAACTAAAGTGGGCTTTGTACCGATACCTAAAAACGGAATAAGAAAAGCAAGTAAGGCTAAGCTAGGTATGGTTTGAAAAACACTGGTGATACTGAGAATAAAGCCGCGCATGCGTGGGCGATAAAAAATCCAGATGCCGACGGGTAAGCCAATGCAGATGGCGATAACGGTTGAGATACCCGCTAAATAAATATGTTGTGCGAGTTTAATCAGTAATTGGTGGCTGTCATTGAGTATGCTGGTTAGGTTCATGCCGCCGTCCATACTTTATTAAAGTCATCGATAACGGCTTGTTGGTTATTGATCAATTCTTTTACATATTCGCTAGCGGGTTGCTGGATGATTTCTTGTTTAGTACCGACTTGTTGCAGTTTGCCTTGATGAAAAACAGCAATGCGATCGCATAAGCGAAAGGCTTCGAATAAATCATGGGTAACAAACACGATAGTGGTTTGAATTTTTTTATGTAGGTCACGGATCTCTTGTTGTAATGCGCGGCGGTTAATGGCGTCCAAGGCGGATAGTGGCTCATCCATTAGTAGCACGTTAGGTTTAGTAATTAATGCGCGCGCAACGCCGACACGTTGCTGTTGGCCACCCGACAATTCATCGGGGAAGCGTTGCAAAAAGTTGCGGTGTGTTAAATTGACGAGTTCCAAGCATTCTGTAATGCGTTGTTTGATATCTGCTTCACGCATTTTTTGTAACCGTAATACGACGGCAAGATTTTCATAAATGGATAAGTGCGGGAACAAGCCAATTTTTTGAAACACATAACCAATCGAGCGTCTCAGTTGATAAATGTTGTATTGGTCGATGGGTTTGTGATCTAAGGTGATAATGCCGCTGGTAGGCTCAATTAAACGGTTAATCATTTTGAGTGTAGTGGATTTGCCGCTACCGGACGAGCCTAGAATCACCATCAGTTCACCAGGTTTGACCTCAAGGTCTACATGGTCGACAGCGAATGATTTGCCGTGGTTATAAGTTTTGCACACCTGTTCGAAAGTAATCATTGCAGGTTCTTGGTTGCTCGGTAGGCTCTAGTGTATCATATCCTTTTTATGGTTTTACAGAGAAGGTAAATAACATGGATGCGGTTTATCAGCCTTTAGCTGCTTATGATGTGCAAATATTTGACCAGCAGTTGCAGGATTTATTGCAGCAAGCTAAAGGTTTGTCTGGTTTGCAACGATTGGAATTTTTTAGTCAATCGTTTATGGGTTGTCCTTATGTGGGCGGAGCGTGTGGTGAAGGCGATTGTGGTGAATTTGATCAAAGTTCATTGTATCGCAGTGATGTATTTGATTGTGTGACTTATATTAATACGGTGCTAGCGCTCAGTTTAGCCAAAGATTGGGATGATTTCGAACATCAGATTTTGCGCGTTAATTATTATAAAAGTAACCCCAGTTATTTGACGCGGTTTCATTTTATGAGTGTTGATTGGAATGTGCAGAATGCATTAAACAACATTGTTGAAGATATTACCTATACCATCGTTGATCAAAATAATCAGCCAGTCATTGAAGAGGCGACGTGCACCATAGAAAAGCCGCGCTGGTTATCGTTTCGATCGTTAGAAGACATTAAATTACTGGAGCATATTGATGAAACTGAAGCGGCAAAGCGTTTAGATGAACTGCATCAGCAAGCGGCGTTTTATCATGACATTGAAAACATTACGCCGTATGTGCCGTTGCAGGCTTTATTTGATGCGGCTCAGCAACCCAACGAACAGTTATTTAATCAAATTCCAGCAGGTTGCTTATTGGAAATTGTGCGGCCTGACTGGCCATTACGCGAGCAAATCGGTACAAACTTAAATATTTCACACGTTGGGTTTGTGGTTGAGTGCGATGGTGGTTTGCAATATCGTCAAGCCTCTACGGTAGCGAATAAAGTGATTGATGTGCCATTGGTTGATTACTTAAAGCAGTGTGCAAAAAGCCCAACAATTGGTGGTATTAACTTACAAATGCCAGTTATTCTTGCTTAAGAAGCGAGAATAACTTCCTGGTATGATACGTGCACAAGAACAAGTGATCGCGCACTTTTAAGGGGGAGCGAACGCACGCTCCCCCTTAAAAATCCCCCACGCGAAAGGTGAAGAAGCGAGAATAACTTCCTGGTATGACAAGTGCATAAGAACAAGGTTGTCTACCCAATAGTCATCTCTTAGTTTTAACGTAGTTGACAGTCACCAGCACTTAACCCTAGACTGTTGCGGTGGGAGCAGGGTAGTGCGCATTTTTTAGTGCGAAATTTCTGATATTAAAAGGGAGACGCTTATGTCTAGACCCGACAAGCCGTCGGCATTATGTGATGAATTAGTAGCACTTGCAGAAGGATACTTAAAAGGTGATGGTTCAACACCAGTACTTGGTACGCTTGCTCGCTTGCCAGGTGTTCGTATCTTTACTCAACAGCCTGATCAATGGCGTCGTATACAATTAACCAATGCACTGATAACAACATTAAGAGCGCTGCAAGATCCAGTGCGTGACATAGATCTAGTGCAACGGGCGGTTAATGTTGTTGGTACGACGGCCATTGCAGAAAAGCGTACGAGCCCCCGTTTAGCGGCTTTTTTGGCACAATGTAATGCGGTTATTGAGCGTGTGCACAAAAACGAATATGCAGGTGCATCAACAGATATAGTGCCACGAGATGATACAAAACCCGCTCCACCACCTGCGCCGAAATTACCGACACCGGCGCCTTCTCCAAAAGCGGTTTCTTCACCTGTAGCTTCACGTCCCCTTCCACCTTCACCTAATGGTGCGGTTGCAGGCAAAGATAGTCCTGAATCAATTACCAGAGTAGCAGTGGCTAAACCGGTTGTTGTTACTGATGAAATGTTCACACCTGAAGGTGTTGCGGCTTATCAAGCCAAAAACCTTTATGATCGACTGGGTGTGAGTGCGACAGCAACGCATAGGGAGTTACGTGCGGCATTTTTGCGTTTAGAAAAACAGTTATCAGCAGATAAAAATCCAACAAGGCCAAAAGAGCAAGCTGATACTTTATTTGGCAGTTTGTGTGAAGCGTATCAAACATTAAAGAACCCGATGTCACGACTGGCTTATGATACTGCTTTGGCTAAACGAGATACTGAAGATTCATATGTGCCACACACGCCTGCGTCACCAGCGGCGCCACTTGATCCTGAACAGTTTAATGATTTTGGTCCGCGTATTAAACAAGCGGTAACTAATTTAGTGCCAAAAACACAACAGGGCCGTTTATTGGCAGGGGTTGGATTATTTGCTGCGGTTGCTGCAGTGATAGTGGCAGGACGCAGCAGTGGCGCTAAACCGAGCTCATTTAGGCCATAACCGTTTTATTTTTTTCTACATTACATACTAAGGGAGTAAATTGGATGTCAGACTTACAAAACAATATAGCAGCTAAACTGCACACTTATTTAAGTGCGGGTTATAGCGGTTGGGGTGCATGGCTAAAAGCCTTTATGGAAAATCGTGAGGCGGGTGCGCGTGGTAAACCGGTGCATGATTTACTGGAGCAGTTAAATGCATTGACAGGTGATGATGATGCGATAAAAGCGCAATTTGGACCTTTATTAAAAACGTTTCAAAGCGGCATTCGTTCTACCGATGAGGTGAGCAAAGATGCTGGGGTTGCTCAATCAACAATAGAGACAAGTAATGCCTTGCAATGTATGTTGACAGAGATTTATGCGTTAGTGCCTGAGTGGGAGCCTAAAGCAGACAGTGTTGAAGAAGAAGGAAAGGTTCGCGCGGTTTCGCCTGCGCCTGCTGCAGCGCCTGTGCCAGCGGCACCGCGTCGGCCAGCACCGCCGGTGCCTGCTGCAGCGCCTTTGGTAGCAGCTGCAGTTGCTCCTGTTCCGCAGCGTATGGATCCGCCTCCTCACTCGCCAGTTGTCGCCGCGGAACCAAAGCCAGTTCCTAGGCGGAGGTCGCGCAGAAGCGATACCTCAGGTGGTGTGGTGACGCGCGCGATGGTGAAGCAACGTGAGCGCGATATATTAGCGCAACAAGCACGGCGTGATGCGGCACGTATGATGACAGTTGATCAGTTTTGCGCGGGAGGCAAGGCTGCAGATAAGCCAGCTGCATCAGCAGTGGAAAAGGCGGGGATGTTTGCACGCAACGCGGCTGCGCAAAGAGCTGAGGCACGTGTTGCGCAATTGCGTCACGAAGCGCGACGTGATGCGACTTCACCAACTGAATCTGGTGATTACCCTGGTTTAAGATTTGATGTTTAAGACATACTTTGGCTATCGGAAACGCTAGCCAATTGTGGTCCTTGATGTAAATCGAGTTGCGCTAATAAGTTTTTGGTTTTTGACTTAAACAGCGCAAGGTAAGTTTTAGGAACACCCGAACCCGTTGGCAGTTTAACTGTTAACGGGTTTTTTGCGCGACCATCCACATAAAAACTGTAATGCAAATGCGGACCTGTCGCCCAGCCGGTGCTGCCGACATATGCGATGACCTGCCCTTGAGTTACTTTACTACCGCGGTGCATGTGTTTGGCGTAACGCGATAGGTGGCCATACAATGATTTATAGTGGCGCCCGTATTTAACAATGATGGCGTTACCGTAGCCGCCTTTTTTACCAATGAAAATAATTTTACCATCACTCACTGAGTGTACGGGGGTGCCGCGCGGTGCGGCAAAATCAACACCCAGGTGCGCTTGGATGCGATGAATGATTGGATCCATACGGCGGTAAGAAAAATACGAACTGATGCGGTTGTAATGCAACGGCACTTTTAAAAATAAACGTTTTAGGCTGTGGCCTTTCGGGTTGTAGTAGCCACTGTCACCATCCGGTGAGGTAAAGCGAATCGCTTCATACGTTTTGCCACGATTAACAAATTGCGCGGCAACAATAGGGCCCTCATCAACTTTAATACCATCATGGTATTTCGCTTCGTATAACACGCTAAAGTGATCGCCGGGGCGAATGTCTTTATTAAAATTAATGCGGTTATCAAAAATATGGGTTAATTCAGTCGCCATGCGACGCGGCACATCGGCACGTTGTGCGGCTTGTGTTAGTGAATGATGAATGGTGGCGGTCGCATACTCTAAGGTTTTAGAATAGTGTGGCGTAGTAACGCGTGCACGCAGTTGGTCGTCAAAGCGTTCAACCATTAACGTTTTTCCCGCATCTAATGCGGCAGATAGTTGATGTATGCGATTGTGCTGGTCGAGTGACAGCGTTATTTTTTGTTGCGGTTGTATCACGCTTAAATATTGCGAAGCAGTATCCAGTTGCAAAATTTGTTGCAAGTCTTGTTGATTTAGGTGATGTGCAGCAAACATTTCACTTAAGGTGTCGTTGGCTTTGATATGCATGGTGACTTGGTGCAAAACAACCGGTTCAGCGCGGGGTGTTGGTGTGTCTTTTGCAGTGATGCTGGCTACGGTTTTTGGTATGGTGATATTGGCTTGTTGAATCGGTTCAGACGTTGGCCAGAGATTCATGTAAACGTACGTTACCAGCCAGACCAACAACATCACATCGACAGTAAGTAATAAGTAAGTCATCCAGCGACTGTTTTGAAAAGGCTTAAAAATGTTCATCCGTTACTAGCGGTCCTAAATCGATACGTATCCCAGCCAAAATTAGAACACATTGCGGGTTTTCTGTCGAGAGGTCTTGTCTTGCCTGTGACTATTGGTAATTTATGCTTTTCATCGTAAACCTGCCTGGGATACCTTTCTCTCGAGCGGATGTCCCTATCCTCGTGTTCCCTTACATCCGTGTATCACACGCCGTTCGAAAGGTATCCCTGCCAGCTTTACTTTCAGCGTAGTTGCTAGCGTCACGATCATCCCTCCGGCCTGTCATCCCGGCCCCCGAGCCGGGGTCCAGTCTGAAAGGTTGTATCTCGCGATGATTCAAGTGACGTGATATGATCTGCGACTGAATTTGATACAAACTGAGGGAAATCATGGCACAAAACGATGCGATGCAAGCCATTAAGCGTGGCGTGGAAGAAATTTTGGTTGAAGATGACTTAGCGGCGCGCTTAACAGAGGGTAAGCGCTTAAATGTAAAGTTGGGTTGTGACCCGACAGCAGCGGATATTCATTTGGGCCACACCATCGTGTTGAATAAATTGCGCCAATTCCAAGAGCTCGGCCATCATGTGCAGTTTTTAATCGGTGATTTTACCGCATTGATCGGTGACCCGACGGGCAAAAATGTGACGCGCAAGCCATTAACGCGCGAAGAAATCGAAGCCAATGCTAAAACCTATCAGCAGCAAGCGTTTAAAGTGCTCGATGCTGAAAAAACGGAGATCATGTATAACTCACAATGGATGGCTGAAAAGTCGGCAGCTGATATGATCCAATTGGCATCAAACAGCACCGTGGCGCGTATGTTAGAGCGAGATGATTTCTCTAAGCGTTACCAAGGTAATCAACCGATTGCGATTCATGAATTTTTATATCCCTTATTACAAGGATACGATTCAGTGGCGATGAAGTCCGATGTTGAGCTGGGCGGCACTGATCAAAAATTTAACTTGTTAATGGGTCGTGAGTTACAAAAAATTTATGGGCAAAAGCCGCAGTGCTTAGTGATGACACCTTTATTAGAAGGGCTTGATGGCGTTAAAAAAATGTCGAAGTCTCTGGGTAATTATATCGGTGTAACCGACAGTGCCGACGATATGTTTGGTAAACTCATGTCGATCTCTGATGATTTGATGTGGCGTTATTTTGAGTTGCTTAGCTGGTTGCCGATAGCAACGATTGAGCAATGGCATAAAGAGGTCAATGACGGTGCTAATCCGCGTGATTATAAAGTGAAATTAGCCGCTGAGATTGTTGATCGTTACCATGGTGATGGCGAAGGTGAAAAAGCCTTACAACGTTTTGTTGAGCGTTTTTCACAAAACCAATTACCCGATGACTTGGAAGAGCAAGCATTATTTGCGCCAGCCGATGGCATGGGCATTGCGCATTTATTGAAAGGTGCCGGTTTAGTCAATAGCACATCCGATGCGATGCGCATGATTAAACAAGGCGCAGTTAAAATAGATGGTGAACGCGTTGAGGACAGCAAGTTAAAAATTTCACCAGACACGTGTCACATCTATCAAGTCGGTAAACGCCGTGTCGCTAAAGTCGCATTAAAGCTGGAATAATTTGTATTGCTAATGATATAGTGTGTTGGTGCCGTTGACATGACGGCATACCATTTTACGGACTAAGATTTCACAGTGGGAGGTGAAACATGTCAAGCATCATTGATGCCCGTACGGGCGTACTTCTCGTTGTAAATTTTTGTCATCCGGGATTTGATCCGGGATCTAGTTAATTACAAAGTGTTCCTGTTATCCCGGACCTGATCCGGGATCCAGTAGCAAAACTTAATAATCCACCAAGGAGGAGACACCATGCCAAAATATTACGATCCAGAAAGGAAGGCATTAATTGAAACAGATAAACCATTAGTATCAGCTAAAGATCGCTCAGCCGTAACAGATTACCCTGACTCTCTAATAGGTGTTTCGGATGCAGATGTGAAAGCTGGAACATATGACATAAACTTTCAAACATCTGTTAAGTTAGAGCAAATGCGTGCAGTTATGGCTGCTAGTGCGACAAGTTATACAGCGACTAGCCAATTTTTTGACCCAAGCAATGACACATTAATCAGTATCCAAGGCCCTGTTACTATGGCTGCGCTTGATGCGACTACTGAGAATGCTGGTGGCTTAGTGCCTGTTGCTAAGCAAGCAATGCAGATGGGTACACGCCCTATGATGAGCCGTATGTTTGCCATGCCAGAACCAACGCATGTAGATGTGAAGCTAGGTAAATTGGTTAATGTCTTTGGTGAATTAAGTACTAAGGATGGTGCGAATTTGCATGAAATTAAAAATAGAACCACCTTTGACCCTGCCGCAGTAGCAGCAGTTGAAGAAGAAAAAGCAGCAACACCAACACCTTAATTAAGGTGTTTGGACTGGATCCCGGCTCGTAGGCCGGGATGACAGTATCGCAGTTTTGATGACTGTGCCGCAGCCGGGAGCGGCTTCCGTCATTGCGAGCCACGCAATGGCATGATTGATAACAGCAGTCATGGCTCGCAATAGCAGTTGTACTAAATGGAAAGGGATGCCTATGCCAAGATATTTCGATGGACCGAAAAGCACTTTATATATTACCGACAAGCCTTTAACAGCAGAAGAGATAGATCACATCACCAGTGAGCCTAAAACATTAATGCTGTTATCAGATGAGGTGTCGCCAGGAAAACTACGGCGCACATTGGGTGTGAGTAGCGTGCAGCAATTTGTTAATGTTGAGGATAAAGTGTATGTGAAAGGTGCGTATGATATCACGCATGCTACTAATTCGGATTTGAGAGTAATTGAAAGAATAGTTGATTTAAGGCCGGAGCCTGAGTCAACAGTTGGGGCAGAAGCTAAATGCGTAACACCTCATTAGGAGGCATGGATGCCGATAATCGTACATCGATACGATGGTAATAATAAGTTAGTCGGATATGACTTGGCAGATGAACGCCGTCGCCGTGCACTAAAAACTTATATCACAAGAGCTGCAAATCTTGAGTGTGATACAGAGGCTAAACGCCAAGCAAAAATAATAAAGTTAAAATTCATATTAATTAAAGCACATCAAGCGGCTAAAGCTGCCGGTAAGCTTGATGATGACCGTGTAATAGCAATAAAAGCACATACTATAAAAAAATTAGACGCACTAGGTGTTTCCTTAACTCCTGCAGATTTGGAACTCGTGCCAGAAGCTTTGTTGGCGGGGGTGGGGGCTGAGGTAAGCCGAGCCCTGGGTGATAAGGTTAAGCGCGATATTACTTCGTATGATGACAACCGAACATCATCATTGCGAGTTCCCGATAGTATTCCTAAGCCAGCTAAAGATTCCTTGGATCATGCGTCCACTATTATCGCGATGGTGGTGTCACGCCAGGTTGATATTATTGAACATGCGGCACGGCGAACTGAATTATTCTGGTTGCTATGCGTGGCTTATTATAAATCGGGCTATGTGGTTAACGGCAATCAAGGGGCGTTGGTGCAACACGGTAAAGCCACCCCAGGTTATGGTAATGCCGCCTGTCATTCTTCGCTAATATCTAATGTGACTGATAACTCGGGTCGCGGCCGCAGTTTAATCGCTGGCACACCGCTCGATGCTGAAATAAATAGCACAGTTGAATTACCAATTGCGGTGAATAAAGTCGATAGCAATATGGAGTCTGAAGGCAAAGCGACAGAAACCATGCGCTATCAAGCGAATGGAATACTGAATCGTGTTAGCGATGGAGAAATTTGTCCGTTGCAAGCAATGAGCCTGTTTTTTAAAGCAATGAATGATTACTTTGACTATGCACCTACTGACTTTGCACTAAAAGCGGATCGTGAAGCACCAACTGCTGCAAAACATTTGATCCTGGAATATCAAAAAGCCGGCACGTTGAGTTGGGCGGCGCAATTAAAAGCATCGGGAAAGTGGTCACTATCCATTGCCACCATGATGTTATGGTTAAGGCCAAAAGAAATACCAGACAGTGATACTTATAAGATGCGTTTATTCCATGAGCCCGCCTATCGTGAGCAATGCCTGGATGATCTGAAAACAGAAATCTTAGCTAGCCGCACTGTGCGTAGTTGAGATATTCCCTCAGTATGCTTTAATGGTCGCCCAAGACATTCAGAAAAGTGGTATATACCTGCAATGATTTTACTCTTGTTAGCCATTCCGATTATGGTGAACGCTACGCCGCTCGTGAAATTTCAGCAATGGGTGACGTCTCATCATCAAGCCGAGCACAGTGCCAACAATAAAGAAGTGGCAGTTGATATAACAAAGCCACTGACTAAAGATCAGTTAATGAAATTAGGTAAAGCCGGTTATCAAAAGTATTGTGCGGTATGTCATCAAGCAGATGGCAAGGGTTTGCTGCCTACTTTTCCAGCACTTGCTGGTGGTTTAATCTCAACCGGGCCGGCGAAGGCGAATATCAATATTGTAGTGAATGGTAAGTCTGGCACGGTGATGCAAGCATACAAGCATCAAATGGATGCGAAAGCATTAGCGACGATTATTACTTATGTGCGTAATGCGTGGGGTAACGATGTCATAGTGAAAAAAAATGGTTATCAACCGTTGGTGCAGCCCAGTGATGTGATAAAGGTTGAGAAACAAGCCAGTGCTAAGTAATCACTCTTAAATAGTTGTACGATGCAATGGCGCAACGCCATCGAGCTTTCGGAGAAATAAATGAGCATAATGAAAAAATTTAAGCCAAACTGGTGGGTGGTGTTTGGTTTGATTGCCAGTTTTGTAATACCCATGGCATTGGCGCAATATATTTATCTGCATTCTAATGAATTGAATGTAACGTCTGCCAATCACGGTGATCTAGTGAAGCCATTTGTCGATGCCAACCAACTGCAGTTTAATGATATCAACGATAAGCCCATTCAGTTAGCCAGCCTGCACGGAAAATGGTTAATGTTGCTGGTTGAAAACCAATGCCCAACAGATGACTCAAAAAAGCATATTTACTATCAACGCAATATCCGCAATGCGATGGGTAAGGAGCGTGAGCGCGTCAGCAACTTGCTGGTGGTGCCTAAAAATTGTAAACTGCGCGCGTTGGCAGCATTAATGCACAAAGCTTATCCGAAAATGACATTAGCCACAGCGACTGAGCAGCAAATGGCTGCATTGAATAAACAGCTGGCTTTGTCACATACAGCCACTGTACATCGTGGCGAAGGGCAAGTGTATTTTGTTGATCCAGCAGGGAATTTGATGATGCATTTTGATTTGAAACGAAATCCAAAGTACATCTATACCGATATGAAACACCTATTACAGGTGTCATAAATTGATAGGTCAGATTTAACTGGCCTGCTTGCATTAATAATATAGGTATCAAAAATTGATTGGTCTACGCATAAAACGATTGGCATTAGCAGCTGTGATCTTTGCCTTTGTGGTGATCGCACTAGGCGCGATTACGCGTCTCAGTGATGCCGGTTTGGGTTGCCCCGATTGGCCGGGTTGCTATGGACACCTGACAGTGCCAACTTCAGTGAAGACAGTAAATCAAATCGATCACTTATTTCCGCAACATCCGATTGTTGCCCATAAAGCCTGGGCGGAGATGATTCATCGTTACTGTGCTGGCACTTTATCATTGCTGATCGCGGCTGTAGTGTTTTTTGCGATACGTGAAGCCAAACGATTAAAAAGTAAAAAGCGCATGACGTTAGCCATTGCTTTGCTATTGCTGCTGCTGTATCAGCCAATACTCGGCATGTGGACCGTCACCTGGAAATTGCTACCCATTGTTGTTTCGCAGCACTTATTAGGTGGTTTTGGTTTACTGGCAATGCTCTGGGCGCATTATTGTTTGTATGCTAGATCTAGAAATAATAATACTGGATCCCGGATCACGCCTGCTGCGCAGGCTGTCCGGGATGACAAGGCAGGTGCTCATGTCATCTCAGCCTCTGGCGCTGTCATCCCGGCCCCCGAGCCGGGATCCAGCAATAATAATACTGGATCCCGGATCAAGTCCGGGATGACAGAGGTCAAGTCCGGGATGACAGAGGTCAAGTCCGGGATGACAAGGCTCGCCATCATCGCCCTAGTGTTGGTTATCTTTCAAATCACACTCGGCGCATGGACCAGCACCAACTATGCGGCTATCAGCTGTGCCACCTTCCCATTCTGCCAAATTGAACCGTGGCATCTTGATTTCAGGCATGCGTTTTCTTTAATGTCCTCCATTGGCGCTAATTACGACGGCGGTTTACTAAGCGACGATGCCAGGCGCACCATACAAATGGTGCATCGCGTTGGTGCGATGGTGGTTACCTTATATTTGTTTCTGTTTGCTGGTTTGGTCGCGTGGAAAAATCAACAGAACCCGCGCGCTATTAAGCTAGTGTTGTTTATGGTGACTTTTTTATTGCTGCAAATCTGTTTGGGTATTGCCAATGTGATGTTGGCGCGACCTTTATTAATCGCTGTATTGCACAACCTAACAGCAGCGAGTTTATTGCTATCGGTGGTTACCATTAATATCTTTGTGCTTTCTCAGCGAGATGAGCCGATAAAGGTGGGGGAGATGAGTTATGCCTAACGCTGAATTAGCTATTGAGCAAACCGAAAAAGCCAGCTGGAAAGATTATTACGAATTGTGCAAGCCACGTGTTGTATTGCTGATGGTATTGACCGCGGTAGTTGGCATGTGCCTGGCATCGCCGGGCGCTATCTCATGGCAAGTATTACTGTTTGGTAATGTCGGGATTGCATTAGCGGCTTGTTCGGCAGCTGCTGTCAATCATTTAGCCGATGTGCATATTGATCGTGTGATGAAGCGCACGATGCAGCGCCCTATGGTTAAAGGTAAGGTGTCATCCAAGCAAACCATGCTGTTTGCCGCGATATTGTGCATTATGGCGATGGTGATGCTGACCTATTTTGTCAATGGTTTAACCGCGATACTGTCGTTCGCCTCACTTATTATGTATGCATTTATTTATACGTTTTATTTAAAACATGCGACACCACAAAATATTGTGATTGGTGGTGTGGCAGGAGCGGCCCCACCCTTGCTGGGTTGGGTAGCAGTGACTGGCCATATTCAGTTGCCGGCAGTTATTTTGTTGTTGATTATTTTTGTGTGGACACCGCCACATTTTTGGGCGTTAGCGATTCATCGTATCGAGGATTATGCCAAGGCTGATGTGCCTATGCTGCCAAATACCCATGGCATTCCTTATACTAAACAACATGTATGGTATTACACGATTTTATTATCCGTCGTTACGGTTATTCCGTTCTTTATTCATATGTCGAGCTGGATATATCTGGCTTCAGCCTGCTTGCTGAACGCCCGTTTCCTGCAATGGGCGTGGCGGCTGAAGAAAAGCTCAGATACCAAAACACCGATGGCTGTCTTTAAATATTCGATTATGTATCTCATGCTATTGTTTGTCGCGTTATTGGTTGATCATTACCTGCGATTTTAAACAGACCCTATAGTGGCCCTAGCCGTTGACTTGCGCCTGAGCTTTTGGCGCAAGCGACTCTTCCCAAGGCTGCATGACGTACGATGTCTTCGCTTATATATAATGGCACAGGGCCTGCATCAGGGTGGCCTGGGATAGTGGTGCTTTGCGCGCGGCAGATGCAGCGGTAATCGCTGCTTGTGCCGGTTGTTCTTATTTCAATGGCTGGGTCTGATGACTTTAATGGCATTATTGAGGTGCCCATTCTTGGCGTTGATTCGACGGCCGTTCTAAAAGCAGCAACTTTTGCTTTTTCGTGATGGTTCTTTGCTTGTAAGGTAAAGGCCACATACATATTGATGGTGCCTTCAACATGATAGGCGGTATAACTATGAGTACCCTGTGTAAACCTAAATGAAGCAGGTAACTGGTCATGCGGCTGCGTTTCAGTTGTGGTGACGGGAGTCTCTGGTGTAGGGAAGAGCGATGCTCTGCGTCGTGCGAGTGCAGCACCAGTTAGTTTTTTTCTGGTGGCCACTGTGTGGCTGCTAACAGTTTGAGCTATATGCAGTTGTTGACGTGGCATGGCTTCTTCAGCTGGCTTATTAGTGTGTTCGATAATTAATGGCGTTATCAGTTTGAGCAGGTCAATATTAATGGTCAACGTATTATTAGCCACGGATGGAATCGCATAGCGTAATTCTGTATGGTTTTTTTTGCAGTGTATCGCTACTCTTTTTACAAAGCTATTAGTTAGTGGCTCATCATTAAGCGATAGTAGTTTTATATTAACGGTATTTGTAGGCTGGCCTTTATCAGTAATGCGCATTGTTATTTTAGTTTCTAGGCCGTGACTTTGCAGTTCTTTTTGCGTGTCGTTAAGTGTTTTTTGTTGTTTGGCTTTAAATAATCTATTGCTTACGTGCGATGTGGTGGTTGCAAATACAGAGGTGAGCAGCATAGACGCTGCAGCTAGCTGCGCGAAGACAATATGATTTAAGCTGCTTTCATCGGGTGTGTCAGATAAGGCATATAGAGAATAACCAATCAGTAATAAGGGCAGTGACATGCAAAAATAATGGATTGCAGAACTGGTGAGGGATGTATCGGTTGAGTCTACTTCTGGTTCTTTGGTTTTTTCACAAGCGGTGATGCTGCGGTAAGCTAGATACGATACCAGCGTTGTTGCTGCCAGTGCGCCAGTAACTAGCCAGCGGTTTTCAATATAGACCGATGCTAAACTGCTTAGCGTGCTACTAAATGTCGGTGGTACTGTTAAGATTTTTTGCTTTATTGTTTTTTGATGTCTATTGAGTGTCTTAACCAGTTGAAATATATAGCGCTGAGAGGCGTGCAGAGTTTTCGCCCCTGTATCGTAATTGAATTTTAGTAAGCCTGCGCTTGGGATCTCTAAGCGTTTCATGAAATCTTCAAGCTTATTGATGAGAAGATTATAGGAATAGGTGTGTTGTTGAAGTATCTGTTGTTTCTTTACAGCATCATCCATGTCGATGAAAGTTTCGAGTGTTTTTTTCATGCAAGTCTGCATGTCTGTCGTGTGCTGTGTTAAAAAATCCGCACCTGGCTGAATAAAGCTTCTGCAAGGCGCTAGTGATTCGTCAGTCCTATAGGCAGGGTTTTTATTCATGGCATAAATAAATGAATTTATTCCAAGGTGTTGGTTCATAGTGGCGGAGAGCAATGCCATTGCGTCTTGGTAAAACTCCTGATGCGCTGTTTCGAGGTGTCGGTAGAATGCATTTGTAAATAATTGCGCATACATGTACTGAAAAGCTAGCAAGCTAAACAGGCTGCCGCCAAACCGCTTGACGGTGTGCATTAGTGTTGTGGGTTTTTCTTCTTCTTTCACTATTAATTGTCTATCACGCATCGCTTTATTTATATTCAACCCTATTTGTATAATATTTTTGAATAATACCACGGAACCAAACTAAGCCAAATGGGCGAAACGGATTTAATCGTTACTTAAGGTTTTGGCTGGTTTTAAAATAGGTATTCGAATACGCTCATTTGTAATACAATCCGGTCTGGTAGTGACAGCAGTGTCGTATAGAGTGAGTCGAGAAATTTGATATGTGGTTAGCTTATGCCGCCAAGTGGATACACCTGATACTAGTGACTTTATTGATCGGCTCGATGTGCTCCGGTTATTGGTTTGGTTTATCAGCTATTAATCAGCCGGTGTCGTTATGGCGTCAGCAGTTATGGCGGGTGTCATGCTGGGGCGACCGTGCCGCACTGATTATGTTTATCTTGCTCGCATTAACCGGCACACTATTAGTGCACCCCAAAGGTTACACCTTTCAAACACCGTGGATTGACGCCGCTTATATATTCTTAAGTTGTGCTGTTGTGTTGTTTGTTGTTCTTACGAAAATAAAGGCGCGACTGTATCAATCACTTAATGGTGATGGATGTAAGGGTAGAAAATTTTTTTACCATGCAATTTATGCAGTAATATTAATCGTGTTAACGGTGATTGCGTTTGAAGCCGTCAGCAAGCAAACTTTTTTGGTGGTATAATAGCCGTGTTGTACTTTTACGTTAAAACTCTACATATAATATGTGCCGCCTGGGTAATCGGGTTAGCCTCAGCTTTAAGCCTTCATGTAGTTCTAACACAACACAGTCAATCAACGGAGATGATGCAGCGATCAGTTTCGCGCTGGTTACGATGGAATTGGTTGTTGGTGATGCCGGTGGTGTTATTGCAGTTAGTCATTGGCTTTACAATTATTGGCATTCGGCAGTACACCTTATATATGTATTGGGTTGAAGGTACATTTATCGGTTATTTACTGGTAATTCTGAGCTGGGTGTTTGCGTCTTATTGCTTGATGCAGTACCTCAACAGTAACGGAAGAAAAAAACATTATTTTCAATGGCGAAATTGGTGTTTAGTAGCTTTGACAAGCTTGATTGGCATGTTTTTCTTGATGGCGAACCGACCGTAAGGTCGCCGCAAACGTTGCAACCATAAGGCATTGAAGCAACGCCAGAAAGAAAAGTGAAAGAAATGTGAAAAAAGTTGAAAAAGAGTGTTGACTTCCCTGGCGGGATCGGTA
>JARGOB010000012.1 GCA_029212925.1 Coxiellaceae bacterium | reverse complement strand
TTTAAATACTTGACTATCAAGACGGTAGATCCCGGCTCGGGGGCCGGGATGACAAAGTCAGAAACCGTTTATTCACAGATCACCCTCTTAACTTGAGCGTTAGCTGTGAGGCAAGTTTGGACGATAAGTGCTATGAAAAAAGCGCAATGTATACATAGATACCTGAGCATTTTTGAATAGTGCTTACTCCAGCTATTTATTCACAGATCCCCCTCTTAACTTGAGCGTTAGCTGTGAGGCAAGTTTGGACGATAAGTGCTATGAAAAAAGCGCAATGTATACATAGATACCTGAGCATTTTTGAATAGTGCTTACTCCAGCTATTTATTCACAGATCCCCCTCTTAACTTGAGCGTTAGCTGTGAGGCAAGTTTGGACGATAAGTGCTATGAAAAAAGCGCAATGTATACATAGATACCTGAGCATTTTTGAATAGTGCTTATCGTCCAAAATTGTCCACAGATAGCGCTCAAGTTTCGCCAATTTGTTCGCGATAGTAGCTTTCTAGTATCTCATTCACCAACGACTGCATCACCGTCGACTTCGAGTCCTCATCAATATGACCGCCTTCTTCCTTGTAATCTGCATAACGATCCTCAAGCACCTTAGCAGCGCTGCCAGATGGGAATCGACGTGCCAGCAGAGCACGAGCATTTTTCGGCCCAATCTTATGGTACAACTCGTTTCGGATATAAACGTCAGTGGCTGTGGTATTAAGCGCCCATAACTCAATAGGGCCTAATGTCGCCGTTAACAGTTGTGTGTTCATGCCTTCTTTCGTAGCGAATTGCGCTAAGAATGTTGCGCCACCTTCACGCGGTCCATGCACACGCGTTTTCAGCGCAATGGTTGCTGTTTTAGTTAAACCAAAGATCTCTGCGGTTTTCTTGATTGCTTGTTCTGGCCCGGCATCCATAATAAAGATCGATGTGGCAAACTCTACCATTACCGAATCAAAATCATCTAACGATTGCGACAACAGTGCCACTTGCACTTTCCACTTACGACCTTCACGCATATCTATCACGACTTGATTTCGTACCGCTTCGGCATTGGATGTTCGATGAAACTCATCAAACACAATACGTTTGGGATCTTCACGAATTTCTGATACTCGCTCTTGATGGTAACGGCGGTAGTTTTCTGGCATATCTTGCACATTTTCATCTGTTAAATAATAATGCCGAGCTAAAATATAACGCGCTAACATATACATCACTGCTGTTTGACGATTAGCTGCATCACCACCACTTCGCGCCACCTCATCTAAATCAAGCGCTACCACTTTGGCCTCACCCAAGTCGAATTGAGTGACTTGTGAAATAATCGGGTATTCTCGCACGGCCGCTGAGATCATGCGTGAGAACGCATGAATCAATGGCTCACCTGTTGGTGCGATAATTTTTCCGTATAAATCTTCAATCGCTGGCATACGACATATCGAAGTCACATTTGCTAATACCGGCATTGCATGACGCTGTGCTAACATTGCTTCGTGAGTAAAGCCAGACAAAAATAATGCATCGGTGACTTCCCACCACGTGGTTTTATCATCACAGACAAAACCAATTTCTTCCAAGATGCTATCAACATTTTCTTCAATGTTAGGCGTATATTGCTGAGGGTTACCGTCATCTGCGGTACTTTTATATAACTCATCGACAATCATACCAGACATATCAGGCACACCATCATACGGCTTATCGGAACCCACTGGTGTCGCCAGTAACGCCAAGAAATTCACCAAGAAACTGCGCTCTTGCGGTGTTGGGTAACGACAACCCAGTTGTGTATCAAATGGATTAATCGCATGCGCGGCATCCATACGTAATCGATGATGCGCAACAAAATGTTTTTTATCGGCTGGCAGCCCATCGCGCAATAAAGAAATAAGTCCACTACTCGAAGGACCAATATCGATAATAGCGATACGTGGCAAGCGATGTAGACCCGCAGATAAACACACCGCCAAATTAATCGTATTCGACAATACGGATTTACCTGAACCAGGTCGCGCATAAAATAAATCGATCCAGGTGGTTTGTTGATTTGAACCGGGGTGATATGGCCAAGGCTTGCCATCTGGCGAACGCAACAATAAAGCACCGTGCTTCCATGGAGATGCCGGCCTGAATAACGGTAGCATATACAACACACTGGAAAATGGCGCCATTGACGCGGGTGCAATACTGGTACCACTAATGCCTAACATCGTTGATACGATACCTTCGTAAGCATCACCAGCAATTTCGCTGACATCACACGAACCCCAACCTTCGAGCGCTTTTGCTAACATGGAGGCACGCGCACGCAGAGTACGCATATCGCCTTCATCGGCCCAAGTACAAGCCGCTACTTTGAGGCGCACAATCGCGTCATCCGTATTCAAACTGATGTAATCAAGTAAATTAATCGCATCACTGATCAATCGATTTTGTGAAGACGTTACTGTTAACACCGACGCGATCGCCTGACGAAACTTTTCTGAACCTAGGCCTGCACTTTCTGTTAAAAATGACATCCGCCATGGAATATGTGTTGGCAAAATACGATTAAATAAGCGAACAAACGGTTGAATGTCTTTCGGGAACAAATCTATAAATACAGTCGCATAATAACGATCGCCAATGCGACAGGTACGTAAGTTAATATTTTCAGCATCTCGCGGGCATAATTGTTTGGCTAAAGACGGCCACGTAATATCGGATATCTCACCAGTAGCTGTTTTATATTCACGCGGCGTGACTTTATCGCCTGGTAATAACGGTGACCAGTTGGCATCAGTAAAGTCTGGATCAACCGATCGACGCATCACTTGTGCGGCTTTATGCACACCTAGAACATCTGCCACAATACCCAGCGCATTCATATCACTTGCCACTAAACGCACAAATGAATCGTGGTTATCTCGCAGATCAGGCACAGCGGCGATAATATTTTGTGTACTAAGAAATGCTGGAATTCTCTTTTCTTTAATCATGCGGTGTTTGTCTTTACGCGAGCGCTTGAGCTGCTCTGTGGTCAGCGATTTTAAACGCGTCCACAGCACAATATACACTTCTTCATAGGCACAATAGCCGCTTAGGTATTTTACTCGCTCTTCAAATAAATCCGTAAGATTGAGCTCCAAACGCCCAGCCGTTTCACGTGCAAACGCCAAAATTTCTTTTATATGATCTTGTACTTCGTCTTTGTTGTATGAGAAAAAAACCTGCACAACATGACCCGGTTGTGACATCACAGTTTGCAATGAGTGCTGCAATGAATCTTGCATGCGTGAAAATTCATCAACACCAATAATCGATTGTACGCCCGATATCTTAATGACTGACATCAACGAACCATCATTCGCAACCAGTACGGTTGGACTGTCAGCTGTTTGAATTTCGCAATAAGCTTCGGTACTTTGCTTTAACGACACACCTAACCATGACAAAAATGAACCAAATAAATCAGTCACGATAGAAAACGGACCTGCCATTTCACGCTCCCTTCTGGGCTTTACTTAACGATGACTTATTATATATTAGTTTCGCAAGGAGTGCGAAACAGATTACCCGATGCAAAATTTACGCTAGTAAATAATGCGCATTGTGTACCACACGCCACTCGAAAGGTACCCCTAGCAGACTTGCTAACTATGGCAGTTATTCGATCGGCATTTTATAGCATTGTATTAACAGATTCCAAAACCCAGGTTTGAATTTGGCGACTAAACTTTTCAATATTGGGTAATAAGCGCACTTTTTCTGTCACGGTTTGATGTAAGGCAGCAGCACGTTCACCACTATTATCAACCAGCATACGGCCATAAACCGCTGGGTTACTCATGCCCTCACCCAGTTGCTTTTCTACAAGTTGCGCACGCAACTTCATACCACGGTATACGTTTTTGGCCTGATTAGATAAACTGGTTGCTGTCGCCATTTGTGCAAATAACACATGACATAAAGCATTGAGCTGGCTTTGGCTCATTTCCGGCAACACAATCAAACTGCCACCACCAAAATCACTATTCCCAACCGACTCAAGAAAAAAACACTGCATGCATAAGGGGCAGGCAGTCGCTAAGTTTGAGCGTTTATTATTATGAAAATTGACATCGAGATTAACTATCTCTTGGAATTGACGTGACTGAAAACCACAGAACTGGCAAGTGTGATTTTGCTGGGTAAATATTTTATCCTGAAATGCTCCAAAAGCCTTATCGGCTTTTCGGAGCATAAATAATCGCCAGTTGCTATCGGAGGCGGTTAATGATAATGACTGCATAAATACCTAAGTTTTATTTCCGCTAGCGCCACCACCACCAATCAAATTCGTAATACCAGTGCCTGAGACTTTTGAAACACTCTGAGCCGAACCGAGCACAGCTGACCCCGCAGTTGGGATTAAGATTGGGAATAAGGTTAAACCCGCACCAATCACTAATAACGTAACACCTTGACTCATCGGCACTTGGGTTGGGTTCAACTTATGCTGATGAAACTTAAAGAACGACGCCATGATGAAACCAATACCGGCAATCAACGACAAGTCTTGCAAAATTTTGGCTGTTTGCGTTACTGTCGTTCCAATATTACTGGCAATGGCCGATACAGTAACACTAGGCTTAGCCGCAAATGCTTCTGAACCAATCAGCATTAATAATGTACCCGCAATCACCAGACCAACTATCTTCCAAAATTTCATAACAATTTACCTCTATCTAAATATTAAAAAACACATCCAGTGCAAAAAAACACCTACTTACTACTAATAAGATCAGTAATACCTTTACCTGATACTTTTGACACATGCTGAGCCGTGCCGAGCACAGCTGACCCAGCAGTTGGGATTAAGATCGGGAACAGGGTTAAACCCGCGCCAATCACTAATAACGTAACACCCTGACTCATTGGCACTTGGGTTGGGTTCAACTTATGCTGATGAAACTTAAAGAACGATGCCATGATGAAACCAATACCGGCTATCAACGATAAATCTTGCAAAATTTTGGCTGTTTGCGTCACCGTGGTACCAATATTAGTAGCAATAGCTGATACAGTAACACTAGGCTTAACCGCAAAAGCTTCTGCACCAATCAACAGCAATAATGTACCGGTAACAACTAGTCCAAGCACTTTCCAAAACTTCATAAGTAAACACCTCATTGTTAAACAACAGCGCCAAGCTTGCGCCTTCTTTCCATATAGTATCAAACTGTTGGCTGCAGTTACAACTTAAGTCTGATCTCCAATCAACTTACTTATCGCAGTACCTGAAACACTTGAGATATTAACATCACTACCCAGTATTGTACTGCCCGCAGTCGGGATCAAAATAGGGAACATGGTTAGACATGCTCCAATTATCAATAAGGATATACCTTGGCTCATTGGCACTTGGGTCGGATTTAATTTATGCTGATGGAACTTAAAAAATGAAGACAAAATAAAACCAATACCCGCCATCAATGACATGGCCTGTAAAATCTTTGCGGTCTCTGTAACCGTTATGGCCACATTCTGTTGTATCTTTGTTAACGACACGTAGCCAGACGCTGTTGCCGATGCATCGGTACTTAACGCTAGCAACAATAACCCGCTGATCACAACCGCTAACGCCTTCCATTTTTGCATCCTATGTTCCTCTATCAAAGCTTTAAATAAATAATCTTTATTCGATTATTCTATCAAAACAACACTTATACCACCAACAATATCTTCAATAATTATTACAACCAAAACAAATAGTTACGAATACTATCTAAACCTTAGCTAAAGCCTAAGGTTTCCATAATTAAGTGTTCCGTACCTAAGAAATGCATCATTAAAACGCCAACAAATAGGTGCATTAGCGCCTTACCTCGCATTCCCGGTTGTACGTTTTCACCGCCTGATTTCGCCAAGATGAGCCAACCACGAATAAATACGGCAATACCTAGCACGCGAATAAAGATAATGATGGCATTTTCTACCTGGTCCAACGCAGTTGATGTGTTACCCATATAAGTCAACGGGTTAACTTCAGACCAAAATGCATTTAAAGCAGTGCCCAAAAGCAAAGGCGTGCATAGCAGTAATGAACCACAGATAACCAACATCAGCGGCGCCGACATGGTCATTTGTTGAGACATAAACGTTCGCATTTCACCATAACGTTTGAATTTCATAAAACCTAAATACATCAACACCAAACCGGCAGCAATGGCAAAGTCTTGAATAATCACCGCCACAATATGCAAGTGACGTATTAACATGTTGACATCAAATGTCCACATACGAGTTATACCTCTTGTCTTTCTGATTACGGTGTTTCACCCGCATTACATCAGTTTAATCAATGACAATTAAGTAAACCTTAACCCAGCGGCCATGTTAGCACATGACCATTGGCACAAGCACACTAGCGATCGGCACTTGAAAATTCAATCACTTTACCCGAACTGGTTACCACCATACCCTCTGGAGCATTAATAGCTAATACACGACCATATTGCTTAACACGATCGCCCACCATGATAGAAGCTGACCGCTTATTAGTACCGTATATCCATGCGCGTCCTGGTACAATAGCGCGCAAGTAGTACACCACTGGTGGCAGACGTGGCACACTAACTACCGGCTTTGCTCGAGCCGTTGGGCGCTTTTTTATTTCTGCAGCCAGTTCTTTCACCTGCAAAGCCAATTGCGCTAACGCTTCATTAACATTGCTACGACTATTAGCCACGCCATCTACAGAGTTTTGCAACTTATTTAACTGTTGCTCCATTTGGCTAATTGAACTGGTGTTGTCAGATACTTTAGATTGCAAAGTAGATACCTCACCTTGCACAATATCGGTTTGCTGACTGGGAGCAACACTCACAGGAGCCTCAGCCTGTTGAATTGGTTGAGTAACAGCAGGCTGCTTAGTAGCTACCGCTTTTTCTTGACTTGCTTTACGGTTAGAACTAACAACACGTAACACAATAAAGATAATAATCACTACCAACACAATAATAAAAATACGATTTTGCGCCAATGATTGCACCTTAGACATAATACCAGCCGAACCGCCACCACGTCTGGCACCTGCCGATGGCGTTTCATCATCCTCCGACGAGTAATCCGCCTGTGGCTCAGACTTAGACTGAACATATTCATCCTCAGGATAACGATATTCTTCTTCGCCGTGTTTATCGTTTTCATCTGCCATAATGTTTACCCTTTTTGCTAAACAACGTTGTTAATAGTTAGACAGCAGTCGACTGTTCAACATTTGCTGTGCTGGTGTAAGCGGAACTGGCATGGGTAATGTTAAATCGCTCATTAACAAAATACCGACACCCGTGCCACCTGCAATTCGTACTGTTGGTGGCGTCGTAAAGTTTGCCCCCATTACACTAGCATATTGCTGCCCTACATTACCCAAGGCCACCATCAGTTTTTGGGTTGAACTGAGTTGATCCTGCGTAAAGAAGCAGACACCAGCAATACATGATTTCGTACCTGAAGTTTCTGCTTGTGCATAACCTTGCAAGAAGCTTGAGGCAAATAATGAGCCATAACGTAACATATAATGATGATTAACATCACCGCTTAATGCCGTGTGAGCCGTATACGGGTCAATCGCTACAGCACTGATCGATACCGAATTAACAATTTGTGGAATACTTAACAAGCTGAAGTTCAGTAACACTTTATCTTGTTGACGAGTAAATTGCCCCATCAAACTAGAGCCTTTCAACGGACCCTCTACAATCTTGGCCAATACCGGGCTTTGTTGGTCACTATCAATACCCGTGGTCAATACAGCAAACATAATAGTTCCCGCCTTAAGGACAGGTCCTTTAGCTGCAGACGATGAGCCACCCTTACCATTACTACTATCACTTTGACTTGAAGCGCTACCCGAACCACCACGTGAAGAGCCACCCGCTTGGTCTTTTTGAGGTAGTGCGCCTTGTACAAATGATTGCGTATTTGACTGCGACCAACCAGTCACTAATGCCTGACTTTCAGAGTTCATTTGATTCTGAATGCGTTGTGTCATGTCCTGCTTTTGTTCATTTGATAACTGCTTAGCTTGTTCCGCCTGAATTTTAGCCAAACGCCCTTCGGGGGTTGATGCTAAAATCGATGGAAGTTTACTATCGCCGCCACTCTCAAACGAAGTCAACGCCAACTGACTTGGGCTAAACCCTGCCGCCTGCAATTGATCTTTGTTAAAACCTGCATCCGCTAATTGCTGTGCTGTAAATCCAGCCGTACGCAGAGCTTCAGCACTGTATCCAGCAGCCTTCAGTTGTTTGGCATTGTATCCTGCTGCTTTTAATTGTGCTGCTGAATAACCTGCATCCTTCAACTGTGCCGCCGAATAACCAGCGTTCTTTAATTGACCCGCTGTAAATCCAGCATTTTTCAATTGCTTTGCGGTATAACCGGCAGCACGCATTTCTGCAGCGGTATAACCTGCATCATGCAATTCTTTCGGTGTAAAACCAGCCGCACGTAACTGACTGGCCGAGAAACCAGCATCTTTCAGTTCACTAGCAGAATACCCTGCTGCTTTTAGTTGTGCAGCATTGTAACCGGCTTTTTTCAAATCATCAGCACTAAAGCCCGCAGCTTTTAATTGACTCGCAGTAAATCCTGCCGCTTTTAATTGACCAGCCGAATAACCTGCATCGCGTAATTGAGCAGCGCTAAAACCCGCGGCCTTTAATTGTGCCGCCGTAAATCCAGCCGCTCTTAATGCCGCTAAGCTACAACCATCATTAGCTAATGATTTGGCACTGGTACCCGCTGAACGTGCTTTACGTAAATTCGCCACACTGCATCGACCGGTAGAAGAACCCTCTAATTTATCCGCTCTAGCAATTTCTGCTGGAGTAAAGCCAGCATCCGCCAATTGTTTATCTGAATAACCGCCTTGTTTTAATTGTGCCGCGCTAAAACCGGCATCTTTTAATTGTTTGGCGCTAAATCCTGCCGCTTTCAATTGCGCTGCTGTGTAACCAGCATTTTTCAGTTGATCTGCTGTAAAGCCAGCATTCTTCAATTGCGCTGCACTAAAACCTGCTGCTTTTAAGGCTGCCAAACCACAACCGTCATCGGCTAATGATTTTGCCGTTGCTCCCGATAAACGCTGTTTACGTAAACTGGAGACGCTACATTTACCAGATGAACTGCCCGTTGATAATCCACCACTCAAACCCGCTTCAGCAGGTGTAAAACCGGCACGTAATAAATCACCTTTGGTATAGCCAGCATTGCTCAACTCTTGAGGGGTATAACCGGCATTCTTTAGCTGACCTGCGGTGTAACCTGCCGCACGTAACTGCTCGGCCGTAAAACCTGCATCTTTAAGTTGTTTTGCCGAATAACCCGCCGCTTTTAATTGCGCAGGCGTAAAGCCTGCATCTTTTAATGCCGAAGCTGAATAGCCTGCTGCCTTTAATTGCGCTGCAGTAAATCCGGCACTTTTTAAATCTGCCGCACTGTAACCCGCATTTTTTAATTGCGCCGCTGAAAAGCCCGCCGCTTTTAATTGCGCTGCATTAAAGCCTGCATCTTTAAGTTGTTTTGCCGTAAAACCAGCCGCTTTTAATTGATTAGCAGTAAAACCAGCAGCCTTCAGTTGCTTGGCACTAAAGCCCGCTGCTTTCAATTGCGCAGCGGTATAACCAGCGGCTTTTAACGCCGCCGCACTACAACCCTGCTGCTTAATCGCTGTCGCAGAAATACCCTGTTCTCGCGCTTGCTTTAAGCGTGCGACATTACACACTTTGGCATTTTTAATCGCCTGCGCTACTTCACCCGGTGTAAAGCCTGCAGCTTTCAGTTGATCAGCATCATAACCCGCATTAGCTAATTGTTGCGCACTAAACCCGGCGTTCTTTAATTGACCCGCACTGTAGCCAGCGGCTTTTAGCTCAGCCGCATCAAAACCAGCGTTCTTTAATTGCGCCGCTGTAAATCCAGCATTTTTTAAATCCTTGGCGGTATAGCCCGCTGCTTTTAATTGAGCAGCTGAATAACCCGCATCAGCTAATTGTTTAGCCGTAAAACCTGCCGCTTTTAATTGCGCAGCGCTAAAACCCGCCGCTTTGAGTTGTTGTGCAGTAAAGCCAGCAGCTCGCAAAGTCTTGGCATTGTAACCCGCTGCAATTAACTGCGCTAAACTGAATCCACACGTTTTAAGATCCTTGGCTTCAAAGCCTGCTGTTTTTAAATCGCCAGCAGTGAAACCTGCCGCACGTAAGTTATGACATGCACAACCTTCACAACGTAATTCAGTGGCAGTCACACCCGCATTACGCGCCGCTAATAAGTTTTCATGCAAACACGCCGCTGGATTTGGTCTGAAAGTAACCACCGGACAATGTAATGGTTTGCCACTGTCGCTAGCACCATCATTGAAACTAGCCGGATTACCAATAAAGCTACTACGCACAATAGTAGGTACAGCACTGCCACCTTTTTGCCGAGCAGCCTGTTCTTGTTCAACATTTTGTTGCTGTTGCGTTTTTACATATTGGTTACTGGGGTTACCACCGCCTGGTGTTGAAGAGAGACCAGGCTTACCCGCTGTTGATGCTGCCCCCTGAAACTCTGTCGTAATTTTATGATGACGCCACCAAGCATAGCCACCAGCCACAACAAGCACTACCAGTATCGCGGCTAATAGGGCACGTACCTTAGGGTTTTGCGCTTTGGATACAGATCCTTTGTTATCTTTTGCCATAATTTTAGAATCCCTTAACCGTCAATTTACCTATCTTACCATGCTGCATCACCAAAATAACGGGTGCAGGCTGCATTTCATAAGCATGCATGCCATCATCACTGCGCACAGTTGCCGTCCAACTCGGTGATAATACCGCAAGTGGTGTACGCAAAAACATCACATTGCCTTGTAGCCACGCTTCACTACCAACCATTGACAGCTGTAATTGCTTAGCACCCGTCGGCGCAATTCCATCCAACACATTTAATAAGCGTGGGTCGCCAGTCGCCGGCAATGAGGTATTCGTTGATAAAGCATTTGGCCCTAACCGTGGTATACGCATATCTAAACGGTAATCAACCGCTTGTTGTCCCGGTATTAAAGTGATCATCACCGGCGCATTCATACCACGCAAAATCACCGCCAAGTTGCCTTGTTGGTAATCTGTATTAGATTGAATCAACAATGTATTACCTTTTAGGTCCCAATGGATATTAAATAATTTTGTATTACCCAAATCATATGCCGCGATAGGCCACGGTTGACCTGTCGCATCTAAAAAAACCACTGACGTCACATAGCCATTACGCAAACGAATAATAGGCGGCGTAGCGCCTGGTGCTAAATTTACCTGTACCGAACTCGATGTAGCTTTCGGTGGCACACCCGGTGATTCCGAAGTGGCACGCTTCGTCTTATCAAGCATAAGATGCAGCAAGCGAATTTGATCTGGCGTCATTGGTGTTGTATTACGCACAATGTTTGCAAAAGCCTTCTGACTGATTTGTTTTAAATCACCTGGATATAAATCATAGTGTTGAGACTCATCCGTTAACTCTGCTGGTGTTGCATCCACTGTCTTAGCTTGTTTTAGCTCTTTTCTTACTAAGCGCTGTCGAGGTGTTAGTACCGGTGTTGAAGCACTGCTGGAGCTAGTATCACTAGACGCAGATGATTGTTTTTCAGCTGCAGCTTTAGCTAAAATTTGATCGATGGCACTCTGCCCGCTGCCATCACCATCAGCTGCATAGCCAGCAACGCTCAGTAAGCCAGTCAGTGCAATTATGGCTACTCGCATTGCCCATTTATTCATAAGTGTCATCGACAGTTTCCTCATTACTATACATATCAACCACTCGTTTGTGGAATGAAGTTATTAATTGCAATCCGATCTGGATCATCTTGTACAGGTACACGCAATACCACCATGGTAATTTCCAATGCCTGATCAATCGTCTTCGTACCAGAATTCTGATATTTCACATCCACGGGAACGACTATCTTCCAAGCATACGTACCACTGATCACTTCTTTTTCAGTAATCACTGGAGCCCCTGTAATATTTGCACTCGACACCATTTTTAGATTAGTCACGGTTCTCAAGTTATCACTCTGCCGCAAAGCAGCAATATAGTTACGCCACCCTTGAACTGTAAAATCGCCCTGCACTTGTTGCAACTGCGCCTTCCAATGCACAAAATCACGTTGATAAATCCTTCTTACAGCAGTTGCCACCCATTGCAACACTTGTTGATCAGATAAGACTGGATCACTTAATGGATGAATAGTAATCAAACGACCATCAGGAGTCGTTGCAAAATAACGCGGCATTGGTGGGTGTGTATAACTATAAAATATGCCAAACGCTAACAATGCATCAATCGCGATCAACAACAGCAAGGCAAACAACAGACGCTTGTATCCGTCACGGTAAAACGCGTTCCTAAATAAGACTAATTTTAGTGCACCTTTACTTGCCATCGCTCGCTCTTCTTATACTGGCGCTTGGGCCACAAAAACGTCACATTGTATACCTGCCGGAACATCTAGCACAGGTACACGCATGACGCGCATTTGAATGTTTATCGTTCTTTTTTGTGCCTCACTGGCCGTGCCATAAGCCACCAATAAAGGGAACTCTATCACCCAGGTATAACGATGGTGAAGAATTTCACGCATCGAAATAACTGGCGCCGCCGTCACTACAGCTGAAGTCACCACTTTATTTTGAGTTAATGACTTTAAAAATCCTGAGTCCTTTAGTGCTGCCTGCAAAGCATTCCAGCCATGATCGGTAAATTTACCTTTAGCTGCATCTAGCTGCTTCTGGTAATCCTCAAAATTCAGGCTATACACTTGTGTCGCTAACAAGCTAGCCCACTTCATCACAAAATCATCAGTAACAACAGGCTCATTTAGTGGATGTAAAATATACTGCTCGCCGGTAGTAGTCGAAGCAAAGTAACGTGGTGAGCCAGGTGTTAATACCATGGCCGCTAATACCACAGCCATAACGAGACCAAGCCATAACAGAAATACCGTCAAATTAAGTAATTTACGATAGCTATCACGGAAGAAATAATTCTTTCGTTGTTCAAGCTGGTCGTAATCAATTGCCATTGCTGTTTCCCACCCCTATTTAATCGTAAGGGCGTAGAGTACGGTAATACCTTAAACCGATCTCAATACGCCGATTCAATTCCCTTCCTGTCTCAGAGTCATTACTCGAAATAGGATAAGAAGAACCATAACCTTCAGCATAAGCTAAACTGGCACCTATACCATTTGGCCATAACCGATCTTGAACGACCTGCGCTTGTCGCGCTGTTAACAGTCGCAAGAATTTTTCACGGCCACTGTCATCTGAGTAACCAGCGATCTTAATCGAAGAGGTATCATAAAGGGGCAGCAAACCGCCAAGGCGATCCAACGTATCTTGCGCATGACTCGAAAAGTTTGCTGAGCGTGGATTAAACAATTTAGCGCTAGGAATAATTATTTTAACGGTTTCACCTTGAGTAGCTACCTGCACACCGTGATCTTCTAGCAAACCAATGTAGTCTTCACGTAATTGTGCCTTACTGGGTTTAACCACTTTATAGCGTGGCGGTTTAGCACAACCGACCAAACTCAAAACAATTAAACAACCCAACAACAGTTGAGAAATTTTTTTCAAGGACAATTGATTTTTTAGTCGAACAGACATCATGTTTCTTTCACAGTTTGTAGCCTACAGTCACACCATAAGTTACCAACATTTGGCGCATAAAGCAAAACATTACAACTACTCTTGGCTCATCGCCTCTTGTTTTTTCAATACAATCGCATCAACTAAATTATGTATATCATTTGCAACTTCAGTTGCAGAAGCAAGTGGTTTAATATCTGGTGGGTAATCGGTACCTTTTTGCATATCGCCAACAATCTCTAACGCCACATTCATCGCTTGTTGACCAGTTTTTCCACACAAACGTTGGCAATACTCCACATAATCACGCGTATCTGCACGATCGAGCAATGCACGACCAAACTCACCTAAATCTTCACCCGGCAATAAGTTGGTAACATGATCATTACGACGCATGGGCATAAAAATGGCAAGGTGCTCTTCTAACGTTTCAGTTGGCTCATCAAAAAACGAACTGGCAAATGTTTGAGAGTCACCATGAAAGCGATGCACTGCTACAGCTGAAGTATCAATCATCGACACATCACTGCCCGATGCCATCAATTGACACACTTGATCAATTTCTTCGCTACCCGCCTCGGGTGCTTCAATGGTCACACCACCGGCTGCAAGCGTTGAAAAGTGCTTAAAGCTTTCATTGATGCGTTCAATATCGTTATCTTCTGGCACAGCCACTTTTAAGAAATGGTTTAAATGTAAACGTTTAACCGGCGCTGGATTAGCAAAAAAGAATTTCCCACGCACAATCTTTGATTTGAAGAAGAAGTGGCCTTCACCTTCACGCTGTTCTTTTAAATCCAGCAAATCGATACGTGCACGCTTTTCAAGTCGAGCACCTTTTGAATCCTGATAATTACCCAACACGCTGCCTTGATCCACCTGGAAACTATCAACATGTGTCACATACGACTCACCGGCACCTTTCATAAAGAAATCCCAGGTTTCTGTCGGATCTTCCAGTTTCATACAAATCTTAATGTTGGTGTTCGCACCAATCGACGCGGCCTCTTCTTTAGATGCTTTTTGGAATGCCGGTAAATCCTGACCAGCAAAAATAACCGAGAAACCCAATGAACGCGCTTGCGCAGGTACCACTGCAAAACCTTGCACGGCATAGTAACCATACTCATCCAGAATACATAAATAAGGAGTGGCTGCATTGGTTGGTTTACTGGTCACCAAATCGGCATAATCGCCTTCAACGGCTTCACCCAAACCAGCCGCCATCATCGCTTTCAATGAGGAAATAATCACCTTACCTAAGTTAGCTAATTCATCCGGTGATTTTTCTAATGCCGGCAGAAGCACCACTAAAATACGTCGATTCAGCACCACGTCTTTCAGATCCACTTCCGCCAATTCAGTACGCATAATATGACCATACGTATCCGCTAACGAAGTAAATACACGGGTGAGTTGCATGGTGATAAAACCGTGTTGCTCTAATACTTGCGACACTTGTTTATGCTTTTTCTCTTTATTGTAACCCGGTAAGTTAAATAAATAGTTATTGATTGGCTCTAGAATACTGGGCGGCAAGCCTTCGATATTGACCGACTCTTGACCATCACGCACAAATAACTTATCCAACACCATGGTTTCCAAACGCGGCAAGTGGAAATAGTTACGTATCGTATTAGCATCCAATAAAACATGGCCAGCATCACGCATCGCCACCAGCACTTTCATCAATGACTCAACAAATGAAATCGCACGGCCTTTCCACATGTCACCATCAGAGGAAGAACCACCCGAATCCATCAGGCTCACAACCAATTGCGACAACATACTGGAAGAACCCTGAGCAAATGGGTTAATCGTATTCGATAAGCGGCGCTCTTGTGCGCCCATAATATCTTTAGCACCGGTCATAAAGTTGATCAATAAGATATCATCTTCACGCCCCATGCTGCGTACCATAGAAAACACTTTGGAGAATAATGAATTATCACCTTTACCATCAACATAGATAAAACCACTGGCTTGACACAATGCATTAAAAGCAATCGACACCAAGGCTTCTGTTTTACCACTACCGGTTGAGCCAAAGATCAAAGCGTGGGTACGCATATCATCATTACCAAACCATAGCTCTTGTGACGTTTTATTATCATTGCCAAAGAAATAAATTCCTCGTGACATTCGTGGTTTATTACCGCCTGGTAATGGGTCATTGTAATCTTTAATGTGAGCGCGTTGTGGCATACGAAACGGTAATTTCGATTTTTGAAAATAACAAAAGAAAAACACACCAGCGCCGAAGATCAGTATTAAATCACTTAAATATCCGATAACCAATGAGGCAGCGGCACCCGCACATAACATAATCGCAACGCCATGCGGGTTTTTAAAGAAATCGTAGACACGCGTCGACAATGGCCGTGTATCACGGACAATAAAGCGTTGGCCTGCCTCCTGCTTTTCGTCTAACCCGCGTTGGAACGCCATGATTCACCCTCGTCTACGTATAAAATATTGGCTACTGTTTCTTCTAATGCACCAACAGCCATTTTTACCATTGGTGTTTTCATACCACGATGTAATTTTTTCTCTGCTAACCAGTGCGCATAAGCACCCGCTACTTCAATCACTGCTGTCTGACGACCCACAGTATTCAACATATACCACATGCGTCGATCAACCGGTTTTAACCATAAAAATTCTGATGTCGCCAATACACCATCGGAACGTGCCACTTCTAACATCGACGCCATTAAAGTGGAAGTAAAAGCATGGCGCTTTTCTAACCATAAAAGCAACCTAGAGCCCTTAAACTGCATCACCGCTTCCTTAACACCAGTAAAGTTTAATTTACCAGATGCGGATGAGCTGGCAATTTGGATCAACAATTTATCCGCTAAATCCCGTTTATGTTCAGCACGCGCCATAAAAATAACGCTTAGCGCTTGCAAGTGAACAGGAAGACGTTCTAAACCAGGCCATAGTTGCCCCACCTGTAAAACAAATTGTCGACTGGCTTCGGCTTTTTTTACTGCCCAAACCTTTTGACCGTCTTTTTCAGCTAAAGCAATCAAGTCATTTCGTTTACAATAATCCAAAGGCAATGCTGACATCGCCCATGGGCCTTTATCGAGATCTTGTTTGACTAAATCTAAATTAATAACAGGTGAAATTTGCGGCCAATTTTCAACCTCTAATTTGCGCAAACTTTGCATCGAATAACTTCTAACAAATCGTGCAGTGGAGTGGCGGGTATACAGTATGCTCGCCATAATAATAAGAATAATAGCAACCGGGAAACCCATCCATTTACCGACATCACTACTCAACTGGGTAACCACTGCAAACTTCATTTTTTCATGATCTGGATGCTCCGCCATAAAATTTTGCCACCAGCCTAAGCTATGATGCAAGTCTGGGGTTGGTAGATGCAGCCATTCTGCCAATTTTGTATAGCCATCAGCAAACCATTTAACCAATTCAATTTCAAAACCACGAATATAAAACAAGATAGTAATGATGTATTTTTTGTCTATCCACCATAATATAAGCGCTGCTGCCAAAACGATAACCAGCATCCAAAAGAAGTTAGCTGTTTGGTCAGTCGCATTTTGCTGTGATGGATACATGCCTAATTCTCGCCTCTTTTAAGCAACTAGCGGAACAAACCGCCTTTGCCAGGTACAGTCAATACCAGTTTACCATTGATGTAACGATAATATTTACCGGCTAACACAAATTGTAAAATATATTTATCGTTATCAATTGCGCCTTCAGCCAAGCTAACCAATTCATTGCCTTGGCGATCTAAACGCGATGAATGCTTGTTTATCATAGCAGTTTTTTTCACAGCAACCGACACATAACCTTCTGTACTCAGTGACATTTTTGCACGGATCGCTTTTTGCACAGCTTCTTCCGTATGATAAATCGGTCGGCTCTGGGTTAACTGGTTGAGTGATTCCATTTGGCGCTCCCAATTGGCTAAATCATGACCGCGCGCCATATACAAACTGATATGCACGACTTCGCGATCTTCAGGTACTGTGATGCCATCGAATTGTTCTTCTTCTACACAGCCGCCTTCAGACATGGATTTATATTTTTCAGCGCGCTCATAGGCTTGGCGCAGTGGTTTTAATGTGTTGGTTAAAAATAACGATTGCTTACCATTATTATCTTCGTAGATTTTAAAAATGCGATTCAGCGAGGCAAGGAGCCGATCATTCACTTCACAAAATTTTTCAGTGCTGTGATCAGAGTTGGCGTAGAATTCATCTAGGATTTTTTTGAAGGCTGCTTTTTCAGCTTCGATCAGTTCGAGTAATTGACTGTTTAGCTGATCGTTGTCCATACGTCGGTTCTCATTTAATTGAAGTGCCTCCATTGGGATTGTACCTTTATTTTAATTTTCATAACATCACTTTTGTTTTTTGAGCGGAAGTTCGACAACCATTAACTCATAGAGTTTCCATAAGAAGCAGAAGAGTCAAAATCATTCTTTTGATACATACTGTCTAAACAACTCAACATATTCGTCATATCTTTTACCGAAGCACGCAAATCACAAGCGCGTTGTTGTTGCTCTGGTGTTCGCTTTTGAAATAATTCACTTGTACTTGCCATAATCTTTCCCCAAGCACCTAGTCCGTTTGGAGCTTATATTTATTAAGTTCAATTTACCTTTAACTTCACTCGGCTGACAACCATTCCATTTCACTGTAGCCATGAATCCAGTATAGGCTCGTTAGCTTAAATTAAGCTTAAGTATTCCGGCCTGTCCTACAACAAATAGGTGCTGTAACCCACCTATTTATAAGCATTTTTTACGGTACGTACGTTTGGTTTATCTGAAAAACAGGTCAGGGTCTTACTATTGGGTTTTTGCGCGCTATTTCTAGAAATTAATGATAACAGGCTTACCATCTCACGCGGCGAGATGACAAACAAATTAATCGTACATTAATTCATCCAGGGCAACCTCTTCTGCCGATGGACTCATCTTAACCATTTCATATAATACATCAGTGATACATAGTAAGCGTAAAGTATCCGGAGTGAATTCATCGAAGGTTACCTTGATACCTAATAATGCATCTTCAACATCATCAAAAGTTGCACCAAGACCATAGCCTAAACACAGTGACGCCAATTGGTCAGCGCGCCGCGCTAGACCGGGCAGTAAACCCGTATCGGCAAATGCTTCTTCGTAAGTGATGGGTCGACCTTTGAGTGTAAAGTGGGCGCCTATTTGTTTCGCAACTGCACATAACTTCGAACCTAATTCCATACTACTCCATCCACCAAGGGTTTGAATATTTACGATTTCCTGCGGCTTTATTACGCAACCAACGGTAAAAAATATCGACGGTTAATCCATAGCGATTTAGTAAGCTAAAGAAGATGGTCGCGACAACCGCAACACCCAATGTCCACCATCGCGGATAAATTAACACCACAATCAATGGAAACACTGACTTGCCATCCAGCATAAAGAAGCGAATTGAGCGAGCCGAATCTCGCCAGTGGGCATTTTCCGTCGGTTGTTTCATGATGATAACCTCAAGTGTATCTAATCATGAGGACATTTTAGCAAATTTGAATGCAATACGCACTGTATATGAGATGGTTAGCAATGACAGATATACAGACAAAAGAACTTATGCAGTGAAGTATCGCAATTCGATAACATGTGCTACCGGATAAATTTTAATACGTGCTTTTTTCACTACTTGGTAACGAACATCACGCACAATTTCAGATAACGGTTGATTCTCCGCAAGAATTTGCACAATCACGGGGATGGCAGGCTCATTACCTAATACATGTAACTTATAACGGCTAGCATCAGCAATGCGATGCAACAAAGGTTCAATTGGGCCTGTCCAATTTATGGATGTTTGTTGATCCATACCAATCAATTTCGGATTAAGCGGTGGCCCCAATTTTACTTTTGGATGTATAGCTAAATCAATCGCCGCCATATTTTGTAACGACTTCCCTACCGATACAGCAGCTTCCGCTAATTCCATTTGTGAATTTTTGTCTACGGTCTGAACCGGTGCGCTCTTCGTTGTAATATAAGTTAACACCAAACGATGGCGCGGAGTGCTGCAACCTGCAACAACAAAAGCGAGTAGAGCCAGTGAAATCAGTTTTATTTTCATACGCCTGTTCGGACTGATCGATAAGTGGTTCTATTGAAGCAGGAAAGGGTAGTCACTGTCAAGAATGCAAATGTGAAAAAAACCTAACTCAGCCATTCCTTTTTTAGTATTAAGCATATAACATGTTACCATCACTCAATCGCGTTGAGGCGTTAGTAAAGGCGGTCATGTTTAGAACTACTAAAATTTGTTTAATTGCATGCTTGGCTATTTCAATTGCTGCTTGTTCAGAGAAACACGAAGTTGCGCAAGTTGGTTATATCTCCACCAAAAGTTTAAAAGAAGCGGCGGATGCAGCGGGCATTGGATCCGTTCGTATGCAAGCGCTACGCGATACCGCAGCAACGCTGGGTTCGCAAGGTGGTTTAGCATGGCGCGCAGAACATATTGATCGCGCACTAAAAGCGCAAGCTGATTATTTAGATCAAGTGTTTAATTTTAACCAGCTGATGCTAAAACATAATGTGCTACCACCAGTGTTAGCCTATGCTGACAAGCCACTTAATCTCGACAGTGACAGCTCGATTCGTTTAGCCGATAAAATTTACAATATTATCTCACAGTCCCGCTTTGTAACTGTTCCACCGACTTGGCGTGATTACCTATGGCTTAACTACAATAAACCGACCGTACCCAATCATTCATTATTACCAAAAAATCACAAAGAAGTACGCTATTGGAATACCTTCCTAAGAAAAGGATGGAAGCGTGGCTTACAACAGGGCAATCAAATTTTTGCTGCAAATCTTGCGCGCCTCAAACGTGATATGTCTGGTATGATTCTTTATCATAAATTATTAGCAGAACATATGGTCAGCGCACCATTTGTGGCCAAAGCCGACCTTGGCATTACTGGCGACACAAACCACTTACGAATTAACGACCAAGTATTAAGAATTACTGCGCAATCGCAATTACAAACTGACAGTAATCAATGGTCACCCGTTCTTACAAAGGGAACGAAGGGGTAAACCTTGGCAGATAAAGACGCTAGCGATCAATTTCTGTATCCAAAAGAGCCAACACGCTTTGAACCAAAGCACTTGGAAAATTTTTTAGTATTTGCTAATCGCTTAAACACTTCTGACATTACTATCCAGAGTAATGAAGCAATCTTTGGTGAAATTTATGGCCGCTTACATCGCTTAACTAAACGCGAAATGACCACTACTGAAGTATCAGCCATTCTCAATGAAATTTATGGACCCAACGCTACCGCACAAATTATGCGCGGTGAAGATGTTGACACCCACTATGAAATTCGCCCGACACGTAATGAGCGATACCGTCATCGTGTCAATGGAACCGGTTGTTATGTTGACGGTCACGATGGCATCCAAATTACTATTCGTACCATTCCTTCAACACCACCCCAGCTGGCTGCCCTCGAATTACCACAAGACATTGTTGAAGCTAGCGCCCCCAGTGATGGCGTAGTCTATATAACTGGTGCGACTGGCTCAGGAAAAAGCACACTATTAGCCGCTATTATTCGCGAGATTATTGAGCAAGAAGATGCTAACCGCAAGGTCCTTACTTACGAAGCACCGATAGAATTTGTCTTCGATGATATAAAAAAACCATCATCGATTGTTAGTCAGTCTGAAATTCCTCGCCACTTGCCCAGCTTTGCTGCCGGTGTTCGAAATGCTTTACGCCGTGTGCCTCGATTGATATTAGTTGGTGAATCACGGGATACCGAAACCATTAGTGCTGTGCTTGAAGCGGCGCTAACCGGTCACCCGGTCTACACCACAGTGCACAGTAACGGCGTAGCAGAAACGGTACGGCGGTTGGTTGGTAGCTTTCCTGCCGATGAACGCATTGGCCGCAGCATTGATATCGTTGAAACCATGCGCTTAATCATATGGCAACGTTTAGCCCCTACCGTTGACGGCAAACGTGTGGCACTGCGTGAATATTTAGTATTTAACGAAGATGTACGCGACAAAATGCTTGAAGGTGACATTGATAATGTTACCTCCAATACGCGTCGCTTAGTTGAAGAGTTCGGTCAGCCTATGCAGCTGGACATTGAAGATAAATTTAAGCAAGGAATCATCAGTCAACGCACCTATAAAATTTTGACTGCCCTCTCTCGTCAACGCCATTAAAGTGAGCGCGCCATGAAAACCAGAAAAACATACCGTTGGTCCTCAATTATCATTCTACCTTTCGCCTTATTACTGCTTATTGGCTTCTTTACACACTTTACTGATCACGTTTTTTATCCTTACATTGGCGTGAATTGGTTGTGCTTATTACTGGCTGCTTTTTATATATTAGGTCCATGGGGTAAATTGCGCTTAGATGACGCAGACAATCCTGGCAAAAAATATTCCTTACCGCGTTGGCTTGGTTTAATTTTTTTATTACAACTGAGTATGCTAATGGTATACGTTGGTATCTATGCATTATGTTTTAACCTGTTACCGGTCAACAATGGCGCAGTATCATTAACCAACACACTCGCCACCGTATGGCAACAATGGATTATTTACCCTTGGGGTATTGTAGCGATGCTAGCCGTTAGTCTTGCATTGAATTGCTACATCCAAAAAGAAGATGCTTTCATTAGTAATGTGCTGGCTCCCTTATTAAAAAACAAACACGACTCACTGGTCACGCATATTTCACAATTATGCATTCGTAACGCAACATTAGCAGGCCTCAGTATTACCTTCGGCTTTTATTTAATGATCGTTGCAGTATTACTCACCCATAATCATACGGCCATGATTCCACAAGGACAGAAAACATCTGCCTTTATCACTGCATTGGTGATGGCTGTATTTGGCTTTTTACCTTTTGTTAAACATGGCATTGCTAAACTCATGCGTCGGCAAATTCCCAGCATACTCGGCATTTGCGCGATCATCGTAATTGGCGCACTGATTTTCCTACTGTTATGCGTTATTTTCTCCACCATCAATGTCGCCTCCAATGCCTCAGGCAAACCACTCTACTATGACACGTTATTAAAACTGGGCCATAAAAACGTTTGGATGCTACTCACCGTAAACTGGTGGTTAGCGTTTACGCCGATTTGCGGCATTATCATTGGTTATATCTCGAAGGGCTACACCATTCGCAGCTGCTTAATTGCAACGTTAATTGGCCCAGCACTGATTAGCTTTGCGCCACACTTTCATTACTGGATGCCACACTGGTTATTGATCATGTTTATTTTGGTTGGCTTTATTATTTTCTTTGGCATACTGACCCAAAAAAACATCCGCAGTATGTTAGTCATTGGTTACATACCAAAAGGTGGCAAATACAAAGCACGTGACTATCACTTTTTCTTCCGTCGTGTGTTCCGCTTCTCTGGGTTTACTATTTATTTTTACTTACCCATTGGCGTGATGTATCTGGCATTAGCGTCTTATGTTACCGGTATATTTTCATGTGTTGTCTTGGGTTTAGTCGCCATCAGTTTTGTTGTCGCGCTTGCAAAACGCGACTTTGGCAACATGCCTGATAACACTTAAGCTCCCGCCGCACCTGCCGCACCTGCTCCGGCATCACCAGAGCTATTCAACACCTCTAATGCTGTTTTAGCACTTTCGCCCGTGGGAGCTGCGTTACCAATTGCACTACCCACAGTGGAACCAAAGCCACTCGCGGCTTTACCAGCACCATCACCGGCTTGACGCGCACTGGTCGACAAGGTTTGTTGCACTGATTGCGCATAACGTTCTGTCATGTCTTGTTGTGGCGCCATACCAATCCAACGCAATACCATATCAGGCACTTGATGGATGGCACTAAAGCATTGGTTAACCACTTCAATCACCAACATACCGTAAGCAACCAGCAACATCGGAATTAATAAGAAATCAGATAGGTCATGACCGGTAAAGTGATCACCTTGATTATTACCAATGCCTTTATTAATTGCGATCCATATACCACCCAGCGGTGACACATTCGGATCAGCATTGACATTAAACATCGAAACAAATACGCGACCCAATACAGTATTGATAAAACTAAAGCCAACATACGTTAGTAACATACCCGCCAAAAACCCAATCACCATTAATACGGGACGTATAAACACACCTAGCGCTAACATTAATGCTTGATCCGCGCGACCAAGAAAATCATGCCCTTCCGGGTGCGTCATACCAAAGCACACCAGTGGTGCAGCGATCATCGATTCGACCACATACAGCAGCCAACCTATCGCGCCAAACGTAAATAACATATAGGGGTAGAGTGGCGCATAAAACGTTAACATAAAACCAGCCGCAAATAAGGCTGTGGACACCATCATCCACATCGGTACCAACCAATCCATCATGACCTTCATTACTGTGGCCGTTGGGCTTTGAGCATTACACACGCCCATGACTGTTGACAAACCAATGGCCCAAGCAATCGATTTTTTCCAAATATAACCAGCACCGGATAAACATTTCTTACCAATCTCCTGCACCATCACTAATGGATCATACGAACCGGCATGCTTTGAATCCATTTGGGTTTCAATGGTACCAACAATACCCGCCAGCGCATTTTGAATAATGCTAGCAAAGTCCGCACCACCGGTTGTGTAATGATTATTCACACGTTCATTGTGTTTGGTATTATTATTGGTGACGCTATCAATATACTGTTGCAATTGATCCATGCCATTACCCCAAATATTTTCTGTGCCTTCACCACCTAAATAACTATCGATGATACCAATGTCTCGCGTGATATCATCTGCCGCCACTGTGAATGCAGACACTTTAGGGGTTAATGAAGCAGGATCACCGGCATTATTGAGCGCATCATTCCATCGCGCTAAATCCCAATAAAATGAACCGGCATCGAACCAGCCTTGTTCTTTGGCATAATCAATAAAGCCATTTTTATCATGCTGACTTTGACTGGCTTGAAAAGCCGCCACCGGTTTCATTAAGTGTACGTAATCCAAAACAGCTTCAGCCAAATATTTACCACCGGCTACAGGGCTTAATACCGGTGATTTACCACCACTGAGATAAGCATTTGCTTGCTGTTTAGCTAAAGGTAAAAGATCCAAAGTCAATTGGTTTAATGCGGCATAGGCTTCTTGATATTGCATCGTTTGAGGCTTTTGACCCACTAAAAAATTATCGCTAATTGAAATCGAGCCGCATTGCTGACGAATGGTTTCTGGGTGACCGACAAGCCAATAACCATTTGAAGCGGGTGCATCACCGTGTCCTGGGAAGTACACCGCACCAGTACCGGCAATTAACTTACCGCCTTCTATTTGTGGTGGTATCGGATTCATGCCATAGGCAAGATTATTTTTTTTGTTGTAGTGATTACTGACAAACATACACACTTCATTTTGGAACACTTGATTAACCAACCCCGCTCGAGGTGCCGGTGTTGTTGTCATGTAATGTTGTAACTGTGTCAAGCTAGTAATTTCTGCGGAGGACGTGGGCGGGCTATAAATCATACCGCCATTAGCCAAATAATCCAATGCATAGTCCCAGGTATCATCGGCTAATCGTGTACCTTCAACCACGATCTTCATCATCACATCTTGAATCGCGGAGTAACCCGTTTCCGAACTGGGTACGAGCAACGCCAAGCCAACGGCAACACGAAGACCAATTAAAGCAAAGTTATGTTTAGAGGGCCCTTGCGGTTGCAGAGCTGAGCTCACCACCACATTGAAAATGCTATACACCAAGAACAGCGCTGCAACCACCATGATCCCTTGGTTAAATACATAAAATAACTGGCCCATCAAACCGCTGCCACTGCCATGCAGTACGCCCGGTACGCTACCGAATACTTCACCTAAATATTTTATCGATAAATCTTTTGATGATTGTGAAAAATCAGAGAAGTTTGACGTTCTACCATCCGCCAACGCTAATGCGCTAACAGCCCATAAATACATTACAGCCAAAATACGTTTCATGCTATGCCCCCAAAGCATCACTCCACATACATTTATACCTGTATACAAGCATATAAATGTCCACTATGTCTTTCGCCACACACGAAATTCCTCAGCTAGTCTAGGGAGGATTTATTAGGGAAACCTTAAGAAAAAAACCAGGAAGCCTGAATAAAAAAAAACCACCTTAGGTTAATTCCTAAAGTGGCTCTTTGCGGTGTAGGTTTTTTTAATTAAGCTGCTACAGAGCCGGCAGCTTCACCACCTTCAGCACCTTCAGCACCTTCTCCACCTTTACCACCGCCATCATCACCTTTGCTGTTTAATTTTTTCAAGCCCGCTTGACCACCAGCCTTTAACAAAGAAGTACCGGTTTGAGCCATACCACCCATGCCTTCACTAGCGGCTTTAACACCTGTACTACCCAGTTGGCCAGCCTGTTGTGAAGCACTGGACATAGCACCTTTAACAGCACCAGCTCGCTGCTCAGTGGTATCTTGCTGTACTGGACCACCAATCCAACGCAATACCTGATCAGGTACCACATGAATAGCACTAAAGCATTGGTTAACCACTTCAATAACAATCATGCCGTACGCTACCAATAATAATGGTACCAGCAAGAAGTCAGAGAAATCATGCCCTGTAAAGTGACTATTCTGACCTCTGGCATGTGGACCACCTGCAATCACAGCCCAAGCCCCACCCATAGGTGTGTATTGAGACTGTGGATCAGCCACTGTACTATCGCCAAATGCAGACACAAACACACGCCCTAATACAGTATTAACAAAGGTATAACCAACATAGGTCATTAACAAACCCGCTAAAAACCCTATCACCATTAAAGCAGGCCGTAAAAATACACCCAGCGCAAGCATCAAGGCTTGATCTGCTCGACCCATAAAATCATGACCCTCAGGGTGTGTCATACCAAAGCATACCAGCGGTGCTGCTATCATGGCTTCCACAACACTCAGCAACCAACCAATCACACCAAATAAAAATAATAAGTAAGGATACAGTGGCGCATAAAACGCTAACATAAATCCAGCCGCAAATAATGATGTCGCCACCATAGTCCATATTGGCATCAACCAACTCATCATTGCTTTCATAATAGTTGGACCAGGACTAGCCGCATCACACACACCCATCACAGCTGACAAGCTGACAGACCACCCTATTGTTTTAACCCAAATGTCACCTGCTGCAGATAAGCAATGCACACCCAGTTGCTGCACCATTACCAACGGATCATATGATGTAGGGTTGCTAGGATCCAAAGATGTTTCTACTTGGTTAACAACACCACGCAGTGCATTTTGCATAATACTAGCGAAGTCGATACCGCCGGTATCAAAAGTTACACTATGCGGGAATACCCAATTGGCTTTACCGCCAATGTCATGGCTACTACCTGACATAGGATCATTTGAAGCATTAGCGCTAATGGAATTTTGAATTTGTTGATATCCATTCCCCCAAATATCTGTTATACCATTACCTCCTAGCGTATTATCTGCGCTAGTGATTAAATCACTTATTTTGCTAGGGTAGGTAATCGCAGGTAATAACGGCACTAACGCAACCGGTGTGCCCGAAGATGCCAGCGCATCATTCCAACGCGATAAATCCCAATAAAAACCACCCGCATTAAACCAGCCTTCATCCTTGGCTAGTGTAAAAAACTTACCTTTTTGAGTTTGGCTAGTGCTCGCCTGATGTGCAGCAACTGGCTTCATTAAATTAACGTACTGTAAAATCGACTGTGATAACCATTTACCACCTGCAGTAGCTGATAGACCTGCTGATACGTTACCTGTACTCACGCGTTTGGCTTGCGCTTTAGCTAAAGGTTGCATATCTAAGGCCATTTGATAAATGGCAGCAAACGCTTGTTGATATTGCATTTGTGTGGCATCACTCGCTTTTAACGTTGCACCATCTACTGAAATAGACCCACAACTTTGATGACCCGCATAGCCTGTTGTAGGATCTGCATCGCCAAGTAAAGGTTTATCACCATAACCAGGAAAATAAACAGCTCCGGTACCTGCGGCTAAACTAGTGCCATCCGCAGACATGGTAGGTTGCACTGGCACCATTGAATAAGTCCCTTTAGCGCCTTGTGCCGCCACTGGGTCCGTAGATTTATTTTTTTGATTGTAATGATTACTGACAAACATACACACTTCATCTTTAAATAAAGTATTAGCCAAACTGTTACGTGGATGTGTTTGTCCTAACTGGGCTTGTTGAATATAATTATATTTGCTTAACTCCGATATATCCGTCAGTTGATTACTTCCCCCTGCTGGACTGTAAAGCACACCGCCATTTTGCAAATAATCCAAAGCTTGATTCCAGGTAAGGTCAGCCAACTTAGTGCCTTCAACCACCACCTTCATCATGACATCTTGGATCGCTGAATAACCAGTGGTAGACATCGGCACCAATAACGCCAAGCCAATAGCAACACGAAACACAGTCATTGCTGCATTAATTCTTGTTTGACCCTGTGGTGACATACCATATTGCATCATTATTTGTGCGATATTAAACATCAAATAAACAAAGGCGACGACCATTATTCCTTGATTAAACACCAAAAATAATTGCCCCATTAAACCGCTACCAGATCCAGTTAATACACCAGGCACACTACCAAATATTTGGCCTAAGTATTTAACCGACATATCGGTTGCCGACTGAGTAGAATTTGGAAAGCTAGGCGCATTATCAGCAAATGCTAATGCAGCAAAACCCCATAAAGAAAAAAGCGCAATTACACGACTCAACAATACACGTTTCATGTTTTAACCTCAAAAAATACAACACTACACATCACGCCTATATCAATAGGCGCACACAGTTTTAAAACACACAAAACTCAATTTATGTTTTTACTATTGAGAATATGACTCGACCAAGAGCATTCATCTCGAGGTAATTTCTAGAAATAGTCATTACCATGAATGTAGTCTATTGCTTAGGTCTTAGGGGAATATTAAGATATGATTATAGTTGCAGTGAAAATAGTATAAAGCCTACTTCATCAATCAAGTAGGCTTTGATATAACAGTGTTTTAAGCTTCACCGGCTGCAGCTGCTCCGCCGCTACTAGCGCCACCACCATCACCACTGGAGTTTAATGCTTTTGCACCGGCGCTAGCACCACCTTTCATGATACCACCACCAGTAGCCATGGTACCTATGCTTCCAGCACCTTCAACACCTTTACTACCGAACTGCCCAGCTTGTTGTGATGCACTGGACATAGCACCTTTAACTGCACCAGCACGCTGTTCAGTGGTGTCTTGTTGTGGAGACATACCAATCCAACGCATGACCTGATCAGGCACTACATGAATCGCACTAAAGCATTGGTTTACCACTTCAATCACAATCATACCGTATGCCACTAATAATAATGGCACCAATAAGAAGTCAGAAAAATCATGACCGGTAAAGTGGCTATTTTGTCCGGTGGCTGTTGGGCTGCCTGTAACAACAGCCCACGCACCCGCCATCGGTGTGTATTGCGCCGCTGGAGCGTCGGGTGTTGAGCCGCGAGCGATGAGACCAAAGGCCGACATAAACACACGCCCTAATACGGTATTAACAAACGAATAGCCAACATAAGTCATTAACAGACCGGCTAAAAATCCTATGACCATTAAAGCAGGCCGTAAAAACACACCCAGCGCTAACATCAAGGCTTGCTCCGCTCGACCCATAAAGTCATGCCCTTCCGGATGCGTCATACCGAAACATACCAGCGGTGCTGCAATCATTGCCTCGACAACACTCAATAACCAACCGATCACACCAAATAAAAACAACAAGTAAGGATACAGTGGCGCATAAAACGCTAGCATGAATCCTGCCGCAAATAATGCCGTTGCTACCATGGTCCACATCGGCATCAACCAACTCATCATCGATTTCATAATAGTAGGGCCAGGACTGGCCGCATCACATATCCCCATCCCAACTGATGTACCAATAGACCACATTAATGTGCCTCTCCAAATACCACCGGCAGCACCCAAACAATGTATGCCCAATGATTGCACCATATACAATGGGTCATAGGAAGACGGATTCTTTGGATCCATAGAGGCTTGCACTTGGTTAACAACACCGCGCAATGTATTTTGAATAACAGAATTAAAGTCTATACCACCGGTATCAAAAGTAATATTATGCGGATGTATCGCATTTTTATGGTGACGACCCAGTCTGCCACCTGACGCTGGGTCATTTTGCGCATTTGAGGCAATAGCATTGGCGATTTGCTGATAACCATTTCCCCAAATATCATTCTTGCCACTACTTCCGAGTGTGGACTCAGCTTGAGCAATCTTAGCTGCAATAACACTAGGGTATGTAATTGCTGGAATCGAAGGCACTAAACTCGCAGGATCACCGGCACTAGCCATCGCATCATTCCAACGTGAGATATCCCAATAAAAAGCACCGGCATTAAACCAGCCTTCCGCCTTAGCCTGATCGAAAAAACCACTTTGCTGACTTTTACCAATCGTTGCAATATGCGCAGCAACTGGTTTCATTAAATTAATATACTGCAGTATCGATTGCGATAACCACTTACCCCCGGCTGGCGCCAATAAACCTGCCGATACTTTACCGGTATTAATACGCTTGGCTTGCGCCTTAGCTAATGGTTGCATATCCAATGCCATTTGATATATCGCGGCAAATGCTTGTTGATATTGCATTTGACCCGCGTTGTTTTTTGTTACTAGTGAACTAATGGAAATACTGCCACAACTGTCATGACCTCCATAGCCTGTTGAACTATCAACATCTCCAACGGTAGGTTTATCGCCATAACCAGGGAAGTAAACCACACCGGTGCCTTTCACCAGGCTTTTGCCATCAGCACTCAACTGAGGTTGTACCGGAATCATTCTGTAAGTGCCCTTAGCGCCTTGCTTAGCGATTGGGTCTGTTTTTTGATTTGTTTTATTGTAGTGATTACTGATAAACATACAGGCTTCATGAGTAAACAGCGATTGCACCAAAAGCTTTTTACCATTGTTGCCTGTCCCAGGTACAGGATCCATGTAATTATATTTAGAAATTTTTGACATATCTGTCAGTTGATTACCTCCCCCTGCTGGACTGTAAACTACACCGCCATTTTGCAAATAATCTAACGCTTGATTCCAGGTAAGATCAGCCAATTTAGTACCTTCAACCACCACTTTCATCATCACATCTTGTATCGCTGAATAACCAGTAGTAGACATCGGTACTAATAGAGCTAAACCAATCGCGACCCGGAACATCGTCATGGCGGCATTAATTTTTGTTTGACCGTGTGGTGACATGCCGTACTGCATAACTATTTGCGTGATATTAAACAACAAATACACAAAGGCAACGACCATGATGCCTTGGTTAAATACCAAAAATAGTTGCCCCATTAAGCCACTGCCAGATCCGGTTAATACACCAGGCACACTACCAAAAATTTGGCCTAAGTATTTAACCGACATATCAGTTGCCGATTGGGTGGCATTGGGAAAACTGGGAGCACTGTCAGCCAGTGCAAAAACACTAACACTCCACAGGGCCAAAATAGACAATATACGTTTCATGGTACAACCTCAGCTACGACACTTAAAAATTTAGCACCCCCATACAAGGGGTACACACTACAATCACACTCAATGCAAAGTACCTTATTAATATAATATTTATACTTTATTACTAAATATTTATATTTATATGATACTAGTCATCTAGTCTATATCTATTTGGTTATCGGAATATTAAGAAAAGCTGATAGAGTAAATGTTTCTAGAAATGTAGATCTCTAGAAACAAAAAAAAACACCCCAGAACGAGGTGTTTATTAAGTTATTTTTTTAGAATCCGTTATGTGTCAGCTTGTTAGGACTCAGCAGCAGCGGCAGCACCTTTACCACCGCCACCTGCTCCGCCGCCGCCATCACCACCGGAATTTAATGCTTTTGCACCGGCGCTAGCACCACCTTTTATCATACCACCACCAGTAGCCATGGTACCCATGCTTCCAGCACCTTCAACACCTTTACTACCAAGCTGCCCAACTTGTTGTGATGCACTGGACATAGCACCTTTCACTGCACCAGCATGTTGTTCGCTGGTATCTTGTTGCACAGGACCACCAATCCAACGTAATACCTGATCGGGTACGACATGAATCGCACTAAAGCACTGGTTAACCACTTCAATCACAATCATGCCGTAAGCCACTAACAACAGCGGTATCAGTAAAAAGTCAGAAAAATCATGACCGGTAAAGTGGTCATTCTGACCTGTAGCAGTTGGACTGCCTGTGATAACAGCCCACGCACCCGCCATTGGTGTGTATTGTGAAGCTGGGGCATCGGGTGTTGCACCGCGAGCGGCTAAACCAAAGGCCGACATAAACACACGACCCAATACAGTATTAATAAAGGAATAACCCACATAGGTCATTATCATACCCGCCAAAAATCCTATGACCATTAAGGCAGGTCGCAAAAACACACCCAACGCTAACATCAGCGCCTGTTCTGCTTTACCCATAAAATCATGCCCTTCAGGATGCGTCATACCAAAGCATACCAGTGGTGCGGCAATCATCGCTTCAATAACACTGAGCAACCAACCGATCACTCCAAATAAAAACAACAAGTAAGGATACAGTGGCGCATAAAACGCTAACATAAAGCCTGCTGCAAATAATGCCGTTGTTACCATAGTCCACATCGGCATCAACCAACTCATCATCGATTTCATAATCGTAGGCCCAGGACTAGCCGCATCACAAACACCCATACCAACTGATGTGCCAATAGACCACATTAATGTCGCTCTCCAAATACCACCAGCAGCACCCAAGCAATGTACGCCCAATGATTGCACCATATACAGCGGATCATATGAAGCCGGATTCTTTGGATCCATGGACGCTTGCACTTGGTTAACAACGCTACGTAACTTATTTTGAATCATAGAATTAAAGTCTATGCCGCCGGTATCAAACGTAATATTATGTGGATGTATCAAATTTGTATGGTGACGGCCCAGTCTGCCACCTGACGATGGGTTATTTTGCACGTTAGCGGCAATCTTTTTAGCTATTTGTTGATAGCCATTACCCCAAATATCATTAACACCATTACCCCCTAAGGTATTATCAGCACTGTCGATTTGATCACTTATTTTGCTGGGATAACTAACTGCAGGTATCAAGGGAACTAATTTAGCAGGATCGCCAGCATTAGCTAAGGCGTCATTCCAACGCGTTAAGTCCCAATAAAAACCACCCGCGTTAAACCAACCTTCTGCCTTAGCTTCACCAAAAAATTCACCTTGCTTACTTAAGCTCTGTGTTGATTGCGCAGCAGCAACAGGCTTCATTAAATTCACATACTCCAAAATCGACTGCGATATCCACTTACCACCTGATGCAGCACTTAAACCAGCCGAAACCTTTCCCGTACTGATACGATTTGCTTGCGCCTTAGCCAATGGCTGAATATCCAACGCCATTTGATAAGCCGCTGAAAAGGCTTGCTGATATTGCATTTGTTTGGCGCCATTACTTTTTAACTGGCTACTGTCTACAGAGATCGATCCACAACTGTGACCAATTTGGGTAGCACCATATTGACTGCCACCATTACGAGGCATATCTCCATAACCTGGGAAATACACAGCCCCCGTGCCTGCCACTAAACTACTGCCATCCGCAGACATTTTAGGCTGTACAGGCACCATGGCATAAGTGCCTTTCGCACCTTGTTTAGCCACTGGATCCGTAGCCTTATTTTTTTGATTGTAACTATTACTGAGATACATACACACTTCATCTTTGTAGAGCGTATTCACCAGACCTTGTCGTTTATTACTACCGCCAGATTGCGCCAGTTGTATATAGTTCGGACCTGTTATTTGTGACATATCTGTCAGTTGGCTTGAAGCCGTCGGAGGACTGTAAATCACGCCGCCACCCTGTAAATAATCCAATGCTTGATTCCAAGTTAAATCAGCTAACTTTGTACCTTCAACGACCACCTTCATCATCACATCTTGGATCGCTGAATAACCCGTCGTCGACATCGGCACTAATAATGCCAACCCGATTGCGATTCGAAACATTGTCATTGCTGCATTGATTCTTGTTTGGCCTTGTGGCGACATGCCGTGTTGCATCAATATTTGCGTAATATTAAACAGCAAATAAACAAAGGCAACGACCATGATGCCTTGGTTAAATACCAAAAATAATTGCCCCATTAAACCGCTACCAGATCCGGTTAACACACCAGGCACACTACCAAAAATTTGGCCTAAGTATTTCACCGACATATCAGTCGCCGATTGGGTCGCATTGGGAAAGCTGGGGGCATTGTCCGCCAGCGCTAACACACTGAAACTCCACAGGGTTAAAATAGACAACATGCGATTCAATAATATACGTTTCATAGCATAACAACCTCAGAAATTTTAAAAAATGCCCCTTAATCATCCAGATGGGGGGCACGGCATATCTCACACAACGCACCTACAATTAATAGGCATGAATATATAAGTAATTAGAATTAGTATAAGGTTGGATTATTACGCTAGCATTAAGCATCTAGTAATGTCGATAGTGAAACTGTACATACAAAAACACCCCATAAAGGGGTGTTGTTTACACTAGCTTTTATTGAAGCTAAGCAGCCGCACCGCCGGCAGCAGCAGCACCACCAGCACCGCCATCACCACCGGTATTTAGACTTTGCATACTAGGTCTTGCGCCCATATTTGCTAGTTGCTTAGCATTTCGACCACCGATAACTGCAGCACCACCGACACCGGTAACACCCTGACCTGCCGCACGCGATCCTTCTTGTGCACCACTTTGTACACCACTCTTAATCGCTTGCGCATAACGTTCAGTTTGATCTTGTTGCGGTGCCATACCAATCCAACGTAACACCGTATCCGGTAATTGGTGAATCATACTAAAACATTGGTTAACCACTTCAATCACTATCAAACCATACGCGATCATTAATAAAGGAATTAACAAGAAGTCAGACAGATCGTGTCCAGTAAAATGCGTCCCTTGATTTTTATCAACACCACCGGCAACGACCGACCAGATCGCATCCATCGGTGCGGCATGCTGACTACCATCACCAAAGCTGCCACCCCCTTGTGCTAAACCACCAAACGCCGATGTAAGAATTTGCCCGAAACCGTAATTAACAATCGAAAAACCGATATATGACATCAATATAGCTACCATAAAGCCTATCACCATTAATACCGGTCTCAAAAATACGCCTAACGCTAACATCATCGCTTGTTCTGCTCGGCCCATAAAATCATGGCCCTCCGGATGCGTCATACCAAAACACACCAGCGGTGCAGCCACCATCGATTCAACCACATATAACAGCCATCCGATTGCGCCAAATAAAAATAACAAATACGGATATAACGGCGCGTAGAACGTCAACATAAATCCGGCTACAAACATACCAGTAGCCGACATCGTCCATAACGGTGTCATCCAACTAAAAACAGCTTGCGAAATAGTCCCGCCTGGCAATGCCGCCGTGCAGATACCACTCAATGCTGACGTAGCCACAATAAGAGCCATTACCGTTGCCCAAATCGAACCTGCTGACTGTAAGCAAGAACGTCCTAACTGCTGCACAAAATCCAAAGGATCATAAAACGTGCTGGCCGCTGGGTTTGAGGTCATACTGACAAATTTAGTCACCACACCACTAAATGCGGTTTGAATAATCCAACCAAAATCAATGCCACCGGTAGCAAACTTACTACTCCGATACGCATTATCTTTGTCACCGATATTAGCCGACGATTGCATTTCACCGCTGTTTAAACCGGCGGTATACTGTTGTAAATTATGAATGCCACTGCCCCAAATCGACGTAACTGCACCATCACCCAAGCTATTATTTGCCAATGCAATCGCATTAGCTAATTGCGATGGCATAGGCTTAGCGTTATTCGGAATCGGTGTATAACCACTTAAATCAGTTGCCGCATTCATCGCATCATTTAAACGGGCTAAATCCCAATAAAAATTACCCGCCGCAAACCAACCTTGCTTTTTAGCATTCGGTACAAATGCCTTTACTGATTTTTGCGCCTTACTGTGCAGGTAGTTGGCGTAGGGTTTAATTTGGGTCATGTAATCTAATACCGCATTCGACAACACCTGACCACCAGCTGTTGGCAACATCGATGAAGTGGTTGGCTGCTGACTGCCTAACGGCACACTGTTCGCTTGTCGCTTGGCTAACGGCATAAGATCAATCGCTAATTGGTTTAACGCTGCAAAACTTTGTTGATACTGCATCAACTGCATTTTGCTATCACCCAACTTATTGGTCGGCACTACCCAACCACAAGATTGTGCATATTGCCTCGGATTAGGAGATCGTCCAACTGGCCTGTAAGGTGTATTGTCACCAAAACCAGGAAAAAACACCGCGCCATCAAATACCGAACCATCTTTATTTAAAAACGGTTGCACGCTAATCATGCGATACGGACTTTGTGCCGCATTTTTCGCCATCACATTCGAGCTACTCTTTAATTTGTTATAGCGATTACTCAAAAACATACATACTTCAGAATTATACACTTGCTGAACGATACCCATTGGCTGGCTCTTACCATTCACATCCATATACGGTGTTAACTGTTTCATGGTCAGCTGCCCCTTACCCGGCGCGGCATAAATCACACCACCATTGGCTAAATAATCCAAACTGTAATCCCACATCTCGTCGGCTAATCGTACGCCCTGCACGACGATTTTCATCATGATGGTTTGTATCGCTGAATAACCCGTATTGCTGCTAGGCACTAACATGGCCAGCCCTACGGCGATACGGAACATAATCATCACGCCTTTCTTTTGCGGGTTATTAAAGGAACCCTCAAGCCCAGCGTTTAAAACCATATTAAAAATAGTAAAAATCAACCATACAGCCGCCACGACCATAATGCCTTGATTTAGTACATAGAAAATATGCCCCAATAAATCACTGCCTGAACCCGGTAAAGCACCTGACACATTGCCAAATAATTGGCTCAAGTACTTCATCGAAATATCAGTTGACGCTATTGAACTGTCTGTGAAATTGCCTGTATCACTGTTACCAGCAAAAGCAAAAACGTAAGCGCACCACAAACCTAGACCACAAAGGATGCGTTTCATACCCATCTCCAACACAAGTGCCCAACTCATCCTAAGCAAAACCGTAATGCCGTCCACTGCATTACAGACTGAGTCTCCTCTCAAAAATACACACCCGTTCATGCTAGGGGGATAGGGTTAAGGATTCCTTAAGAGATCATTAAGGTTAACGGCAATCATAAAATAGTGGATTGAGGGCCTTGAGGGTCATGTGGTTTTTTTATTATTTTTCATATAGTTATAAAAATAGTACTATTGATCAAATCGAATTATTAATTTTCATATATCGTAGAAATAGAAAATTAAAATAGTAGGTATGTGCTTATTTATCCTTTTTAGACACTTTTTTGCTGGTCTTTTTGCGGCCTTTCTTCTTCGTATGCTTGTCAATCATCGCAATCAAGTCACGAACGGTCTTAATTTTAATGATGTCCTCTTCCTTCATACGCACACCAAACTCTTCCTTAACAGCCAAAAAAAGATCAGCCGTATCCAATGAGTCAGCATCTAAGTCTTTTTCAAAATCGGAATCAAGCTTAATCTTCTCCACCTCAACACCAAGGTGCTCAGCAATCATTTTAAATACTTCATCTTGCTCCATGGGGCCTCCTTAATAAGCCTAGGTAGGTTTGGTTACTATAATAGAATAGAGTGTAGCAGAATCAACGTTATTAGCTGAAGTGAAATAACTCTTTTAGGACAACTTTAGGGTCAACAGTCACAACACGGTGCTTATACTGGTACATACCCACACGATAACGGAATGCATAGGCTAAAAATAACACACCGCCTAAGAAGCTCACCATGCCACCTAATATAAGGCCTACCGTAAACAGGTAAATAGCATAGCCTAGGGGCAATACAGAAAATACAGCAAATAATAGACAGGCATTACGTTGGCTGACTAGACCTTTTTCAACGTCTTCATCAGTCATGCGATTCATTTGCATCATTTCTTCAAAGCTAAGGTTCTTGTTTTGACGCTTACGACGCTCTTTTTCTTTTTTAGGCGATAAATCAGTGTAAGTATCACCAATAAACTTGGCCGATTCTTTTAGGTTGTTATAACCAATCCATTGCTTAACATTAAACCGTGACCCAACTGCTTTTTTAATACCTTTAAACATAACAAGATTTCTCCAATCTGTAATTCGTCTCAAAATGTAATCACATTCTATCAAAAACCGAAACGATTGCCCAATTTTTCACCTATTAACAACTCTACGCTACAGCGGTCATTGACGCATTTAAGCCCTTAATTTAAGACTAAATATTGCTTTAATTACGCCTATATTACAAGCCGATAAATTGGTTTTTCTCAGGCGATCTGTTAAGATTTTCTTAACCTACGAGGGCTAACCTAACGTTAGCTTGTTTGTAAATGATTTACCGAGATTAAAAATATGCCTGATTTAAGTCATGCCGCGGTTCACCAGTTCTGGAAAGAATATCAAGACCCGCTTATTTATCGAGTGATATGCTTCATGGAAGGAGTGGAAGACTGGACTGTTGATGACCAACCCGAAGTGGAAGGTGCCATTAACAAACTCGGTCAAGCCATGGAAGACATCGGCAATATTGATCTGCAACAAGAAGACGCCATTATCAAACTCGCTGCCTCGATCAAAACCGGTCGCGGTCTGCGAATTTTGATGTGCTTGGATACGGCTTACCCCGGCGCTGCTGCCAAAGTGCTCATGCATGCCGAGGAAGTATCCAGTAGCGATGATGATGTCGCCGGTATTTTTTTACGACGAAACATAGTTTTTGAACGCTTGCGGTTACTAGGTCGCGTATTTGCACCTGATCGCTTTAAACTGATACAAAAAGCGCTGGAGGAAAGCGGATATGCGTAAACTTATTTTATCATCAACAGCTGTAGCCTTATTAGTAGGTACAAGCACTGTTGCATTGGCTGATACTTGTAATTTTAGTCAAACAATCCCTGGGGTCAACCTTACCCCCAGCGCTATAGCCCAGCTAGTCCAATACCCGGAAGAATATGGTGCAGTAAAAAATAATAAGCCTGTGGGTCCTGTACCAATAAAAGGAGGGCAATGTAATGCCATTTTGGACCTTTTATCAGGATCAGGCCAAAACGGCTCGGTTGCTTTACAACAAAATTTAACATCTAGGTTTTGTCCAGCAACGAAAGACAACCCAACACCCACACTGACCCAAAGTGATTACAATCAATTGGCTTTACTCAATAAAAATATCGAACAATTGGCAACTACTTGCAGAAGCTACATATATAAAACAGCAGCAATGGCGAATTCAGGTGCGAATTCAGCCCCAGGCTATAACCCGGCAAATCCCAATAGCTATAGCTCAAGTGCAGTGACTGATAGCCAGCCACACCAACCACAACCCAATATACAGTGGAATACCGCACCTAAACAAAAATCATCACAATCAATTACAACCGATCACCCCGATCGAGGTAATGCACCCAGTGCAAACACACCTACACCGTTTAATGTAGCGCCAAAGAACAATAATAATGGCGGCAGTAATCAACAATACAAGAATTCCAATCAAGGTAGCCGATTTTTTTAATTAATTAGCATGAATGAGCGAGTACAAAACAATGAAACCATCTATTAAAACATTATTAATCATATCAGCTATTGCTGGTGGCTTATCAACCAGCGTAGCTTTTGCGGCACCAGCCAGCGGCGGCGCTGCTTCTGGCGGCCAAATGAAAGCACAAAGTGAAATATTATCTGATATCGATGGTATCTTGCATGCTACAGCACAAAAAGCGACGGCCCTCACCAATCAGGTTGATTTATTCCTGAGTAATATTGAAAACAGTAACACGGCCAGCACCAAGCTTAGCCAACCGGCTGATACCGCTCAAAACAACTTCACCAATGCGAGCACACCAGATGTTCCATTGTCACAAACCAGTTTAACTAACTATATTAACTACCAAGCGGCACAAGCAACGACGAAGAACGTCGCCGCTACATTATCAAAACCAGTGAATATTATTAGCCCTCCGAAAGATAATTCTGTCGAAAATGAATTTTTAAAAGCCTTGTTTGCCAATAATGGCACGCCTAAAACACAGACAACGCTTGATCTAAAGCCACAAACCAATACCGCATTAGTAAGCCAACTAACACTTGGCACACCTGCTGATGATACGTTATATGTTTCTGGTAGCAGCTTACAAGATGCAGAAAATGCCGACAGCAGTAATAACCCCGATTATTTACAATCCGGTGAAAAAACAGACGTTGAAAAACCAAAGAAAAATTTCACCACTTATATGTCAGCACCTACATTTGTTAGCCCTTACAACGGTTCATATTATACCGGTAAAAATGGTCAAAACGCTTATAGCGCCAATGCGGCTAAAGCTTACTTGGTTTATTTAACGGATGCTGCTAACCCGATTGGTAGCAATATTAATTGGCAAAACTTAGCACCAGCTGCTGTTGCCGATACCAGCAAAGCTAAAAAAGGTAAAGGTAGCCCTGCATCAGTTCGTGCTAAAGATATCTTGAAATTAAAGAACAGCACAGCTTATCAAAATTATCAATTAACCGTGCGGAATATCGTTGCTTCACGCTCATTAGTTACCGACTTATTAAACCAAATATTGGTTGAGCGAACACCTAGTGCGGCATTAGCCAAACAAGCGAATTTGCCACCTCAGTACACGACACAAAATAATTACGTTACCGGTCCTGATGGCAAAGTAAAAGCGCAAACCACGGCTAGTCCATTGCAAGTAGAAAACTACATCGCTAATCACCGCGTCAATAGTTCGAAGTGGTATCAATCGATGAGCACCGCATCTCCTGCTGTGGTACAACGAGAAACACTGTATGTATTAGCTGAAATTCTTAGCAAAATGCAACAAGCACACCTGGATCGTGAAAAACTATTAATGGTGAATGGCCTAACCGCTATCGAAACCGTTAACGGTATGAAACAGCTGGCCAATACGCAAGTACAAGCGGTCAATAAAGAAATCGCTAGCTTAACCGGTGTTGCTCAAACCAAAAATAAAGCGTCCCAACAAACATTAAAAGAGTTCCACCTAGACGCTAGCAGCACAAGCGGTAGCGGCAGCTAGTTAACTAATGATTGATAGTAGGCTGCTATACCGTCTTCCAATGAAAGGAATGACTGTTGGTAGCCTGCTTTACGTAAAGCACTAATATCTGCCTGCGTAAAACTCTGGTAACACCCCTTCAACTGATCCGGAAACGGAATATATTCAAGCTTACCGTTGCCATGTAAACCCAATAAAATATCCGCCAATTCATTAAATGAACGCGCTTGGCCTGTACCTAAGTTATAAACCCCAGATACTGACGGGTTATCTATCAGCCATAACACCACTTTAACCACATCATTAACATGCACAAAATCACGCTTATGCTCGCCGGCCGCACAACCTTCACCTTCACCAAATAATTTTACGGCACCCGTAGCAATCACCTGCTTGGTCAAGTGATACGCCACGCTGGCCATGCCACCTTTGTGCGATTCACCCGGGCCATACACATTAAAATAACGTAAACCCACCACTTGTGAATCAGCCTTTGGTTGGCGCGCTAAGTACTGGTCAAATAACCATTTTGAATAGCCATAAACATTCAATGGCATCTCTTGCTCTGATGTCTCGCTAAAATTTTCATTACCACCGTATACCGCGGCACTCGATGCATAGATAAACGGAATGCCATGACGCACACAATAGTGGTACAGCTCTTTACTGTATTGATAGTTAATATCCATCATATAACGACCATCCCACTCAGTCGTTACTGAACAGGCCCCCTGATGAATCACCGCTTCAATCGGCTGGTCGAATGCTTTATCTTGTTTGATATGATCAATAAAGTCACGGTAATCCATATAGTCGGCAAACTTAGCACGCGCTAAATTGACATACTTCTTACCATCAGTCAGATCACCCACCGCTAAAATATTATCCTGGCCTTGTTGGTTCAAACCCACTAAACAATTTGAGCCAATAAAGCCTGCCGCGCCCGTAACTACTATCATACCGTTTCCTCTTTTATTTTATTAACTAAATTCGTTGTAGAGCATCCCGGCTTAAAATCCAAAACTTTCACTTGACCACCATTGGCCAACACTTCTTGCGCCCCTGCAATTTGATCGACGGTGTAATCACCGCCCTTCACTAAAACATCTGGCATCAAACGATTAAACAAACGTTGTGGCGTATCTTCTGAAAACGGTACCACCCAATCAACATCACGCATCGCTGCAAGTAACTCCATGCGATGCTGCAACGTATTTAATGGCCGTGAATCGCCTTTTAATTGACGCACCGATTCGTCATCATTGACTGCAATTAACAAGCGATCACCCAAACGCTTGGCTTGTTGCAAATACTGCACATGCCCCGCATGCAAGATATCAAAACAACCATTGGTCATAACTACCTTTTCACCATGAGCTCGCGCATCTTCAACCGCGCGCTGTGCTTCATCTTCGCTCAGTACACCCAGGTGTGAATCAGAATTTTTTTGCAATTGGCGACGCAGTTCAGCGGTACTCACCGCACCCGCGCCCAATTTACGCACCACTAAACCGGCAGCAATATTGGCTAAATAAGCCGCTTCAGCCAAAGCACTTCCCGCTGCCAATGCTGCAGCCAACACAGCTATAACCGTATCGCCAGCGCCTGTTACATCATAAACCTCTTGCGCTTGCGCCGCTAAACTCGTGGTATTACCATTGGACTCCACCAACAACATACCCTGTTTACCACGCGTCACTAACAACGCACCTAACTCGAACTGCTGAATAATATGCTTTGCTTTAGCAATTAATGTTTTTTCATCAGCACAAGGCCCCGCTACCGCTTCAAATTCACGCAAATTTGGCGTTAATAAAGTCGCACCACGGTAAAAAGAAAAGTCTTGTTGCTTAGGGTCCACTAATACCGGAATATTATGGCGATTAGCCAAAGCAATTAAGCTATCAACACAGCTTAAAGCACCTTTAGCATAATCCGATAACACCACCACATCGCAATTGGCCAGTGCTTGTTCATAACGCTTCATCGTCTCAGCGTTCGGTTGTAAAGCTTGCGCTTTTTCAAAATCCAAACGAATCAATTGTTGGTTTTGACCAATCACCCGTAACTTAGTAATGGTCGGTGCACCAGCAATGGTTTGCAATTGACACTGCACCGCTGAGTCCAACAATAAGCGCTCTAATTCAACCGCTTCATTATCATCACCCACCAAGCCAACCAATGTCACTTGGCCGCCAACACTAGCAACATTTAAGGCGACATTCGCCGCACCACCGGCACAGGCTTTATTATTTTCAATACGTACGACAGGCACCGGCGCTTCTGGTGATATACGTGACGTCTCACCATGCCAATAACGATCTAACATCACATCGCCATAAATGAGTAAACGTGCTTTAGAGAATTCGGGTAAATCCTTTATCATGTAGTAACCGCCTGTTTTACTCGTCCATATTGATCTGAAAAACGTTCAATATCATCTTCACCTAAATACGAACCCGTTTGCACCTCGATAATTTCCAAATGCTGATCGGTTAGGTTCGCCAACTGATGCATGGTACCGGCAGGAATATAAGTCGATTGATCATGCTGCAATGTAAATTGCTTGTCCGCATTCACCACTGTCGCCTCACCTGATACCACCACCCAATGCTCAGCTCGATGCTGGTGGCGTTGTAACGATAAACTTTGTTGTGGATTCACGCCAATACGTTTCACTTTAAAGTTTTCTGTTTCAGTAATGGTTTGATACCACCCCCAAGGGCGGTACATTTTCAAATGATCATCAGCCTCCACTCGTTTATGCTGCTTGAGTTGCGTCACAATTTTTTTAACATCCTGACAGTGATCTCCATTGGTTACCAACACAGCATCGGCAGTTTCTACCACGACCACATTATCTAAACCTGTTACCGCTAACAAGCGTGATTCAGCATGCATATAACTGTCTTTAACATCATGCGTTAAAACATCGCCACGTGTCACATTGCCATTATCATCACTATCATGTTGCGCTTTTAGTGAGTCCCATGACCCAACATCATTCCACGCCGCTGTAAATGGCACCATGGCACTGTGATTGGTTTTTTCCATAATCGCATAATCGATTGAATCCGACCGACACTGCGCAAATGCTTCAGTATTGGGTCGCACAAAATTACTATCAACCGCTGCTGATTGCATCGACAGATGAACCGGTGCATAAATATCAGAAGCTAATACTTGCAACTCAGATAAGTACAAGCCGGCATTAAATGCAAACATACCGCTGTTCCAATAGTAATTACCTTCAGCAAAGAATCGTTTTGCCGTCGCTCTATCCGGTTTTTCAACAAACTGTTGAATCGGGCACCAGCCTTTACCTTGAGCCTTATCCGCATCCGCTTTAATATAACCATAAGCCGTTGCTGGCCGTGTCATCGACACACCAAACGTTGCTAAACAATTTGCCTGTACTGCATCCAGTGCCACATCAAAAGCCGCTTTCAATGCGTCGCCACCATCGATCACATGATCGGCTGGCATCACCCACATATTGGCTTCATCATGATGTTGCGATAAATATTCAGCCGCTAAAGCAACCGCCGCTGCCGTATTTTTCGCTTCCGGCTCTAAAATAATCGCCATCGGTTGGATGCCAATCTCACGGCATTGTTCAGCCACTAAGAATCGGTGCAAGTCATTACAGACAATAATCGGCGCACAGACATCGGGGATAGCTTTGTTCACCCTCAGTAAAGTCGACTGCAATAAAGAATGATCTTCATCCACTAAATTAATAAATTGTTTTGGGTAAGTCACGCGCGATAACGGCCATAACCGGCTACCACTGCCTCCTGCTATTATGACGGGAACATTTTGTGTCGTCACAGCGAATCTCCTTGTACCTGTTGATCTGTTAATGGTGGCGAGACAGGTGGTTGCCACGCTTGTTCTTGTTCGTAATGCTTGGCATAGCGATAAAACGTACCATCAAAATTACCAATCGCTATCACTAAGCCTGCCCAACCATCTAAAAAGCCAAGCTTGAGCACATACAATTTAAAGAAAATCCATAAACCATGAAACAACGCGCGACTCATCGAAGCTTTTTCATATTTTTTTTGTAACCGCTCAACGCCTAAACTCGAATAGCGGTTAGCCTTATGCATTAATTCGGATAAATCTCGAAATGGAATTTGCCAGATATCTGCCGATAAATACCCAACCGGTCTATCGGTTTGTAATTCGTATTTTTCGTGAACGGCGGAGTTGTCATAAACAATCGCGCCTTGTTTAAAAAACTGCGGTTGACGGTAATTGGGATACCACCCTGAATGTTTAATCCAGCGTCCCATCATGTAATTTCTACGCGGCACCATGTAGGCATCCGCTCTAGGGTTGGCTTGGTTAGCAATGGCTAACATCGCATCACGCGCTTCAGCCGTGCAACGCTCATCGGAGTCTAAACTGAATATCCATTCATACTGACAAGCCGCCATGGATTGGTTACGCAAATCACCAAACCCATTAAATTTAACCTGTACCACACGAGCACCCATATGCTCGGCAATTTGAGCTGTGTTGTCAGTACTGTGTGAATCAATCACTACGACCTCATCAGCCCAAAGCACACTGTTGATAGCGGCTTCAAGCTTATCGGCTTCGTTATAAGCAATAATATATGCGGAGATTTTTGCCATCGTTTCCTAACAACTAGCGTAAAAAGTCGCCCATTTTAGCTTAATCCACAACGCTAATCCAGCCCGGCTCGCGGACGGTAGCCGCCATATGCCAACACGGCTAACAGCACAAACGCATGGCTTGGCGTGGTATCCGCAAACCATGGATTGAACAAGCCACCAACGATTAAACACAACAAAATAATACGCATAATATAGCGCTCATCGACCGATAGATGTCGCGCATAGACCCACAACACTGATAAAAATATAAACAGCAAAACCAGGCCAATCACCCCATAATGCACAGCAGCATTCAAATAAATATTATTTGTACTCGAAAAAGATACCGCAGGTTGTTTAGGATGTGCCACATTGTATCGCTGATTTGCTTGCAGAAACGAACCTGTACCAAAACCAACAACAGGTCTTTTTGTATACATATACCATCCACGCTTTAACATCTCCAAACGCTGACCTGCAGAGGTCTCTGTATCCGCTTGTTGATGTTTATGGTATTGCTCGCTGTTCGAAAAAGCATCAATTATGCGGGCTTGAAAGTTACTCGAAGCACCAAAAACACCAAACAATATCAAGACCAAACCCACCAAAGCCATCCAAAAACGCCGCGTGGGTAATTGTGTATAGGCCCAATACAACAGAACCACAGCAGTCACCACATAACCAGTTCGACTTAAACTCATGGCAAAATTATCAAATAACAACAACGCAATCAGGATCACTAAACCCCACCGCAGCCAACCGTCAGCTTTTATGACCTTATTGAGCAATATTCCGATCGCTATCGCAAACAAATAACTTTGCACAATATTATCTTTAAAAGCGCTGGCTGGGGCCAAATTCGCACGCTGCGCATAAGGCCATATATAATAATGCACAAATGACAAGATCAATGTCACCACCATCGCCAACAAAAACGCATTAATCGCCCACTGCCGCCAACGTGGCTGGAAAAAAATCGGTAAAAGCAGAAGCGCCTCAATCACTCGCACTTGCTTCAATAAAGCTTTACTAATATCGTGCATCAAACCAATGGAATAAATAGCACCGATTAACACCACGGCATAATAGGCCACAAAACACAGCGTCACCGGGTTCAATAACCAACGTCTCACCTGTGTCACATACACGCCGGATAACAGCACCAGCAATGCAGATAAAGCAAACAAAATGGTGGTGGCTGATGTGCTAATCGATAGCACAAAGAAAGTGACAACAGCGCTGCAACCCGCTACAGTGCTCATGATTTGTTGGTAACGATTGAGGTTGGTTTCCATGCCGCCATATTACGAGCTAAACATGAATATTTCAACAGTGCACATTATCGAACCCACGCTAGCCAGCCAGGCTGGGCATTGCTATGCCTATGTCAGTAATATCCTGCAAGCACGCCAAACCAACGTTGAACTGTGGATTAATAAACACGGCGTATCATTATTCGAACCGTCACCAGTAAAATGCCATGGCCACTTTTCCAGAAGGCTGCGCAAGTTACAGCAATTTTTTCTGTACCGCAAACTCCTAAAAACCAATGAAACGTTATTTATTCCAACTGCTGGTCGCATTGATATGCTGATGCTCGACAAGCACCTGAGCAAGCGTCCTAGCACATCACGCATTGTGTTGCACTTCCATCAATTTTCAAAATCGACCGTTAAGCTCGCTATGCTAAAAGACCTGGCTACGCGTCACCACGATTGGGTTATTCTAACCACCACCGAAAGACTCGCAGATGTATTTCGACAAGCAGGTTTTCAACAAGTAACCGCCGTCGCTTGCCCTATTTATTCACCGCCCGAAAACGTATCACAACCGCTAGCGTTTCGATATGCTTTATATGCTGGTGCGATTCGCGCCGATAAAGGTTTTTCACAGGTAGTGCAAGCCATTACCGCTGATACTCAAAACCTACCATTTCACTTACAATTATCACCGCCCGAATCGGGGCGCTACGATGACAGCAGTAAAGCAGCACTACAACAATTAAAACATCATGATAGCGATCATATTTCTGTTGCGCATCAAACATTAGAACGCCAAGCCTATCTCGAACAATTTAACGGCAGCATCTGCTTACAACCTTACGACCCTGACAGTTATCACGACAAACTGAGCGGCGTTACACTGGATGCTATTTGTTGTGGCGCACCTGTGATTACTAGCGCCGGCACCTGGGCAGCCGATACGGTTGAACATTATAACGCTGGTGTTGTTATTGCGGATCGAAAACCAGAAACCATACTAAGCGCCATCGATACCATAAAAAATGATTACGATAATTTCCAGAAAAATTGCTTAGCAGCTCGCGGAGCACTGATTGAAGCGCATGATCCCAAACACACAGTCGCCTTGCTATAAAGTATCCGATGAATTACTGTTATAGTTTATAAAGTTTTGGCTTGTCTCTGCAGGAAGCAATGTAAATGCCAGCGAATAAAACAGAAAAAATACAGCGAACCATTCAAATTTATGCCATTTTTGCTGTTGTATTGATAGCTATCACCATTACTGCCGTAGCTGTTTATCCGCTGTATTCAAAATTAAGAGACACAGAACAAAGGGGGCTAGCCTTTGCACGTGACACTGGCGTTTTGATTGTAGATGAGTATGTGGCACGAATTAAAGATATCGCAAAGCAAATTTCAAGCCGAACAAAGGCACGCTTGCTTGTTCAGGATTATGATGACAACAAAATCAGCAAGCATGAAATGACCCCATACTTACGCAATATTCTTAGATCAGCCCTCAGAAGCAGTACGCAATTGATGGGTATTACTCGAGTAAATAAAAATGGTGATATCATGGCGAACGTTGGAAAACCAATACCTTCAGATTTTTATCCGGCGCATATGACACCCTCTCAACTCAAACTTTACGGTCCTTTTACACGGGATAAGCATTATTTTATTACCGTTGTTTCTCCAATATATGCACCGAAAAAAAAATATGTCGGGGCAGACATTACACTGTTTGATATCTCGGACCTGCAATCCAGTATTCATAAAAAAATACAGCATCGCTTAGGTGAAATATTAGTTGCTTACATTGATCATCATCAATTGAATATTTTTTCACCGATTGATACCCCATGGAAAACCATATTACATGCAAATAACGTCTTGGTTGAGTCGCTGATAACAGCGATTGACCACAGAGATCATGGTGTAATCTCCGGACCGGTGGATGGTATTAATTTGTTTATTGCTTTTGCACCCATTCATCAGTCCAATTGGGGTATTGCGGTTGTTGTTAAGAAAAGCGCTTTGTTTGCATCCATACAAAAGGCATTATGGTTGATTTTAGGCGTTATTATTTTGGTAACTCTGTGTTTTATTATCGGTCTAGAATTATGCTTACGACCTTTGTCAGGCCGCATTATTATGCGCACGAATGAATTAGAGGCCGAAATTGATAACAGCAAACAAGAGCTAAAGCAGGCAAATGAAAAACTGCAACATATCGTTGATTATGATTTCTTAACAGGCATTATTAATCGCCGTGGGTTTACTGACATCGTCAATAAAGAGATATCTCGCTCAAAACGCGAAGAAAGGTCATTTGCAATTTTATATATCGATGTAAATGATTTTAAGAAAACAAATGATGAAAAAGGCCACGAAGCAGGTGATATTTTGTTAAAAGCAATCGCTGAGCGCCTCACACTGGTAATGCGCAAGGAAGATACAGTAGCACGCCTTGGTGGTGATGAGTTCGCTATTATTCTGCCTGGTGTTGGAGATAACAAGATGGCACCATTAATGGCAAAGGCAAGAGAAATAGTAAACTTACCCGTCAGTTATAATAATGATTTCATTGCCTGTAACATCAGTATTGGCTCTGCCATCTACCCCAAAGATGGCATCACCATTGATAACTTGCTGAAGCAAGCGGATAAAGCAATGTACATAGAAAAGAAACGTAAATAATAAAGCTTTGTAAACACTCAGTGCCTCTCAACATGACAAAGCCCTTAAATCGAGCGGCCCCCACCCAAACACACAGTCGCTTTGCTATAAAGCGTCTAACGCCTCTAACACTTTTTTGGGCGATAACTCTTTCATGCAACGTTGATGCTGTAGTGGACATTCACGCTTAAAACACGGGCTGCAATCCAAACCTAAGCGCAAGATCTTTACCTGCTCAGATAATGGCGGGGTAAAATCAGGCGATGAAGAACCGTAAGGCACAACCAATGGTTTTGATAGCGCCGCAGCAATATGCATTAACCCTGAATCATTACTGACCACCGCATCCGCTTGTGACATTAAATCGATCGCTTCGGGTAATGTGGTTTTACCGGTCAAGTCAATGCAGCGTTGTTGCGTTTGCTGCTGAATAACAGACGCGACCTCTTGGTCTTTTTTCGAACCAAAAATCCAAACCTGCCACCCTTGCTCTAATCGCTTATTCGCCACTTCAGCATAATAGTTTTCTGGCCAACGTTTCGATGGCCCAAACTCTGCACCAGGACAAATCGCCAGTACCGGTGTATCCATCGTATCTAATTGGTATTTTTGCAATGCGGCTTGCACGGTTTCAGGTTGGCAAATCAATTTTGGCACAGGCACCTTCTCAACCACCTGCTCTTCACCCTTAGGAAAAGCCAACATCATAAAGCGTTGCACCATCAGCGGGTATTCTTGCTTATCAAAAGTACGAACATCATTTAATAAACCATAACGCCATTCACCACGCCAACTGGTGCGCTTAGGAATTTTTGCAAAATACGGCACCAACGCAGACTTCCATGAATTAGTACACATAATCGATTGGGTATAACCTTGATCACGTAAAGAACGACCTAATGACTTACGTGTTTTCAAATCAAACTCACCATGACCAAGTGGTGACACAATACCGCGATGCACTTCCGGCATACGTTCAAGCAACGGTTGACTCCAAGCGGGAGCCAATACATCGATTTGCGCCTCAGGCTGGCGCTGCTTAATCAGCTTAAATAAGCTTTGCGCCATCACCATATCGCCAACCCAAGCAGGGCCAACAATGAGAATTTTTTCGTTTTTTTTGTTTTGTTTTTCAGTCATGATTAATCAAGTAATTTGGCTTCCGGTGCATCTTCGTGCCCCTCTAATACAAACATCGCATCACAATATGGACAAACCACTTTGCCTGTCTCTTCGACCGGCAAATACACCTTTGGATGCGAATCCCAGACGCGCATAGTATCCATTGGGCAGCTTAAAGGCAAATCCGCCTCGGTTATAATGTACTTTTGTTTAGTATTGGCTTGTTTGTCAGACATGTAAGTTATCCTATTTTATTATGCAAAGAAGATCAAAATAAATGCAAAATTATGCAGCTGGCACGTACTGCGTGTTGCTGTTTACAGGAACAGACATCCTGTCTTCGTGTTCCTTTACCTCCCTGTACCACACGCCCTGAAAACAGCAGCACATCCGTACGCGCCACTTCCATCACCGTGCATCTTCATTGATTGGTATTTTATCATTTTTAGGAGTTTTTACTATGATAGTTTAACCAATTTAAGCAGTGTAAAGACAATAATCATGGTATGCCGCTACAACGCTTTCAAGCTTATCATGAGGCAGGCCCTTCAAACGAGCCACCTCAATACTAGGTAAAATACGCAAAGGGATTTTTTTATCACCATCCATCGCCACTTGCGTGGTTTTATGTTTGAGGCTAGGGTTTTTAAAACGCTCGATGATGCTGTCGCGGTAAGCATACACATCAAACTTTGCCGGTATTTCTAAACCTGGAATAATCTCTTCAGTCATCATGTCAAAGATAAATTTTTCAAGTGACGAGCTTTTAACCGCGTCAGCTATCGTGTCAAAACCTGCGGCAACGCCAAGATAAGCCAGTGCTGAATGACTGGCATTGAGCAAACGCAACTTCAATGTTTCATAAGGCGTGACATCATCAACGAATTGCGCACCAGCAAGCTCCCACTCGGGGCGCTCATTACAGAAATGATCTTGAATCACCCACTGCTTAAACGGTTCACACGGCACGACGGCATTATCAGTAAAGCTGCTTTGTTTGGCGACGAGAGCTATGTCTTCATCACTGGTTGCAGGCACAATGCGATCGACCATTGTGCTTGGGAAAGCCACCTGGCTTTCGATCCAGTCAGCCAGAACTGCGTCTTGTGATGCAGCCAGTTCAACGCACAGCGATTTTAAGTACGCGCCATTGTGATTAATGTTATCACATGAAATTACCGTGAATGGCTGTATATTTTTCTTCATGCGTTGTTTCAATGCTCGCACAAGATAATCAACCGCACCGTTAGAGTCGGTATGGTAGCCTTTTTCGGTAATCGAAAGTGTAACTATCTTACAGTCTGGGTTAGCTAATAACTCAATCACAGCATCCGGTGATTCAGGCGCCACTACAATATTTTTAATGACAGAAATTACTTGTTGCTGTGTGTCCGCCGGTGATTTTTCCAAGACGTGATAACGATAGTTTTGTGGTGATAAAGTATCGCGCACAGTGGGGCTGCGTAAACTAATGCCGTGGATTTCCCAGTGGCTATCGCTGAGCGTATTAGCGTGTTGCGTATAAACCGCTTGATGAGCACGTTGAAAGTTACCAATACCTAGGTGGGCAATAATATCTGCTTGTTTTGACATAGGCATTAGGCAGCAACTCCTATGTGACGCAAGCGTTCGCCATTATCGAGGTTATTCTCAATGTGCTCAAGTGATACGCCCTTGGTTTCAGGTGAAAACCATTTTACAAATAAAATACCAAGTAATGACATGGCGACAAACAAAGTGAATACACCAGGGCCAGTTAATCGATGCAATAGCGTTGGGAAACTTTGTGACACTAATGCATTAAATATCCAATTGCCCATAGTAGTGATCATGATGCCAAAGTCGCGTACGCGCAGTGGGAAGATTTCCGAGCAGATAACCCAAACGACTGGTCCAACACTGATCGAGTAACCAGCAGTATAAATAAATGTTGAAAGCACACCGCTATAGCGTAAAAAGTCATTTGTAGGCCCAATATATACAATGACTGCTAACATCAACATACCCAACGCCATAATGGCAAGCCCTAACATAAGGATAGGACGACGGCCAAAGCGGTCGACGTATTTAATCGCTACTAGCGTCATAAACGTATGCACAAAACCGAAGAAGACCGCACAGATCATTTGCTGCTGAAGCGTGGCAAAACCTGCTAGCTTAAAAATAGTTGGCACGTAATAATTAACGGCGTTGTCACCGGTACCCTGCTGGAAAAACTGCATACCAAGCCCTAGGAATACAACGGCGAGGAAACGCTTGTCTGTTAGTAGCTTAAACAGTGAAGTTTTATTGGCCACACTGTCATTGATTTCTTGAATGGTCTTTTCCATTTCGCTGCTCGTCATGGTGCGTGACAGTACTTGGCGTGCTTCAAGTTCATGGTTGTTTAATACCAACCAGCGTGGGCTGCGAGGTAAAAATAATACACAGCACAACATCAGCGCTGCTGGAATGACAACAATTCCAAGCATTAAGTGCCAATTGCCGGACGTGCTAAGTAACGCATCACTGATATAGGCCAATAAAAACCCAGCTGCAACCATTAGCTGATAAGTTGAAATCATACCGCCTCGAATGCGTGGAGGTGATATCTCCGCCAAATACAGTGGCGTTGAAAATGTAGCAATACCAATCGCAAGACCTAACACAAAGCGAATCGCGATCAATAGTGGAGCTGATGGCACAAAGAAAAGACAAATACTAGCGCCCGTAAAAATAATCGCACTGACCAAAAGCCCAACACGTCGGCCCCACAAGCGCGAAATCGGTTGGCATATAATCACACCAATAACAGCCCCTATCGATAATGAACTCACCACAAAACCTTTTTGGCTCAGCGTTAAATGGAAATCATTTACAATGCCTGGCAATGCACCGGCAATAACACCTGTGTCCATACCAAATAAAAGCCCAGCAAGCGCTGCGACAATGGTTATAAAATAGATGAATGATTTATTTTGAGTGTTCGTCAATGACATCCTTTTTCCCTTGGTCTTAACTGTGGCAGGCATTATAGACGGTATATTACTAGATCACGACTAATTTAATTAAGTAACTGCCAATGCAGTAAGGCTGGAAGGGGTACCTTTCGAGCGGCGTGTGGTATAGGGATGTAAGTGAACACGAGGACAGGGAGTCCGTTCGAGAGAAAGGTACCCCTAGCAGGCTTACGGTGAGTGGAAGTTAATTCATCAAATAACTACCACTGCAAATAAGGATGGAGTAGCGCTAAACGTTAAGATTACCCATTAATAAAGCCCATAAAAAAAGGGCCCAAATATTTGAGCCCTTCGAAACGTTTGCTGTTATTGCAAACTCGCTTATTACATTGCGAATTTGTAACCAACACCAGCTGTGTAAACGTTAGGATTGGTAGTTTGTTGGATACCATCGTTGTTGTTACCTGCGAAACGCATGTATTGAACATTAACGAAGATATTGTTGTCGAAGGTGTAATCCACACCAGCGCCGCCAACAAAGCCCCAATTGTGGTAAGTAACAGGAACAGTAGTTGTACCTGAGTTACCAGTAAGAGCACCAGTACCACCGAATTGAGCACGGTTGTAAGATACACCAGCTTTAGCATAGATATCCAAGTTTGGATAAATAGGCACAGCAAACTTAACAGCACCGTAAAGCGCCCAGCTATCAATGCTACCATTAGTAACACCAGCAACTGTTCCGCTGTTAGAAGCTTCTGGGAACATGAAGTAACCTACTTCTAAACCTAGGTTTTGAGTCCACATGTAACCAGCATCTACGCCCCAAGTAAAGCCGCCATTTGGTTTTGTCCAGTTAGTTGAAGATGTATCTAACTGTTTTTGCCAATTGGTAGTCGCATAACCGACTTGACCTTGAACATAAAAGTATGAAGTAGGTGCAGTTGCAGCCATTGGCGCGCTGTATGTTGAATCAACACCACCAGCCATTGCTGAAGTTACACCCATAGTTGCTACACCAGCGGCAGCAAGAACAAGTAATTTTTTAATCGACATTGTAATTCCCCTCTTTCGATCAAAGAAAAGTTAACACTTAAAGTGCTGAGTTTAAATTGAATCGCACTAAAAATGCAAGCCTTAGTCAAAGATTTCAAACTATTGTGGCAATAAAAAGCACGGCTTCTTGCCACACAAGGGGTGCAGAATAACCAATGAAAAACCACAAAACAAGCTTTTTATCGAATAAATCTTATCATTGTTTACATACTAGTCACGAATGATCGCTAATTGATCAATTTGTTATTTATACAGCAGAAAAAACCCGTTATACCGTCACCAATTCCCGGCTTTGTATAATCCCCCAGCGATTGCATAATTGCTGAACCATTTTCCCGTCTATTAATTGCTCAGAAAGTTGATTGGCTACACTTATTAGATCAGCATCCATTTCCATATCGGCGATACGAAAACCAATAACTCCCGATTGTCTCGAGCCCAAAATTTCACCAGCACCACGCAAGCGCAAATCAGCCTGTGCAATTTCAAAGCCATCCTGTGATTGACGCATCAACTCTAATCGTTGCTGCGCAATTTGTGACAAGGGTGATTTATATTGCAATACACAGTAGCTTTGCTGCTCACCTCGCCCTACACGCCCACGCAGCTGATGCAATTGCGACAAACCCAAGCGTTCTGCATTGTCGATCACCATCACAGAGGCATTAGGCACATTGACCCCCACCTCAATGACTGTCGTGGCCACTAGAACATCGAGCTCTGCTTGATGAAACGCTGTCATGATGCGCTGCTTTTCATCAGCCTTAATACGACCATGCACTAATGCAATCCGGCAGTTTGGCAATAAGCGCTTTAATTCATCACAGACATCTTGCGCTGCTTTGGCTTGCAACATTTCAGATTCCTCAATCAGCGTGCATACCCAGTAGGCTTGGCGCCCTTGCTCGCAATAGTTGGCTAAACGCGCAATCAATGCTTCACGTTGCGACTGGCTGCATAATACGGTTTGGATTGGCTTACGCCCGGGGGGTAATTCATCAATCACTGAATAATCTAAATCAGCATATGCTGTCATTGCTAGAGTGCGCGGAATAGGTGTGGCTGTCATAATTAATTGATGCGGCACTCGCCCTTGCTTTTTACCTTTTAACTGCAACGCCATACGCTGATGCACGCCAAACCGGTGTTGCTCATCAATCACCATGAGCGCTAATTTAGCGTATTGAATTTTTTGCTGAAAAACAGCGTGTGTACCCACCACTACATCCACTTCGTGATTAGCGATTAAAGCTTGGATTTTGGTATGCTCACTTTGCTTCAAGCTACCAACTAAACACGTAACGCGCACGCCCAATGGCTCGAGCCACTGCTGACACTGTTGTAAGTGTTGCTCAGCTAAAATTTCAGTTGGTGCCATTAATACCGCTTGATAACCATTAGACACGGCATGCAATAAACTGATCAATGCGATCATGGTTTTTCCAGAGCCTACATCACCCTGCAATAAACGCATCATCGGTTGGTGACTAAAGATATCTTTTTCAATTTCAGCCATTGCTTTTTTTTGCGCGCCGGTCAGATCAAAAGGAAGCTGTTTTTTAAATTCCTCGATAACCTTTGCATTATTTTTAAAATCATATCCCAATAATTTTTTTACTTGCCGACGTGATGACTTAAGTTGCAATTGATACGCTACTAACTCTTCCAGCGCCAAACGTCGCCGCGCTTTTTCCAGCTCACTTTCGCGCTGTTGAAAATGCATTTTAGCTGGTGGTCGGTGTAACAATTGCAGCGCCTGTTCAGTCGTCATATCAACATCTTGCTGAGGCAAATAATTTTCAACCTCGCCATCAACTAAATACTGTAACGCTTGATCAGTTAATTTAATTAAAGTGGCCTGCCCCAGCCCTTCTGTAGTTGGGTAAACAGGTGTTAAATAATCTGATAGTTGCAACGCTTCACCATCATCTAAAATAGAGTACTGTGGATGCACTATCTCCAAACCAAATTGACCCAAGCGTATTTCACCAAAGCAACAAACGGCTTTACCTGTTTGTTTTAAATAATTGGCTTGACGCGATGTGTAATGAAAAAATCGCAAGGTGAGTTTACGATTACCATCGCGCAGCTGACACAACAACATCTTACGCTTACCAAACGCTTGCCAGGTTTTATCGATGACCGCTTTAGTCATCACACGATCACCCGGCTTGCATTGCGCTAAGCTGATCACTCGTGTGCGATCTTCATAGCGCAGTGGCAAATGAAACAGAATATCTTGAACTGTGTGAATCGATAGATTTTGTAATAAAGTGGCCATACGGGGGCCAACGCCTTTCAACTGGCTAATAGCAATTTTAGCTAATTGTTCCGGCATATGTCCTCTAATCCGCAAGCACCATCACAGCTTCCATCTCTACCGGCACACCTAAAGGCAGCGCAGCAACTGCTACACAAGCACGCGCAGGATAAGGCTCTTCGAAATAATCACCCATGACCTCACTGACTTGCGGGAACACAGCCATATCAACAATAAATACGTTTAGCTTTACGATATCAGCTAAACTTCCACCAGCTGCTTCAGTCACCGCTTTTAAATTGTCGAACACTTGGCGGGTTTGCGCTTTAAAATCACCATCAATCACTTTCATAGTCGCTGGATCCAATGGGACTTGACCTGATAAATAAACGGTATTTCCTGCTTTTACGGCTTGTGAATAAGTACCAACCGCAGCGGGTGCATTTTCAGTTGAAATTATGGTTTTCATTTTCTTCTCACTATACGAGTTACATCTTTGACTTGACGCAATCGCCGCAATACACGTGCTAAATGCATACGATCACGCACTAATAATTTAAACGAAATTAAATAATGACTGCCCGCTTCATCGGTAACACGGATATCATCTATATTTGCATCAGCATCAGATACCGCCAATGCAGCCACCGCCAATACACCGCGACGATTAATTACCTCAATAACAACAATCACAGGGAATTCACGGCTAATATTTCCCGCCCAACGTAACGGCACACAATCAAGTTCTGATTTTTGCTGCAGCTTAGCAATGCGCTTACAGTCATCACGATGCACAGTCACCCCTTGGCCTGCGATCACAGTCCCAACAATAGGATCACCAGGGATCGGATGACAACAATCAGCGAAATCAAGTAACATGCCTTCGGTGCCTTTAATCAACATCGGCGCATCACTGTCTGGCTTCGGTAAAGCCTTAGGTTGCTCACTTTCATCTAAACGCATCGCAATACGCTGCGCAACCAGTGCCGCCACGCGATTACCTAAACCAATATCTTGAAATAAAGCTTCAACCGTTTCCACTTGCGCCTCAGCCAATACATCTCCCATTATGTCTGCTGGCATACCTCGCAAAGACAAATTCAACACTGACAATGATTTTTTTAGTAACTGCTTACCTAAAGCGATGGAATCGGTGCGATGTTGATTCTTTAAAAAGTGACGAATACTCGAACGCGCTTTACTGGTAACAACAAAGTCCATCCATGCAGGATTAGGTCGACCGAGGTTTGATGTAATGACCTCAATCGTTTGGCCATTCGACAACACAGAAGACAACGGCGCTAATTGACGATTAATTTTAACCGCAACACATGAATTACCCACATCAGTATGTACGGAATACGCAAAATCTATCGCGGTAGAGTGCGCAGGCAATTGGCGAATATCGCCTTTAGGTGTAAACACATACACCTCATCGGGGAACAGATCGACTTTAACACTCTCGATAAACTCTAACGAACTACCAGTACTTTGTTGCAACTCTAATAAATTATGCACCCATTGCTGAGCTCGCGTATGACTTTCACCCAAACCTTGCTCACCAGTCTTATATAACCAATGTGCCGCAATACCATTGGTTGCCATGCGATCCATTTCGGTAGTGCGAATTTGAATTTCAATCGGTAAGCCATAGGGGCCAAACAATGTCGTATGCAATGACTGATAACCATTGGCTTTTGGAATCGCAATATAATCTTTAAAGCGACCCGGCACGGGTTTAAACAAACTGTGCACAACACCTAACACGCGATAACAAGTATCCGCACGATCAACGATAATTCGAAACGCATACACATCCATAATCTCATTAAAAGGAATATGCTTTTTACTCATTTTTCGGTAGATACTGTACAGGTGTTTTTCGCGGCCATTAATCACACACGCGGGCAAATCACTTTTATCCAACCCTTCATACAACGCTTTATTAATGACATTAAGAATTTTTTTACGATTACCGCGTGCTTTACGTACTGCTTCTTTTAATACGCTATAGCGATGTGGGTAGCGTGCTTGAAAGCCAAGCTCTTCCAATTCAACCGAATACTCACGCATACCTAAACGTTTGGCAATCGGCGCATAGATCTCTAATGTTTCTGTTGCAATGCGATTGCGTTTCGCGGGTCGCAAGGAGCCTAAGGTACGCATATTGTGCAAGCGATCTGAAAGCTTCACTAGGATGACACGAATATCTTTCGCCATCGCCAACACCATCTTGCGAAAGTTTTCCGCTTGCATCTCTGCACGGCTGACGAATTCAATTTGGGTTAACTTGCTGACGCCATCAACGAGTTCAGCGACTTGATCACCGAACTTCTGTGCTAATTCTGATTTGGAAACAGGGGTATCTTCAATAACATCATGCAGTAATGCCGACATTATGGTTTGATAATCCATTTTCATGTCGGCCAAAATACAGGCCACTTCTACAGGGTGGGTAATATAAGGCTCACCAGTAACACGCTTTTGGGTGCGATGCGCATCCATTGCAGTTAAAAAGGCTTGATGAATCAGCTCAATCTGCGCTTCATCCAAGTAGCCTAACTTGCGCCTCAACTTCTTAAAGAGTCGCAACCGAATCCCCTCCTAGCCCATGAAAGGTTTGATATTACTCGATAATTTCAATATCGTCGTTAAATGCATCTTCACCGGCACGTGTACGGCGTTGCGTGATGTCATAACCTTCAGCGATTTCGCGTAATGCGATCACGGTAGGTTTGTCATTATCAACAGGTACCATAGGATCAGCGGCGCCCAACTCTAAGGCATGCGCACGTTCAGCAGCCTTAAGCACTAAATCAAAACGATTTTTTACATTTTTCAAACAATCTTCTACAGTTACGCGTGCCATTAGTTGAACACCTCTTTGATAAAATTTTAAACTAAATTCATTCTACTGTTTTTGCAGTAAATCTTCCAGTAATGATTGATATCGAATCACCTGATTCTCAATTTTTTCGCGTCTCGCCAATACAATACAACGCAAATCATGCAATGCTCGATCGAAATCATCATTTACGACAATATAGTCAAACTCGCTGTAATGTGATATCTCGGACTGTGCTTGATTCATGCGCTCTTCAATCACATGTGGCTTATCTTGATTACGCTTTTCCAATCTATCGTGCAGACTTTCAAGGCTGGGTGGTAAAATAAAGACCAACGCCGCATCAGGTTTTAAGCGCTTAATCTGTGCAGCACCTTGCCAGTCAATTTCCAAGATGACATCGGTACCTGCCTGCAATTGCTGCTGCAGCCACAAAGCCGATGTACCGTAATGGTAGCCATACACTTTGGCGTGCTCAATAAATTGATGATGATTCACCATGTCGTCAAAGGCTGGCTCATCCACAAAAAAATAAGCCTCGCCCTCTTTATCATCCGGACGTGGAGGCCGTGTGGTATGCGATATCGAAATCTTAATATCGTCCGTACACTCAATCAAACGATGCACCAAGCTGGTCTTACCCGTTCCCGATGCAGCCGCTACAACAAATAAATTTCCTACTTCATTCAATGTTTTGCACCTGTTCTCGCATTTGTTCAATTAACACTTTAAGGTCTACACTGACATTGGTAACACCTAAGTCTATCGACTTACTGGCCAGTGTATTCGCCTCTCGGTTTAACTCTTGCATAATAAAGTCCAATCGTCTACCCACAGCACCTTTTTGCAACAATACTGCCTTCACTTCTTTTAGGTGTGCCGACAAGCGATGCAGCTCTTCAGCCACATCGGCCTTTTGCATCAGCCACACCATTTCTTGCTCAAGGCGATCTTTATCGCATTCGACAGCCAATTCTTCAAAGCGCGTCACCAGCTTTTGTTGCTGCTGCTCTAAAATAATAGGCATCTGCGCTTCCACTTTTTCGACCAGGGCCTGCATTTCAGTAATGCGCTGATGCATAAATTCTAATAAATGCTTACCTTCGGTTTGGCGCATGCTGACCAAGTCTTCAACGGCGTGATCCAGCTCATGCTGTAATTCGGCCACTAACACATCAGCGTTAGCATTTGCAGTCTGCACCACACCTGGCCATGCCAATACATCCATCGGATTAACCGTATTTTCTTTTTCAAAAGCCGCATGTACTGCATGACTCGCTGCAGCCAGTTGTTCTATCAAGGGATTATTCAGCTTAAGCTCGCCAGCCATTTGTTCACCCGGCATATATTTTAAAACGCACTCCACTTTGCCGCGTTTCAGCTGCTTTTGCAGACATTGCTTCCATTTAGCTTCATAGAGTCGAAACGCCTCAGGCAAACGAAAATTAACTTCTAAATAACGGTGATTAACACTTTTCACTTCCCAGGTGGCTGAACCCCAAGGCTGTTCCACTGAGCGGCGTGCAAAACCGGTCATACTCATGACCATAATGGCAATTCCTATTCAAATCTGTATACTGAGGTGCCATAATACCTGTTATTCAAAACAAGATACACGATTTATTTAAGGAACCCCTATGAGACCAAGTAAGCGCGCCGCCAATCAAGCCCGCGAGATTACCTTTGAACGTGAATACACCCGCTATGCCGAAGGTTCGGTATTAGTCAGCTTTGGCCATACCAAAGTGTTATGCACTGCCAGTGTTGAAAAAGGTGTACCCCGCTTTTTAAAAGACAGCGGTCAAGGCTGGTTAACCGCTGAATATGGCATGTTGCCACGCTGCACACATACACGCATGCGTCGTGAAGCCTCACGCGGTAAGCAAGGTGGTCGTACTTTAGAAATTCAACGTTTAATAGGTCGCTCTTTACGCGCCGCCGTAGATTTAACTAAATTAGCCGACATCACTATCAACATTGATTGCGATGTCATTCAAGCCGATGGTGGCACACGCACTGCAGCGATTAGTGGCGGTTGCGTTGCATTGGTTGATGCTTTACATCATTGCCAACGTAATAAACTCATCAAACATGATCCATTGGTACATATGATTGGTGCTATTTCAGTCGGTGTATATAATGGTACTCCTGTATTAGACTTGGATTACGATGAAGACTCCAATGCTGAAACCGATATGAATATTGTCATGACTGATGCCGGTGGTTTTATTGAACTGCAAGGCACAGCGGAAAGCAAACCATTAGATAACGATCAGTTATGCCAACTATTGGATTTAGCTAAACAAGGCATCGCTGATGTTAACCAAAAACAACGTGAAATTTTAGGATTAGTTCAAACCACTGCTTAAAGGAGTAAGCACATGGCAATTACACGGCTATCAGATATACACACCCTAGGGACAAGCTTTTACCAACAAACTGTAGCCGTGTTACCTCGAATCGCCATAGCGATCGTTTTACTTATTCTGTTTTATATCGCTGCTAAAATTGTTAAGTGGGCTTTACTGAAATCCTTTAAACGTTTTAATCGTCATGCAGCCGTTAGAAACCTTTTAGCCAAAACCGTGCAAACCGGGATTATGTTGATTGGTTTGGTTACCGCATTGGGCACCGCCGGCGTTAATGTTAGCGCACTAGTTGCTAGCTTAGGGTTAATGAGTTTTGCGATTGGTTTTGCATTTAAAGACTTACTCACCAATACATTAGCGGGTGTGCTTATACTGGTTTACAAACCGTTTAAAGTCGGTGATACCATTTCAGGCACAAACTTCGATGGCGTAGTACAAAATATTAATCTGCGTTATGTGCAACTAAACAATGACAAGCAAGATGTGTTGATTCCGAATGCTACGATTTTGACCACTGTTGTTAATGTGGATAAACAACCAGCTAAAAGTGGCGCTTAGTGCAATGACTTACCGATGTTTTCAAGTTTTATTTTTTTAAACAATGGTTCGAAAAATGCCGGGCCTAATAATGAAGTTACGGCCGGGTTGTTTTTTTCTATCTGAATATAAGCCTTTTTTAATTCCTTCAGTAATTGTTGATGGGTAAATGTGGCTTTACTTCCATCTAAATGACTCTCACCTATCACATACACCTTTGCAGCCGGTAGATCACGTCTCATCAATCGATCAGCATTCTCCACAATCGGCAGATAATAATAGTGTGCGCTAATCACCGTATTTTTATCAATTTTATCATTAATACCCACGCCAAATATTGGTGCAATACTGCCGCCAGCCTGTGCGAAAACCAACTTACCCTTAGGTATCAGTTTTTTGGTATAGACACCATAAGTTACTGGTAAGTTCTTAGGTGACACTTGTCGATAAGCCGTACCTGATTCGGCAAATATATTAATAGTAGGTGTTACTGCTACACGTATCTTTTGTGCATTGAACCGCAATGAAGATCGCATAGTAACATCAATACAACCTTTAACTGTCTTCCCTTTTATATGGCATTGGTATTTTTTTGGTGCTGTCCACGGCGTTTTCATTGTCGGTAAAATGAAATGACCAACCTCATAATCCAAGCTCGGTCCTCCAGGGAATGTTTGCACATCTCCGCGAACAAAACCACCTAAAGCACCTTGTGTAATCACTGGATCACCAAATGCTCTCCAATTAGTATCAGCGTAGCCTTGTAAGTTCATTGCATAATTTGTTGGTAATATCTCACCAATAGCTGCCTGGTGAATAGGGTGTTCAGTAATGGTGTGATCACTCTTTCCTTGAGTAAATAGATAGAACTGCTGTGTATAGATTGCATTACTGCGCTCTACACCAGCAACCATCATAAACTGTTTGCTTTGAGCATGCTGTTTTACATCATTTTTAGCATAACCCACTGCAAATACAGGCACTCGCCAGTGATATATACCTTTTTTTAAAACCTTCGGATCTAAACCTGACACGTTTTGTCTGCGCATACCACTACCAACATCAATATATAAATTCTTCAATCCTATTGGAGTGATAAATTGAATGGCTCGATATTTCACATGTGTTTCGATCAATGGTTTCTCATGCCTGTTATAAGCTACCGGCAACATAAACTGACCGGCCACTTGTTGAAGCCGAGGATATAGACAGGTAGCATTACTGCCATATTGAATATTACCGCCTTCTAAGTTTTTACCATGCAATTGATATCCACTGGCATCTACCGGTTGTGATATATCAAATAATACGTCTCCGCTGTTCGATTGAAGTGCCTCACACGCTGGTTTAGCTGCATATACTGGATCAAAAAACACCAGACTACAGATACTTAAGATCAATGAAAACCCACGAAAACGCAGCATGAGATACACCTCTAGCGATGATTGTTGCAATAAACATTAACTCATTGATTATGGGTTATCAATAACCCTCCACAAAGGGATGCATTTATACTGTTATATCCCTGCACGGAGGGGTACAACATGACAGCTATAATGAAATATTAAGAGTGCTTTTCTTGCCAATGTTTTAAGCAACTTTCACCACAAAAATAATGCACATACTCAGCACTTTCAGCGTGCATCGCCATCGATTTTTCTAAGTGTTTATGACAGGCGGAGCATTCCACTTGCTCATCACTGCTTTGATTGTTTTGGTCTTCTGACATTGTAAACTCCTTTTTACTTAACCGTGAAGATTAGTGTAACAGTTTCCGTCATTCCTAACCAAGCCTTGGATGATAACATCAGCATCGAGGTGGGCTGGGTGTCTATTTTACGCAAGTAAAGCGCAGCGTAACGGAGTGAAGCGAGCCATGAAGTAAAAGAGATACGCTGTGCGCCTAAAGTGCTGATAGATATCTGGATCCCGGCTCGGGGGCCGGGATGACAACTCTCAACCAAGACGACAACTAAACCTCATCAAGCGCTAACCAACCTTTGGTATCGATAATAGCTTCACGCTCATTAAATGTCGCTAACTGATCAGCAATCTCACCGCTATCGCCATGCTGCTTAATCACATCCAACGTATTTTGCATAGCGCTAATTGCTGCACGCTGCAAATCTGATGGGATAATCACTAAACGATAGCCCCACGCTTTTAATTTATCAACATGAACCAATGGCGTTTTACCACCATAAAACATATTAATTAATTTTGGTGCTTTAATTTTTTCAGCAATTGCTTCAATTTGCTCTTCGGTTTGCGGTGCCTCAACAAAAATCATATCAGCTCCCGCTTCCACGTACGCTTGTGCGCGATCAATCGCCGCATCAAAGCCTTCAACCGCAATAGCATCGGTACGTGCAATCAATGTGAAGTCAGGATCTTGCAACGTTTGTTTTGCAACTTTTACTTTTTGCACCATGTCTTCTTTGGATATAAGCTCTTTATTATTCAAGTGCCCACAACGCTTGGGGAATACTTGGTCCTCCAAATGACAGGCCGCAACACCAATGCGCTCATACTCACGCATGGTACGGCTAACATTCACCGCATTACCAAAACCGGTATCCGCATCTGCGATAATCGGCTTATTGGTCACCTCCACCATGTTCTGTAAACGAATGCACACTTCAGTAAAGCTCACCAAACCGATATCCGGAAAACCAGAGCTACGCGCAATCGCACCACCGCTAGCATAAATCGCATCGAAACCGGCTTGTTCGACTAAACGCGCCGACATGCCATCAAACACACCGGGGGCTATAGTAATATCATCACTTTGAAAACGCTGCTTCAGTTGCGTGGTTAATTTCATAACAATTAGTTCCTTGATTTAACATAAGATTGCGCCAAGGATAACATTGGCTACTGTGAATCGCTAGCGCCTGCAACGCAACCCTTAAGGCACACTTATCAATGTCATTTCACTTCTTTGGTTTGTACAATAATTGTTATGTGTGGTATATTCCATAAAACTAGAAGTTATAGGTAAATATATGCGCAGACAATACAGTACGCCACTCAGTTTCACGGCCACCTACACAAAGCCATTAGCAGCAAAGTCGTGCACCAACCGATTGCTTAACCTACAAAAATATTTATTAACACCAACAGCACTGTTTAGAAATTTGGGTGGCTCAATGATGTTTGCATTCACCATGGGCAGCATTGCCGTAACAGATGCCAAACAATGGAGCCTTCAAACCAAATTCATTACACTCGGCTTATCAACCATATGGGGACTTGTCGCCGCCAAACCAGTGTTTGATTATTTGAACCATACTCACACACTCAGCGCAGAACAACTATTACAAAGCCATCAACACACACTAACCATTCACAACCAGCAAATACAACAGACAGAATTCACACCAACAGCAAAGCTGGCTATTAGCCTTTTCACCGCTTTAGCTTTTGGTGCAACAGCGGGCTTACTCACCGAAAACTACCCAGCCGCCATAGCATCAATGGTGAGCACATTGACTGTCTCAGCAATGCTTAGTCATACAAAGACACGTAACACAGGTAAATTTTGCATCACCTTATTATTTGCTAGCATGACAGCAGCTGTTATCGCAGATCTTTCAAAAATTGCTGTGAATAGTTTGTATGAAGTATTTAGCGAGCAACCGAAGTCTGCTGAAATTAGAGCGGTACGCACTATAATTGTCATCGGAACATTTCTCTCATTTACGATGGCATTAATGAAATCGATTCAACAAAACATAGGGAAATTTGCTCAAGTTAAAAATCAAAATAAACAACAACCCTGGCAGCAAAAAGAATTAGACTTATTGTTTCGAGCGTACACGTCACAACCCGGTGCTGAACGTACACGCAATCACCCCACCATTGAAGCAGCGATTAATGATTTACGTCAACGGGTTATAACCGGTAACGAGAGCACACAACCAAAACAGTATTCTGTGCCACATCAGTACACCTTACCTATGCCTACTTATATACTTAATGCCGCTGTAATAGCAGCCGCCATGTATTTATTCTTTAATAGTGGAAAAAATATTGGTCGCGACTTTATTAGCCTGCCGAATGAGCGCTCGATCATTGCGTTTGCAGCATTCTCCTGCTTAGCCTTATTCTCCATGGCAACGTATTTAACCACTGAAATTATCAGTCAATATATAACGCGAAAACGCATGCCACGAACCGTTGCGAATATACAACCTGCAGGAACAGCGGCTTTACCAACTGAAGCGCCCAATGATATTCCTTGCAGCATGCTCAGCAAAGCATTTTCCATGGCCAGCATTTCAACTGCACCTCCGGTATTCTTTTTAATTCATGCTTTAGGCAGCTCAACACATCCAGCGGTGACTGGTGGCTTACTCATCTGCTTATTGTGGGCACAAATTAGTGGTAAAGTCGGTTCCAACATTTTACCCCAACTGCATAATGTCGGTTCACTTACAGCCAAAGATATATATATTAAAGGCTTGATCGATATTTACCATCAACAAGGTGGGCGTCGTAATACACCATTTACAGCTACAAGCACATCCTTGCTCGCTGCTAATATTAGACATGCAATTGATCCAATAACGCAGCCCGCGCCTGGCGCCGCTGCGCCACACATAGCAGCAGATACAAGTGAATCATTAGCCACAGCACATGGTTTACGTATTATCTAGCAACTGCTATAGTTCGCGTTTTTTATTCACGAACCAATATGCATATTTCAATATAGCCGATCACCATTTTAAACGAGGCTCTACCATGGACGCGGTGCGGGCATTGCCGGTACGGGTCCCTCTTCACCCAACCAAGCAAGTACGGTATCAGAACCTGAGTTCACCACTTCTTGATAACCATGACCAACAAGTTGCAGCGCGCCTCTTGGTACCATGCCCATGTCTAATTGACCATAGGCTTTAGCATTACCACTGGGTTTAATACCTGGGTTGGCTTGCACATACGCTATCGCTTGTTTCATGTCTTTAATAAACGTAGCGACTAAATCAGGATCATCAGCATGTTCTGCGGTTACACATAAATGAAAGCCATTTTTTAAGGCATTTAATTCCCAACCCAAATGATTATTCATGTATTCCATTACCACATAAATGGACCAGTCCTCAGGTAGATCTTCTGCTTCCAGGCCTACCACACAGGTGAGCTCATCCACTTCACCACACAAGTGCATTTCAGGTACGGCATTACAAGCGGCCGCTAACGCACGCGTGCAATCAATCACTTTTCTGGTTTGCTCGGCATAACCAGTCACACCCAATCGGCAAGCTAAATAATACGCCGCCATAATCGGCATTCCTGAACGTGAGCCTGCTGTGGTAGGTTTAATATATAACCCACCTGACCAATCAAAGTAAGCATGCGTTAAATATTTCGTTGCCGGATGCTCACGACGCATTAATGCTTCTGAAATACCTTTAGGTGCACGACCGTATTTATGTCGATCAATTGAAATACTGGTAACACCTTCGACTCTAAAGTCGGCAACCGGAAGATCGATATAACCCGCTTGATCAGCAAATGCCGTTAGCATACCACCCAAACAATGATCGGCATGACAGCCAATATGGTTTTCTTGCGCAATAGCAGCAATCGCTGCAACATCATCAGACACACCGTAAGGGTAATTCGGTGCAGAACCCACCAATAAAACCGTATCCTTATTAATCGCACGGCGCATTTTTTCTGGATCAACTTTTTTAGTGATCGGATCAACCGGTATAATCACGCAATCTACATCCATTTTTTCGGCGGCAGTTCTAAATGCTACATGTGCTGTTTCGGGGATAATAATACGAGGCTTGGCAATGCCCAATTCTTCACGTGCATGCCTGACATACGCTTTAACTGATTCTTCAATACTGCTCGTACCGCCTGAAGTAATAACCCCATAAGCATTGCGGTCATGCATTAATTTTGCGGTTTGCGCCGTTAATGCATTATGAAGTTGTTGTATCATCGGCCATGAGCCGGTATGCAGTGGATTCGAATAACCCGACAAGGTAAATATTTTAGCTAAAGCGCTTTCATCTTCTTTACTTAATACAGCATAGCGTGTACCCGACGTTCGACCAGTACGCATATGATCATTTACTTTTGCAAACAAGGTTAATAGCGCTTCACTATCCATTGACTCTTCGGGGGTCGTGTAATGTAAACCAGAAACTTTTGGTTTGCTTAAAGCAACACTTTTAACTCGTGAAGCGCTAAATAATTTTCGGCGCTCTTTATCAATTTCTGCTGCAACTGTCTTTTTCACCGCTTTGATTGGAACACGTGATGCGACTGCATAGCCCGCGTCGACTGCCGCTTGCACTGCGGCGACTTTTACTCCACGCTCCTTGGCATCATCAATGCGCTCACCGACTTCTTTGACAACTGCTTTACCACCTTTGAGTAAATGATAACCCGCTACAGCCGCTAAAAAACCCGCGGCTACGAGTGTCACTGGTGTATGACCAGATAATCTCTGATTAGCTCGATCAGTTGCTTTGCTGAATACATGAACAATAGATGAAACGGCACGACCTGCAGATGCACGCATAGAATGTCTCCCTTAAATTTCTCCCCCACAGCCGGCATATTAGGGGCAAAACTATAAAAGATCAAATTCTAATACTGCGCGCAAAGTGCCTATACATTTATATTAACCAGTAAATAATCCAAAAAAGCACGGGTACGAGCAGGCATATGATCACCCTGCCCAACAAACACAGCATGCAATTGCTCGTTAATATTTGGATTAAATTTATTTAATAGAGAAACCAATCGACCCTGTTTGATATCTTGTGCTACTTGAAATCCAGCCAGCCTGGCAATACCCGCTCCTTCAATAGCACACTGACGCAGCGACTCACCATCACTGCATTTAAGTGTGGGGATAATGTTAATATTTTTTGTTTTAGTATTTTCAACAAAGGACCAAGCAGGCTGTATACGAGAAAAACCAAAATCCAAACACCGGTGCTGTTTTAAATCATCAGGTTTTTTGGGTCTTCCGTGCTGTGATAAATAGTCAGGAGATGCCACAACAAGCATACTTGTATCACCTAGATAGCGCGCACGTAAGTTTGAACTTTTCATGGGGCCTGATCGTATCGCTATATCAGTGTATTCATCAATCAAATCAACCACACGATCAGTTAAGTCGATATCTAATTGGATATCAGGATATTGATCGATAAAACCTGAGACAAGAGGTAACAGCATTGACCATTCACTTACAAAGAAAAAATTACTTATTGGATTGATGTTGCTATTTATCATTGGCGGCATTGTTTCGGCCATTGCTCCCACATTCGATATTTTGTTACTCGGGCGTCTATTATCTGCTTTTAGTCACGGAGCATTTTTCGGTGTAAGCGCCGTCGTTGTCACCAGCTTAGTGCCACCCGAAAAAAAGGCCACTGCCATTGCATTAATGTTTAGCGGCTTAACACTCGCCAATGTTATTGGTGTCCCAATGGGAACTTTATTAGGTCAACATTTTGGTTGGCGCTCTAGTTTTTGGATTATTAGTGGATTAGGCGTCGCCGGTTTGATAGGCATCTTAAAATTTATACCAACACAATTGAATATTGCCGCCACCCATATCAAAGTCGTTGGTAATATCATCGGTGGCAAACTGGCCGATCGCGCTTTAATGCCAACCATTTACACCATGCTTGCTTTGCTGGCCATCACATTATTCAGCTTTGTATTTACAGCGCACTATCAAGTACTGGCTGCCATTACCTTATTTATATTAGGCGCTGTTGGTTTTGGTACTATTCCAGCACTGCAAATGTTTGTCATGCAAAAAGCGCAAGGGGCACCGACACTTGCTTCTGCTGCTAATATCGCCGCTTTTAATACCGGCGTTACTATCGGTGTTATGCTCGGAGGCATGACCATACATATGGGTTTAGGTTATACCTCACCAAATTGGGTTGGCGGCATACTAACGGCTACTGGCTTACTTATTGCAGCAAGCAGCACATTCTACCTGAAGGTTTCTCGCCAAGCTTAAGCAGGTCTACGATGAAGCGCGGCTTCAAATTGATCGCGCACTTCAGTATATCGATGTATCTCTGTGTGCATAAAATCAGATCGTTCTGCCACCTGGTTTCTAATTTTTGCTTTATTCTCATCATCCAGCCTAGTTGATGCAGCCCTTACCAACTGAGCATACAGGCCAACCACCTGCATTCTTTGCTTTACTGTAATGAACCACTCAACCCAGTAGGTTGGCAATTTGTATTTCCCAGCTTATGATTCAAGTGGACTACTTATAATCAGGCACTGCGTAACAGCATACTCACGACCAGTAATGATTCTTCCTTTAACACCCAACTCACCCTCTGCTTGTGCTAAGGCGCGTCGTTCACGCTCTGCAGTTTTAGGATCATCCATTTCCCATGCAACCTGGACAATATCGATCGATCCATTTTTATCCTTGGTTACAAAATCAATTTCATAACCATCTTTAGTTTTATAATAAAACACTTTCTTTCCCTGCCTACGCAGGTCAAGATAGACCTGATTTTCAAGTAATTTATTATAAATATCCTTTATTTTTACTGAATATGCATTAATAAGACCATTATCTATAACATAAACTTTGCTTGCGTGTGTCTGCTGAAACCTAATAGACTCGGTGTAGTATGGCACTCTAAATATCAAAAATGCATCTTCTAAATATGTCATATAATTTTGCAGCGTCTCTCTACCAACCTTATATCCTTGACTTTTAATATCATTAAAAAATTTATTTATAGAAAACAAAGTTGCTGCATTTATAAGTAACGTTTTTGTTAAATATTTTAAAAGCGCAATATTAGATACGCCATGCCTTTCTATAATATCTTTAAGAATTACCGCATCAACATAACCTTGTAATGCTTCTCGCCAATCATGACTTTGCATTTGCTGCACACCAGGGAAGCCACCTTTATTAAAAAATTCTCGCATTTGCTGAATGGACACATCGTAGACTTGCCTGCTATATGGGGATTTTGGCACCACTAAATTATGCGCTGTTCTAAACTCTTCAAAAGAAAATGGCAACACCTCTATAGCAAGTGATCGCCCTCTTAATGATGTGCTGATTTCGGTACTTAATAATTTTGATGATGAACCTGTAATGATTAGCTCAATTGGTTTGCTTTTAAAAATACGGCGAACCACGTGATTCCAATCCTCAACATTTTGAACTTCATCGAGGAAAATGTAGCATTTCCTACTGTGGTTCTCAGGGTAAATAGAATAAAACTCATCTATTAAATCAGCCATTTTTTTTGTTGTTAGCGGCAATAGACGGTCATCTTCGAAATCAATAAATAATATTCTCTCTTTTTCTATGCCTTGATCTAACAACTGATGAATTTTTTGGTATAACAGATAGGTTTTACCTACACGCCTCATACCTATAGCCACCTTAATAACTTGATCAGTTTCAGGAAACCGTATTTTTCTTTTAATACCCTCCCGGGCTTGCTCAATTTCTGAAAAAGCTTCATCTCTCAACGTAGCCAACAATTCTCTCATTTTTGCCTCATTAGTTTAATTTTCGCCTCAATGCATAGTTAGCAGGCATTATAGCACAGCATGCCTTGCGAACAAGTCAAGATTGCCATCATACTTATCTTTTCATAGGGCATGATATTAATCATACATGCCTAACAGGCAATCATTTTCCTGATTAATTAAATTAATTCAATGAGATATATAATGCACTGCTATTTAGAAAGATCTAACTGATAATGCAACGACAATTTAATCCTACGGCTGGCTTGAGCGCTTCTGCTATATCAGCATAATCTCTCGTTTTTGCTATATCATGCGCAGTGCAGCCGTAGTTATCTGTAATGGTCTTATCGACTCTACTATCAGCCAGTAATACCCTCACGACAGAGAACTCATTACATAAAGCAGCAAGGTGCAAAGGTGTTCTACCATCCCTGCCTCGATAATTTAGATCAAGTGCTTCATCAGCCAACAGCATGTTCACAATGTCCAAGCGACGACAGATAATCGCCACATGCAGCATTGAGCCCGAATAGTTTGAACTACCTATCAATTTTTGACGATGAATATCAGCATGCGCCATAAGCACCCTCACCATTTCCGTATTACCTTGCACAATCGCCAATATAAAAGCTTTTTGATCAAGTACTGGGTCATTATAGATAGCAGTATAAGGTAAAATTGTTTCAATCAACTCCACTGCATTTAATTCTGCAATTGAATATAACTTTGGATAAAAGTTAAACCGCCCTTTACTGCTGTGGCAAGCCCCTTTTTGTTGAGCAAGCAAAAACGCTAAGATATTGCCGCGCTTGCACATCAACGCAATATTAGCTAATTGATATATATCATGCGCACTTACTGATCTTTGCTCATAGCCTTTTTTTAAGATATCTAGCGATTTTTCATGATTTCGTACTATTGCTGTTTGTATCGTTTTAAATGAGACTTGCACGTCTTCAAAGGCTAATATCACTGCCACCATATTAGCTGCACGACTTTCAACAGCAAGTTGCAGCACGTCCTTACCTCCTGGTTCGCACCTAAACTCAAGCTGTTCAGGACGGATACGTAACAGAGCCTGAGTAGCTTTCACATACCCACTTTCAATAGTAATAAAAATAGGAACAGGTGGGGAACCTGCCCCGTCAACAAATACATGCCTGCCACGAATATAATTATATAAACGGATATCTTCAAGAAGTGGCAACAGCAATTCAATTCCGGCTGAAAAATTAAACTTAACACTCACATCCAATGCATATAATATATACTTCTGCTCGACTGGGGATTTACCACTTACAACCCATCCAAGAATCTTCAGCATAAATCGAAGTCCCTGCGGGTAACAATTCTTAAACGCCAGATGTTGCTGCCGTTCGACTTCACTTTCCTCATCCACCCCGAGCCGTCGGTCAAAATATTCCATCAATTCCAACAATACCTCACTCGCTCTGCTAGGCCATTCTTTGCTTGAGTGTGTCAGCATATACAATATAAAATAATTGGCGGTATACACCGAAAACTCAATGTCAGCCCCACCGCTACTCGCAGGAAAGTAGTGATCTAACCATGCCTCATCAAGCCGCATATCAGTGAAAAAATCACTGTCTAGCATTTTTAGCTGATTAATATCCACATCATTCCAGCCATTGCCAAAACAAATCGCAAAGTAATTTTCAATTGCACACACCCATGGACCCGATTTAAAATCACTCACCGCTTGACTAAGTAATGCTAAGCTCGATATTGCACGATCATCTAGTGCAATAGGTGGCGAACCCAACGAGTAATACTCAGCAACAACATCATCCGCAGCTGTAATTATTTTACTAGCCTGATCACCCATATGACCCTGCAAAATCAACCGATAGCGCCTTATATTTCTATGTACTGACTCAATAGCAAGGAAGCATTTAAGCTGGCATGTAAGCGATACAGTCTCATCAACTTCTTTTGCAGCCATCACAGCAGCTTTTAGCTGCGTAAGATAAGCATTCCGACGCTCATCATCTCCTGCAGATCTATGCATTATTTCTTGTGCACAGTGCCAATAGATATCTTCACCAAGGATAGGTTCCAAATAAGCTAAACAATCACGAAAATACTGATCTTTAAGTGCCATGATCTGTTCGTCGTTGGGACAAAGCCCAACCAACATCAAGTCTTCATTGATTAAATCACTGCATTTTACGCAATAGGCGACCATATGTTTAATTTCGTTATCTGGTAAACCTTCCTTGCTCCAGACTAACATCAGCTGATTATAGTGACCAAAATCTTCTTTTTTTTTCAAGCTTAAGTATTGCTCGATGTATTTATGTTGCAGAGATGACATATATGCCGCTATGGTTTCCGGAAATCGGTAGCTGCGCTTTACATCACCGCAGTAAAATTCAACGGAGTCCAACACATTCATCACAGCATCACGCTGACCGGTATGACAAATATTACCAAAAACAACTGAATACATATTATTGAATAATTTTGTTATGCGAATACACCGGTCTCTAGGTTCTCGAAAATAAAGGTTATCGTTATCAAGCACCAAAGTGGCAACTGCAGCTACCACATCTTCAATTGGCATGATCACTTGGTATTTTTTATCTGAAATTTTTGAATAAAAAACACCGGAGTCGAGTGCCAAGTTGATCGATTCTTTGAATTTTTGTCGCCAAAAGCGATCGAACTGGTCACACGACTCAGAATCACCTGATGAATACTGTGGAAGCTTTTTAAATTCTGCAAACAAGTCTTCTATTACACCTTCAGCAATATTAATAACTGAAGCCACTGGCTCACTGGCTAATGGCATGTTGGCACCATGCTTTGATTCACCATCAGCGATTGCAGCATCAACACGCCCTGCAACTCCTTGTGAAGCACCACTGACCGGCGGTGAAAATAAGGTTACACCCCTGTGGCTAGACTTGGATGCTTCCACCTTGCCGCCAAAGGAATTTGCAAACACTTCAAATAAAAATTTTGCGATAGCGGCATTTCGTGTAACATCATGCACACCATCTCGCACCATAGCGACCTTCTTGTCACTAACTCCTATATCTATATCACCAGCTTTACGCATCATTAGCCTAATATTTATTTATTAGCCTAAAAGTACACTAAATCTTTAAATAGCTGAATACCCGGGAATATAATACTAATACACCGAGAGACAGACCAAGCTTGTGACACCCAACATATGGGTGCCAAATATTTTACAACAAAAGTGGCTGATGGAGCGACATTTTGCGTCGTCTACGAATCTGATATTTGCCGTAAAGATGAAATATTTTATTCAGTTACAATACCAGATATAGCTTTTTCGCTTGAACCCAATGAAGATGCATCAAAAGATTTCTGATCAATCACCACACCAGTAGCCATTACACCATCAACGTTAGTCGCCGTGCGGGCCATATCGATAATCGGGTCGACACCCTGCACGATACCAATCACAGAATAAGGCAAACCCAAGGTGCTTAACGTCACCGCGGCAGCGATTGATGCTGTGCCTGGAATGCCGGAAATCCCCAATGACGCGATCGCGTTAATCAACATGACTTTACATATGAGCAACGCAGTAATCGGCATATGCAGTATCGTCATCGACATCACCACTAACATCGCAGGGAATACACCCGCACAAGCATTCATACCCATAGTAGCACCCATACTCGGTACAAAACTGGCAGTAATTTGTGATGTATTAAACCGATCTCGTAATGTTTCTTCAGATACAGGCAATGTACCGAAACTCGAACGCGTGGTAAATGCAACCAACAGTGCCGGGTAAGCTTTAGCCCAAAACGTCCACGGTTTGATGCCACGCGACATCACTACAATAGCATGCATAACAAACACCAAAAACATCGCAACGACCATGGCTAACATATAATTTGCAATCGCTATTAATGCGGACAAACCTTGGGTTGAAGTCACTTGCGCAACAAGCGCCACCACGCCATAAGGTGTTAATGCAATCACAATATTCGCAAGCTTTTTGGTGATATGAAAAGTCGAGGCAATCACTTGTCGAAAACTATAAGCCTTATCTTTTTCGGTACGTAACACCATTAGTGCGGCTAAACCAAATAGCACTGCGAAGATCACCAACGCCACCGTATTACCATTGACCATCACGGTAACTGGATTACTCGGCAACATATGCAATAAGGTATCGACAATACCGTTATATTGATGCGTAGGTACAATCACTTTACTTGGCAGCATCAAGCCTTGCCCCACACTGAACCACTGCCCCACCAATATACCAATACCCGAAGCAATCGCTGTCATGATTAACAGCATCGCCACCGAGCGCACCGCTACTTTACGCACTACATCACCACTCAATTCCCCAAGATTTAACATCGCATCCATAATCGAAGTCAGCACCAGCGGAATCACCAGCATTTTTAATAAATCTAGGTAGCTATTACCGACTAAATCAAAAGCTTGTTCAGTTAAATGCAATACCAATGCCGTCTGGCCCCATACCCCTTGATAACCAAAACCACATACAGCACCAACCACTAAAGCTGTTAAAACACGTTTATTAAAACTTACTTGCTTGCGCTGCATCATATACAACACAGACAAAATAACCAGAAAAATCAGCAATGGAATGAGTTGAGCGATCATGTCGGTATTCACTATGGCCTATTGATAAAGACTAAAAAGAGTACACGATTACCAGTGTCTACTCAAGCGCGCTTAGCACCTATCGATAGTAACCGCATCACCTTGATAGTATGCTACCTGGAGTTAATCTTCTAACAGCACCAATCTTAACAATATGCGAGTCATCAGCCAATAAGACCTGAGGAATTGCAATGGTGCTTGCTTGCGAATTCAGTTGCGCAATACGATCCTTAAGTAACAGCATTTGCGTTTCATACGTAGCACTGCCCCCATGTGCAAGCAAATCATTTTCAACAGCACTCAAGGCTTTACTGCATTGCGATAGTTGCTTACTCAGCGTATTTTTTTTATCTAAACAACTGTTCGCTATCAACTCATATTGTCGTACGGTTTTGTGGTTGATATCTTCGGTCTGTGCGGACAAATCATCTGGAATTACCTTAAATACCGCAGCCACAGAAAACAACACCGTACACCAACCAACGAATCCTAGCTTTGATAGATCACTACCGTGCCATTCAAAATCATCGCGCTTACTTAATGTCGATAACATCAATAAAAACTGCATACCTAAATTAAAACCGAGAAAACCTGATACACCTATGCGAACCGCTTTATCTAACGTTGAACACCACGACTTCCTCAAAGAAATCTTTTGATAACTCAACACACCCTTTTGCAAGCGGTTTAATGTTGGTCCAACTGTATCTAATGCGATTGATAAGTTACTAAGCTTTTGCTGCAAGGGAGTCACACTATGAAGCTGAAATAATTCTTCAATATTATGCGATAAATCACATTCTCTGTGATGCGACATATCCACCCAGCGATTAGCAAACTGGCGATGCACATTCAATGCTGGCGTTAACTCTATTTTGCGTCGTTGACGACGAAATAAGCCGGTACTAATAAACAGCACCGCTAGTGCTGCCACTTCATAGAGCCGTAAATTATCATAATCGAAATTGCAGACTGCCTGTTGTGAAGTCGCTGGCATATCGCAGTTATCCCACATGGCGTATGACACCACACCGTAGTAACTGATGACCGACATGGTAATTTTAAGCGCTTCCGCCAACACAAATTGACAACCACTTTCAGCGTACCAAAACTCATGCCATCGTTTTCTTGCAAGCGCTTTGTAACCGGATCCGTGAATTTCATTATGTAATCGAGCTGCTGCCTGACTGGATTGCAATTGATTTTGTATGAGTGGTGACGAATGTGATGTATTTCCTAATTGTATTGCAGTAATTTCAATCCCTTCATCCGCCGGTGGCGTAGCTGCTAACGAAACATATTCAAAGCCAGTATCATCACCTAGCACGTGTTTACTTTCAGTATCACCTGGATGCATACCCCCCCCTAATACCTCATTCTCATCTTTATATAATATTCAGAGTATATAGTAGAGTGATGACCACAAATAGCAACCGCAAACAGTTGATTTAATATACGGTTAAGGAATTTCAGGGGTGTCGTAAGTCATGATCAACGGCGCATGATCGGAAAACCAGCTGTCTTTATAAACCTCGGCGGTTTTCACCCTATCTTTTAGGCCTGGAGAAATCACTTGATAATCAATGCGCCAACCCACATTATTGGCACGTGCTTGGCCACGGTTCGACCACCACGTATATTGATGCGGCTGTTGATTAACCTGTCGAAAAGCATCAACAAATCCCACCTTATCAAACACCTCATCCAACCACTCACGCTCTTCAGGTAAACAGCCAGAATTCTTTTGGTTGCTTTTCCAGTTTTTAATATCAATTTCTTTGTGCACAATATTCCAATCGCCACAAATAATAAATTCACGTTTTTGTCGTCGCTGCTTTTTTAACACGTCTAGGTAACGATCCATAAAATCATATTTTACGTCTTGACGAATGTCTCCACTGGAACCAGACGGCAGATAAATCGATACAACACTGAGCCCTTTATAATCAACCTGCACATAACGGCCTTCAGTATCAACCGCATCCCAACCCAAACCATACGTCACACGATCCGGTTCATTACGGCAATAAATGCCAACGCCACTGTAACCTTTCTTTTCAGCATCGTGAAAATAACAGTGATAACCCTGTGGGCGATACAAGTCATCCAATAAATGCTGCATTTGCGCTTTGGTTTCTTGTAAACAAACAAAATCCGCTTTCTGATTATCTAACCAATCAAAAAATCCTTTACGCCCCGCTGCACGAATACCATTTACATTCGCCGAAATTACCTTCATCTCCTTTACCCCCATCGAATACCACCATTTGTTTGCTGTCAATATCAGTTACACCACATCAAATACTGTTGCTAGCTTTTGCATCACATCGTCTACCGTGATTAAATTCATCGCTTCGGCATTATGCACGCGCGTTATCCATGGCACTTTTTTTGCATCTTTATGGCAATATTTTTCTAATGCCTCAGCGTAACGATCTACCACCAAATCTTGCGACAAGTAAGGCCCCGATAATGTTGGCGTAATGTCGGCATACAAACCGACCACTGGTGTGCCCATCGCGCTCGCTAAATGCGCCGGGCCGGTATCGGGCGATACCACACATGACACACTGCCCAACAAGGCAGCTAATTGTTTTAATGTCGATTGACCGACTAAATTCAAACAGCCTCCAACTTGTTGCTCAATCGCCGCCGCCACTTTTTTTTCTTCGTCACTGGGACCACCAGTCAATACAATTGATTTATTTGGCCAGCGCTCACGCAGCGCTTTAATCAAATCAACATGACGCGCTATTGACCAATTACGATCTGGCTTGCTAGCTAACGGATTAATCGCCAAATAATCTTTGTCACCTAATTGCTGCTTAGCCCACGCCCAATCGCCTTCACCAATCGGCAAATCCCAACGAATCTGTGGCTTAGTGGCACCCAACGCAAAAGCAAACTGCATAAAACTATCGAGCAAATGGTTTGGTTCAAAACGCACTTGATGATCAACGAAAAAGTGATGACCTTCACGTGAACGCTCATTATCAAAACCTAATTTACACGCAGCTTTTATCCAAGGATAAATCAAATTCACCCGCAAATTCGCTTGCGCCGCTAATAGCACATCAAATCGGTATTGTTTGAATTGTTTGCGCAACCTAAGGTAATCAGTAACGCTTTTAGGCTTATCAATCACGATAAACTCAACACCATCCATGCCTGCTAATAAAGCATGCATCGGTCGACTAATAATCCAAGTGATTTTTAAATGAGGAAAGGTCGCCTGCAATGTACGCACCATCGGCACCATCAAGACAATATCGCCCAATGCCGACAAACGTAATAGGGCAACGCTATTGATTAGCGCGCCCTTAACTAATTGCGGTTGACTCAAAAGGGAATATCCATGTTCGGTTCAATCAATAATAATTGCCGACGGATCTCTTGCTGCAACTGCTGCAATCGCACCATGTCTTTTGCTTCAAATCTTACCGTTAAGCATGGCGTAGTATTCGATGCACGCACCAATACCCATGCCGTGTCATCATAATCAATACGAATACCGTCCAAAGTCGTCACAGTTGCATTCGGCGTATCCGCCATGGCGTTAACCAAGGCTTCGACCACTGCAAACTTATGCTCTTCTGGTACCATCACTTTAATTTCAGGTGTATTGACACCATCCGGGTATTGCGCGAACAGTTGATGCACACTGTCTTGACGTTCCGATAATATTTGCAACAAACGCGCCGCTACATACACACCATCATCAAAGCCAAACCAACCCTCGCGATAAAAAATATGACCACTTAACTCACCCGCTAAGGCGGCATCAATTTCTAACATCTTACCTTTTAATATAGAGTGACCCGTTTTCCACATCAGCGGCTCACCGCCTTTGTCTTTAATTACTCGCGCTAAATTACTTGAACACTTCACATCAAATACCACGGTGGCCCCTGGCTTATGCTGCAGTAAATCATCAGCAAATAACATCATTAAACGGTCTGGCCAAATGATCTCACCTTGATCCGATACCACGCCCATGCGATCCGCATCACCATCAAAACCTAAACCAATATCGGCATTGTTGTTTTTCACACTAGCAATTAAGTCTTGCATGTTTTCAGTCACGGTTGGATCGGGGTGGTGGTTTGGAAACGTGCCATCCACATCGCAATACAACTCAATCACTTCACAACCTAATTTTTTCAATAATTTTGGCGCCGTAACACAGCCCATGCCATTACCGCAGTCAATGACGACTTTTAGTGGACGCTTTAACGTTAAACGCGACGCTACATCATTAATGTATTGTTCTAAAATTTCAGTTTCGCTGTAACTGCCTTGACCCACACTAAAGTCTTCATCAATCACACGCTGATATAAGCGATCAATCGCATCTGTATTTAAGGTCTTACCCGCCAACACCATTTTGATGCCGTTGTAATTACTCGGGTTATGGCTACCGGTAATCATAATACCTGACTGTGTCGGCAGTTGATGCGTTGCATAATACAACACCGGTGTTGGCACTAGACCTATATCAATAACATCCACACCGCCTTGCATCAAACCATCACACATCGCTTGCTTGAACGATGGGCTCGACGGCCTAGCGTCGTAACCCACAATCACTTGCGTTTGGCCTTTAGCCACGGCTTCGCTAGCAAACGCACGCCCTACGGAATACACCACGTCGGCTGTTAATTGCGTATCCACTAAACCACGAATATCATAAGCACGAAAAATTTCGCGCAACGTACTAGTTCTTTCCTGAGTGTCCAAAGCCACCTTCACCTCGTTCTGTTTGTTCAAATTCTTCAACTACATTAAATTGTGCTTGCAGTACCGGTACCACCACCAATTGTGCAATACGATCACCAGGGTTAACCGTATAAGGCTCGCTACTGCGATTCCAACACGACACCATTAATGGCCCTTGATAATCGGAATCAATTAAACCAACGGAATTACCTAACACCACACCATGCTTATGACCCAAACCTGAACGCGGCAAAATCATAGCGGCTAATTGTGGAGACTCTAAATAAATAGCGATCCCGGTACTGATCAGTTGCGGCTGACGCGGCTGCAATACCACCGGCGCATCAATGCATGCGCGCAAATCTAATCCTGCTGAACCATCGGTTGCATAAGCTGGTAATTCAAATTCGGTGCCCATTCGGCTATCGATAATTTTGACCTGTACATTTACTAGGCTAGCTGTTTGAGCTGGCGCTGCTTGTTCAATCGTTGCTGACATGACTGCTCCTTGATGTTGAGCGCCATATAATACAGAGAGTGGCTTCACATATGCAAGGGTGCTGACGCCATAAAAAATTAATACTCATGGCAGTTTACAAGGCTGTCAGCGATACCTTTCTCCCGAACGGGCCTCCCTGCCCTCGTGTTCCCTTACATCCCTATACCACACGCCGCTCGAAAGGTACCCCTGACAGCCTTTGCCAAATCAACGCAGTTAATTTTGTATACCGTGCGGCAATTAAACACCGCTTGATAATACTGAATCCCGGTTCGGGGGCCGGGATGACAGCTGAGGAGCTAAATGGCTTCACCCCGCTAAGCATGTTAGTAATCAATAAGTTATGAGCAAAGCTCACCAATAACAGACAAAAGCCAATCGTTTGCACGCAAACGCTTGATGTGCTGGGTAGATTTTGGTATAAAGTCCGACTTGCAAGCAATTTGTCGAATCAAGGGTAAAAACCATGTCGAAAGTATGTCAGGTCACCGGAAAAAGACCACAAGCAGGTAATAACGTATCACACGCGCAAAACAAGACGCGTCGCCGTTTCTTACCTAATCTGCAAAAGCGCCGTATCTGGGTCGCTAGCCAAGCACGTTACGTTAGTTTAACTGTATCGGCTAAGGGTTTGCGTATCATCGATAAACTCGGTATCGATGTAGTGCTAGAACGTATCAAAAAACTTGCTCGCGACAAGAAATCGTAAGGAATTAAATCATGGCTAAAAGTAGCGTAAGAGAAAAAATTAAACTGGTATCAACTGCCAAAAATAAATCAGGTAAACCTACCGGTTACTACTATACGACTGTTAAAAACAAGCGTAATACACCTGATAAAATGAAGATTAAGAAATATGATCCACGTGCCCATGATCCAGCTACTGGTAAAACTGGTATGCACGTTGAATTTAAAGAGAATAATAAGTTTAAATAATACTGGATCCCGGATCGAGTCCGGGATGACAGAGAAAAATGCCAGAACTGCCTGAAGTTGAAACCACCCGTCGTGGCATCGAGCCCCACCTAATAGACCAACGCATTAAACAAATCATCGTGCGCCAACCGCAACTGCGCTGGCCAATACCCAGCGATATCAACCAACTAATGAGCGGACAGACTGTCCTATCCGTGACCCGAAGAAGCAAATATATACTGATCAACAGCAGTAATGGCACGGTAATAATCCACTTGGGTATGTCAGGCAGCCTAAGCGTTGTTAATCATGAAACCTCACTAAAAAAGCACGATCATGTCGATATAATCAGCGAAAATAACACCATCATCCGCTATCATGATCCACGCCGTTTCGGCGCAATACTATGGACAAACGAGCCAGACAACCACCCAAGACTGATTTCCTTAGGACCAGAACCATTATCCAGGGCATTTAGCACACAACACCTACATAAAGCATGCCAATCGAAATCAGCCGCCATTAAGTCGGTTATTATGAATGCGAACATTGTTGTTGGCGTCGGTAATATCTACGCCAATGAAGCACTATTCCATTGCGGCATTCACCCCCAGACACCGGCAAATCAAATCAGCTACGAACAATGCCAAGCATTATGTCGCCAGATCAAAAAAACACTAAAGCAGGCCATTGAAGCGGGTGGCACCACCCTGAAGGACTTTAGTAACGCCGAGGGCAAACCCGGTTACTTCCAACAAAAGCTGTGGGTCTATGGTCGTAAAGGAGAAGATTGCAGACACTGCAAAACACCCATTCAACGCTTAATACAACAACAACGTTCAAGCTTTATCTGTCCACAATGTCAGCCTGATGCGTTATAACACAGCACTTAAATCCAATTTAGACACATCCGAAACAGCAGCACCTGCTGCCGCAGTCGGTGCGGCAGCCGAAACAGCAAATGGATCAGCAAACAGACCATTTTCAGCAATAAACTGTATCAACTCAGGATCGTCTCGCTGCCAAGGCTCTACCAAGCTCATCAGCTTCACACGTGCTTGCTGAAAGTGTGTAGCTGTCAAATCCGTGGACTCAGTAAGGTGCTGATGCATTTGCATATGCATCTCTGAGAAGACACCCACTAATTGCAATGCGCGTTCTGACTGCTTTGCCGGGGTCATGCCTCGATTAAATGCTCTTGTCAATCTCGCCTTCCTTGCCGCAGCAGTCAACGGACTATCTGGCGCCACCACTTCACTGGCAGGCGATACTATCTCACGATCGAAATAACTCAGTAACTGCTGACAGTCTGAAATAATCTGATACTTTAAGCGGTCATTACACAAAAAATGCTGTAGCGGTGTATGTGTCATACCAGCAGCCGGCTCAATAACAACGGGGTTGATGCCATCTGCTAGCTTCTGCCAGACCCAACGCACCGCTCGTGATTCAATGTTGTCGGCAGCACGAGCTTCAGCTGTGGCTCCAAGCAAGTCACATACTATGACGGGCACATTTCTAAGCAACACAGCTGTAGCCCCATCTTCACGCACAACAACAGGCTTAATCCATGTTACATCCATACCAATATACCCCTCTACAGTTGCCATCGACACCGCCTGCGCCCAGGTGGCAGCCAAATTATGAAAATCCGTCTGAAAAGAAGACTCAACGTGCGTCTTCCCAGCCAGCAGCATGTCTTTAAAATCCTGCTCAGCAAGGTACTCAGGTGTAAAGAATTTATCGTCTGAAAAAGCACCATCCATATCGATGAACATAAAATCAACCAATTCACTGGCGTCATTATAAATCGGCATGAGATTTTTTGGCTTAATATCACCAATACACATACCAGTACGCCGATGAAAGCTTTCTACTCGCCGTAATAACTTTTCAAATGCTTTCAGTAAATGCACAGCAGGAATGCTTGGCAATTGTTTATCCCTTATATCTATCATGCAGCACCACCTCAAAATCCTTATCACCACCCCATGGCATCAACATAAAGTGCTTTTCTGCTTCACCCCCTCCTCGAGAAAAACAAGCCGCCACGTCGCCCTCATCAATATAAAAAGCTGTCGCGCCTTGCGCCGCTCGCACCAGCGTATCAGAAATGGCTTCACCCGATTCAGGCACAAAACATTTCAACGCTAAATTTTTTGGAAACACGCCACCATCACCCTCAGCCCGCGTGAGTTTTTTAATAAATGCTGTGGAGCCGTAACGTGGCGCATAACGCGGCTTACGCATTTGTGCTTTTGATGGCTCAACACCTGGAAGCAGCTCATGCCGCCCCACCAGCTTACCCTTTAACTTTTCTTTGTCCTCAACACTTAATACAGGCTTGTGTTCAGAAACATAGGTGGCTTGCCGACCCGTTGCAATACCACCATATTGCAATTCAATCACACGATAACGGCTAACCGCTTCAGCGTCCGCATGATCACGTGGCAGTTTTTCTACTCGATAACTTCTTCGGCTCATTTCATGCTCCCTGGTGTACTCCCTGGTGTAGCTCGTGTTGACGACACTTCTTCTTCATCTTCATCGTCCACACCACCTGAATCAAGAATCAGTGGCGGAGGCGGTGTTGATGTCGCTGATACGGCTGGGAAGCCTGGCATCTCGACTATCACATGCAGTGGCTGCGACGCCGTACGAGAAGCTTGCAAGGTGTTTCCTAATGGAGCCGGCGATGTTGACAACAGGGCTGGTGACGCTGATACGGCTGGAAAAACGGGTAATGCAGCTGCGGCTGTCCGCGTCGCTTCTTCACGGGTAACCACGGGCGGTTTAATAAGCCCCGACGCTGGCTCAAACGGATTACAAAACACATTATGCTTTTTAATGTAGCCGGCCAAGCCAGGATCAATCCTTTGCCAAGGCTCCACTAACGCAATTAACCGCCCCCTTAATTCAAGATAAAAATAATCAGTAGGCGCTGTCGGTTGAAATGCGTCTCTCATCTTCATAGCAATTTGAATTTCATTAAGTGAATACTGAAGTGCTTTCAACTCTTGTTTAACTTCGTCTATTTCAGGCAAATCGGGTGGTATAAATCGACAAGAATTAGCAGCCATGATTACATCATCAGTAGGCCTGTCTCTTCTTGCAAGCAATCTGCACATTGCAGATGTGAGGCCCTGCATCTCTTGCCTTAAAGCTTTTTTCATCACCTCTGCTGGCAATATATTTTTAAAAAAGCCATAGAAAGCACTCATGGATTTATCTGGATCTCCTAACTGCTCTAACTCCAACAGGAAATCCGATAAATATTCCAATAGATGTTGGCAACTTAACAACACCGAACGCTTTAATCGCTGATGACGATAAAAAACATTTAATTCGTGCGGCATGCCAGCTTTCACAGGGTTGCGACCCGACATCAATACCGTATGCATCGCTCGTATTGCATGGCACTCTATCGTGGCTTCCTGTGCATCGGTTTTTTTATCGGGCGATAGATAACGTTCAACTGTCATTTCTTCCGAGTATTTAACCAGCTGTTGCGCTAAGCGCGCATACACAGCTGAAAGCACTCGCTCTTGCGGCACACACTCTGCTGTTTTCAACGCATCAAAATCAATGTCAAAACTAAAATTGTCTAACCCACCGGCTTCGTTGTAATGTGGCAATAATTTTAAAAATTGCATGACAGTCTGATGAGGGCTGACGGTTTTTTGATAGGCTGCAACTTGATATAAACAGGGTAGAAAAGCCTGTAATAATTCTGCTGTAAAAACCTTACGCTCGGGCCGATCAATTACCTGATCAGGCTGCCTGACTAAAAATAACTTATCGTTATTAATAAAGCTCCCAGCCACTCTGCATGCCAACGCTTCAAGTTTTGTCAAACTCTCAACAACTAAAGCAAAACGTTTTGTATCAACACTAGCAAATAATACCGGCGGATAGTGCTGCAGTGTTACCGTATCAGGCATTTCCCTTCCCTCTACTCGACTGCCCTCTACTAGCTTGAGCCGCCTTACACGATTCCTATCCGCTGCCATCATGGTGAATATGCGATGCCTAGGAACACCGGCATAGTTAGGCTTTTCTCGTTGCTCATACGCATAAACACCATAGTGTCCCGTTTGCGAAGCGCCATCCATTTCTATAACACGCAACAAGCTTCTACTTCCTTCGCCATCTTTACGCGAAGATAATTTTTCAATGTGCCAATGGAAAACGCCTGCTCTACTCATCTCTCTTCACCATTACATTACTCTCATTTATGGTGACCATACTACTAAAGGCTCTTAAGAGAATCATCCCAAGGGAAGGTAATTAATCAGACGTTAAGCATTTCATTCAGTTTTCGCAGCGGTAAGTCGTTGATACTTTTCCATCAACTGCTGCTGTGTTTCGGGGAATTCAGGATTTAACGGGATACAATCGACCGGACACACCTCACGGCACTGCGGCTCATCAAAGTGACCCACACACTCCGTGCATTTGTTTGGGTCGATTTCGTAGATTTCTTCGCCTTGGTAAATGGCTTCATTGGGACATTCCGGTTCACAGACATCGCAATTGATACATTCATCAGTAATTAATAGCGCCATATCATCGTGTCGCTATTAAGTGCTCACTGACCTGCCGTGGTACAAAGGGACTAACATCGCCACCTAGCGATGCAATTTCTCTCACCATCGTTGATGAGATCTGGCTCTGAGCACTGGCCGCGAAGAAACAAACTGTCTCTAAAGTGCTATCAGCCATCGCGTCATTCATCCACGCTTGCTGATGCTCGTATTCAAAATCAGTACTGTTACGTAAACCTTTCACTACGTAGCGCGCTTCATATTGCTCAGCAATATCCACCAACAAACCACGCAAAGGCACCACCGCAACAGTCGCTAACGGGGCCAATACTTCCGTGGTGATAGCAAGACGCTGTTGCGCTGGAATACACGGTTGTTTACGATCACTAGCAGCAACCGCCACAATCACACGATCAAATAAACCAACCGCACGCTGAATAATATCAACATGGCCATTGGTGATCGGATCAAAACTACCCGGATAAATTGCTATTTTCACTGTCGCCCTCAATATGCTGCGGATTGGTTGCAATGTAGTCTTTTACCACATCGGGTTGTGCTGTCAAATCACTTAAAGCCAGCGCCACTTCCAATAAAGGCACCATCACAAACGGTCGCTCTTCCATGCGCGGGTGTGGAATCACCAAATCCGGCTCATTCACCACCTCATTACCGTATAAAAGAATATCTAAATCAATGATGCGCTCACCCCAATGACGATTCTTAACCCGCCCTTGCTGCTGCTCAGCCGCTTGCAAAATCTGCAGCAATTCACGCGGCGATAGCTCGGTATCAACGGCAACTACTGCATTAACAAAATCTGGCTGATCTTGTGGGCCTTGCGGCTTTGATATGTATAAGCTGGATACACCACACCACTCTGTACTGCCGAGCTCCATCATACTAACGACCGCTTCGTACACTTGCTCGATGGGCTTTTCAAGGTTACTGCCTATCCCTATATATACGCGCTCCATTACTTCCTCCGCTGCGACTCTTCCTGTAATGCCTCTATCATCTTTTCACGCTGCGGTTTATCCGCCTGCTGAAATTTGTGCCACCATTGTACCACCTTTTTCAAAGCCGGCTCAAAAGCCGCTCGCATTTCCAATAAATCAAACGCCGCACGAAAATAACGCTGATTAATAATGCCGCGCACCCGCGATGGCCTGCATTGCTTTAATGCAAACTGCAATAACCAGATCTGGCGGATCATCGATATCATGCGCATCGGTAACACCAACATCGACGCTTGATGATTCACTAACACTTCCTCAATCGCGCCGTGCAATGCACGATGCAAACGCTGCCCTTTTTTCTTATGATGCTTTAACGCCTGCTGCAATGCCGGCCACAAAATAACACACAATAAAAACCCAGGATTAAGCGACTTACCTTGATGGTAACGTTTATCGGTAGAACGCATCGCGTTTTCTATTAATGTAGCGGAGTCTTTGTATTCTTGTTGCGATAACAAACAGAAAGTCTGCTCAAACATAATTTTAAAGTAACCGGTATCTGACATCCAACGATACATCGCTTCAGCGTAACCAGCAAAAAACACTTGTATAAAAGCATCATACAAGCGCGAACCCGGCACTTGGCTTAATAAGTCATGTGATTTTAATAACTCTTCCTTTAGTTGCTCTTCTAACTCAAAATCAAGCTTAGCGGCAAAACGAATCGCGCGCAGTAACCGAATCGGGTCTTCTTGAAAACGCTCCTGCGGATCACCAATCACCGCTACTGTCTTCGAACGTAAATCTTGCATACCACCCACATAATCCAACACAGTATCTGCCGTTGGATCATAATAAAAAGCATTGACGGTAAAATCACGTCGCCAGGCATCTTCATCCAATGAGCCAAACACATTATCACGCACAATCATGCCTTCTTCGGTGTGTTGACGACTCTGCACTTCTTTATCGGCACTGGCACGAAAGGTCGCCACCTCCATGGTCTCACCTTTAAAATACACATGTACTAATTTAAAACGACGACCAATCACACGGCTGCGCTTAAATAATGCACGCACTTGACCAGGCCTAGCATCGGTAGCTACATCGTAATCTTTCGGTTTACGGTCCAACAATAAATCACGCACACTGCCGCCCACCAAATAAGCTTGGAAACCTGCTTGCTGCAGGCGCTGCACGGTCTTGAGTGCATGCGGACTCACATTCTTACGTTTAATCTTGTGTTGTTTGGCGGGAATGACCTGTGGAGAGCCGTTACCTTGCGGCTCATCTGAGCTTAAACGGCGCTTCATGCGACTCCATACTTTACTTATCAACGAAACCTCACCTATTCATTAAAAAACAATACAGCTAAAAAATGGTTGCACTCAAACGGGTGCTCACTATAATCGGTCATTATAACATTCGCGCCCCCTTCGTCTAGTGGCCATTGAGCCCAAGGAAACGCCGCGAGCCAAACAACCAGTCAAGAGGAGTATATTGATGGAAGAAATCGCTGTTATCGGAGCCGCCTGCTCAATCGCCAGCACTGACCACGGCAGTGAACAAGGTCCTAGCGCCATCCAGCAATCACCCCTAGTGAATGCACTCGATATTAATTTGGCTTGGGATCACATTATTTTTTCTCGTGGCAAAGAACGCCAATTAGAAGCCATGGAAAGCGTCATTCGCTACAGCACACACATTGCTAAACGCACAGCCAAAGCCGTTGTACGTGAAGAACGCTTCCTCACCATTGGTGGTGATCACAGCTGCGCCATCGGTACATGGAGCGGTGCTGCACACCAATTGCGCGCCAAAGGGGATATGGGTTTATTGTGGATTGATGCACATATCGATGCGCACACTCCCTGCACCAGTGATACTGGCAATATTCACGGCATGCCAGTCGCTCACTTACTAGGCCAAGGTGAAGAGCGCCTGCGTCACCTGCTCGACAACCAAGATAAACTCAAACCTGAAAATATTGCATTGATTGGTATTCGCAGTTTTGAGCCGCCCGAACAGGAACTGGTCGAACGCTTAGGCGTACGCGTGTATTACATTGAAGAAGTGCTAGAACGCGGCATTGATGTGGTACTTAACGAAGCTTATCAACGCGTCAATCAAAATACCGCTGCTTATGGCATCAGCATTGACATCGATGGCTTTGACCCTGAGTTTGCACCAGCGGTACATACCACCGTGCCCGGCGGCATCAATCCACAGGAGTTCATTAAAGCACTAGCGAAGATGCCTAAAGATAAATTAATTGGCGCTGAAATTGCTGAGTTCAATCCAGCACTGGATAAAGATCAAATCACTGAAAAGCTCATTGCTGAATTGATTGACACCTTATTTGGAGCTCCTTTAACAAAAAAGTCTATGACGGCTGATACCGTCGCTAAGGAGTGCTGTTTATTGTGAGCGTACGTTAACATTAAATACCGCCACTTAACGGAAAGATACTATTGTTAACTTTCGGCTGTTAAACATTAAAAGAAGCTTAAATAATAGGGGTTTTTTGATTTCAACCTTCATATTTTCTTAATGCTTCTGATTAGCTAAGAATTCCTTAATCTACAACTGTTATAACTAGAAACATACGATATTTATATTAAAAATTAAACAGATATACGTTTGGTGTTTACAGCATGAGAAGTACAAGAGATACATATGATTACAAAGCCAGTCCCTATGCGGATCGCTGGGCAGTAATCTTACGCGCCTATGAAAGGCACGGCATCTCGTTCGAACAACACCGCAACAACATGTCTGCCGAAGAAAAAGCCAAAGACGGCGAGCGCATCAGCCGCATGAAAGAAAAAGGGTTTGATGCCATGTGGCAAGCCGTTGCTGACACCACCCCATTCAAAGAGGCACTAGCTGACTACAATGCCGCCGCGACCTCAGGAACACCAGACGTCGTTCCTAATGCAGATAAAATAAACTCAAGAAGCCGCCGATCCGATAGCGTTAAAGCACAAGCTACTGTACTTAAAAGTATGATTAAACTACATGGCGACTTAAAAGCAAACTGGGAAACAGATTATGCTGAAGGTTTCGCCCTAGGGGACGAGCTTACCTTCTTTAGATTTGCAGACCTGCTCCATGACTATGACATTAAGTTACGCGAAAATGTTATTTGCCACGTATGGAGTGGTAGACACACAGGACAAGTCGCCGCTAAAGCCGCGACCGATTTAGCACCTGACAACATCACCATGTCAGGCGACCCTGTAACTGATCTCTGTGCCCGCTTCCTAGATAACAAAGATTTTGTAAAAAACGCTGCCACATGGGAAATGTATGTTGACCCACGCGTATTTGCTCCGCCATCAAGCATCTTTGCTACCGACCAAAAGCCTGATGCTTCGCCAGTTTTCCATCCTGGTGAAAAAGTAAATGGTAAAGGTGTTATCGAGTTTGGTTGCTTTACCGAAGTAGCAGAAGCGCCCGTATTAAACGCCATGGGAACACCATTGCGATTTCCCGAGCATATTCGTGCCAAGGAACGCACCAACCCTATGCGCGGCAACTCGCCCATAACACCAAAAAGTGGCTTCAATTTGTTTCGCACTGCTTTTTTACAACATGTGATACACAATTTAAAAACAAAAGAGCAAAAAACAGGCGTACCAATATCCGCTCAGCTTCATGCTTGGCGCCTGGCCAACCCAGACTTTGTCGAACGTATTCGCGCCAAGAAAAGAGCTGTTGGTTTACCAACAACTCCTGAGGCAATTCCGACTTATACCCCTAGCTGGCAATCAGCTACAAAAGCAAGTGAAGCAAGACGGCCAAGACGCATCAGCCCACTATCTACAAAAACTAAACCAAGCATACTTGTGCCACGCACACCAAAGGGTGCACCACCTAGCAGTAATGGGACACCTTCGGTAAGACCAATGAGCATTGCCTCTGCAGCGAGCACAGATTCACCAGCAGCAATGAGCACAACACCGTCTTCAACAAGCAGCACCGTTGGATTTGGGCGGCGCCGCGGCCAAAGCAGAACAGACAACCCTTCAAGCTTCTTTAGCAGAGCTAGATCACCATTAGTGCCAAGAGTTAGTCGTCGTCAAACGGTGGCCAATCACACACGCAGCCATGATGAAAAAGAAGCGAGCACAGCTCCAGTCGCTGCACTTGCTTTGTAAACACCATCATCACATAGTAAGCACACCCTGCCTAACTGGCGCATGATCAAATTCCTCAACAGCCACACCAGCCAGCTGATGATAATCATCAACTCGATCTGAAACACGCTTAGCTTCACGCTCGGCATCACTGCCCGGAGAAGGGGTATCTGAATCGCGACCCGCACACGACTCACCAGAACTATCATCCGAATCCGTTCCAGCACCCAATGGCTTATAACCAGAAAGCGTTGGTGTATCCGGCGCAGGAGGGTTGAGCAGCTGTTGCGGCTTGTTCAAATTACAACAGTGCACGACGAAGTTCAGCATGGTAGCAGCAACATCCAACTTAGTGACGATCACACTAATACCCAATGCCATCAACGGCCATGCGGTAGACACCGCCTCACCCATCGCCAAACCACGCTTTTTATAACTGCAGTTTGCAAAACCTTCAAACACCGTATCAGGATTGTCAGTAATCGTACGCCAAAACCCTGGCAAGGTGTTTACCGGACAAATACCATCTAAAGAAGAATGAATCGACATGCCAAAACTCACCAAGGTCAATACCACCAGCCCAGTTGACACAAAAGCCTTAGCATATTTCCACGCATCATGGCCTTCATCTAACATCGCATGCTCTGTCTTTAAATAGGCATATTTGGCTACCGCCTTGGTAGTGGATAAACACGCTGATTGCGTTGGCTTAATGCTGGCAGGCTCAGCTGACGTGTTAGGCCTTTGGCTGGATTGCGCTTTGCAATATTGCCAAATACGCGCTACAGCAAAGCTGGAAAATACCGTCATTGCCACCATCGCACCGACACCGTAAATAAAATAACCTAACATGGTTTCCAGTGATAACGTGTAACCAATAATCGTTGATAAGCTTTCCCTGATATATTGCTCATGCGGATTATTCGCGCTTTTTTCACCAAAAAAATTACGGAACAATAATTCATAAAAAGGCATCGCTTTATCTTGAAAAAATTCTTTCGACAATAAACTGCCCGGCTTTGCCATACGTATCAACACCGTAACCACTAACCCCATCATGATGACCAAGTTATTCAACTGATACATAAAAGCAAAACGTCGATCTAAGTCACTTTTAGGTTCACTCAATAAGCTGAGCGTATCGGCACTAAAACTAAACGGTACAAATATCGGATCAATGTATTTTGCTACTTTGACACCGGATGATAATTTTATTGGTGCACCAGGCGCGTACTTTGGCAATGCTGACTCTGGCTGTTGTGCTGTTTTAATATAGTGCTGTATTGCTTTACGCGTTAACGCCACTGCGCCCAACGCTAAACCCAAATGAAACATCCATAAACCATTAGTAAGAATATACATCCAACTGGATGCCGCACCTGCGGTTAATGTGGCCATGCCGGTAAAAATAGCCGAATTAAAATATTGCACGGCACCATTAACCCATCGTGGAACCACTGATAACGTTGAATCAGCCGGAAAATCCTTAACACTAGCAACCTTACCAAATAAGTCAGTCACTGATGTCAGTTCCGGATAAGCCAATAAGCCACCACTACCATCCGGCACATACAAACTCAATGCCATTGCCATGCGATTGGCTTCTCGTAATAAAATTCTATTTACCGTCGCAAAAGCAGACATCGACCACACAACACGCGTGGTAAACACCCCCATCGCCATCGTTTGCAAACTCGCATTAGCCGTCGTTTCAATGGCATCATTAAACTTTTTTAATTTTTCTTGATGATTTTTTTTATTTTGTGATGTGGCGCGACCAACATATAATTTAGCCGCCATTAACGTCACCACGGCAGACATTACTGCCACCGGAACCGTAAGCGTTGCTGCAGGCCAATACATATTACCAAACTCGGTATACGACATAGCAAAACCCAGCACCTCCATCACCACCAGTGGTGATACCGGGCAATTGATACCACAATCACCTGACTCACAATTAGCCCAAGTTGAAGCGGTGTATTTTTGATTGGTGTTGGGGATAACCGTATCCACTAAACTTTTACACATACCCTCCATGGGGTCGGCATGCGCATTAATACCAGCATCAACCCACTGATCAAAAATACTTGGGCCACGTGCACGTATCCAAACTGACAAGCCAACAATAAATGCCACACCGCCTAGGAGAGCAGCTGATTTTAATAAGGTGAAATTAAATACCGAGTGGTAAGGTGCCGTATCTGGCATGACGTCATAAACAAAATTATCATCAGCAACCGGGTCCAATAATCGCTTTTGCTTCGACTTTTTCTGATTCAGGTCATTCACATACACTAAACCTTTATGTGCTCGCCACGCGCCGATACCTAACATTGCTCATCCCCCAAGTTTATCACTCGATTCCATTGCCACACCGATGGAATAAGCTGCTCTTTCGTTTAATTATGCTTACAGTTGTTTTACCCATTCCATGCGTTGCTTAATGGTGTCTCCCGTTAAAACAAACCCCTGCAAATTGCCTTGTTGATCGATAAAACGCGCCGTCAGATTCGGTCGATCACCCGCTATCTGCCACTCCCCTTCCACGTTTACTGGTGGTGGCACCATCACCAACGGACACAACGGTGTTTTGGTGACAACCGGCATCACCGGGTAGGCAATTTCTGCCTGACCACCGCATAAATTTTCCGCCAATACTTTACAACCATGCGAAATCGGAGCAACAAACGGTTGCCACAAACCATCGACACGCGAACAATCACCTAACGCATAGATATGCGGTTGCGACGTACGGAATTGTCGATCAACTAAAATGCCTTGATCACACGTCACACCAGCGCTGCGTGCAATATTTTCACTCGGTCGAAAACCAATCGCCGATAACACAACATCCGCATCAATCTCACCGCGCTGATCACACAAGGTTAAACGCAATGGGCCATTCTCGCCTTGATTTATATCAGACGCATACTGTTGCAAATACCACTTCGCACCCGCTTCAGTTAATTTATCACGCATCAGTTCACCAATCGCTTGTGGCACAAAGCGCTGCATCGGCCATTGATCTGGTGCCATCAAACTAACTTGATAGCCAGCTTGTAATAAATCGTGTGCATATTCGCAACCGACTAAACTTGTACCCATAATCGCAATGTGTTTTGCATCCACAATTTTTTCGCGAAACGTTGCATAGTGTTGCAGATTATTAATTGAAAGCACTTGATCAACTGCATCGCCCGCCACTGGCGCATGCAACACATCGGCACCTGTCGCTAACACCACATCGCGATACGGCACCACTTCCTTAGAAGCCAACACCACATGTTGCGATTGCGTATCAATCGACTCAACAACGGTATTATTTAACACTAATGCATTCAATTGCTCCGCCATTTTCTCGACCGAGGTCATCGCCAGTTCATCGGCTGTTTTTTTATGCGCTAACGCCGTCGACAGTTGCGGCTTGGAATAAAACCGGCCGTCTTGTTCAGTAATGATAATCAGCTTGGTATTGGCATCACGCTTACGAAATTCTTTGGCCGTCATATACCCCGCCAACCCGGAACCAATAATCACTACAGGCAGATCACTCATACGGTTTCCTTAAACACTGCAAACATGGCTTCCACGTTTTCAATCGGTGTATCTTTATTAATGCCATGACCCAAATTAAATACATGCCCTGTGCCTTCGCCATAAGCCGCCAATACTTTTTTCGTTTCAGTAGTTACCGCTTCTGGTGTGCTTAACAGTACCGCAGGATCTAAGTTACCCTGCAAAGCCACTTTATCGCCCACGCGTTGTCGCGCCACACTTAAATCTGTTGTCCAATCCAAACCCAAAGCATCACAACCGGTATCAGCCATCAATTCCAGCCACTGGCCACCGCCTTTAGTAAATAAAATCACCGGTATTTTGGGATCTTTTAACTTCAAAGCCTCTACGATACGCCGCATGTAATTCAGCGAAAACTCTTGATAAGCATTACCTGATAGCACACCACCCCAGCTGTCGAATACTTGTACCACATCAACTCCGGCATCCATTTGCATGATAAGGTAATCAATCGTTAGGTCAGTAATTTTTTGCAGTAAGGCATGCATGAGCTTAGGCTCGGCATACATCATGCGTTTAATCGTATGGAATAATTTACTGCTACCACCTTCGACAACATAGGTGGCAATCGTCCACGGACTACCAGCAAAACCAATCAATGGCACGCGATTATTTAACGCTTTTTTAACTGACACAATCGCATCAGCTACGTATTGCAACTCTGCAACTGTATTGCTGCTTAATTTTTCAACATCCGAGGCGCAAGTAATCGGATTATGAATAACCGGTCCACGCTGTGGCTCAATCGCCAAATCAATCCCCATCGCTTGCGGCACCGTTAAGATGTCACTAAAGATAATCGCGGCATCCAACGCAAAGCGCTCAAGCGGTTGCAATGTCACTTCCGTCACCGCATCGATAGTACGGCAGAACTGCATAAAGTTTGGTAGCTTTTTACGCACCGCACGATACTCAGGTAAGTAGCGCCCTGCCTGGCGCATCATCCAAACAGGTGTACGATCCACTGGTTGGCGCAACAGCGCACGAATTAAACGATCATTTTCAACAGACATCCAACACCTTAATATAGAGACAGTAAAATTAATGGTGCGATTGTATTTGATTTTTAACTTTTTATCAAAATGTTAACAGTATTGTCATGCCAGCTTGAAAACCGGTGGCTTTTCATCTTTACATTCCAGCTCGCCTTCATCATCAGGTAGATTGTTCGCACCTCGCCAACAACTGGCGGCGGCAGGAGACGAGCGTCGCCTCAGTAGTGGCCTGGTGACCCCACCACTGTCATTGTCATAAGAATCGTGATTAACAACAAACATACCCGGCACGGGTCGTGGCCGCCCCATTCTTAGCAACCTACAACGCGGCAAAGACTGGCGACGATTTCGCGACGGCTGCGGCATGCCTTTTGACTCACGCTGCTTCGAGTGCACTTTATCATCGATAAATTTCACATACACACCACGGTGTGCCGTGCGCAAACTGCTATCGGCTTGCTTTACTTGTTTGCGCACGTTCTTCAACGGAACTCCCACTCCGCCCACAATCACTGCCGCACCTACCACACAGGTTGCTACCAATATCGGAGCCGCCACTGTCACGACATTAACAGCAACAATCGCCGCTACGCCGAGCACAATTGCTACAGCTGCCGCTACTTTTTGTTTAGTCGACAATGATTTAATTGCTTGCCGGTAACCAGGGTAAGCACGCGAACGCGCCACCACCTTGCTATGCCCATGCTTCCTTGCCTCACGGTACAATACTGCCGCTGCGCGGGTTAATCGCCCATGACGCCCGGCTAGCTGTTGCACCACTGGCTGATCTTCAAGTGGAGAATTACTATCACCAACAATCGCGGCAATATCACGGTTGACCGAGGTGAATTTTTTTATTTTTGCTAAAGCGCCAGCATCACGGGTAAAAAACTCATGCGCCAATAACTTTTCTGGTGAATACTGTAATCGCACATCAGGATCAATCGTTAAACCTTGCATAATCCATGCTTTTAATAGCGGACCATCCGGATTAGTACCAGGATAAATCTGATCGTTATGATGAAATAGCGGATGACTAAAATCTAAATAACCCCACTTATCCAATGATTCTACCGTAGTAAATCGCGACAATCGCTCACATAATCTATTTTGCCAAAAGGGTGAACCCCAATCATCTGCAGGTAACTTAAATACATTGTCATGACCGGTCACCATATAATACGCTGTCATAGCTAGCTGATAACTATCAATGGCTTCTGGGTATCCTTTTAAATAACCATTGATATCTGACAACAACGCTGGTGCGTCATCTCGCCCCTTATATAGCACCTCTGGTGGCGAATAACGACTAAACGTATCCCATATCCGTCGACCGCGATAACTTAACGATTTTGTATCATCAGGATCAATAATAATGATCTGCCCTTTACACGATTGTAAAATATTATTCGGTGTAAAATCGCCGTGTGAAAAACCTTGCGAATGCTGATGCGCAAGTCCTTGCGTAATCGCATAAATATCTCGCTTTAACTTTTTCATGGAATGTAATGATGCCGTCAACGGTGGTTGGAAATCTATCTTGGTTTCACTTTCATCACGCACAACAGGCACCTTAGGCGCATATAACTCACTCAACGGTTTACCATCAATCGCTTCAATCGCGTATAAGCCATCCCAAATAATTTGACGCACATATTTTTGATAACCACGCTCAGTCGGCTTATGCACCGTACCTTCACTCACATAAAGCTCGCGTATCGCTGTAATAATCGGGTCTGCTGTTAAACAATCCCAATGCGTCGGATCAGTAAAGCCCATCACGCGTATTTGTAACGGTATAGTAGGATGAGGATGCTTTTTTAGTGCCTCATGTCGCTGTTGAATCCACTTAATCTGTTGCGCAAGCTCTCTGGCCTGCCTATCACTAAACAGTTTTTTACGATCCAATCGCAAATAAAAGCCGGTACCCGTAGCAATTAAATCTTTAAACTCACCGTGATTTACAGATAATTGACGCACCTGATCGTGATCATCAAGTGAAACATTTTTCGCAATATGGCTTGTCGCTAAATCAAGAATGACTTGCGCTTCATAATGACTAATACCAACTTGTGCTTTCGAACGTGACATACGGACCTCCCCTTAACAGTGAAAATACGAACACGCGACCACACGGGAAATCCATTTACGAACATTGTCCTACATACAACCACCTACCGCAGACAACACTTTTGCTCCATTACACCATCATCTCCATTTTCATCGTCAAGATCAACGGTCTCATACCCTTCACTCGGCATTGCAAAAGTCATGCTAATTTTTGCCGACAACCTTTTACCACGTTGTGGCGATCTATCGACTGATAACAACAACGGCTGATGTTGTTCTTGATCACATCGAGTAGGCTTAACCTCATCATCTATATCATCAGGCATTTTATATAATTCACTGAGCGCTTTTTTAGATTTTTTTACGCGACGATGTACCACCGCACCCGTCGTTGCCATTGCACCCGTGGTTATCACAGCAGCGCCTGCGCATACCGCAATCATAATTGCTAACGGTGGCGCCAATACCGCAACTGTCACAGCAGCACCAATGGCAATAACAACCACTGCGACAAGAACCGCTCGCTGCACAGGTGATATCGATTTAATCGCTTTACCGTAGGTTGGCCTAGCGGCAACGGTAGCGCGGCGATAACCATAGTTGGCACGCGTTTTAAGATAGCGTTTTGCCGCATTAAATGTCATCGAGCGTACGTGCTCAGGCTCAAATGACTGGCAATTAACAGCAGCAAATAAATCTTTATCAATCTCACAGGCATCCAACATATGCTTTATAGCATTGTTAGTATTCTCATCATTAGTAAACAATGGATGACGAAACATTTTATTAACTGTCATCGTAACACGCGTCATGGCGTCTGGACTTAAACAGGTTTCGATAAAACTTTTTAAACGCTGGCCACGTAACGTATGAAAAATAGCGTAATTAAAATTAATCGGTAAGCTTTTCGCTGAACGATTTTTAGCATAAAGGCCGCGCAATGCTTCTATGCGACTATCATGCTTTTTCCATACAGCCTTATTAATACCAAACGGATTATTCCTACCGCGTGTTGCCATAAAATACGCTAACATCCCAACCATCCATGTATCTGTCAATGCAATATAGCAATGCGCTTGCCCCAATAATATTTCAGGTGGAGAATATTCATTGAGATACACGCGGGGTTGTATTTGATCCACCGCCTGTTCACCCACTTGAAAACTACGAAACGTATCTTGCAATCCCGTGATTTTAATTTGTTTATTAGGCGTTCGAATAACTGTTTCAGGGCAGATATTAATATGCACCACACCGTGTTGATGCAAATATTGTAAATAGTAAATAATCGGCACAAGGTCTTGCCATAATTCATCAAACTGCTGCTTTACTTGCTGTTGCTTGGCAAGCTCGCCTTGAACCGGCGGCAATGGCACACGGTAAATATCACCAATTGAGCTACCGACCACTGCTTGCACAACATAAGCCGAATCATCAAATTGCTCTGCTATCACTTCGCTAGTTTGGTAAGGCCCTTGTGACATCCACGCAGCTTTTTGTTGTTGTAAACACGGCGGTAAGCTTTCCACCAAATCCAGTAATTTAAAACGTGACGCAAACCCTGGTGACGGTGCACTGGCTAAAATACGATTAATATTACTTAACGCTTTTGCACGCTGTGTGGCAATTGCCAGTTCATCAGCATCAGCAATTGGAGCTTGCCGCAATGCCAACGTATCAAAATAATAATCACCCTGCACAGCAGAGTCAGAAATCACTCCCTCACATAAAGGATGCCTAGTAGCATTGGCAACAATGCATTGCTGTTCGAACCGAGACGCACCGATACGGAATCTGGACATGGCAGATCTCCTCTGTATAAAGGTGTTTAATCATTTTTTACGATAACGCGCCGGAACCGGACTGAACAAAGAATGGACTACACTAGCGGAAGTGGATTTATTTTGCAAGCATTATCTTACACACCTGCCAGTTAAATACTAATGGATCAACAGTTCATTTGAACCGGATGTTAGGTTAAACCTAACATCCGATTAATAAATCAGGCGACATCATTGACTTCATGCTATCTGAAAAGCGTGATTTTAACGCTGCAAAACATTTAAAATAAACCTTCAACCTTGGATATCAGTTTGCTCCATAATGATTGTTTATGCACTACAGCCGACTGTGGATGAAGCGGTTGAGCAGTAGAAATATTACCCCAATTGTAGGGCACATTATTGGTTGATGTTTTACTGCGAACATGTCCGGGCAATCCAACACTGAATGACAAGTTTGCCGCCCATGTCATCAATCCACTGATTGTTGCTCCACTGGCTTTAATGTCAGGATCCGTTTGCAGTAAATCCCACAAGTTTTTCACCTGCGACTTAGGCACACCTGGGTTATTAGGCATAAAACTTCCCCCACTATCTATCCAATGGTCATCGGTTTGTGCTAATACACCAATATTAATTTCACTATTGCTACCCACAATACCCTGCAGTTTACTAAGAATCGTCGCTACTTGTGTGCCAATAGATGGACTGCTATAAGTCGGCTGAGGATTAGACAAGCTCGACGTGTTATTAGGGACATTTCTTGCGCCATTATCATTATAAAATTGCGGATTAATATAATTAAAATACACATGTTGATCAGCTAATTTTTTTAGTATCTTACCAATAAAACCATAACCCGTAGAATCATGCCACGAACAAGATGACGCTTCGCAATAAATATCTGCGGCTCTAGGCGATATCGATAGAATTGTATTTGGATGCGCTTTTCTGAATATGGCTATTGCAGCTGCTGTGTTCGTAATTGTCTTTTGCTCATCAGCTAAGCTACAGGTGTTAGTATCACCGGTGCAACCTGCCGCGTACAATGTTTCCATATCTATATCAATGCCATCATATAGACTGACTACTTTCCCCGTACTTTCAGGTGGCTGAGGTAATTGAGCTTTGATACCCACTATCGCAGACATTGCGTCAGCAAGATTTTGGGGGTTCTTAAGCAATGCCGCCCAGGCCGGAGTTTGTGGAGGCGTTGGTGTATTAGGCTTCCCTGATGATGATCCCCCCATATTCCAACCGCCGATGCTTGCCAACAACTTAATGTTAGGTGCATTTTTTGCTATATTCGCTCTCAAACCATACATCATTTGCGGACCTGTAGTATGTAATGAGGTCCAATAAGCATCATATGCGTCTCCAGGCTGACTTGGTGCAGCGCCCCCCTCATATGGAGACGGCTGTGAAGACGGGTTAGTAATAGCAGTGTTATTTTGCCAGAAAGAAGTGTCTATTTTATACGTTAAACCCGGCCCTGGCGCATTATAAATGCCCTTACATTCAGGAATGGGGCTGTGTTGACCCGAAGCAGAACCCCAACAATACGGGTAATTCACCCAAAAGGCATCAATCAGAATCGTGTACCCTGATCCTGGTGCTGTGCTTGTCTTCGTTAGCGGTGTTGCCGCCGTATTAAAATACCATGCATTCAGACCATCGTAACTTTGAAAAAAACCAATAACATTTTTTGGTGGGTTAATAGTGTTAGCTGTCGCATAAGATATACTTAAACCACTCATACATGCTAAGGCAAGTGATGCTTTAACAAAAGTCCGTTTCATTAAGATAGCTCCAATCCATTTTAGATAACCGTTTTATCGTAGCAGCCAATATTGATTAAATCAAAAGGTTCCGTAACTTGGCCGGCCAAGTTAACAAATTAACTCCCAGTTTGCGACACAGTCCAAATTATCTTTTCGTAGGCGGCCTGGTTGGCCGAACTGTTGTCGATGCTGTCTTTTTATCCGATACCCTCATCTTCCGACCACCGCGCAAAGGACGCCCCCCCGGGCCAGGAGCATACAAACTTTTGCCCGCGGATACATGCTGAGATAAAGTAGCTACTTTAGCAGGTGCGTCAGCAACAGCTTTAGTAGCTCTAAATACTTGGGGGGATCTATGAGTAGATCGCCCAGCACGTGGTGGCACAGGTTTCAACCGAGCATCGCTGGAAACACTTCTGATTAACAAATTAATTTCTTTTGATTTACTTCTATTAAATCGACTAGCAATTGACACACCCGTTGCACCTTTTGCTTTTGCTTCTGAATCAGCACCACAGCTCAGCAGTAATCTAACTAAGGCTGTATTACCTTTTTTACAGGCTATATGAAAGGGTCGATATTCATCACCACGTCGTGGTGCTTCTATATTCGCTCCCGCACGAATCAACATCTCAGCGACCTCTAAATTACCTTGCTCACAGGCAACCATCAAAGCCGTATTACCATCTGGTCGAACACGATTAACATCGATCACTGTTTCACCACTAACGGTACGACAATCGAGCAAACGATTGACAACGTCTTTTCTACCCAGGTCACAGGCTATATCAAAGGGTTTTTTACCATCGGGCTTAGCTTTATTGATATCGTCACCATCAGTGATAAAACGACATACATCTTCATAGCTGCCTGATTCACAGGCATCATACAAACGATTACGCAAAACTTTTGCTTGATCTAATAACGCAATAATCTCAGTTCGCCGGTATCGTTCCGCAATCGCTCGCGGTGTGGGCTGCGGATCACCATCTGTTTTGGCTTTATCCATATCAGCACCTGCAGCTAATAATTTTTCAACCTGCTCAACCCTGCCGTATTTACAAGCCCTATATAATGCTGTACTGCCATCTTCACGTGCCATATCAACATCAACACCTCGAGCCAATAGCTCATCGACCACATCGTCAAAACCTAGGTCGCAAGCAATCATTAAAGCTGTACTACCATCTTTTGTCGTCGCTTTATTAAAAGACATTGGGGCTAATAATAATTTTTTTAATAACACCATATTATCCTTTTGAAAAGACATAGCATAATCCACAGCCGTGAAACCTTTAGCATCAGCGCTATCCATAGTCACTTTCGCCTGCAATAAACGATCAATAGTATCTAGATAACCACGCTCACAGGCAATCATCAAAGGCGTTCGCCCGCCCTTAGTCTGTATATCGCTGTGCTCTGCCAATAGTACTAGCAAGGCTTTAACTGTATCCACAGAATCAGCTTTAAGTGCGTAATCTAAAGCAGTAAATCCATCTTTATCGACAGCAAGAAGGTTGGCGCCCGCTATTTTAAGCATACTTACTATATGAACAGGTGCATGACGACAAGCGAACATTAATCCAGTACAGCCATTTTCACCAATAGCAACATTAGGATTTGCACCTGCATCAAGTAGTTTTTCTGCAATGGTTAAGCTTTGATACTTTAAAGCGTAAGCTAAAGCCGTATAATTTTTCGAATCCGTGAAATCAACTTTAATATCGATTTCACCATCACGCGCTAGTATGCCCTCAACCACATCCACGTAATTATTGATAGCAGCGTAACTTAAGCGACTACAATCGGAGTCACTAAAAACAGCCCTACTAACCTTACCCTCTACCATTAATTTTTTAACCAGGTCAGTCATGCCTCGCCTTAGCGCAACATCTAAAGCAATATTACCCTCGTCATCTGCCATATCAACATCAACACCTCTCGCCAATACAGCATCCACTGCACCAGCATACCCATGATGAATAGCTATCATTAACAGCGTTTCACCCTTATCAAATATTCTGTTATGCGCCTCTGCATCACCAGCCAACGCTTTTTCAACATCATCATCCATAAGGCCAACTTTAGCAGCAAAAACAATAAAACTACTGCTGTCTTTACCTGGCAATGCACGCACCGCTTCATTACTTGGATCTTGTTTCCTGTATTGCGCTAGCTTCTGCTTTACTTCGACAAACTTTTGCTTCAATGCCAATTGCTGGTCAGCTTTACACAATAAAGTGCTACGAAGAAACATAATACCGTCAGGCTCTACGTTACTGACACGGTATATCTCAGCCACTAATGCTGCACGGCCAGTTTCTGTGTTATCAAATGCCGAACCGGGAAGGTAATTAGGATCTTGAAACAACCATACCTGACGATCTGTATCAAAATGCAACGCCATCCTATGCTTTTCGTTAGCTAAAAGAATAGAAAATTTATTTCCTGCTACTTTTTCTTCAACTAAAGTTGACGCGAATATATCTAATTGCTTCACTAAATCTTGTTGTCGAAAAGCGTCTGAAGTTTTGCCCACCTCACTCATCAAATCGGTGCTTACAATGTCAATAGGCTCAAGCAGATCGCGTCCAGGGCGATCATTTTGATGCGTACGACCTGACCCCACAACCTCTTCAGTAAAAAAATCTAAGTGCGCCTTTGGGTTCTGACTTAACACCACACCATCTAAAAAAGCATGCATATCAGTATTAAATTTACGCAACTCGATGAAGCGTTGCCGCACAATAGCAAGCTCACTTGATGCAGGCTTCGTTGCCACCAAATCTTTCTCACGCGCTTGGAAAGCTAAAACCGACTCCTTTAACGCATATAAAAAATTTGTTACATACACTGGATCTATACTACTTAAGGCGTGAACACGATCAATGAATGTCGGCATTTGATCTGCCAAAAAAGCTGCAATTGCCATCGTTGCCACACCAAAGCAAACACCTTTACGTATTGACTCGGTATAACCCTGACCGATCATGACATCTACAAGCCTACCATTAGTACACTTACCATTTTCAAATTGTCTAGCCGTTAGCAAACGAAGACCTTCATCATCATATGATTCTGAACGTGGAATAAATAAAGCGGCATCACCATTAATCGTACGTGTTAAATTGGTGTGGCATAATGCCATTTGGAGTTGTATGCATTGAATCGTTGTACGGCCATCAAATAACGCCGTTTTATCAATACTGACATTGCTAACACTAGCATCCAAGCCTTGTAAGCGAGCACAAATATCTGCTACTGATTCACCAATAGACACTTCAAATATCTCTTCTCTCGGCTCGCCTCCTGGAGGCGGCACATCACTTACTCTTCTCATTACACAAGAATAACTAATTAGAATTAATGCTTTATTAGCAATCTAGCGTCGAAAAACACACTTAAATAAAGAATCAATAGCTTAATGACGAAGGGCTCACTGGCATGCCTAAAACAGCATTATTCACAGGTTTTACGCACGGATTTATACCCGTAATTTGAAATAAACTCGAACCAGAAACCCTTCGAATCGGTTTATTACCATGATACTTTTTCAATAACTTAGCAATAGCATGATGGTGCCTTGCAATTGAAGCGGGAGTTTTGGCTTTAACCTTTACATGCGTATCGGCCCCTGCTTTTAGTAACATTTCAACAATGGTGGCATTACCATTTTGACAAGCAATGTGCAACGGTCGAAAACCGTCTGGACGAGACAATTCAACATCGGCTCCAGCAAACAGTAATTGACCCACCATTTTAGCATCATTTAACTGACACGCTTGCAATAAAGGTGACAATTCAGTTGATGCAGGTAAGTCTTTCATTGTTGCAGTACCAGACTTTGTTTTTTGCTGTTGTAGTGCGTTTAACAACAACCGTGCAATACGAGGATAACCACTGACTCTTGCAACATGCAAAGGCGTTAATCTATCAACAGCTTTGCCAATAGTCGCACCATACTTTAATAATACTTCAACCACCCCTTCATGGCCAAATGAGCACGCCAACAATAGTGGTGTTGCTTTTCCTTTACGTACCTCAACATTAACATCAGCACCTGCGATAAGTGCATTTTCACACACGTCAACATCACCCATACAACACCCTAAATTCAATAACGTTTCGCCAAAAATATCACACCCTGTACGCATACGCTTCAAATAACCAGCAGGCCTTTCAACCTTTTCAAACAGTCGTTGAAATAATGACATCCGTGAGCGCAAACTTCCTTGCTTACCAGCTCTGCCATATAAGCTCATATGGCAACACACCACAGCACCTTTAGCACCGGCACCAATGTTACGATATAAACAAACTGCTAAATCCGCTCTTCCGGTTGGTGTATTAAGATATACATTACCAGGCAAACCATTGGGGTCTTGTAATAACCATTTTTCTTGTGTTGCATTATAGTGCAATGCTATACGATGCCTATAAACCCGTAAATTTATTGAAAAATCATCATTACAATCACGCACCAAAGCAGCAGATATACATCGCAAAAATTGACAAAAATCTTTTTGCCGATACATATCAACCTCTGTTGCAAACTGGGCATTTTTATTGGCATCAGACACTTCAACCGGGCTCACTATTGCTGCAGCCGGGTATTTATACTGATCGATATTGCTAGCGCCAGTAACGAGCAGTGCCTTAGAGGCCGTTTGATTAAACATGACTCACCGCTCCCAGCGTAATTTTTATCAT